>CALMZV010000151.1 GCA_937870755.1 uncultured Methylocystaceae bacterium
CGCCCATGAAGGTCGCCATCGGCGAAATCGTGCGCTACCGGGGACTACCCTTTGAAGTCACGCACATCACCGGCCCGGAAGGTTTTCTCGCAAAGTCGCCCGCCGGACGTCCATATCGGCTGACCGTCTCCGATCTCGACGCCGAGAAACCACCCGATCCTGAAGGCCGGCCCAAACCGGCGCCGGAGATCTCCCCTCGTCACCCGGATTCCTACAGCGAAAAGGAATGGTCCGAGGCCGAGCGTCGTCGGAACATCGTAGCGCCCCTGGCGGAATGCGAACACCTGACGCGCGCCATGGTCGAAGCCACCGCCAAGACGGAAAGCCTTTCACCCGCCATCATCTATCGATGGCTGAGAATTTACCGTGAGGATCCGTCGGTTTCCGCTTTGGTCGCAAGAAAGCGGGGAAGGCAGAAGGGACAAACCGCCATCGATCCCAACGTCGAGGCTATCGTCGAGGGCGCAATCGCCGACGGCTACCTGTCGCGACAAAAACTGCGTCCCGCGAAAATCGCGAAAATCATCGAGGGGGAATGCCGACGCGCCGGGCTCAAAGCACCTCACACCAATACAGTCCGCCGGCGCATCCAAGCCGTCGACCCCGACAGGGCGCTCATCGCGCGCGGCGACGGCGAAGCCGTCAGGGCGCGTCACCGCCCGGTAATCTCCCAGTTCCCCGGCGCGGATCACCCCCTGTCCGTCATCCAGATCGACCACACGCCAGCAGACATTATCGTCGTCGACGAGCACCATCGCGAAGCAATCGGCCGCCCGACCCTGACTCTGGCCATCGATGTCAGAACGCGAATGATCGTCGGCTACTGCATCTCTATGGAAAAACCCGGCGCGGCCGCTGTCGGGCAGTGCCTCTACAACGCCATAGCGCCAAAAGAGCCGCTTTTGTCGCAACTCGGGATCGAGGGAAGCTGGCCTGTGGCCGGCATTCCGGCCAAAGTGCTCGTCGACAATGCCCGCGAGTTCCGCGGAGCGATGCTCTCCCGCGCATGCCTGGAACACGGCATTAACCTGGAGTGGCGTCCCGTCAGACGCCCGCACTTCGGCGGCCACATCGAACGTCTCATGGGCACGGCGGCCAAGGAAATCGAAACGCTGCCCGGCGCCACATTTTCCAACCCAAAAGCACGCAAAGGATACGATTCGAACAAGCATGCCGCGATGACGCTGCGCGAATTTGAAACCTGGTTCGTCGACTTCATTGTAAACGTCTACCATCAGCGAATTCATAAAGGCCTCCGAGACGGCGTCGGCCGCGCGCCAATCCGCGAATGGGAAGATGCCCTGATCGGAGATGCCGACAATCCGGGCATCGGCGCGCCACGCATTCCGCGCGATCTCGAGCGACTGCGTATCGATCTCTTGCCGTACGCAATGCGGACTGTTCTTCCCCGCGGCCTTCAATTGAACGGCATTTCCTACTACTCGCCGGTGCTCGATCCATGGATCGGTCGCGATCCCGACGGCAAGCCGGCCACCGGACGGAATTTCACGATCCGGTACGATCCGCACGATATCTCAGCGCTCTGGTTTCTGGATCCGGGCCTACAGGACTATGTGCGCATTCCAACGCGCGACGTGACACGCCCCGCCGTAAGCATCTGGGAACTCAAGACCATTCGGAAACAACTCCGAGAGGAAAGCAGCGCCGAGATCGATGAGCCGAGGATCTTCGAGGCGCTGGAGCGCAATCGCGACAGGGTTGCCGGGTCCGTTTCCAGCACCAAAGCGACACGACGCGCACAACACCGCGTCGATCGCGCCGCGACTGTCCGCGCCACCCGCGAAACTCCAACGCCGCCGATGGCGGCCCCGGCGCGCGTCGAGGGCGACATTTTCTCCGAGCAGCTCGAACCCTTCGACGTCGATCTGGGTGGAGACGACACATGAGCGGCCGATCCATTCCAGACGACCACGCTCATCTGTCGGCGGCGGCGCAGAAGTTGCTCGTCGCCGACGAACAAACGCGCATCGCGGCAATCAGGACGGATTTTTGGGTTGCGTATCCGGTCGCGAAAAAAGCGCTCGCCGATATGCGGGATCTGCTCGACGAGCCCCGTAATCCTCGCACGCGCAACCTCCTGCTCGTCGGCAGAAGCGGCAATGGCAAGAGCTCGATCGTTCGCCGCTTCGTGAAGGAAAACTCCAGGCGCATCCGGGAGGATGGCCAGGCAGACTTTCCCGTCGTCGCCGTCGACATGCCGCCCGACGCGTCCGAGACGAGGTTCTGGTCGCAGGTTCTACGATCGCTCCGCGTGCCCTTTGCCGAATCCGCCAGCCCGCAGCGCAAGATGTCGCAGGCGTTCAGCGTTCTGGAAGCCGTAAACTGCCGGGCGATCATCGTCGACGACGTCCATAACGCCAACGTCAGCAATCCCCGGCAGGTCAAACAATTCCTCAACGTGCTGAAGCAAAGCAGCACGGAACTGCAGATCCCGATCATCGCTGTCGGGATCGAGGACGCGCTAAACATGCTGCGTAGCGACCGCCAGCTGTTCAGCCGGTTCGAACAGCTCCTCCTGCCGCGATGGTCCCTCGACAAAGATTGGCTCAGCCTGCTGTCGGCCTTCGAAATGTCGCTGCCGCTCGCCAATCGTTCCGACCTCGGATCGCGAACCTTCGCGCCGTTGCTCCTGTCGAAATCCAACGCGACCATCGGGGGGCTTGCCTGGATCCTTCGCAAAGCTGCAGTGGCGTCCATTCGCGACGGCAGCGAGCGGATCACGCCGCAAGCCATCGAGCGGCTCGGCGGCCAGACGGCGGAAGACTTCTCCAGAGCGGCAGCCGAACTATGACCCAACTCCCCGGCCAGTTCGGCGTCGCGCCAAAACGATGGAGCTTCCTGCTTCCGCGCCTGGAGGACGAACTCCTGTCTTCCTGGCTGACGCGCGCCGCGCACGCACATGGGACCGGTCCGCACAGCTTCTGCGCTCAGATCTATCCACATGCCCAGATCTGGACACGGGATATCGACCGATCAGTTTCAGATGAACTGATCGGCCAAATTGCGGCAAGCGTCAAAGCCGACCCAGCGGCCATCGTCGGCGCGAGTCTCCGGCCGATCGCCGAAAGGCTTGCCGGACGAGTTCCGGCGCCGACAAGCAGCGATGTGCCCTTTTTGCTGCGAGTGGGCGTTCTGCACCGCACGAGAACGCTTCACGGCCTGCAATACTGCCCGGCTTGCCTCGCCGCACCGCCGACCTTTTATCGACGCGCGTGGCGCATCGGATTTGTTACGGCATGCGCGAACCATGCCATCCTCCTGCACGATGGATGTCCCAGATGCGACGCGCCGGTCGTCCCCCAACGCGCGCCGATTGGAAAGATCGGTCGCTGCCACATCTGCAAATACGAACTTGCAGGGGCTCCGCATATCCCTGCCGACTCTTCGCTGCTTGCCTTCCAGAATGCGCTGATGGGCTACCTCCTGGAAGGACGAGACGGCATAGTTTCGTGGGATGTCGATCCGTTTTGCGCGCTGCGCACGCTTGTTGCAGTCGCGACGCCGCGGCCGGTGCTGAACGCGCTCTGCGAACGCTTCCAGATTGAGAGGCCGGCCGACACCGAGCAGCGTCTCGTGTTCGAGCATGTACGAGGCTCCATGCGCCGCGCGCTGCTGTCGATTGTCAACGCATGGACTGCTTCCTGGCCGGATCGCTTCATTGCCGTCGCTCAGGACGCCGGGCTGACGCGCCGAAGTTTCCAGAGGCGAAGCATGCCGCCGGCGCTCGCGGCCGCCGTTGCTGAACTGCTCGCCGGGCAGACGCGCCGCCGCCCCCCATGGGCAAGCATCCTCAACGACCGCCTGATGAGGCGACTCCGACGTCGGGACAAGACGGCCTGGCGCACGCTCCATGCTCGACGCGCCCTTGCAGGGCGGGCCATTCCGCCGGATTCGCCATGAGAAACCGCAAACCCCGACGCCCCAGAAAACACGAGGATGCCCCTCGCCTTTGCGGTAATTGCGGCGGTCCGATGCTCAAGGCGCACAGGATCGAGGCTGGCGTTGCATATTGCCAGGCATGCTATGTGCGGGATTTCGAACGCGTCGCCTGCCCGGCCTGTGGAAGCCAATGCATTGCCAAGCTCCACGATCCCGCGCCGCTTTGCCACGACTGCATGGTCGAACGGCGTCGTTGCGTCCGCTGCAGACGTCCTGTTCCAAGGGCGGGAATACGCGTCGGCGCGGAATTCGCCTGCCTTTCCTGCGCACCATATTTCCGGAAGAAAAAAGCCTGCTCGGAGTGCGGTGGTCTCAGCTCGCAGCTATTTCGGCCAGAAGGCGCTGGCGAGCCCATCTGCCCATCGTGCGCAAACAAGCGCACGCACGCCACTTGCGCGAGATGCACGCGCTACAGACCTATTGGCACAATCAACGAGTCTGGTCGATTTCTCTGCGCTTCATGCTCCGGCGAGAACCCTGAAGAACATGAATGCCCCGATTGCGGCGCCACCGTCCCAGGAAAGGGCTCGGCTCCTTGCCAGAAGTGCTCGTCGCGTCGCGGCGGTCGTAAAGCGATGGCCGCGGAGGAACCGCATCTCGGTTGGTCCAAGGATCTGTTCATAGCCTTCTGCGAAGCGCGGCTTCTCCTTCAACCGAATACCATCGTCAGGACGCGCGTCGCTCGAGCCGCCGCCTTCTTTGGAGATCTGGAGAAACGCATTCCGCACCGCGTCAATTTCGACGCGCATGCCTTACACCGCTCATTTACGGCCGAGGAGCTTCGTCTCTCGCAGTCAGCCGTCGCGTTTCTCGAAGAGCGCTTCACAGCAACGCTGTCGTCCGAAGAACGCCTACAAATCAAAGAGGAGCGACTGATCGAACAATCGCTCGCGAATGCCTCGGCGCATTTGTGGGGAAATGACCTGCGGGATTTTGATCGCGCTCTGCGTGAAGCTTCCCGACCGCTCGCTGCGCGCAGCCGCCGCAGTTATCTTGCTGCAGCCATGGGGCTGCTTAAGCATGCCAGCCGCGACCGAATACCGGATCTCGCGCAAGACGACGTCGACGGCTACCTGCGGCGTCGCCCCGGCCAGTGCGCGAGCCTCTCGCCGCTGGTGTCGTGGATCGAAAAGAGGCACGCGCTGAAACTCACCCTCCCGGCGAAGCGCAAACGCGACGACGCTGCGCGGGAAAAGAAGCTTCTCGTCGATGCCGACGCCATTATGCGCTCGCTCGAGGCGTCGGAGAACGCTTCAAGTGCGCGAGCGCTTCTCGCTGCGGCGATCTCATTGCTATACCGTCTGCCGCTTGAACATGTTGTCGCACTTCAGGCAACCGACGTGGAGATCGGCGACAACGTCGTTTTGTGGCCAGCGACCGATGCTATCCAGCTGGATGAACGCGTCGGCCTCGTCTTCCGGAAATGGCTGGGACGGACTGAAGCCGGGCCCATGTTTCCAGGGCGGAACAAAACGCGCCCAATGTCGGTTGA
>CALMZV010000152.1 GCA_937870755.1 uncultured Methylocystaceae bacterium
TCCCGCAACAGGATCAAGGACGGCCGGGTGAAGTTGACCTAACCCGACCGTCTGATGTCCAGCCTGTCAGCCGATCCGGTAAACCCGTCCACGTCCCTCGACCTTCTCGGACGACACGTCGAGGCCGAGCTTCTTCTTGAGCGCTCCGGCGATCGCCCCGCGCACCGTGTGGGCCTGCCAGCCGGTGGTGGTGGTGATCTCCGCGATGGTCGCGCCGTCCGGCGCGCGCAGCATGGCGATCAGCGCGGCCTGCTTGGTCCCGGCGCGCGCTGGGCGTGCCGTGGGCGGGGCTTCGGGTTCAGGCGGGGTTTGTGGCGCGGTCGCCTCTTCTGGCGCGTCCGTAGCGCTCGCGGGCACGGTTTCGGCTTCATCCGGCTCGATGCCGATGGCGGCAAGGCCTGCATCGGTCGCGACCAGCGTCGTGCCATGGCTGTCTCCGGTTTCGCGCCAGACCGGTTCGCCCCGTCGCAAGTTGACTTCGACCTCCTGCAGCAGGCCCTTCGCGATCATCGTGCCGACGACCTTTGCGGCAGCCCCACCCCGTAGGCTGTCAGGCAGCGGCAGGGCGATGCGTTCGGGTCGCTGCGCAGCAGCGCTCAGAATGATGGCTTGGGTGTCGGAAAGCTGGGTCATCGGAACCTCCGGTTCGAGAGCGGCGCGACCATCGCGGCGCTTCTACGAGGCCAAGCCCCGCAATCGCGGGGCTGGCGCGGAGGTCGGCCGGATCATTCGGCGTGTTCGCCCTCGCGGAAGGCGCTGTCGGTGATGCGCTTCAGGAGTTCGGCGTAGTGGGCGAGCGTCCCGACATGGCCCCAATGCACCTCGTCGGGATGAACGTCGAAATGCTCGTCGCTGAGGGCGGCAAGCCGCGCCAGCATGGCGTCGATCTCGACCTTGCGGGCGATGAAGGCGTCGAGGGCCTGGGCGTTCTTGGCTTGGCGGGTCATCGGAACTCTCCTTGGTTTCTGACCCCATACAGGCTCTGTCCGGCGCGCTTATCAAGGCAATAAGTGCATCAAAACATTATGTTTTCGGAGCGGACATGCAGGGCATGAGCGAGCGCCAGTACGCGTCCCATGTCGGCTTGTCGCGGGGCGCGATCCAGAAGGCGAAGACGTCGGGACGGCTCGTCCTGCATGCCGATGGTTCGATCGATGCGCGGGCCAGCGATGCGCGCCGCGCGTCGATGACCGACCCCTCGAAGCAGCGCCGGGATGGAGCCGAGGCCAAGCTGAAGCCCGTCCCCGATGCGGCGCTGTCCGCCGTCGGCGACACGCTGCGCGAAAGCGGGATCGCGCCGTCTCCGGCTGGTGGCGGAACCACGTTCCTCCAGGCCAAGACCGCCAACGAGGTGCTGAAGGCTCAGGAACGGCGTCTGCGTCTGCAGCGCATGAAGGGCGAGGTCATCGACCGCGCGCGGGCGACGGCGCTCGTCTTTCGACTGGCGCGCGAGGAGCGCGATGCGTGGGCGAACTGGCCCGCACGGATCGCGGCATTGATGGCGGCGGAGCTCGGCCTCGAAGCGCACGCGATGCAGAAGGTTCTGGAGACCCATGTCCGAGCGCACCTCGCCGATCTCGCCGAGGTCGCCACAGATTTTCGCTGACGCAGAACGTCGGTCCGAGGAGCTGTTCGCATTCGAAGGCGTCGATGCGCTCGTCCAGGCCTGGCGTGATGGGCTGACGCCCGATCCTGCGCTCACCGTCTCCGAATGGGCGGATCGGCATCGCTTTCTGAGCCCGCGCGCTTCGGCCGAGCCGGGGCGCTATCGCACCGATCGCACGCCCTACATGCGCGCCATCATGGATGCGCTGTCGCCGGGCAACGCCGCGCGCCGCATCGTCTTCATGAAGGCGGCGCAGGTCGGGGCGACCGAGGCCGGCAACAACTGGATCGGCTATGTCATCCACCATGCGCCGGGACCCATGCTCGCGGTCCAGCCGACGGTGGAACTGGCCAAGCGCTTCTCGCGCCAGCGCATCGATCCGCTGATCGCGGAAAGCCCGGTGCTGCGCGAGCGCGTCAAGCCGCAGCGCTCGCGCGACGCCGGCAACACGGTTCTGTCGAAGGAATTCCCGGCGGGGCTTCTGGTCATCACCGGCGCCAACAGCGCGGTCGGCCTGCGCTCCATGCCGGCGCGCTACCTGTTTCTCGACGAGGTCGACGCCTATCCGCCGTCCGCCGACGAGGAAGGCGATCCGGTCGCGCTCGCGGAGGCTCGCACGCGCACGTTCTCCTGGCGCTCGAAGGTCTTTCTCACCTCGACGCCGACGATCCATGGCGTGTCGCGGATCGAGCGCGAGTTCGAGGCCAGCGACCAGCGGCGCTACTTCGTGGCGTGCCCGCATTGCGATCACCGCCAGTGGCTGCGCTTCGAGCGTCTGCGCTGGGAGAAGGGTCAGCCGCACACGGCGCACTACTCTTGCGAAGCCTGTGAGGGCCGGATCGAGGAGCATCACAAGACGACCCTGATGATGTCCGGCGAATGGCGCCCGACGCGCGATGGCGTGCACGCGGGAACGGTCGGCTACCACCTCTCCGGGCTTTATTCGCCGGTGGGCTGGCTCTCATGGGCCGATATCGCCCGGATGTGGGAAGCCGCGCAGACCAGCGACGAGGCCAAGCGCAGCTTCAAGAACGGCGTTCTGGGCGAGACATGGATCGAGACCGGCGAAGCGCCGGACTGGCAGCGGCTCTATGAGCGGCGCGAGCCCTGGCGCATCGGCACGGTGCCGAGCGGCGGCCTGTTCCTCACGGCGGGCGCCGACATCCAGAAGGATCGCATCGAAGTCTCGATCTGGGCCTGGGGTCGCGGGCTCGCAAGCTGGCTCGTCGACCACATCGTCATTCCCGGCGGCCCGGACAGCGCCGAGGCTTGGGCGGCATTGACGGATCTGCTCGGCCAGACCTGGCCGCACGCCCATGGCGTTCGGCTGAGCCTGTCGAAAGTCGCGATCGACACAGGGTTCGAAGCGCCCGCCGTCTATGCATGGGCGCGCCAGCAGGGCTTTGCGCAGGTCATTCCCATCAAGGGCGTCGAGGGGTTCAATCGCGCAGCGCCGGTCACCGGCCCGTCCTTCGTCGATGCGACGGAAGGCGGCCGGAAAATCCGCCGCGGCGCGCGGCTCTGGACGATCGCGGTTTCCACCTTCAAGGCCGAGACCTATCGCTTTCTGCGGCTGTCGAAGCCGACCGACGAGGATGCGGCGGACGGAGCGCAGGGCCCGGCCGGACTCGTGCATCTCCCGCAGGGTGTCGACGCCGAATGGGTGAAGCAGCTCGTCGCCGAGCATCTCGTGAGCGTCACCACCAAGCGCGGCTTCCAGAAGCTCGAATGGCAGAAGGTGCGCGAACGCAACGAGGCGCTGGACTGCCGGGTCTATGCCCGCGCCGCCGTCTGGATCGCCGGAGCCGATCGCTGGTCCGAGGACAAGTGGCGCGATCTCGAAGATCAGGTCGGCCCCCAGCCTGCGGACACCGACGACACGCACTCGAACATCGAAGCCGGGCGTCTCGCCCGTCCAAACCCGCCATCGACCAAGCGGCAGAGCGACTGGCTCGGCCCGCGCGGGAAGTGGTTCTGAGGAACAGTCATGGCCTGGACGACCGACGAACTCGATGCGCTGAAGCGCGCCTATGCCAGCGGCACGCTCCGGGTCAGCTATGACGGCAAGACGGTCGAATACGGATCGGCGGACGACCTGCTGAAGCGGATCCGCACCATCGAGACCGAGATCACGGCATCCTCCGGCGTATCGCGCCCCATTGCGGGCTATGCCGGGTTCGGACGAGGCGAGCGGTGAGCCAGATCACCTTCCTCGACCGGATGGTGGCGTGGGCCGCGCCCGAGGCCGGTGTGAGACGCGCGCTCGCGCGGCGCAGCTTCGAGGCGCTCAGCGCCAAGACCAATGACAATTCCCGTGGCTATGACGGCGCGGCCAAGGGACGGCGCACGGACGGGTGGAAGGCGGCGGGAACTTCGGCTGATGCCGAGATCGCCGCCGCCAGCGGATTGCTGCGTGACCGCATGCGCGATCTCACCCGCAACAATCCGCACGCGGCGAAGGCCGTGTCCGTTCTGGTCAACAACATCGTCGGCAGTGGCATCATCCCGCGCGCTGCGACGGGTGACGCCAGGCTCGACGAGACGGTGGACCGGCTCTGGACCGAGTGGTCCGCCGCCTGCGACGCCGACGGACAGCTCGACATCTTCGGGCTGCAGACCTTGGCCGTGCGGGAGATGATCGAGGCTGGCGAGGTGCTGATCCGCCGCCGCCCGCGACGTCTCAGCGATGGTCTGGCCGTTCCGCTTCAGGTCCAGATCATCGAAGCCGATCTGCTGGACAACACCCGCAACGGCGACCTCGCCGATGGCGGGCGGCTGCTGCAAGGCATCGAATTCGATCCCCTTGGCCGACGCCGCGCCTATTGGCTCCATGCCCAGCACCCGGGCGACGCTGTCGTTACCATGCGCCGACGTCTCGAAAGCCTCGCCATCCCGGCGAGCGAGGTGCTGCATCTCTACGAGAAGCAGCGCACGCAGGTGCGCGGCGTCCCGTGGGGCACGCCGGTGATGCGCAGCTTACGCGATCTCGATGACTGGACGCAGGCCGAGCTCGTCCGCAAGAAGACGGAAGCCTGTGTCGTCGGCATCGTGCTTGGCGCCGACGAAGCCGACCAGGGGATCGCCCCGTCGGTGGTCGATGCCGACGGCAATCGCGTCGAGCAGTTCGAGCCCGGGTTGATCGCCTATGCACGCGGCGGCAAGGACATCCGCTTCAATCAGCCCGCCACGACGGCAGGCGTCGGCGAGTGGCTCCGCGCGCAGCTTCACATCGTGGCGGCGGGATTCCGCATGCCCTACGAGCTGCTGACCGGCGACCTCAGTCAGGTCAACTATTCATCGATCCGGGCGGGGCTCGTGGAGTTTCGTCGCCTGATCGACGCCGTCCAATGGCAGATCGTGATCCCGGTTCTCTGCCAGCCCATGTGGGTCTGGTTCTGCCAGGCCGCATGGGCTGCCGGGAAACTGCCGCGCCCTGACATCGCGGTCGAATGGTCTCCGCCGCGCTTCGAAGCCGTGGACCCGCTGAAGGACGCGATGGCCGATCTTCTGGCCCTGCGCTCGGGCACCATGTCGCTGGCGCAGGCCATTGCGCGTCAAGGTCACAACCCGGACGCCGTGCTCGCCGAGATCGCCGCCATGAACGCCAAGATCGACGCCCTCGGGCTCATTCTCGACAGCGATCCGCGGCGCGTGACGAAAACCGGCGTGATGCAGGCTGACACGACTGGCCAACCCGTCAATCCCGACACCTGAGCTTTTCACCATGACCCGAAACATCAACCTGCCGCCGCTGACGCGGGCGGCGGACCTGTTGCCTGCGTCCATCGATGCGGCCGAGCGCACCATCGACGTGGTCTGGTCCACGGGCGCGCGTGTGCGCCGTACTCCGTTCTTCGGCGATCCGTTCGACGAGGAACTGGCGATGGATCCGCGCGCCGTCCGTCTCGATCGCCTGAACGCCGGCGCGCCGCTCTTGAAGGTTCATGATGCCTCCGTGCTCGACAGCGTCATCGGCTCGGTCGTGCCGGGAAGCGCCCGCATCGAGAACGGGCGCGGCGTCGCCCGTGTCCGCTTTTCCGACCGGACGGAAGTCGAACCGCTCTGGAAGGACGTCGAGGCCGGGCACATCCGCGCGGTTTCGATCGGCTACCAGGTCCATCGCTTCGAGGTGACCAAGCAGGCGGGCGCGCCCGAGCTGTGGCGCGCGGTCGATTGGACGCCCTTCGAGATTTCCGCAGTGCCGATCGGCGCTGATCCGGCAGCGGGTTTCCGCTCCGA
>CALMZV010000153.1 GCA_937870755.1 uncultured Methylocystaceae bacterium
TTTGGAGTTTGCGATAGGATAATGGCGGGCCGAAGCCGATGAAACAGAGAACTACGTCTACGCTATAGCCCTCCAAAATAGCCTTTGAAGGCTCTCGTGGGCAGGCATCGTCTTGGTGCGCTCTGGTGCATTTTCGTGTAGCCTCGATTCGACTCAGCATGCACGGATTCAACGCGATGCCCCACCCGACGACGCACAAGCGCTTTACAGTCTCGCTCGATGCGCATGACTACGAGGCGCTTTGCACATTGGCGCAAGCACAGCGTCCGGCGCTTTCGCTGCAATATACGGTGCGGCTCGCCATCCGGCGTTTTCTGGATGAGCATGAAGGCCGTGCCATCACACTTGCGGCAGCTGCCCCCTCGACCAAGGGGAACAAGCGATGAGCGGCAGAACTGCGACCCGTAGCGTTGTATCCCCTGGCTGG
The DNA here is from genome assembly GCA_937870755.1 of uncultured Methylocystaceae bacterium. Lineage (GTDB taxonomy): Bacteria > Pseudomonadota > Alphaproteobacteria > Rhizobiales > Beijerinckiaceae > JAJXWB01. The sequence goes on from CALMZV010000153.1 coordinate 428, forward strand.
GCACGTCTGACCCGCGCGGGCACCCCGGAACTATCGTTTGAAACGTCCGTGCGCGATGCAATAATACTGACCCCGCAATCCGGTCCCCGCGCGCTTGAAGATGACGGTTTTCCGTTCGAGACACTAAGCGATGTGGCCCAGACGGAAAGCTGGCGCAAGGAGATCAATCGTCCCACCACTCACATCCATAAGTGGTGGGCTCAACGGCTCGGAACCGTCTTCCGCGCAATGACCATCGGCGCGTTCGCGCCATCCGGTGCGGATGTCTTTGAGCTGTTCTACAAGCCTGTGCGCATCCCCGGTGGAACAGTCTTCGATCCCTTCATGGGCAGCGGCACTACACTGGCCGAAACCGTGAAGCTGGGCGCTAAGGCGGTCGGCCGCGATATCAACCCGGTGGCACATTTCCTGGTGAAGTGCGCGCTTTCCGTCCACGACCGCAAAGCGATCCTTGAAACGTTCCACGCCATCGAACGCGACGTAGCCGACAAGCTCCGCAGCTACTACCTCGCGACTCTACCGGACGGAACACAGGCCGAGGTTCTCTACTATTTTTGGGTCAAGACGGCGGACTGCCCATCCTGCGCAACGCCTGTCGATCTGTTCTCGTCGCAGATTTTCGCCCGCCACGCCTATCCGAAGAAGTTTCCGCAAGCGCAAGCCATGTGCCCGCACTGCGGCGGCGTCAACGAAGTCCATGTCGAGGCGCGGGACGCGAAGTGCGGTTCCTGCAAGAAGACCTTCAACCCCAACGCTGGTTCCGCGAAGGGGCAAAGTGCGACATGCCCGTCTTGCGATCACACCTTTCCCATCGCCAAGACAATCCGCGCGACCGGAAGTCCGCCCGCCCATCGTCTCTATGCCAAGCTAGTTCTGCTGCCAGACGGGAAGAAGGCATATTACTCCGCAACCGACGAAGATCGCGCACTTTACGCCGAGGCAGAGCGCGCGCTGGCCAAGCGCAAGAATGCGTATCCGCTCGTCAATATCGAACCCGGCTACAACACCAATCAGGCGTTGGGCTACAACTACCGAAGCTGGCACGAGATGTTTAACGCCCGCCAGCTCCTGTGCCTGTCCATCCTTGCAGACCGTATCCGCGCCATCCCCGATTCCATCCTGCGCGAGTTGTTCACCTGCTTGTTCTCGGGTGCGCTGGAGTTCAACAACATGTTCGCCTCCTACAAAGGTGAGGGAACGGGCGCAGTGCGCCACATGTTCGCACATCACATTCTCAAGCCCGAGCGGGTGCCGCTTGAAGCGAACCTTTGGGGCACCGAGAAAAGCTCAGGTTCGTTTTCGACGATGTTCGAAGGACGTATTCGTCGCGCGCTCGACTACGCCGACGACCCCTTCGAACTGAGGCTTTCATCGGGGAAAGGCGGCAAGGCTGAGAAGGTGTTCGGGCTTTCCGAAAAAATCGGCGCGCCCGTGGCCGAAACCTACCGCGCCTTTGTGGATGATGCGCGCATCTATCTTTCCTGCGGGGATTCAGGGGTAACTGACCTGCCGGACCGTTCTGTGGATGTTGTCCTGACAGACCCGCCGTTCTTCGACAACGTCCATTACTCGCAACTCGCGGATTTCTTCCATGTCTGGCAGCGGCACATTCTCGGAGAGGACGGCACGCGGGTTACGGATACCACCCGCTCGGAGCGAGAGGTTCAGAACGCAAAGGCAGAGGACTTCACCGACCGTCTTGCGTCGGTCTGGCAGGAAACACACCGCGTCCTTAAGGATGACGGCTTGTTAGCCTTCACTTATCACCATTCCCGGCCGGAAGGCTGGCGCTGCGTTTTGCAGGCGCTCATGGAGGCTGGATTCGGCATCACCGCCGCTCATCCCATCAAGGCTGAAATGTCTGTGGCCATGCCCAAGCAGCAGGCCAAGGAACCGATTGATCTCGATATCATAGTGGTCTGCCGCAAGCGCGCGCAGCTTGAAACACATCGCTGGAATGGCGATCTCTGGGGAACCGTCGCCCCCCCAGCGCAGGAGCAGGTCAGTCGTTTGCGGGCCGCAGGCCGCAAGCTCAGCCGCAATGACGTGCGGGTCATCGTGACGGCGCAGCTTCTGCGGCAACTTTCCCGTTCGCCGACACTGGATTCCGCCCTTCACCTTCTGGACACCGCTAGCAGCGACACAGAAGCTCTGATTGACCAGATACACTGCAAGTGTAACGAACAAACAGAGAAGCCCGAAACACTGAAGGGAGCGGTGTAAATCGTGTCGAATGCCTCAGCCATCTTTAAAGCCTGCGTGCAGGCGATCCAGCGCGGCGAATTAATCGAGCGCGAGGGACGCAACGACAAGGAGTTTCACTTCCAGAACTGGTTCAAGCGGCGGCTTGAGACGCTGGATATCAACTTCGATTCACCGGGCCGCAATTCCTACCCGGATTTTCGGCTCGTGCGTTTCACTGAGGGATTCGAACTCAAGGGCCTCGCCTATCCGGGCCGCGAGGCGGATTATGATTGCAACAGCCAGGTGCCTCGTGGCGAGCACAATGGGCGGCAGGTCTATTATGTGTTTGGGCGCTATCCGGTGAATCCGGATGGCAACAACTATCCTGTGCTCGATTTGGTCTTGTGTCATGGCAGTTTCCTGAATGCCGACAACACCTATGTTCACAAGAACAAGAGCTTTCGCGGCTTCGGCAGCTACGGCGACATTCTTGTGCGCGACCGCAAGATGTATGTCGCCCCCACGCCGTTCGCTCTGGCCGAAGGAACAGCGCACCGCCGCACGCTCATTGTTCCCAATGGTCACGCCGTGGATTCCGATATGGTCGAAGTTGGCACACTTACGCGACGCGAGGTGGATCAGGTTGTCGTGGCTTACAGCTTCGATCTGCGAACGAATGAACTGGCCACTACAAAAGTGGCGAACCCAAATGCTGGCCGCGAACATGTGTTCAAAGCCTACCGCGTGGGGGATGATCCGGCGGACGCCGTAACCTTGCGCGCGCGCAACCAGATACTCGCAGGACTTATGGCAGCGGAAGCGGTCGTGGAAGACGATGAAGATTGAGCGAAGCCTATACCTGGCTCATTTTGCATTGAGGGGCACTTGGACGAGACAGTCGACGATACGCCGTTTCGTATCCTGTCGCTGGACGGGGGTGGAGCAAAGGGCTTTTACACGCTGGGAGTTCTGCGCGAGGTGGAAGCCTTGGTTGGCTGCCCTCTCAGCGAAACCTTCGATCTGATCTACGGGACGAGCACGGGCTCGATCATTGGGGCAATGCTCGCTACCGGCAAGGCAGTGGGCGAAATTCACGATCTATACCGCAAGTATGTCCCGGATATCATGAAGCTATCTTGGCCATCCCAAAAGTCGGCCAAGCTCGCTGAGCTTTCCGACGAGATTTTTGGCGAGGACGGATTTGACACGGTGAAGACCGCCGTCGGGATCGTTGCAACAAAGTGGATCGAGGAAACGCCCCTCATCTTCAAGAGCGATCCTTGCCAAGCACTGGGTCGGCAGGAGTCATTCGTTCCGGGCTTCGGCGCTACGCTGGGTGAGGCTGTACAGGCTTCTTGTTCAGCGTATCCCTATTTCCACCGCAAGCTCGTGACGCTGCCGAACGGCGAAAAGATTGAGGCGCTCGACGGGGGCTACTGCGCCAACAACCCGACTCTCTACGCCCTCGCCGATGCGGTTCATGGCTTCAAAGTCAAACCAGGCGCCTTGCGTGTCCTGAATGTCGGTGTCGGCGACTATCCCACCCCAAAAGTTCCGTTCCTTAGCGTTTCAACTTTTCTTGCGCTTTGTCCCTCCACGCCGGTGGCACACAAGGCTTTCAACGTAAATACACAATCCATGGCCCAACTCCGTTCGATACTTTTCCCACGGATTGACACGGTCCGGGTCAGCGACGCGTTCACAGAGCCGACGATGGCGACCGATATGTTCGAGCACAACATCGACAAACTGAATCTCATCCACCGGCGCGGCCGTGAATCCTACGGGAGACAGGAAGCGGCCATCCGGCAACTCTTGAGCTAGCGAAGCCGCCAATGCCCGTTTCCGATCAGCAGTTACAGACGTGGTCTCATCAGGGGTCAGTGGCACAATCCAAAGCCACGCATGAAACGATCCGCGCGGTCCTCAACGACAGCCGATCACCCTACTACTCGAAGACCTTCGACGACTTCCTGCAAGGCTCATATGCCAACGATACCAACATTTACGCCGATAGCGACGTGGACATCGTGATACGGCTTACATCGACCTATTATCACGACTACAGCGATCTCGGTTCGGACGAACGCGCACGCTTCGATCGCGACCGAAGCCCTGCCGACTACGAGCTGTCAGATTTCAAGCGAGACGTGGCTGTCTGGTTGGCGCGACACTATCCCGGAGTGGAAGTTGGGAACAAGGCAATCTTCGTTCCGGGGAGCGGCAATCGGCGGGACGCTGATGTGCTCGTGTCGGCTGAGCACCGTCATTACACGTCTTACTCAGGGTTTATGCCGCAATATCACGACGGCATAGTCTTTGAGGCGGCCAACGGGCGGCGAATCGTCAATTACCCTCGCCAGCATCGAGAGAATCTGACGGCCAAACATCAGGCGACGAACTCATGGCTGAAACCAACCGTCCGGATATTCAAGAATATGCGAAACCGGATGATTGAACAGGGCTATCTGGATTTCGGGGTGGCGCCCTCGTATTTCCTCGAAGGTCTCCTTTACAACGTCCCCATTGACCGCTTCGGTTACACCAACCTCAATACCGTCCAGCACTGCATTGGCTTCATCAGGAGCGCAAACCGTGACCATTTGGTTTGCGCCAACGAGCGCCATTGGCTGGTTCGCGATTATCAAGATGTTTGCTGGTCGACCGCCAACTTTGAGTCCTTCCGCACAGCTCTAAGCCTGTTCTGGAACAATTCTTAAAAGGCGGGCTGTAGCGTATGATCGGCGGTCATCCAGCATAGGCTATCTCATCCGGCTGGGTATGCGAGAACCCCTTCCTGGAAGGCAACCGCTTCGTAGGGTGCTATCTATTTGATAATTAAAGAGATACCTTACCAATTTGTGCGGTAATCGGCGGTGTTTGGCGGGCGGGAGACGAAGAAACCGAGAACTACACCTACGCTATAGCCCTCCAAAATGACACCTGAAAGCCGTCGATGGTCGACAGACGGGGCACGGGTTGGCATTATGTTGCCCGTGCCCAACCGCAGGAGCGACGCAACGGCAATCCGCGCAGACCGTGAAGGAGCAGAACCATGGTAGCCGTGATGTTGATGAGCGTGGCGCTAGTCGCCGTCCTTTGCGTCGTGGCCTATAAGCTCGCAGTCTATGCTCTGCCCTTCATGCTCGGATTGACTGCTGCGCAATTCGCCTATCAGACCGGCTCCGGCGTGATAGGTGCCGGGCTGGTCGGCCTCGTTTCCGCTGGCGTGGCGTTTGGCATCCTCGCTTTGCTGTTCGAGACGTTGCGCACTCCCATCCTGCGCTTGATTGTGGCGCTGATCTTTGCCGCACCCGCCGCCGTCGCAGGCTATGCGCTGGTCTATGGCATCACCAAAGAGGCGGTGCCCTCTGAAATCTGGCGGCAAATCTTCTGTCTGGTCGGCGGCGGTTTCGTTGGCGTATCGGCTTTGATGCGACTGGCCGCACCGTTGCCCTCCAGCCCCGCGCTTGCCCGTTGACATGAAGGTATGAAATGCGGTCCCGGCGCAAGAGCGCCGGGGCTTTTTCATAGCGGCCCTCCGGCTCTCTACAGCGCAATTTGGAAGCGCGTTCGCCTCCGGGCCGGCGCGGCTATCGCCGCGCCGCAGTGGCCTACTTTGCCGGCAGGGATCGAACGAAGGCGAGTGCGGCATCGACCGGCTCGCGCCTTCGCGTCGTCACCGAAAGCCGATGACCCTGCGCGCACCATCTGTTTCCAGCGCCAGAAACCTAACAATGACGCCGCGAAGCGGCGACTGACTGATTGGATTTACTAAGGGCCTTGCCCTCGCGCCAGCAAGGTAAGTGGAACCGTCCGGGGCGGTATCCCCAGCCTTCCGCGCCCAAGGGGCTTGTGCAGGCCGGGTGATCCCCCTCCACCCCGGCCGCCCTTGCTCGTTGCTACCCCAGTCTCGGCGACGGCCAGAAGGTCAGGCGCGGCGTTCCGCTTCGCTGACCTTCAGACCCGAGGATCAGAGACATGACCAACGTATCCCACAGCACCCCCCGCATCTATGTTGCCTGCCTTGCAGCTTACAATAGCGGCTATCTGCATGGGGCTTGGATCGACGCGGATCAGGACGCCGACCAAATCAGGGACGAGATTACCGCGATGCTTGCCCGTTCCCCCGTCGAGGATGCGGAGGAATACGCCATTCACGACTATGAGGGCTTCGAGGGCGTCAGCATCTCCGAATATGCCGGCATCGACAGCGTGGCGCGGATGGCCGCTTTCATCGCAGAGCATGGCGCACTCGGCGCGGGCCTGCTGGAGCAGTTCAGCGGCGACATGGACCAAGCCGAATCCACCTTGGAGGACTGCTATCATGGTCAGTTCGCCAGCCTTGCCGACTACATGGAGGAGCTGACCACCGAAAGCGTCACGATCCCAGAGGCGCTGCGCTACTATGTCGATTGGGACGCGATGGCGCGCGACGCCGAGATGGGCGGCGATCTGTTCACCATCGAGACGGCGCACGGCGAGGTGCATGTGTTTTCCAACAGGTGAAAACATGGTCGCCTGTCCGCACTTGCGGGCGGGCGACTAGCCAGACGGCGACGATAGTGTTAAGAAGAAAATAACCAATAATGATCGGGTTAGTCGCTCAACGTATCTGATTTGAACGGCTCCTAATACTTCAAATAATACTTGAATCTCTCTGGTCCGGGCGTTGCCTCGCACGCCCCGGCTTTGGGAGGTGACGTCATGCTTAGCATCGACTGGCGTTTGCCGGCGGCATACAGGCACGCGAAGCACATTCCGGCCGCCGGTTTCGCTTGGGAATACCTGCGCCGCAACGACGAGTATCGTCAGGACTTCCAGACCATCGCATTGACCGGCGAGCCGACCGGGCGCGACCTCGAAGCGTTCGCGCATCGCTGGGGCTTGCGATTTCCCGTGCGATCCCGACGCGCCGCATGACCAGCAATCGCCGATCTGGACGCCAAGCCTTCAACCGCAAGCGGTAGTGCTGTCGCCGGTCGGTCACAAGGACGGCGACACCGAACCGATATTGACGCTGGCGCATCTCGACGGCCTCGACCTGCGCCGCGCTGCCGATGGCTGGCATGGTATCTGGCAGGTTGATGGCGTCGTACATCAATTCTGGCTGCCCGAGGCGGTGCCCGACGCAGCCGCTTTCTATGCCGTCACCCTGCCGATGGATTCCTTTCTGGAGCTACGTGCCCATGCCGCCCGCCGTCTTTGGCGGTCCCTCAACGGCCGCGCGCCCGGTCCCGACTTCCGGGCCGTTCCCGCCCAGCTCCGACAGTGGCACATCCTTTCCCTGCGCGCGCTCGACGCCCGGCTGCGCGGCGAGAGCTATCGCACCATTGCCGAAGTCCTGCTCGGCTTTCGCGGCACCAAGGAAGATTTTGAGAACGATCCGCGCAAGAACAAGGCCCGCCGCCTGGTCGCGCACGGCATCAAGATGATGCGGGGCGGCTATCGCCTGCTGCTCCATTATCCGATCAAGCCCGGTAAGCGTTGACGGACGGCCGAGCACCATCTGTCGGGAAGCATGTCGCAAGTTTTCGACTATTTGCGACAAAGATATGCGGCACGAAGAAACTGCTGGTGTTCAGGGGCGACCGATCTGTCGCGGGTTATAGGAGTTACGCGACAAGGGCTTTCTAAAACCCCTTTTTGCGGCGCGAACTAACTGCCAATTTCTCAACAAGCTCATCAGTGATAGGATTACTCAACGAGAACGTAACGCCGGTCTTTGTTGCCTTGAGCTTCAAAGAAGCGATCTCGCCGGCATGGGCGGCAATTGCACCCGGATCAACATATAGACCACATTGTTTAGTAAAGGCAGCATAGCCCGCGATGATCGTTCCTTCGATCTGAAATCCGGGCAGATCGTATTTAATAACTTCTTCCGCATCTGGTAGTGCTCGCGATAGCTGCACACGCAGTTGGTCTAACATGGCACGAAACTGCTCCGGTGCGGCGGCTATGTAGGCGTCATGGTTGTCATACTTCGTCATCCGGCGCTCCTAGCTCTTTTCGCAAATGTCCCAAAACTTGCGACGCGAAGCAAGCTGCAAGCATCAGCGATCTTCACGCCTTGTTGGCTGCCGCCTGCTCCAGAATCTTCCGATAGCCCTCGCGCGAGAGCCATTGCGCGCGTTCGAGATGGCTTTGCCAGCAACGATAGGTCCGAAATTCCTCGCCGCCCGGATCGCGGTGCAGCACGATCCGCGCGACTTCCTTCCAGTCCGCGCCCTCGGCCTTGGCATCGAGAAGCCGCAGGTAGGTCACGAAATGCCGTTCGTCATAGACGGTTATGGTGTCGCCGGTCGGCGCTTCGTCGTCCACATCGGGATCGAGTTCGACGGGAACCCGCATAGTCATTC
>CALMZV010000154.1 GCA_937870755.1 uncultured Methylocystaceae bacterium
GGCTTCGGCGAATGGCAGCGATAAGATGATGCTATTCAATGCATTGGAGTCGTAGGTTCCCGGCTTCCGTTCCGAGTAGAGACAGACCTTCGTGGCGTAGGAGTCGAACGTGCTGGAGGCCATCTTCAAACTGCTCAAGCTGGAAATGCAGATCGCCGTTGCCGTGATGACACTGGTCTCCGGCGCGGTCCTCTGGCTGTTGCGCCCGCTGGTGCGGCACATGTGGAACACCCTGGGGCACAGCAAGGCACAACCTGTGCCTGAACGGCAAGATCAGGAAGTCATGGTAGCTCCTGCCGCAGCCCGACCGCAGGGAACCGTTCCCGTGGTGCCCGCGACCCCCGTGCGGCCGGAGCCATCCACCGACAGGCCTGTGGCGGTGCCGTCGCTCCAGCACGTCCTCGCCGCGCCGGATCACATTCTTTACGTAACGTCAAATAGTGGGCTGGTGATCGAGCATCCGCGCTCCGAGGAGCTGCTGGAGATGGTCGACCGCATCAGCGTGGCCGCCCTGCACAAGGACGGCTCGCCGTTCATCGAGGCGGAACCAGACACGTCCACTCCAGGAGGCGACGCAGACCTCCTCGCTCTGGAGGATGATCCCGTGTTCATGGACGGCGAAGCGCCACGGGCATTGCCCGTGCCCGACGGCAAGATCTGGGTACGTCGTCTGGGTACCGTAGAGTGGCTGGCCTGAGGACGGGTTGCGCCTCAGCTGACGGCGATTAGCCGATCGTCAATATATCAGCCTCAACATTGCGACTCTGTGAGAGCGGGGAACGGATAGTGACCATTATACCACTCCCAAACATCGAAGAAGGTCGCGACCGACAACTGAAGCGCTTGCGATCCCAATTGAAGAGCGAACTGGCTTCAACGTGCAAAACGCTTGAGCGGGACAGCGGGTTGGCAGACATTCCGCAGATTACAGAAGCCATCCAGATCCTTTGGAAAATATCAAATGCTATTGACGCTCTGGACGTGGAGTCACCTGACGTTATCGCCATTCTTCAGAGAACGGCAATAGAAATACGTATTTTTGCAAACGATTTGCTTGTGATTTTGCGAAAGCAGGCTAACATCGACGATTCATCTATTATAGATGAGGTGTTGTTGCGTCGATAGGATTCGTGCATTGTCAGACAATATAAACATATACACCGTTGACCTGATGAAGAGCGATATGTCTTGCGAGAAAACGCTCTGGTCGGGGAGCGATCCAGCAGAAGCTGCCGAAATCCTCTATAGTTATTGTGCTGAATTTCCGGGAAGGGTGCTCGCGGTTCGGTGTCGTGGAGAGATCGCCTGGATGACGGTCGGTTCCGCATCAACACCTTGAAACCTGCGGACTCGGCGTGGATTGTCCGTTTTACTGCCCGGTCGATGACGTAACGGAATATTGAGTCGACTGCGGTACTTTTCGGCGAAGAATGCGCCGCAGAGCAACCGACATGTCTGAAATACCTCTCCAGGACGACCACCTCGTTTCAGCCGTCTTGCGGCTTCGAAGCGCTCTTTCCTTGGCCGTGGTTGCCCTCACGCAGATCAGCGAAGCCGAGACGCTCGGCAGGGCCCGTCGCGAAGCCAAGGCCGCACTGCTTGAGGTGCGGGCTGCCGCCCGGGCCAAATAGTATGATGTCCGACAAATCGCCGCGTTGAAGCCTCCGCCTTCACGAAGAGCGGTGAAAAAAGATGCCGCCATGACGGCGGCGAAGGTGCCGGAGAGGATGGTGATTTCCCCGGGTTGGGCTGGTACGGACATCTGATAGTTGATTCTGCCGTATTTTACAGCCGTTAAATTGCTTAGTAACAATCCACGGTATGCATCAGACGCAGCCATTCACCCCTCCGCACCCCTCCCCCGCAGGGTGACGATGCCCTTCAGGCCGACGCCACCTTTTTCAGGAAGGCATCGACCTCAGCGGCCAGCGAGCGGGCCTGCTCGTTCAATTTCGACGCGGCGCCCAGAACCTCGGTGGCCGATGCTCCGGTCTGGGACGCAGCTTGATTGACGCCCGTGATGTTGGCAGAAACCTCGCCGGTCCCCTGGGAGGCCTGCTGGACGTTGCGGGCGATCTCGCCGGTCG
>CALMZV010000155.1 GCA_937870755.1 uncultured Methylocystaceae bacterium
AACGCGCGTCGCGGGCGCCGCAGCGGGCGGCCGCGGCTGTGCGGCGCGCGGGGCTGCCGGCGCGGCGGGCCCCGCCGGCTTGGGGGCCGTGACTGCCGGCGCCGCTGGCTTGGGAGCCGTGACTGCCGGCGCCGCTGGCTTGGGAGCCGTGACCGCCGGCGCCGCCGGCTTGGGGGCCGTGACCGCCGGCGACGCCGGCTTGGGAGCCGTGACCGCCGGCGCCGCCGGCTTGGGAGCTGAACCGGGCGGTTGCGGCGCGACGGGCGCCGGGCGCGCCGGGCCGGGCCGAGCGGGCTGCTCGCCCGTCCCCTGCGCGAATGCCGACGGCGCCGCCAGCGTATGCGCCATGACGCCGGCGAGAAGCATGCATTTGGCCTTGCCCATCGTGTTCATCGCGCCTCCAGGCGATTCATTGCGACTTTCGACGCACTGCAAAATCAAAGCTTGGCGCGAGCGCGTCGGTTTCGCGGCGAGGGTGAGGCGGACGCCGCGCCGTCAGGTCGGCAGTCTGGGCGCCTCTTCCTCCAGATATTCCTCGCGGATGACGCTCGCGAGCGCGAGCAGCGGCATCGCCAGAAACGCGCCGGCGAACCCCCAGAGCCAGGTCCAGACCACGACCGACAGGAACACCAGCATCGGATTCATCGTGATGCGATCCCCGACGATCTTGGGCGTGACGAGATTGGCCTCGATCAGGCTGATCGTCAGAAACAGGCCGAACGGCGTCATCGCGTGCAGCAGATTCGGATAGGTGGCGATGCCGAACACGATCAGCAGCGCCTTGAGAATGAGAGGGCCGACGACCGGCATGAAATTGAGTGCGAAGGCCAGAAAGCCCCACAGCAAGGCGCCCGGAACGCCGAACGCCCAGAACACGGCCGCCACGACGACGCCGAGCGCCGCGTTGATGGCGGCGACCGTGAAAATGTACTCCGCGAGTTTGGCCTGCGCCTCGTTGAACGAGCGAAGCACCGAAAGCCGCCGCTCGCGACCTTCCACCATCAGCACCGCCGCCTGACGGATGTCCTTGCGCGTGGCGATGTACATGAGCAGCGTGAACAGGAAGATGACGAATTGCGAGATCGTCGGCGTGACGATCTCCATCGCTCTGGTGGCCAGATCGACCGTGGAGGCGCGGGTTTCGGCGACGATGGTCATCCGTCCGGCGACGGCGCCGCTTTCGACGGCGGTCTTGCGCAGCCCCTCGAACATCGTCAGCAGGCCCTCGACGCTCTTGAGGATGTTCTGGAAGCCGTGGCTGATCCTGGGAAGGATCGCCGTCACTTCCGGCAGGCTCGGCATCATCACATAGACCGCGCCGCCGACAAGCGCGATCAGTCCCGCAACGATCGCCAGAGCGGTCGCGGCGCCGGGAATCCTGAAACGTTCTCCGTAGTCGGCGGCGGGACTGAGAATGAGGCCGACGACGACGCCCATCACGATCGGCATGGCCACGACGCGCGTCGCGTTCAGCACCGCCAGCAGCGCCAGAACGAAAAGGCCGATCGCCGCGTAGCTGCCCCAGCGCAGGTACACCGTCTGGACTGACACCTCTTCGGCGATTTCCACATTGGCGTCGCGCGTGGCCGACATGTGGCGCGACAGCGCCTTCAACTCGCCGTTCCCGTTCTTTTCAGCCATGCGCGCCCCCGATGGCGTCCAACGCCGAAATGCGACCGGAGACCGCGCTCCCGCCGCTGTTGCGTCAAGCCCCGCTGGGCGATCGCGACGACAACGGGGCATGCGGGGCGATTGTTCCCTCGTCAGCGCGCGGACGAAGGGCCAATGCGGTCGGCCATCTGCGCGCCGCGCAAGCCAATCGGTTTCGGCATGCCGACGGTGGTGTCGCGCGCGGTCTGATGCTCCAGTTCGCTGTTCAGCTCCGCGCCGACGAGGATGACGCAGGCCGACGCCCACAGCCACGTCATGAAAACGACCACCGCGGCGAGCGAACCGTACGTCGCCTCGTAGGAGCCGAACCGCGCCACGTAGAAACTGAAGCCCGCAGACGCGAGCGCCCACAGAAGCGCCGCCAGCAGCGCGCCGGGCAACACCCACACGAAACGCGCCGGCCGCCGGCTGGGGCCGATCCAGTAAAGAGTCGCGACGGCGCCGACCGCCACGAGATAGAAGACCGGCCAGCGCAGGAGTTTCACGAGCGTTTCCAGCGCCGCGCCGAACGGCGCCCGTTCGATGAGCGCCGGCGCGACCGCGATGACGAACATCGCGAAGGTGACAAGCGCGATGGCGCTGACGGTCGTGAGCAACGAGACCGCGTTCAACTTCAGGAACGAACGCTTCTCGTCTTCTTCGTAGATCACGTTGAGCGCATCGAACATGCTCTTGATGGCGGCGTTCGCGCTCCAGGCGGCGATGGCCAGACCCGCGACCAGCTTGATCGACAGGCTGGCGTTCGACTGCGACGACAGACGCGCGGCCTGTTCGACCACGATCGAACGGGCGGCGTCCGGCAGCGCCGTCAGAAAGGGCGCAAGTCTGGCGACGACGTCGCGCGGATCCGCGATCAGTCCGAACAGGGACACGAGCACGGAGACGGCCGGCGCGAGCGCCACCAGCGAATAGAACGCGACGCCGGCGCCAACGGACACAAGTCGGTCGTCCATCGTCTCGCGCCATGTGCGCGCGGCGATGTCCTTCCAGCCGAGCCACGTCATGTCCTGCGGGCGCGCGGCGAAACGTCCGCGTTCGCGCGCATCCTTTTCCAGCGGCAGCGTGCGACCGGCGCGCTCGTAGAGATAGCCCGCCACGAGACCGACGACGCCCAGTCGCAACAGAAACGGCAGCGATCTCATGCGATCTCCCCTGCGACGCCCGCGCCGCTGCCGTTTCAATGCCGGCGGCGGCGAATGGTTTCATCGCGAGGCGCGGAAACGGCCGCGCATGGCGGTTGCGCGCCGCAAAAAAGGCGAAGCTTGTGCGGAACATCTCGCGGCCTGCCTCGTTGGAATTCGCAGCCGGCGCAGCGCCTGCAGCGCGCCCGGATTTCAGCCACACGCACGAGGATCGACCATGGGCTACGACGACAAAGCCAAGCAAATCGCCGCCGAAGCGGGCGCCATGAAAGACGAAGCGCGCGAGCGGATCGCCGCGGCCGGCGAAACCATCAAGGACGAGGCGCAGCGGGCCGGCCGCACGTTGACGACGACGGCGTCGGAACTCGCCGAAAGCGCATCCGCGCGGTTGCGTTCCGTGGGCGTCGACACCGAACAGATGATGGATGCGGCGCGCGGGCAGGCCAGCGAGTTGCAGCGGCTGCTGGCGTCGGAAATTCGCGCGCGCCCGATGCGTGCGCTGGGCGTCGCCGCGCTGGTCGGTCTCGCCTTCGGCCTCCTGACATCGAGGTGAGGCCATGCTGAAAGGCCTGTCGCTTCTGGCCGCCGCGGAAGCCGGCGCGGCCGTCAAACGGCAAGCGATCGCATATGCGCTTTATGCGGCGGCGGCCGTGGTCGGGCTTTTCGCGCTCGCGTTTCTTCTGGCCGCGTTGCATACTTGGTTGACGATGCGCATGTCGAGTGTGGAAGCGAGTCTTTATATCGCGCTCGGCCTGGCCGTGATCGCGGGCGTCATTTTCGCGATCGGCCCCTACAGAAAATCACGGCGCGCGACCCCATCGCCGCTCGCCGCGACGGCCGCGGTCGCGGCGCCGCTCGCCGCGCAGACGCTGCTTCGGCGCGCCAATCTGGGCGCGGTCGGGCTTGTCGCCGTTCTGATCGGCGGCGCCCTGATCGGCCGCAGGATCGCCCGCGACTGAACCGAACGCACAATGTTTCGAACAGGCCTCCGCCCACGCGCGCGGCCTGTTCGCTTTTTTGAATGCTACTTGCAAGCAACCGGATTTTCTCTGCCGCTGCGGTGGCGTCTTGGAGCGACGAATGGATAGAGCGGTCAGGGGCGCGGATTCCGTTGCGGACCGGAACACGCGCTCGACGTTTGCGCAGTTCATTTCCTTCGCCAGCGGATTCTGGCGGCGCAAGGGCGCGGGGGGCGCCTGGGCGCTCACGGCGCTGGTGCTGACGGCGTTGTTCGGCCAGATCGGCATGAGCGTCGCGTTCAACAAGTGGAATCGCATTTTCTTCGACGCCATCGAAAAGAAGAACGTCGACGCGGTCTGGTCCGCGCTCGGCTGGCTGCCGTGGCTGGTGATCGGCACGGCGCTGATCGTTTCGACGCTCGTCGTCTCGCGCATGACGCTGCAGGTGCGCTGGCGCGCATGGCTGACCGACGCTGTGAAGGGCTGGTGGGTGGCGGACCAGCGCTATTATCGGCTCGGCTTCGTCGCCCCCGACCTGTCGGCGCCGGAATTTCGCATCGCCGACGACGTGCGCCTGTCGATCGAACCGCTCGTGGAATTTGCGCTCGGCCTCTTGAGCGCGGCGGTGACGGCCGCCACCTTCGCCGCCATTCTGTGGCAGGTCGCCGGGTCGTATACGCTCACGCTCGGCGGATCGACGTTCGAAATTCCGGCCTATATGGCGCTGGCGGCGATCGTCTACGCCGTGATCGCCTCCACCGCCGCCTATTTCACCGGGCGCCCGCTGGTGCAGCGCATTTCGACGAAAAACGAGATGGAGGCGCAGTTCCGCGCGGAAATGACGCGGCTGCGCGAGAATTCCGAAAGCATCGCGCTCATCAAGGGGTGCGAGGACGAACTCGCATCACTGCGCGCCAATTACAAGAACGTCGTCGCGGCCTGGATGAAGATCGTCGCGCAACAGGGCAGGATCGCGTTGGTGCTCAACACCAACAGCGCGCTGTTTCCGGTCATTCCGCTGTTGCTTACGGCGCCCAAATATCTGGCCGGCGCGCTCACGCTCGGCGGCGTGATGCAGGTCGTGGCGGCCTTCATGGCGGTGCAGGCGGCGCTCATCTGGTTCGTCGACAATTTCGTCCGACTCGCGGAATGGTTCGCCTCGGCCACGCGCGTCATCGAACTCACGTCGGCGCTCGATGACCTCGACATCGGCACGACGATGGAGGACCAGAATCTCATCGAACTCGGACACAGCGACGACGGGCTTCTGCACATCGACAATCTGTCCGTGGCCGATCGCGGCGGGCGCGTGATGATCGCTGACGCCTCCACCACCATCAAACCGGGCGAGAAGGTGCTCGTCAGCGGGGAGAGCGGCTCGGGCAAATCAACGCTGATCCGTGCGCTGGCGGGGCTCTGGCCGTGGGGCTCGGGCGCGATCCTGCTGCCGCGCGATACGCCGATCGCGTTTGTGCCCCAGCGGCCCTATCTGCCGCTCGGCACGCTGCGCGACGCCCTGCTCTATCCGGACGCCGACGCGCAGATCGACGACAAGCGCATCATCGCCGCCATGGCTCGCTGCGGCCTGTCGTATCTCGCCGGGCGCCTCGACGAGCAGGACGTGCGCTGGGACCAGACGCTCTCCGGCGGCGAGCGGCAGCGCATCGCTTTCTGCCGCCTGCTGCTGCAGAAGCCGCAGATCATCATCATGGATGAGGCCACGTCCGCGCTGGACGAGCAGAGCCAGACGTCGCTGCTCTCGCTGTTGCGCGAGGATCTCGCGCCGGCGACCGTGATCAGCGTCGGCCACCGGCCCGGCATCGAGGATTTCCACGACCGCAAGCTGGTGCTGGAAAAGAAGATGGCCGGCGCGCACCTGACGCAGCATCGCCTGCCGAAATCGCTATGGCATCTTTTGACCGGCGGCGGGCTGATGAAACGGGCGTCCTGACAGGCGCCCGGTCCGCACGCCTCACACGGCCGCGAACCGCCAGACCAGCAATTCGCCTTCGGCCGGCGCCAGCATGGACGCCTCCAGTTGCAGCAGCAGGCCGCGCAGGATCTTGGGGTCCGGCTCGCCCTCCGGCAGGCTGCCGTCGGCGACGATGCGCAGCGTGACCAGGCGATCTTCGGTTTCGGACACTTCCACGCGCAGCGCGTGCACGAATTCCGAATGGAGGCCGGCGATGATCGCCTCGACAATGGCGAGGCCGAACGGAATGGCGCGATCGACGTGCAGAATGGCGTCGACATCCGCCTCGATCGAAATCCATTGCGTTGAGCGGCGCAGCGACGCCTTCAGCGTGTTCACCACCTCCAGACAGAACGGCGCGACCGCGATCGGCCGCATCTTGCCGTCGGCGAGCGCCAGACGGTAGGCGATGGAGAGCACCTGCACGCGCGCGGCGGTCTCGAGAAGATCGTCGCGGCGCTTGCCCGAGCGCAGGCGTTCCGACAAGGAGAGGTAGGACTGGATGACCTGAAGGCTGTTCTTGATGCGATGATGCAGCTCGCGCGTGAGGAACTCGTTGTCGGCCAGTGTGGCGCGCAACCGTTCCTCGCGCACGGCGTGGTCGGTCACCATTTCGTTGAACGCCTCGGCCACGCGGCGCAGCTCGCGCGGCATGCCGGGACCCACGAGCGCCAGCGTCTTGCTGTTGGGATCGGCGATGCGCGCGAGCGCCGCCGCCTTGATGCCGTAGATCCAGTGCATCACGTCCTGGCGGATGGCGCGGGCGTAGACGAGATACATGATCGCCATGATGGCGAGCGGGGCCAGCGTGAGCGTGAGAAACAACATCCAGGCGCGCTGGCGATCGTCGTCGCCGAACCGCGTGACCAGACTGAGGCCGGACGCGATGACCGGCGCCGCGGCGTAGGAATAGACCGCCCCGCCGGCCGAGGCCGCGCGAAACTGCCGGGCCGCCGTTCCCTCGGCCAGCTTGCCGGGCAGCCAGGATCGGTCGGGAGCACGGTCGGCGACGTCCTGCCGGCCGCCGAGGAAGAGGGCGTTCGGGCCGCCGACAAGAGCAAGCGCGCCCTGTCGCGTCGCGCCCTCGCTCAACAACGTGTCGAGCACATCCGGCGCAACCATCAGCATGGCGCGCCAGCCCCTGGCGGAGGACGTGTCCGAGCGCACGTAAACGGTCAGCGCCGGCGCGCCCTTCACCTCGACGATCGCGAGCCGCGACGGGGCGAATTTCACGTCCCGATAGGTTTCGTACGTCTCGGCCGCCGATTGCGTCGCGGCGATCGCGTCGACCTGATCGAGCGAAACGAATTTCGGATCGCTCGCGGCGCACGTCCGGCCCGTTGCGTCGGAAAACCAGATCGCGCGAAAATCGGGGCTGGACCGCAAGGCGATCTCGGCCAGACGGGCGCACGCCTCGCCCTTCACACCCGCATCGAGCACTCCGTTCGCGCCGGCGGCGAGCGCGCGTTGAGCGCCGCGAAACCAGATCATGGTCCGGGTTGCGTAATCGGCGATGGTGGAAATTTCCGTGGTCTGGATCGCGCCCAGGCGATTGCGATAAATGGCCGTGGCCAGCAGCAGCGAGAAAATGGCGGACGGAACCACGACGAGCGCCATCAATCCGAGAAGGCGCGTGCGCATGCTGCGGGATCGAGGCTCGTTCATTGCAGGCGTGACTTGGGCGGGCGAAGGGGAGTGGCGGCTGATATCAAGATCGACCCTCGAAACGCCTGCTTGTTCCGGTCATGATGACAATGCGCGCGCGGTCGCGGGTGCATTGTCGAGGATAAAATCAACGCCCGCATCCGCGCAAGGACGGCGGCGGACACCGACCCTCCCCGCTTTTTTCGCGCGGGATCAACGGAACGCGCCAGCCGCTCGGAAGTTCCCTCGAACGGAAGAAAGATTCCGCTTGTCAAAACGCCGTGTTTGATTTCCATAAACGCGAGCCGAATGGAGTTTCGAATGTCGATATCGCGCGAGATTGCGCCGCAGCTTCCATACCTGCGCAGGTTCGCACGCGCCCTCTCCGGCGCGCAGGCGAGCGGCGACGCCTATGTCGTCGCCACACTGGAGGCCGTCGTCGCCGATCCTTCCATTTTTCCCCGCGATCTGCCCGCCCGCCAGGCCCTCTACAAGGTGTTCCTGTCGTTGTGGTCGTCGATGGCGAGCGGCGGGCGCGCCGTGCCCGCCGGCGACCTGAAATCCGCCGTCGAGCGCAATCTGGAGGCGCTCACGCCGCGGCCGCGCCAGGCATTCCTGCTGCGCACGGTGGAAGGTTTCTCGATGGAGGAGACGGCCGGCATCCTTGGCGTGACGCCGCAGGAAGCTTCCGATCTCATCGACAAGGCGGGACGCGAAATCGCCGAACAGGTCGCCACCAGCGTGCTGATCATCGAGGACGAGCCGATCATCGCGCTCGACATCGAGGCGCTGGTCGAGGATCTCGGCCACGCCGTCACGGGCATCGCGCGCACGCACAAGGAGGCGATCGAATTGCTCGACGAGCAGCGGCCCGGCCTGGTGCTGGCCGACATTCAGCTCGCCGACGGCAGTTCGGGGCTCGACGCGGTGAACGAGATCCTCACGAAGATCAACATTCCCGCCATCTTCATCACCGCCTATCCCGAACGCCTGCTGACCGGCGACAAGCCGGAGCCCGCCTTCCTGATCACCAAGCCGTTTCGGCCGGAGACGGTGAAGGCGGCCATCAGCCAGGCGTTGTTCTTCGACCAGCGCGCGGGCGCGGCGGTGGGTTGAGCGCCGACGCCGCCAAACCGACAAGCAAGACCCGTGGCCTGCCCGCAAGCGGCAGGCGATCTCGCATGGGGGCGGCTTTTCGAAGGAGGCGGTTTGTCGAAGGAGGCGGTTTGTCGAAGAGGGTGGAGCGGGCGAAGGGAATCGAACCCTCGTATGCAGCTTGGGAAGCTGCCGTTCTACCATTGAACTACGCCCGCACCGTTTCGGCACGCCCCTCTTATAGCGTTTTCGACCGAACTGGAAACCGGTTCGCGTGAAGAAAACGCGCTAAATCAAAAAAACGGAACCCGCGATTGCGGCGGCGCGCGCCCCAGGCGCGCGGGTTTGTTTCGTCAGCGGCGCACGCTAAACTCGCGCGCCAGCGCATTCGGGACGATGGGCGCGATCGGCGCGAAAAGGGGAAAGCGGGTTTATGACGGGTCCGATGTCTTTCGAACGCGCGTGTCTGGCGCTGGCCGCGTTCGCTTTCCTCCACACTCGGGCGCTTGCCTGCCTCCACGCTCGGGCGCTTGCTTTCCTCCACGCTCGGGCGCTTGCCTGCCTCCACGCTCGGGCGCTTGCCTGCCTCCACGCTCGGGCGCTTGCCTGCCTCTGCGCTCCTGCGCTTGTCTGCCTCTGCGCCCCGGCGTTCGCCCAACAGACCGCGCGGCCGGCGGAACTGGCGGTGGAGGCGCGCAATCTGACGACGCCGGAACTCTGCGCCGAAAAGGACAATGTGCAGATCGATTTCGTCTCTCCGCTGGTGCGCTCTTTCCGCCTGCAGGCGGCGCACCCGGCCTATATCGGCACGATCGGCACGGACCGCTGGGCGGCGGACCTCACGTCCTGCGATTTCCGCTCGGATGCGACGAGTTTCGCGGAAGGCGGCCAGCGCATCACGCTGTGGGAGACGCCGGACATGTGGCTGGTGGGCTTCCGGCTGAAGGAGTTCTGGCGACCGGCCACCACCACGCTGCGCGTGGGCGACAAGACAACCGAAGGCCTGCACATCGTGCAGCTGTGGATGAACTATCGCGAACGCGCGGAAGAATTTCTGGTGTTCTATCCGCCCGACGGCTACTGGCGCGCGCGCCCGCTGCCGTTCGGCGACATGCGGTGGACCTCGTACGGCTCGTCGTTTCTCATCGGCCCGGTGGAGGTGAAGGAACGGCCGATCGTCGACATGAAAGAGATCGCGTTCGATCCGTCGAGCAAGACGTTCACGCTGTCGTTCCGCGCGGGCGGATCGGCGAAGCTGAAAGTGGGCGCCCTCGACCAGGAGCATATCGCGCTCGACGTCGCGTTCGACGGGCCGATGCCGAACGGACTGCCGTTCGCCTCGCTGCGCTCCATGTATACGACAGAATACAATGCCGACGCCGCGCGCGTGGCGTGGCGCGAACCCGGCGCCGCCGGCTGGAAGGAGGCGAACATCTTCGGGTTCCAGAAGCAGGCGCTGACCGAGATATGGGTGGGTCGACAGATTCCCTCGCGCCACAACATGAGCGCGCCGGACATGATCTTCAGTCGCTTCGCGCCTTGAACGCGACCGCGCAGAACCGCCGCCTGCCTGCGCTCGACGCGCTGCGCGGCGGCGCGCTCGTCGCCATGTTCGCCTATCACCTGACGTGGGATTTCGCGCATTTCGGGATCATCGACGCGGCCGCGCCCTATGCGCCGGCCATGCGCCTGTTCAGCCACGCCATCGCCAGCGCCTTCCTGTTCATCGCCGGCGCCGCGCTCGTGCTCGCCAGCCGGCCATTTCGCGCGCGCGCCTATCTGCGCCGGCTGGCGCTGATCGCCGGCGCGGCCGCGCTGGTGACGCTCGCAAGCGCGTATTTCTCGCCGGACGCGATCATCACCTTCGGCATCCTGCACTGCATCGCCGCGGCCAGCGTGCTGGCCCTGCCGTTTCTGTTCCTGCGCTGGCCGGCGGCGGCGCTGGCGGCGATCTTCGCAGCCGCGCTGCCGCAGTTCGTCGCCTCGGCTGCGTTCGACGGACGCGCGCTCGACTGGCTCGGCCTTTATGCGCACGAGCCGCGCGCGATGGATTTTCGGCCGTTGCTGCCGTGGGCCGCGCCGCTGCTGGCGGGCGTGGCCGCGTTCAGGAGCCCGCTTGCGCCGCGCATGGAGACGGCGCTCGCGCGCATGCGCGGGACCGGCGCGCCGGCGCGCGTCCTGCGGTGGATGGGACGTCACAGCCTTGCGGTCTACCTCGTCCACCAGCCGGTCTTCATCGCGCTGCTGACAGGCTACGTCGCGCTCGCGGGCGCGCCGCGCGCCGGCGACGAGACGCCGTTCCTGACCGCCTGCGCCGCCAGATGCGTCGAAGGCGGACAGACCGCCGCCGCCTGTGCGCGCGGCTGCGCGTGCATCGCGCGCGACATGAAGCGGCTCAACCTGTGGGACAAGCTTCTCGTCGACCGGCTGGACGACATCGAACGCGCCATTCTGGCGCGCGTGGCCCAGGATTGCGCTGCAAGATAAGGCGCGGCTTGCGGGCGGGCGGCGCCGCGCCCATACTCGCGCATTCTTCCGGAGACGCGTCCGTGACCGCCCTTCGCATTCCCGCGCGCGACATTCTGAGCGCAGACGAACTGGCCGCGTTCCGCGAACGCAGGACGTGGCGCGCGGTGTGGATGATCGCGCACGCCTGGGCGCTGATCCTCGGCGCCGTCGCGCTCGTGGCGCTGTTTCCCAATCCGTTCACTTTCGTGCTGGCGGTCATGATCATCGGTTCGCGCCAGCTGGGGCTCGCGATCCTCATGCACGACGGGGCGCACGGCGCGCTCGCGCGCGACGAAAAGCTGAACCTGTTCCTCAGCCAGTATTTCTGCGCCTATCCCGTGTTCGCCGAAACGCGCGCCTATCGCCGTTACCATCTCGCCCATCACGCGCATACGCAGCAGCCCGACGATCCGGACCTCGCGCTTTCCGCGCCTTTTCCCGTCACGCGCGCCAGCCTGCGGCGCAAGTTTCTGCGCGACATCAGCGGACGCACGGGGTTCGACCAGCGCAAGGCGCAATTCGTCGCCGCGCTGGGCGACCCCGCATGGCCGCGCGCGCAGCGGCTCGCGCATTTTTGGGACAGGCTCGGGCCGCAATGCGCCGTCAACGCCGCGCTGTTTGCGGGATTTGCGGCGGCCGGCGTGTGGTGGGCCTATCCGCTGCTATGGATTGGGCCGCTCATGACCTGGCACATGGTCGTCACGCGCATTCGCAACATCGCCGAACATGCGGTCGTGCCCGACAGCGACGATCCGCTGCGCAACACGCGCACGACCGCAGCCAACTGGCTGGAACGGCTGTTCATCGCGCCCTATTTCGTCAACTACCACCTCGAACATCACCTGCTGTTCTACGTGCCCTGCTACAATCTGCCGAAGCTGCACGACATTCTTGCAAGCAAGTTCGCGGGACGGATGGAGGTGCAGCCCGATTATCGGACCGTGCTGCGCATGGCGGCCGCGCGCCCGGCGAGCGAGGACCAGCCCGGCATGCGCATGGTCGACCGACGGCGCGCACACGCCGCCGCGCGCGAGACCGACCGCTCCGCCGGCGGCTTCTGATCATTTCGGCGCGAGCATGTCGCGCGGGCGCACGAGACGATCGAACGCCTCGTCGTCGAGGCCCGCCACGCGCCGGGCCGCCTCACGCAGCGACAAGCCGTCCCTGTGCGCCGTCTTGGCGATTTCGGCGGCCTTGTCGTAGCCCAGTTCGGGCGTGAGCGCGGTCCCCAGCATCAACGAGGATTCCATCAGCGCGGCGATGCGCGCGCGGTCGGGCGCGAGCCCCGCCACGCAGCGGTCCGTGAACGACGCGACGGCGTCGGCCAGAAGGCCGATCGACTCGAGCATCGCATGCGCGATCGCGGGCTTCATCACGTTCAGTTCGAAATGGCCCTGGCTCGCGGCGAATGCGATCGTCGTCTCGTTGCCCATCACCCGCGCGCACACCATGGTCAACGCCTCGATCTGCGTGGGATTGACCTTGCCGGGCATGATGGAGGAGCCGGGCTCATTCTCCGGCAGAACCAGTTCGCCCAGCCCCGCGCGCGGTCCGCTGCCGGCGAGCCGGATGTCGCAGGCGATCTTGTAGAGGCCGGCGGCGAGCGCCGCGAGCGCGCCGTGCGCGAAAGCAAGCGCGCCATGCGAGGCGAGCGCCTCGAATTTGTTGTCGGCGCTGTGCAGCGCAAGGCCGGTGATGATCGACAGGCGGCGCGCGATCTCTTCCGCAAAGCCCGCGCGCGTGTTGAGGCCCGTGCCGACCGCCGTGCCGCCTTGCGCGAGCGCGCGGAGGCCCGGCAGGCTGGCGCGCACGCGCGCCGCGCCGTTGTGCAGTTCGGCGGCGTAGCCCGAAAATTCCTGTCCGAGCGTCAGCGGCGTGGCGTCCTGCAAATGCGTGCGGCCGATCTTCACGATGTCGTCCCAGGCGCGCGATTTGTCCTCCAGCATCGCGCCGAGCCGGTCGAGCGCGGGCAGGAGCCGCGTTTCGAGCGCGGCGAGCGCGGCGATATGCATCGCGGTCGGAAAACAATCGTTGGAGGATTGTCCGAGATTGACGTGATCGTTGGGATGGACGGGCGCCCTGGCGCCGAGCGGGGCGCCGAGCGAGAGATTCGTGACATTGGCGATCACTTCGTTGACGTTCATGTTGGTCTGCGTGCCGGAGCCGGTCTGCCAGACGGTGAGCGGAAAATGCGCGTCGTAGCCGCCTTCGGCCACCGCGCGCGCCGCCTCGGCGATCGCTGCGCCGATGCGCGGGTCGAGCGCGCCGAGCGCGACATTCGCGTCGGCCGCCGCTTGCTTGATGCGCGCGAGCGCGTGAACGATCTCCAGCGGCATGAGATGCGCGCCGATCGGAAAGTTGCGGCGCGAACGCTCGGTCTGGGCGCCCCAATATCTGTCTTCCGCAACATCGATGGCGCCGAAACTGTCGAATTCCTGACGCATGACTTCAATATCCGGCTTCGAATTGCACCGCGACGAGAGCGCAAGACTTGCGCGCCGCGCCCGGACGCGCAAGCGCATTCGCGCGTAAACGAGGGCGGAACCTTTCTCCGCGCGGCGCGTTTTAAGGTGAAGCGGGCGACTACGCACAGCGTTCGCAGCTTGAGTCTTCATCACTGTCGAGACCCAAAATGCAGGAAGTCACCAAGAGCAAGCGCGGGTTCGCCTCCATGGATCCCGAAAAACAGCGCGCCATCGCGCGCAAGGGTGGAGAGAGCGTGCCCAGCGAAAAACGCAGTTTCTCGCAGAACCCCGCGCTGGCGGCGGAAGCCGGGCGCAAGGGCGGGTTGCGCGTGGACCCCGCCAAACGGAGTTTTTCTCAGAATTCGGAACTGGCTTCGGCGGCCGGTCGCAAGGGCGGGCAGGCCTCCCACATCGCCAAGCGCGGCCAGCAGGGATGATGGGCGCCGCCGGCGGCGCGGATCACCCGCGCGCGGCGTGCGAAAAAGCAGAACCGATGAGCAGCACGCAGGGACCGGCGGGCGCAGCGGCTTGCGTTTGCGCAACGATGGTGGCCAGCGTGCCGACGACGGCCCGTTCGTCGGGCCAGCTTGCGCGCTCGACCAGCACCGCCGGCGTGTCGCCGGCGAGCCCTTCCTGCATGATCCGTTCGACCAGCGCGGGCATGGTGTGCACGCCCATGTAGACGACGGTGGACGCTTTCGGATCGGCGAGCGCGCGCCAGTTGAGATCGTCCGGCAGGCCGCCGGCGCGCGAATGGGCGGTGATGAATTGCAGGCGCCGCGCCTTGTCGCGTTCGGTCAGCGACGCCAGGAGCGCGGAGGCGGCGGCGGATGCGGCCGTCACGCCCGGCGTCACCTCCACGGCCAGCCCCGCCCGCTGCAGCGCCTCGATCTCCTCCGTGGCGCGGCCGAAGACCATCGGATCGCCGCCCTTCAGACGCGCGACGACCTTGCCGGCGCCGACCAGCTCCACCAGCAACGCGGTGATTTCGTCCTGGCCGCAGGACGGCTTGTAGCCGCGCTTGCCGACGTTCAGCCGTTGCGCCTCGCGCCGCGCCATGTCCAGCACGCCCTGCGACACCAGATCGTCGTAGAGCACGACGTCCGCCGATTGCAGCGCGCGCACGGCGCGCAAGGTCAGAAGTTCCGGATCGCCCGGCCCGGCGCCGATCAGGATGGCGCGGCCGCGTGCGTTGGCGGCGACGGTTTCCGGCGCCTGCGCTTGCGCCAGCAGCGCCGCTCGGTCAGATTCCTGCGGCGCATCGTTGGGGCGCGCGAGCGCGCGCGCGGCGAACCGCTCCCAGAAATCGCGGCGGGCGCGAAACGTCAGCGCCAGCGCCTTCAGATCGGCGCGCCAGGTCTGCGCGGCGCGCGCCCAGGCGGCGAAGCCCGCGGGCAACAGCGTCTCGATGCGCATGCGGATCGCCTGACCGAACACGGGCGCGGCGCCGTCGGTCGAAATGGCCACCACCAGCGGCGAGCGGTTGACGATGGAGCCGAACTGAAAATCGCAGAACTCCTGCCGGTCGATGGCGTTGACCAGCGCGCCGGCCGCGCGCGCGGCTGCGCGGAACGCCGGCGCGTCGATCGTCTCGTCGCAGATGGCGAGCACGGCGCCGGAGAGATCGTCCGACCGCCAGTCGCGGGCATGCAGCGTGACGCCCGGCCGACCTGCGAGGGCCGCGAGCGCCGCGCCGGGCGCCTGCGCGAACACATGCAGATCGGCGCCGGCGGCGGCGGCGAGTTCGGCCTTCCACGCGGCTGCGTCGGACCCGCCGGCCACCACAACGCGGCGACCGGACGCACGGACGAACACCGGCAGCGTGGCGAGCGCGTCCATGCGCCGGGCCGGTTCCGCGCCGGGTCTGCGCCGTTCGTTCGCGCTCATCGCTCTCTCCAGTTGGGTCCGTCCCGACGCGCTTATGTCGGATTGCGTCCGCGCGCAATGACGCCGGTCATCGGCAGGAGACTGCGACCGGCACGTTGACGCCCGAACGGCCGGAAGGCGCCGGGAACGGGCCGGCGCGGCGCACGGCGGACAGCGCGGCCGCGTCCAGCGCGCCGTTGCCGCTCGCGCGCGTGAGCGCCGCCCCCGCGACGCGCCCGGTGGCGCCGATCGACAGGGCCACAACCACGCGGCCGGCCCCTGCGCCCGGGCAGGTGGAGCCGACCGCCGCGGCGACCGCGCGGGCGACGATGGCGCGGTAGGCGCCGGCGTCGAAATCGTCGCGCACGCCGGCCGCGCCGACGGGCGCGCGGGCGGCCAGCCGCACCGGCGCGGGCCTTTCGGCGTCCCGCTCCTGAGCGGCCGCCTCGCGGCGCGCCTGCTCACGGCGACGCTGCTCCTGCCGGCGCGCCTCGACGGCGCGGGCTTGCGCACGGGCTTGCGCACGGGCTTCCGCGCGCTCTTGGACGCGCTCTTGGGGGCGCTCTTGGGGACGCTCTTGCGCCCGATCCTGGGGACGCTCCGGCTCGCGGTCGCGGGCGGCCTGGCGGCGCATGTCCTCGACATGCGCGGGCGCGGCCGTCCGGTCCTCGGGCGGCGCGAGGGCGGCGACCGGAGGCGGCTGAGGGATCGGCGGCGGTTCGGCGGCCGCCGCCTGCGCGGCGGGCGGCGGGGGCGGGACCGCGACGAGGGCGGGCGGTTCCTGCGCCACGGGCGGGAGCCCGGCGGGCGGCGGCTCGACCGGCGCCGGCGCCTCCAGCACGATCTCGACCGGGATTTCGGCGCTCGGATCGGATCGCCCTGCGACCGCGAACATGAGCGTGGCGGCGAGCGCCGCGCCGTGGAACGCGCCGGATGCGAACAGCCAGCCCAGCGAACGCGCCCCCGACTGCGCGGGCGTCGCCAGCGGCGCGGCGATTTCGCCCGGCCGGATCGCCGCGGCGAACGCGTCGGCGGCCGGGTTGGGCGCGATCGGTTCGGAAATGGGCGACCGCCAGGAAAACAAGGGTGACGCTCGACGCTGTCTGGCCGCGCGGGGCGCGGGGTGAAACGGAGCCGGCAGAAAACACGTGCGCCATGGGCGCGTCAAACGCTTCGGTCCTGCGCGTCGTCGCTGCGCTTCGGGCGCGGCGCGCCGGTCCTTATCGACCGATGTGCGAAAACGCTCCGCCGCCCGCGCGACCGGAGCCCGCACGAAGAAGCTCCCGCCGCTTGCGCGACGGGAGCCCGATGACTTCGAAAAAAACCGGCTTACTTCTTCTTGCCGTCCGCGCCGAACTGGCCGAGAAAGGCCCAGAGGTTCTCGATGTCGGCTTCCGACGTCAGGCCGGCGAACACCATCTTGGTGCCGGGAATCTTGGCCTTCGGGTTCTTGATGTATTCCTTGTAGGTCGCCTCGTCCCAGGTCAGGCCCGAGTTCTTGTTGGCGTCCGTATAGGAATAGCCCTCGACGGTGCCGGACTTGCGGCCCACGATGCCGTTGAGCTGCGGACCGACGGCGTTCTTGGCGCCTTCGCCGATCTGATGGCAGATCTTGCATTTGGCGAAGACTTTCTCGCCCGCGGCGGCGTCGCCCGCGGCGGCGGCCGGTCCGGCGGCGAACGCGGCAAGTCCCAAAGCAAACGTCATTGCGGCAATTTTCTTCATCGATCGTCCTTCCTTCACCGTCGTCACCCTGGCGCCGGCGGCGCCATCGGTCCCTTCAAAAACATCCCGCGACAAGTCGTGGTTCCGAAACCCGTTCCCGCCGAACTATGCCAGACATCTATCCGAAATCAATCGCCGGCGCCCAGTCTCGAGGCTCGCCATTCGTCCAGTCCCCATGCTCGGAACGCGTGTAATCCGAAGGCGCTGAACGCGACCTGAACATTGTGCGGCTTTTTGTCTCGCGCGCCCGACGTCGAAGCCTCACCGCGCAGGTTGTCGGAAATGTTTCGACAGTTTCAGCCCCTGCGCCTGATAGTTGGACTGCAAGCCGGCGCCGTAGAGCGTGCGCGGGCGCTCGGCCATCCGCTCGTAGACGAGACGGCCGACGATCTGTCCGTCCTCCAGGATGAACGGCACATCGTGCGAGCGCACTTCCAGCACCGCGCGGGCCCCCGCCCCGCCCGCCTCCGAGGCGCCGAAACCGGGGTCGAAAAAGCCTGCGTAATGCACGCGAAACTCGCCGACGAGCGGATCGAACGGCGTCATCTCGGCCGCATGGTCCGGCGGCACGCGCACCGCCTCCTTGGAGGCGAGGATGTAGAATTCGCCTGGATCGAGCACCAGATCGCGCCGCCCCGCGCGCCCGCGCGCGAAAATCGGCTCCCAGAAATCCTCCGCCGCGCAGGCGCCCGTCACGTCCACATCGATGAGGCCGGTGTGGCGCTTGGCGCGCCAGCCGACGAGACCGTCCGCGTCGAACCCCGACAGATCGACCGACACCGCGACGCCGCCGGAAATCGACGGTTCGGCGCTGGTCACCAGCGCTTCGGCCGCGTGCAGCGCGCGGTGGGCGGCGTCGTCGAGCCGCGCCTGACCGCGCCGGAACCGGATCTGCGACAGGCGCGAGCCGGTGCGCACGAGCGCGGGGAACGTGCGCGGCGAGATTTCCGCATAGAGCGGTCCGGCGTAGCCCGGCGCGATCTGGTCGAAGGCGCGCGCGCGGTCGCAGATGACGCGCGTGAACACGTCGATGCGGCCGGTGGAGGATTTCGGATTGGTCGAGGCGGCGACATCGTCCGGCAGCGCCAGCCCCTCGAGCAATTCGCACAGGTAGACGCAGCCCGTTTCCAGAACCGCCCCGCCGGTGAGGTCGATCTCGTGCAGCGCAAGCTCGCCGATGCGGTCGGCGACCGGGCGCTCCTGCGGCAGGAAACTCGCGCGCATGCGAAACGCGCGGCGACCCAGCCGCAGGTCAAGGCTGGCGGGCTGCACCTGGCCGGACGCGAAAGGGGCGGCGCGGATGGCGCCGGCGCGGGCCATCGCCTCGATCTGATGGCCGGCGAAAATGCCGGCGCGGCCTGTGTCCGTCACGGTGCGCTCCCCTGCCCTGTCCCGCGTTTAGCGGAACCGCGCGTTGACGCCAACTCCGACCCTCGTGTAGGAACGCGCTCACGTGGTCATTTGAGCCGGCCGGCTTGTCGCCACGCGCAACCAAATGACTAAAAGGCCGGGGCTTCAGACGATTTTCCGTCCGTTGGCGCCAGCCGGCCGTTCCGCCGAGGACCGATCATGAGCGCCACAGATTTCACCAGACTGCGCCCCGCCACGCGGCTCGTTCACGGCGGCGCGATGCGCTCGGGCTTCGGCGAAACCTCGGAGGCGCTGTTTCTCACCCAGGGCTATGTCTACGCCAGCGCCGAGGAGGCGGAAGCGCGCTTCAAAGGCGAAAGCCCCGGCTTCGTCTATTCCCGTTTCTCCAACCCCACGGTCGCGATGTTCGAGGAGCGGATGGCGCTTCTGGAAGGCGCCGAGGCCGCGCGCGCGACCGCAAGCGGCATGGCGGCGGTGACGGCGGCGTTGATGAGCCTGGTGAAGGCCGGCGACCATGTGGTGGCCGCGCGCGCGCTGTTCGGCTCGTGCCTCTACATCGTCGACGAATGGCTGCCGCGGTTCGGCGTGACCTCGACGCTGGTCGAGGGAACCGATCTCGCGCAATGGCGCGCCGCCATGCGGCCGAACACCAAAGCGTGCTTCCTCGAAAGCCCGACCAACCCGCAGCTCGACGTGCTCGACATCGCCGCGATCGCGGAGATCGCGCATGCGGGCGGCGCGAAACTTGTGGTCGACAACGTGTTCGCCACCCCGCTGCTGCAAAGCCCGCTCAAACTCGGCGCCGATGTCGTCGTCTATTCGACGACCAAGCACATCGACGGACAGGGGCGGTGCCTGGGCGGCGCCATCCTGGCCGCGCGCGAGCTGATCGACGGCGTGATTCACAACATCCTGCGGCAGACCGGGCCGACCATCTCGCCGTTCAACGCATGGGTGATGCTGAAGGGGCTGGAAACGCTGCCGCTGCGCGTGAACCAGCAATGCGCGTCGGCCGCCCGCATCGCCGACGCGCTCGCCGATCTGCCGGTGGTGGCGCGCACGCTCTATCCGTTCCGCGCCGACCATCCGCAGGTCGCGCTGGCCAGAAAACAGATGAATGCGGGCGGCACCGTCGTCTGTTTCGAGATTCTCGGCGGCAAACAGGCGGCGTTCCGTTTCGCCAACGCGCTCGGAATCGTGAAAATCTCCAACAATCTCGGCGACGCCAAGAGCCTCATCACCCATCCGGCGACCACGACGCACCAGCGGCTGGCGCCGGAAACGCGCGCGACGATGGGCATCACCGAGGGCATGTTGCGGCTGTCGGTCGGACTGGAGGACGTGGACGATCTCCTGGACGACATCGCGCAGGCGGCGCGGGCGGCGGCATAAAGGGTTTGTCGGCCGGCGCGAAACAGCGCTAACATCGCGCCATGTACAGCGCGCTCACGCATGGCGTTCAGGTGACGGTCGTTCCGGCCTTTCTGCCCGAACAGTCCGATCCGTCGGAGAGCCGTTACGTGTGGTCGTACGAAATCGAGATCGCCAATCTCGGGGCCGCGACGGTGCAGCTCGTCTCGCGGCACTGGATCATCACCGACGCCGCCGGCCGGCGCGAGGACGTGCGCGGGCCGGGCGTCGTCGGCGAACAGCCGATCCTGCGCACCGGCGAGACGTTTCGCTACATGTCCGGCTGCCCCCTGACGACGCCCTCGGGCATCATGGTGGGAACCTTCCGCATGGTGGACGAGGAAGGGCGGGCGTTCGACGTGGAGGTTCCGGCTTTTTCGCTCGACTCGCCGTTCGCCCGCAAGGTGCTCAATTGAGCGCCGCGCTCGAACGCGCGCTGGCGCTCGCCGAGGCGCTGATCGCCTTCGATACGGAAAGCCCGAAATCGAACCGCGCGCTGGTGGCCTATGTCGGGGATTATCTCGAACGGTTCGGCGTGCGCATGCTGCGCGCGCCGAACGCCAACGGCGAGAAGGAAGCGCTGCTGGCGACCATCGGTCCGCTGCGCGACGGCGGCGTGGTTCTGTCCGGCCATACCGACGTCGTTCCGGTCGCCGGACAGGCGTGGACGCGCGACCCGTTCACCGCATGGCGCGCCGAGGGGCGGCTCTACGGGCGCGGCGCGACCGACATGAAGGGGTTCGACGCGGTCTGTCTGGCGATGGTTCCCGAATTTCTCGCCGCCGATCTCAAGCGGCCGATCCACATTCTGCTCAGCTACGACGAAGAAACCACGTGCGAGGGGTCGCTCGATTTCATCCGGCGGTTCGGCGCCGATCTGCCGCGGCCGTCCGTCGTGCTGGTGGGCGAGCCGACGCGCATGCAGGTCGCCGACGCGCACAAAAGCGTGGCCACCTATCACACGCGCGTGCGCGGTCATGAATCGCATTCCGCGCGCATGCACGAAGGCGTGAGCGCGGTGCAGGTGGCGGCCGAACTCGTCGTGGCGCTGGTGGCGCTCGGGGAGGAGCTTGCCGGCGCGGCGCGGTCCGAGCGGTTCGATCCGCCTTCGTCCACGGTGCATGTTGGCACGATCGCCGGCGGCACGGCGCGCAACATCATGGCGCGCGATTGCGCGTTCCACTGGGAGTTTCGCGGATTGCCGGGCGTGGACATCCGCACCGCCTACGATCGCTTCCAGCAGATCGCCGACGATGTGGCGGCGCGGCGCTTCAAGGGGTTCGCCGACTGCTTCATCGAAACGGAGATCGAGGTCGAGGTTCCCGCGCTCGCGCCCGAAACCGGTTCGGCCGCCGAGACGCTGGCGCTACGGCTCGCCGGCGCCAACAGCACCGTCGCCGTGCCGTTCGCCACCGAGGCGGGCCAGTTCCAGACGCGCGCCATTCCCACGGTCGTATGCGGGCCGGGCGACATCGCCCAGGCGCACCAGCCGGACGAATTCGTCGAGATCGCGCAACTGCGGGCCTGCGTCGATTTCATGATGCGGCTGAAGGACGAACTGTCGCGCTGAGGGGCCGCCGCCTTGCAGGGCGGTTGCCGGCGAGCTATGCCGCGACCCAATGAAACCGGGAGGTAGGACACAATGAAGACATTGCTGGGCCTGACGGCCGCGGCGGCGCTCGTCTTTTCGTCGGCCGCGCACGCGCAGAAGAAGTACGGGCCGCAGGGCGTGTCCGACACCGAAATCAAGATCGGCCAGACGATGCCCCACAGCGGGCCGGCTTCCGCCTACGGCATCATGGGCCGGGTGCACATGGGCTATTTCCAGATGGTCAACGAGCGTGGCGGGATCAACGGCCGCAAGGTCAAGCTGATCTCGGCCGACGACGCGTTCTCCCCGCCCAAGACCGTCGAACAGACGCGCAAGATGGTCGAGGACGACGGCGTGTTCATCACGTTCGGGTCGTCCGGCACGGCCGCGCAATCGGCGGTGCAGAAATATCTGAACGCGAAGAAGGTGCCGCAACTGCTGATTTCGACCGGCGCCTCGAAATTCAACGACCCGAAGACTTTCCCGTACACGACGCAGATTCTGCACCTCTATCCGACCGAGGGTGAGATCTATGCGCAGTATCTCATGGACACGAAGCCGGACGCCAAGGTCGGCATTCTCATGCAGAACGACGATTTCGGCCGCGACTTCGTGAAAGGATTCAAGTCGAAGCTCGGCGACAAGGCCGCCAAGATGATCGTGAAGGAGATGACGTTCGAAGTCGTCGACCCCTCCATCGACTCGCAGGTGCTGGCGCTGAAGGCGAGCGGCGCGGACGTTCTGTTCAACGCGAGCCTCGGCAAGCAGACCGCCCAGGTGCTCAAGAAGCTCGCGGAAGTGGACTGGAAGCCGCTGCACATCGTGGTGTCGACTTCGGTCGGCCAGCCGATCCTGCAGGCGGCGGGATTGCAGACCGCCAAGGGCATCATCACGGCCACGCCCACCAAGCGCGCGAGCCAGCCCTCCAACGCCAACGATCCGGACATCGTCGCCTACAAGGCGTTCATGCAGAAATATCTGCCGAACGAAGATCCCACCAACGAAATCGGCTTCAGCGCCTATTCGTGGGCGGTGGTGCTGGAAAAGCTGCTGGCGAGCTGCGGCGACGAGCTGACGCCGGAGAACATTCTCTCCAAGGCGACGAACATGAAGGGCATGACGTCGCCGGCGCTGCTGCCGGGCGTCACCTACAACACGACGCCGACCGACTATGCGCCGGTCAAGACGCTGGAAATCCAGACCTTCGACGGCGCCGACTGGAAGACGATCAAGAAGGTGTCCGTCAACTGACCGCGACGCAAGCACGTCTCGCAAACGAGCGCGGCCCGGATTTTTCCGGGCCGTTTTGCTGTCGCCGCGCGTATGTCAGTCGAACTCGGCCGGGTCGAACGTGCGCTTGGTGGAGCAGAATTCGCACGTGACGCCGATCCTGCCGTCGTCGCCCACCATGTCCGCGCGCTCGGCCGGGGAGAAGCGCTTCAGCATCGCGCGGATGCTTTCGGTGGAGCAGCGGCAGGACTCGCGCACGCGCCGCGTGTCGAACACGCGCAGCCCGCTTTCGTGGAACAGGCGGTAGAGCAGCCGCTCGCCCGACAGGTTCGGGTCCAGCAGTTCGTGCGCCTCGACCGTGGCGGCGAGCGCGCGGCCCTCGTTCCACAGATCGCCGATATCGTCGCCCGCCCCGCCGTCGCCGGCCGCCTCGGGCGCGCGTTCGCGCAGGGCGCGCTGGCGGTCCTCCGATTGCGGCAGATATTGCGCCATCAGCGCGCCGGCGCGCCAATGCGTCTGGCGTCCGGTCATTTCCTCGCCGACGGCCAGCCGCACGAAGGTCGGAATCTGCTCGGACTGACGGAAGTAAGCCTGCGCCGCCTCCTCCAGGCTCTCGCCTTCCAGCGGCACGACGCCCTGATAGCGCTGCATGTCGCCGCCGGGATCGATGGTGAAGGCGAGATGGCCGCGCCCGAGCAGATCGGTCGTGGCGTCGCGCCCCGCCGTGACCGCCGCGCCGAGCCGTTCGCCGTCGAACCGCGCGAAGGCGCGCAGGCGGTCGGGCGCCTCGTAGTCGACGACCATGAGATCGACCACGCCGGACGAGCGCGTCTGCAACTGGAAACGACCCTCGACCTTGAGCGCGGCGCCGAGCAGCACGGTGAGCGCGGCCGCTTCCGCCAGAAGGCGCGCGACGGGCGCGGGATAGGCGTGGCGGGCGAGAATGGCGTCGATCGAGGGGCCCAGACGCGCCAGCCGCCCCCGCAGGTCGAGCCGCTCGGCTGCGAACGACAGCACGGCGTCGTCGAAACCCTCGTCGGAGACCGGACGCTCCGTCTGCGTCACTTGAACACGCTCATTCGGCGCCCTCGAAACACCAGGCGAGCACGCCCTTTTGCGCATGAAGCCGGTTTTCCGCCTCGTCGAACACCACCGATTGCGGGCCGTCGATGACCTCGTCCGTCACTTCCTCGCCGCGATGGGCAGGCAGGCAGTGCATGAAAATCGCGTCCCTATCGGCCGCCGCCATCAGGCGCGCGTTGACCTGATAGGGCGCGAGCAGGTTGTGTCGATGGGTATCGTCGCTGTCGCCCATCGACACCCAGCAATCGGTGACGATGGCGTGGGCGCCGCGGGCGGCCTCGAACGGGTCGCGCATGAGTTCGATCTTCGCGCCGCGACCGCGGGCCCAGTCGATGAGCGCGGTCGGCGGGCTCAGCTCCTGGGGCGTGGCGATCCGCATGGCGAAGCGGAACCGTTCGGCCGCGTGCACCCAGCTGGCCAGCACGTTGTTGGAATCGCCGGTCCAGGCGACGACGCGACCCTCGATCGGACCGCGATGCTCCTCGAACGTCATCACATCCGCCATCACCTGGCAGGGATGCGACTGTTTGGTGAGGCCGTTGATGACGGGCACGGTGGCGTGGCGGGCGAGTTCGCGCAGGTCGTCGTGGCTGAGGATGCGGATCATCACGCCGTCCACATAGCGCGAGAGAACGCGCGCGGTGTCGGCGATCGTCTCGCCGCGCCCCAGCTGCATTTCCGCGCCTGTCAGCATGATCGTCTCGCCGCCCAGTTCGCGCATGGCCACGTCGAACGACACGCGCGTGCGCGTGGAGGGCTTGTCGAAGATCATCGCCAGCGTCTTGCCGGCGAGCGGCTTGTCGGGCGACAGACGCGCGGCGGCGCGGTTGCGCTTGAGATCGACGGCGATGTCGAGAATGCGCCGCAACTCCTCGCGCGAGACGTCGGTCAGATCGAGAAAGGAGCGGCCGGTGCGTCCGGCCTCGCGCGCGGTCATGACGCGGCTCCCTTCGCGCGCGCCGCCTCCAGCGCCACGCAGGCGCGCTCCAGACGATGCACGCCTTCGGCCAGTTCCTCGTCGGTCGCCGTCAACGGCGGCAGCAACCGCGTGACATTGTCGCCGGCCGGCACGCTCAACAGATGTTCCCGGCGCGCGGCGGCCACGAAATCGGCCGGCGGCAGGTGCGTCTCAACGCCCACCATCAGCCCCTGCCCGCGCACGCCCTTGACGATGGCGGGATGGGCGTCGCGCAACTGCGCCAGCCGCTGGCGCAGCAACAGGCCCTTGCGCGCCACTTCCTCCAGGAAGCCGGGCGCGAGGATCACGTCCAGAACCGCGTTGCCGACCGCCATCGCCAGCGGATTGCCGCCATAGGTGGTGCCGTGCGTGCCGGCCGTCATGCCGCGCGCGGCCTCTTTCGTCGCAAGGCACCCGCCGAGCGGAAAGCCGCCGCCGATGCCCTTGGCGAAGGCGAGAATGTCGGGCGCGACGCCATAATGTTCATAGGCGAAGAACCTGCCCGTGCGGCCGACGCCGGTCTGCACCTCGTCGTAGATCAACAGCAGGCCGCATTCGTCGCACAGCGCGCGCAGCGCCTTCAGAAACGCGGGGTCGGCCTCGCGAATGCCGCCCTCGCCCTGGATCGGCTCGATGAGCACGGCGCCTGTCTGCGGGCCGATCGCCGCCCTGACCGCCGCGATGTCGTTGAAGGGAACCTGGTCGAAGCCAGGCGCCTTGGGGCCGAAGCCCTCGTAATATTTCGGATTGCCGCCGGCCGCCACCATCGCGATCGTGCGTCCGTGGAAGGCGCCCTCGAAGGTGACGACATGGAACCGCTCGGGATGGCCGTCCACCGCATGATACTTGCGCGCGGTCTTGACCGCGAATTCCAGCGCCTCGGCGCCGGAGTTGGTGAAAAACGCCATGTCGGCGAACGTGGCGTCCACCAGCCGGCGCGCCAGCCGCTCGCCCTCGGGTATCTGGTAAAGGTTGGACGTGTGCCAGAGCTTGTCGGCCTGCGCCTTCAGCGCGCCGACCAGGTGGGGATGTCCGTAACCCAGGGAGGCGACGGCGATGCCGGCGCCGAAATCGAGATATCGCTCGCCGCCGACCGTCACCAGCCAGGCGCCTTCGCCCCGCTCGAAGGCGAGATCGGCGCGCGCGTAGGTCGGGATGAGGGCCGAGGACACCGATCTGCTCCAATGTTCGCGGCGCGGCCGCTGTGCTCCAGAGTCCGCGGCGCGACCGCAGGACGCGCCCGGCCACGCCGGAGCGCAAAATCAAACTGCCGCCCCAAAGGGACGGCAGAACGACGGTCGAGCATATGAAAAGGCGGCGCGTCGGTCAAATGCGGGCGCGGCGGGGCGCCATATTCGTCTTTGGGCGAAAACGCGCCGAGTGGACCAGAAGCTCCTGTTGAAAACGCGCCGGCGCCGCCGCCAAAGCTTGCACGCGATTCAACGGCTAGTGTAGCGTCTTTTTCGTCGACTACGACATCTCGTGCGGCGGACCTTAAAGAGAGTGCAAGCGTGTGACGACGCCGGGCGACCGGCGATGCGGAAGCGATTCCGATTCCGTCGAACGTGCGGCTCCCGGCGGCATATTGCGGACCCATTTCGAGGAATTTTTCATGTCCTGGACTGACGAGCGCGTCGATCTGTTGCGCAAGCTCTGGCTCGAAGGGCTGAGCGCCAGTCAGATCGCAAACGAGCTTTCCAACGGCATCACCCGCAACGCGGTGATCGGCAAGGTGCATCGGCTGGGCCTGTCCGGCCGGGCGAAGGCGCCCGCGCCCAGCGTGCAGCGCCAGCGCACGAGCGAGCGCGCTGTGCGCCCCAGCGCCCCGCGCGCCAGCGCGCCGATCGTGCGCGGCAACCTGGCCTTCGCGCTCGCGCCGCGCACGATGGAGGCGCCCGAGGCCAGGACCGAGGAAGAAGCGGTCGTGCTGCCGATGTCGGAACGCGTGACGATCATGGAACTGCGGGAATCGATGTGCCGCTGGCCGCTGGGCGATCCGGCCTCCAGCGAGTTCCGCTACTGCGGGGCGGAGGCGCCGATCGGCGCCGGGCCGTACTGCAAGTATCACGCGCGCGTCGCCTACCAGCCGGCGCAGGACCGGCGGAACCGCAAGGCCGTCGCGCGCTGACAATAGAGCCGCCTTCGACAATAAAGCCGCCCTCGGGCGGCTTTTTCGTTGCGGCCTGTTGTTCGCTGATCGTTCTTGGCCGCTTGTTGATGGCGGCCTGCATGTTGTGGCTTGCTTATTGGGGCTTGGCGAAGGTTTCGTCGAACGAATAGCCCGCGCCGCGCACGGTGCGAATGGGGTCGCGCTCGCGTCCGCGCGACAGCGCCTTGCGCAGCCGACCCACGTGCACGTCGATGGTGCGCTCGTCGATCTCGGCGGACAGGCCCCACACAGCATCCAGCAATTGCGCGCGCGAGAACACGCGGCCGGGCTTCTCCATCAGATATTCGAGCAGGCGGAACTCGGTCGGCCCCAGATGAATGTCGCGACCGGCGCGGCGCACGCGACGCGTTTCGCGGTCGAGCGTGAGATCGCCTTCGCTGAGCACGGAGGCGATGCGCTCCGGCCGCGCGCGACGCAGCAGCGCACGCACCCGCGCCATCAGTTCGGGCGTGGAGAAGGGTTTGACGACATAGTCGTCGGCGCCGACCGACAGGCCGCGCACGCGCTCGGTCTCCTCCCCGCGCGCGGTGAGCATGATGACCGGCAGATCGCGCGTTTCGTCGCGCTGTCGCAGGCGCCGGCAGATTTCCAGGCCCGACACGCCGGGCAGCATCCAGTCGAGAATGACGAGATCGGGCGGCGCTTCCAGCAGGCGCAGCTCCGCCTCGTCGCCCCGCTCCACGCGCTCCACGTCGTAGCCCTCGGCCTCCAGATTGTAGGCCAGCAGCATGGACAGCGCCTGCTCGTCCTCCACCACCAGAACACGCGGCGTGCGGCTGGCCGGGCGCGCCGTTTTCGGTTCGCTCGCTCTCATCGTCATCGCCTCACGCTGTCGCGCTCTCGCCCTTCGGGCGTTCGGCCAGCGGCGCCTCGCCGGTGACGAGATAGATGACCGTTTCGGCGATGTTGGTCGAATGATCGCCGATGCGCTCGATGTTCTTGGAGCAGAACAGAAGATGCGTGCAGAAGGTGATGTTGCGCGGGTCTTCCATCATGAAGGTGAGCAGGTCGCGGAACACGGAGTCCTCCAGCGCGTCCAGTTCGGCGTCGCGCAGCCACACCGCGCGGGCGGCCGCCGGATCGCGCGTGGCGTACGCATCCAGCACGTCCTTCAACTGCTGGGCGGCGCATTCGTGCATGGATTTCAAGCCGACGATGGCGCGCGGCATGCGGCCCGCGCCGGCGATCTTGAGCGTGCGCTTGGCGATGTTCTTGGCCAGATCGCCGACGCGCTCTAGGTCGCCGGCGATGCGGATGGCCGCCACGCATTCGCGCAGGTCGACCGCCATCGGCTGGCGACGCAGGATGGTGCCGATGGCGCCTTCCTCCACCTCGCGGTGGAGCGCGTCGAGCCGCGCGTCCGTCGTCACCACGCGCCGCGCGCCGTCCACATCGAGCGCGCTCAGGGCGTCCATCGCTTCGGTCAGCATCTTTTCGGCGACGCCGCCCATTTCGGCGATCTTGCGGCCGAGCGCCTCGAGGTCGCGATCGTAGGACCGCACGATATGTTCGCTCATGTCTTTCTCCCTGCCGGCGGCCCTGAACCTCAGCCGAAGCGGCCGGTGATGTAGTCCTGCGTGCGCTTGTTCTCGGGCGCGGCGAACATGCGTTGCGTCTCGCCGAACTCGACCAGCTCGCCCAGATACATGAAGGCCGTGGTGTCGGAGACGCGCGCGGCCTGTTGCATGTTGTGCGTGACGATGGCGATGGTGAAATCCTCCTGCAGCTCCTCGATCAGCTCCTCGACCTTGGCGGTCGAGATCGGATCGAGCGCGGAACAGGGTTCGTCGAACAAAATCACTTCCGGACGGATGGCGACCGTGCGCGCGATGCACAGGCGCTGCTGCTGACCGCCCGACAGGCTCTGGCCGCTGGCGTCGAGCTTGTCCTTCACCTCTTCCCACAGCGCCGCGCCGCGCAGCGCTTCCTCCACGCGCGCGTCCAGTTCGCTCCTGGGCAGTTTTTCGTAGAGCCGGATGCCGAAGGCGATGTTTTCGTAGATCGACATGGGAAAGGGCGTCGGCTTCTGGAACACCATGCCGACGCGCGAGCGCAGGAAGTTCACGTCCACGGCGGGATCGAGAATGTTGCGCCCGTCGAGCAGCGCCTCGCCGGTGGCGCGCTGGCCGGGATAGAGATCGTACATGCGGTTGAGCACGCGCAGCAGGGTGGACTTGCCGCAACCCGACGGACCGATGAAGGCCGTCACGCTGTTGGCGAAGAGCGGCAGTGTGATCGACTTCAGCGCGCGATTGTCGCCGTAGTAGAAATCGACGTTGCGGACGTCGATCTTCACGCGGCGCCCGTGCGCGTGCGCGGCGGGATTTTCGTGCATGACGAGACTCATCGGGATTTGCTCCTGGCCGCCAGCGCACGGGCGACGATGTTGAGACCGAGGACCGCGGCGGTGATGACGAGCGCGCCGGCCCATGCCAGCCGCTTCCAGTTGGGGTCGGGATTGTTGATGAAATTGTTGATGGTGACCGGCAGGTTCGCCATCGCGCTGGTGATGTCGAGGCTCCAGAACTGGTTCGACAGCGCGGTGAAGAGCAACGGCGCCGTCTCCCCGCTCACGCGGGCGATGGCGAGCAGGAGACCGGTCAGCACGCCCGCGCGCGCGGCGCGCCAGCATACGGTGAGGACGATATTGGCGCGTGGCATGCCGAGCGCGGCCGCCGCCTCGCGCAACTGGTTGGGCACCAGAAGCAGCATGTTTTCCGTCGTGCGCACGACGACCGGAATGACGATCGCCGCCAGCGCCAGCGCGCCGGCGATGGCCGAGAAGCGCCCCATCGGCACCACGACGGCGCCGTAGACGAACAGGCCGATGATGATGGAAGGCGCCGACAATAGAATGTCGTTGACGAACCGCGTGACAGTCGTCAGCTTTTCGTGCCGGCCGTATTCGGCCATGTAGGTTCCCGCAAGAATGCCGATCGGCGCGCCGATGCCGACGCCGATGGCGGTCATGACGAGCGAGCCGACGATGGCGTTGAGCAGGCCGCCGCCCTGGACGTTCGGCGGCGGCGTCATTTCGGTGAACACCGAAAGGCTCATGCCCGAAAGGCCGGAGACGACCAGCGTCGACAGGATGAGGAACAGCCACACGAGGCCGAACGCCGTGGCCGCGACGCTGAGCGCCATCGCGAGCGCGTTGGCGCGCCTGCGCGCGGCGAAGATCGCACGGTCGCTCATTTGCCGGCCCTCTTTTCCAGGCGCATCAGCATCAATCGCGCGAGCGCCAGCACGCAGAACGTGAGCACGAACAGCAAGAACCCGAGCAGGATCAGCGCCGACTGGTGCAAATCGGAACTTTCCGCGAATTCGCTGGCGATGGCGGCGGAAATGGTGGTGGACGGCGCGAAGATCGACTGCGAAATCCGGAACGAATTGCCGATGACGAAGGTGACCGCCATCGTTTCGCCGAGCGCGCGTCCGAGCGCGAGCATGACGCCGCCGATGACGCCCACGCGCGTATAGGGAATGACCACGTTGCGCACCACCTCCCATGTGGTGCAGCCGATGCCGTAGGCGGCCTCCTTCAGCACGGGCGGCACGGTCATGAACACATCGCGCGCGACGGAGGTGACGAACGGCAGGATCATGATCGCCAGCACGAGCGAGGCGTTGAACAGCGACAGGTTGCTGGAGGGCCCCTTGAAGATTTCGTTCAGCACCGGCACGTTGGCGAACAGGCCGATGACCGCCGGCTGGAAATATTCGGCCAGGAACGGGCCGAGGTAGAAGAAGCCCCACATGCCATAGATGATGGAGGGAATGCCGGCGAGCAGTTCGACCGCGGTCGCGATCGGCTGGCGCAGGCGCGGCGGACAGATTTCGGTGAGGAAGACGGCGATGCCGAGGCCGACCGGAACGGCGATCGCCATGGCGATGAGCGAGGAGACGAGCGTGCCGTAGATGGGGCCGAGACCGCCCAGGATCGGCTCCGGCATGGCGTTCGGCGCCCAGCGCTGGGTGACCAGGAACTCGAAGCCGTAGACCTTCATGGCGGGCCATGCGCCCGACAGCAGCGACAGGATGATGCCGCCGAGAATGAGCAGCACGGCATAGGCCGACAGGCGCGTCGCCCAGAAAAACGCGCGGTCGCCCCGTCTGAGCGAGACCAGCGTCCGGCGTCGCGTGGCCAGCAATGCGCCCTCTGTCACATGCGCCTCCAGGATAGCGTCGGTCATCTGTTGTCTCCCGGAGCGGACTTGCGCGCAACGTGCGCTGGCAAGAACCGGCGCGCGCGGATTTGCGCGCAACATGCGCAGGCAAGAGCCG
This sequence comes from uncultured Methylocystaceae bacterium, assembly GCA_937870755.1. Taxonomy (GTDB): domain Bacteria; phylum Pseudomonadota; class Alphaproteobacteria; order Rhizobiales; family Beijerinckiaceae; genus JAJXWB01. Next base: position 31,145 of record CALMZV010000155.1, read on the forward strand.
GCGCTTGCGCGCCGGCCCCCGGTTCACTTGCTGGCGATGTCGGCCGCCCAGGTCTTGCGGACCTGTTCCTTCACGTTGGCCGGCATCGGAATGTAGTCGAGTTCCTCGGCCATCCTGTCGCCGGCCCTGAAGGCCCAGTCGAAGAACCTGATCGCTTCGGCGGAGGCGGCCTTGTCGGCGGGCTGGGCGTACATGAGGATGAAGGTCGCGGCCGTCATCGGCCAGGACGCCTCGCCCGGCTGGTTCGACAGGATCAGGTAGTAGCCCGGCGCGTTCGCCCAGTCGGCGTTGGCGGCGGCGGCCTGGAAGGCGCCGAGCGTCGGCGACACGCGCTTGCCCGCTTTGTTGATCATGTCGACATGCGTCATCTTGTTCTGCTTGGCGTAGGCGTATTCGACATAGCCGATCGAATTCTTCGTCTGCGCGACGTTGGCGGACACGCCCTCGTTGCCCTTGGCGCCGACGCCCACCGGCCATTCGACGGCGGTGTTCGCGCCGACCTTCGTCTTCCACGGGTCCGAAACCCTGGAGAGATAGTCGGTGAAGTTGAACGTCGTGCCCGAGCCGTCCGAACGGCGCACGACTGCGATGGCCGTGTCGGGCAGTTTCACGCCGGCGTTGAGCCGCGCGATCGCCGGATCGCTCCACCTGGCGATATTGCCGAGGAAGATGTCGGCCAAAGTCGGGCCGTCGAGCACGAGTTCGCCGGGCTTCACGCCCTCCACGTTGATGACCGGCACGATGCCGCCCATCACCTGCGGCCACTGGACGAGACCGTCCTTCTTCAGCTTGTCGACCGTCAGCGGGGCGTCGCTCGCGCCGAACGTCACGGTCCTGGCCTGGATCTGCTTGATGCCGGCGCCCGAGCCGATCGACTGGTAGTTGAGGCCGTTTCCGGTCTCTTTCTTGTAGGCGTCCGCCCATTTCGAATAGATGGGATAGGGGAAGGTCGCGCCGGCGCCCGAAATGTCGGCGGCCAGAGCCGGCGCCGCAATCGCGCACCAAGCGCCCGCGATCGCCGTGCGCATGAATTTCCGAAACGTCATGTCTGCCTCTTGGGCTGGACCGCGCAGCGCGGTCGATTTCCGTTGCGCGACGACCGCCCGGCGATCGTCGACGCGGGGGACATTACCCCCCGACCGCCGCTCTTCTACGACGGCTTCGCGACAACCATGCGACAGTCTAACTGTTTGATAATTTTTATTAAATTTCAATCCGCGACGTGCGGGACCGCAATCGTGAAGCGCGCCCCGGCGCCCGGCGCGGATTCGATGCCCAGGCGTCCGCGATGGCGGGCCACGATATGTTTCACGATCGCCAGCCCAAGGCCCGTGCCGCCCCTGGCGCGGCTGGCGCTGGTGTCGATGCGATAAAATCGTTCGGTCAGACGCGGGATGTGGCGCGGCTCGATTCCCGGCCCGCGATCGGCGACGGACAGGCGACACGCCTCGCCGTCCCTCTCCACGCGAACCTCGACGGGCGAGCCGGCGCCGTATTTGATCGCGTTCTCGATCAGGTTTTCGGCCGCGCGCAACATCTCGTCGCGGTCGCCGGCGATCCAGGCCGGCTCGGGCGCGTGCAGTTCGAGCGA
>CALMZV010000156.1 GCA_937870755.1 uncultured Methylocystaceae bacterium
AAACAACTTCGCTTTCCCTTAGCGGGTATTATTGCAGAAATGCCCACGGAGCCCCATGAACGTCCCAGCAAGCGTGTCTTGATCGGCCCGTGACACTTCAGCCTCCCTTCCGCGGAGCCTTGCGAAAGCGTTCGTTGCGCGGGCGCGCACGGAAGTGCCTGAGAACGAAGGCTGTAGCGAGGCCAAGCCATGCGAGCAACACGGCGGCGAGCAGGAACTGATGCGTCGCTCTGACGCGGGCCGTGTCGACCTCGGCCGAAAGGAGACGGGGAGCGATCGGCAAATGAAAATCTGCGGCGAGCCGCTCGATGTTGATCAGGTGAATGACCGGCACGCCGGCTTCCGCCATTCTGAAGACCAGTCCGCGCTTTGGATTGTTGCTGCTGGGCACGTAGGACAGCGGTCCATTTCCCAGCAACGCCGCCTCGGGCACCCAGCCCAGGGACGTGACGGCGCCGCCGACATTGATGAAGACTTTCGGCAATTGCCCAGAGGTGTATAACGAGAACCGACGCGCGATGTCCCGTTCAAGCGCCTCGGGGCCGCCTTCGCGCAGATATTCCGCGCCATGGCGTTCGATCGCCGACTCCCCCGCCCAATATCCCGTGCCGTCAAGGCCTCCCTCGGTCTCCACGATTCCGCCGAGACTGGCGTATTGGCTGCGCCACGGAATGAGGCGTTCGCGTGACAGGTGGCTCTCGATGTCCAGCCACGTCAGATTGGGAATATTGGCGCCATAACTCGATGCGCCCACCGAGCTGACGATGATCGGCTCAAGTTTCAGGGCCGCGCAGGCATATAACGCGGCCATGTTGAGCGCAGGGAAGGAGCCTGTCAGCGACAGCGCCGCCTTGTCTCCCGGCCGCAGCCCCAATTGCTTGAGCCACATCACCATCAAGCCGGCGAATTGCGGATTGAGCGAGGTCTGCTTCGCCGTGAGGCTCCCCAATGTCGTCGTGATGTCCGAATAGTCGACGCCGATGAGGCCGGACCCGGCCGGATCGAGCGCCGGATCAATCGGGACGCCCAGTCGGCCGCGGAGCTTTTTGACCGAGGCCATCCCATCGCGCAGCGCAATCGACGCCGACACCGCGGTGTCGTCGAACGCCACGGGCTTCTGCGCCAGAGACATCGCAATCGTCGCCGCGACGCCCGCGACGCAGGCCACGATCATGATCCTCATGCGCCGCCAACTCAGCGACGGCGCATAGGCTGGCGCGTCTAGATCAAACGTGCCCATCCGACCGCTCTCAGAGTGAGATGAACCAGGCTCGACAAGAGCAGAAGCGCCAGCAGCGTCGGCCCGACGCCTTGTCGGTCCATCTCGTGCGCCACCAGGCCAGGAATGATGAAGCCGACGACGTCCAGCCGCCCTTCGGCGATTTCCGCCCCCATCACAAGCATGCCCGCCGTCCATTGCAGCGCGAAAGCCGCCAGGACGCTGACGATGAAGCGGCGGCGACCATAGAGCACGGTGACATAGGCGAGGCCGCGCACAAGGATCATGGTGCATAAGGCCGTGGCGAGGCAGAGCGCGATGATCGCGGGTCTGTTGAAATAGAGTGCGAAATAGCCCGGCGCGACCAGCCCGCCCGCCACCAGGCCCGTCCACTCGAAAAGGAAGAACCCGTAGACAAGACCGATCGCGATCGCCTCGATGATCATGACTGCTCCCGTCCTTCGATGAACGTCCTCCACCGCTCGCCAAAACCATGAGCGTTGCCGAAGCCGATCACCACGAGCTGCGAATGGCCGCTGCGCCGCGCCAGCCCGCACAGACGCCTGAGAACCCGTTCCGGCCCTGTCCAGGGTGTCGCGACGACACGGACGCGGCGATCGCTCTTGCTCCCTCGCAGCACGTTCCGCAGGAGCGCATACCAGACATGGTCGCCCACCGGCGCGACCAGGTCGAACTCAGGGGCATGGGTCAGCCATTCCATGAAAGATTGAGTTCGCAGGGGCCGATCGGCTCGGGTCGCCAGCATGGCCACGCGCAAGCGATCGTCGCCGCACGAGGCCGCGGGCAGACGCCACAGCCGCGCCGAGACCACGTCATTGGCCGAAAAGAGATCATGGAACTGAACCGTGACGCCCTCGCACATGAACGTCCGTGACGGCAGATCCGATGCGGCAGGCTCTTGCGGCGCCGCGACGCAGAGAGCGTCGGCGTCCTGCGTCGGCGCATAGCCCAGCTCGGCCGCCACCATCGACGCCAGATGCGCGGACTGGTCGCGTCCGGCAGGCGCAGGCACGACGATGCACCGCACGCCCGCCGCCTCGGCGCGCGCCCGCAGACTCGCCGCGCCGGTTTCGCGCGCGGTGAACAGCGCGCCTTGAGCGGGAAGCATCAGGCTCAAGGTGCGCAGGACGCCGCGCCGACCTCGGCCCATGGTCTCGGGATGATCGGGCCGCACATTGGTGACGACCGCGTGCGTCGCCCTCAGAATTTGCTCGGACCGGAACACCGTCTCGGGCTGCAAGGCCATGCCTTCCACCACCAACACCTCGGCGCGCAGGCGCGCGGCCAGCCGCAGCACGTCGACATGCTCCTGAATGCGCGCCGGAGCCCACCGGCGCACCGGCCGCACCGAGCCGTCGGGCATCACATATTCGGGCGCGTCTCCGGTCGTCTTGGCAAGCGCTCGAACCCCGCGTTCCCGCAGAATGGCGGCCAGCGCCTTGACGGTGCTGGTCTTCCCGCGCGTCCCGTGCACATGAACCCGAACCGGCGTCGCCCGGCGCCAGCGTCCAAGGCGGATGAATTCCGCAAGGAGCGGAATGAGGACAAGGAACAGGAACGCCCAATACCGCATTTTCCCGATCCGCTTCGCCAACCCCGATCGCAGCAGCAGAGTGCAATTTCCGAGCGTCGGCCTGTTTTCGCGCCGGCGGGCGGAACCGTTCATTCGAGATCAGCGCCGAACCAGAATGATTTCGGCGCCGACCTCGTCGTCATGCGGATTTCACCAGGTCTTGGACCAATATTTCCAGAACCCGGGCAACGCCCTCATTTTCGGCCGCTCGACGCCTTCCTGGGGAAGCGGATTGAGGTAGTGCCCCACGCCCTTCTCCATCAGGTCCGAATAGCTTGGAATTCGCTCCCAGCCGATCTCGGTTCCCGTGACTTCCGCCAGCGCGGCGGTAAGCGCCTGCAATTGCTGGACGTTGCGTCCGACGCGCTGTTTCAGCGGACTCCCGGTCGCCGGCCACGGCGTGAACAGATAGCCGAGCTTGCCCGCCTTGTCATAGAAGGCGTCCACGCCGTCGACGGTGAGATACTCGTCGGTGATGCCGCGGAACTTGCCCTGAAGCGGATTCACCGTCTCCGAGGTGAAGGCGTAAAGACGGGGGAACATGTCTCCCATCTCCAGATTGGAGAGCCCCCGGAAGGAATCCGGCGAGGTTTCGGTATTGATGTTGAGGTCGTGCACCTGCATTTCGAGCGCCGCGAAGCTCGCGACGTCGCTGGCTCGCTTGTGGGCGCTGATCGCGTTGACGAAGGGATATTCCGGCTGCCCCTCGTGCAGATCGACCTGCATGTCGACCTGTTCGGCCTTGTGCAGCATCTGGACCGCGTAGGCGACGCTCTCGTTGAACGTGCCGTTGGGACGCCCCGGATAAGCGCGGTTGGCGTTGCGGATTTCCTCGCCCGAATAGGCCTGTTTATGCGGGTATTGAACGAAGACTTCCGGGTCCGGCCATAGATCGCCGGAATTTCCCGTCCGTGATCCGAGGCGGAACGTCCGGCCCTTTCCGTCCGATTGCGGAATGGTGATGTATTGCGGATGCGCTTCCTGCGGATAGTTGTTCGTGAAGGCGGTGTTGCTCACCTGCGGAATGACGATGACCCTGCCTTTCTTGACGATGGCGTGTTCGACAAGGATCAGGCCGGTGCCCCAGCCCGCCGCTTCATCGCCATGCGTGCCGCTCAGGACCAGAAATGTGCCGCCCGGTTCTTTACCTTCGAGCACATAGACCCGGGTGTCGCCCAGCGTTCCCCGCAGGTCCGGATTATACTCGCTGAGCCACTTGACCTTGGTGACGCCAGGGCCGGGGATGATCACGTCATCGCGCCACATGTCCGCGTAGTTCAGCGTCAGCAGGCCAGAGATCACAGCGGCGGCGGCGAGGCTCGCCCAAGCTGTAAGTTTCGAGTTCATCACGGCGCGCCCCTTTACTTGATGAACAGAAGTCGCATGGCGAAGGGAACGAGCACCAGGATCGCCATGACTTGCTCCCAGACGTTCCTCGACCTCAGAACAAGCGAGACGATGAGGTAGACGATGAAGGCGGTCAGGATCGTGTAGAGTCCCATCACGACCATATAGAGCGGAGGCATCTTACGCTCCTTGCTTTCAGAATTTGACAAAGAGGGCCGCGAACTGATCCGCGTACACGAGCTCGAACACCGCGAAAAGAATGGTCACGATGCTTGGCACCGCACATTTCTTCAGCATCGGCATGTATTCTTTCTCTCCGGCGATGTCGCGCGCGAAGTATCCGCCGAGAGCGGAGGGCGGAACGAGCTGAGAGAAATAGCAGAGGATCGACAATCCGGCGACGAAGGCGATCTGGTTCTTGCTGATCATCGCCAGCTCGAACGGAATGCCGAGAATGACCGCCGTGCCGAGCTGCGTGAGCACGCCGCCCAGCAGCGGAAGGCTGATCGCCATGGCCCCGTACATCAGGGCGGGAGCGGTCGCGCCGATGACCATCGCGCCCAGGACCAGCAATCCCTTGGCGCCCGTGAGCGTCGTCACCTGCACCACCGCGCCGATCACGAACAGCAACGCCACCGTCGAGAGGACGCCGCCGCTGATCGCGGTGCGACATGTGTCGACATAGTTGTATTTCTTGCCGGTGAACAAGGTGACGATGCTGCCGACCATGAACACCATCGGCGTCACGATGTCCGGAAATTCGCCCGGAAACGCCCGGATGGCGATCATGATCCCGACGACGACCAAGAGCGGCACATAAGGGAGAAAGGCGTTCTTGCGCTCGGGCGAGGGCAGGGCGGCTTCGATGTCGGCGAGCGAGGGGATCTTGAAATCTTTCCACCCGAGCCAGAACATGGCGAAAAGGCCCGTGGGAATGGTCAGCACGAGAAGGATCGTCGTGAAGCCTTCATAGGGCATGTTGATGCCGCTCGCGATGATGATCGCCGGCAGATTGACGGGCGGCGCCGCCGATCCGATCGTCGTCACCACGGCGAGAATGGCCGCGATGTTCACATTGGGGATGCCGCACACGCGCAGGATGAGCGCGGAGATCATGCCCGTGCTGAGAATGGCCGCCGTTCCAACGCCGGTCACCATGCCGGGGAAGAAGAGCAGCAGCATCACCAGGACGAGGACGATCGACGGGCGCGTGCGGAAATGCGTCAGGATGTCATAAGCGATGCAGTCGAGATTGCCCGCCGCTTTCAGGCAGGTCAGAAAGATCATGCCCGTCAGAATGACGAGATTGATATAGATATACCAAACCGGACCTTCGAACAGATGTCGGAATGGATTGAAGCCGACGACAAGCGCGCTGGCGCCGGACGCCACGAACAGGTTGAGCGCAAGCGGAATGTTCTGCTTGAATTTCTTTCCAAGCGCCCAGATGACCCCGTAGACGACAGCCAGCGTGATGAGAGAAACGCCGGCGGTCCAGTACATGGAGTCGCCGTGAGAGTGAGCGAGCATGAAGCCCTCGCAATGCCAGACAAGTGATGGGTCGGATCGGGCGCAGGAGTGACGCTTCGCCGGAGATGCGCTCCGTCGTCGCAGCCTGCCGGCGACAGGAACCGGCGCGGCTTGCGCCGCGCCGGATCAGTTCTGTCAGGGTTTCAGGGACTCCAGGACCTTCACGACCTCGACGGCCTTGGGCACGAGCACGAGAGGCTTCGAGCCCGCCGCCTTGGTGAAGAACCCGTCGCCGTTGCCGTTGTCGTAGACGATGAACGCGTCGACGTTGGGGGCGAGTTTTTCGAGCAGCACGTTGGTCATGGCGTCACGCCGGCCCTCGCCGCCGATATGCACCAGCACGAGATAGGCGCCCGCAGCCTTGGCCGCCTTGACCAATTCCTCGCTTCTCGCGATCTCGCTGTCCAGGTTGACGCCGGCCGAGCCGAAGCCTTTCAGACTCGTGCCGACCGTGACGAACACGGTCTTGCTAGCGCCGACCTCCTTGCCCGTCGCCAGGGTGCTGTACTCGCCCTGAAGCTTCGCCCGTCCCGCCAGGATGCTGAACGTCTTGGCGTCGGGGCTCTGGCCCAGGGACGTGAACAGAACCGGGCTGGCGATCTTGGGGATGTCGGCGGCGACAGCGCCGAGCGGAGCAAGGGAGAAGAGCAGGCACAGCGCGCCGGCGACGCTCTTCAGCTTTGGCAAAACCCTGCCGGGATGATGGCCGTTCATGGATGATGCGTCCTCAATAGGCGCTGACGTGACCGTCGTTGCGCACCTCGGCGCCGCCCGCATAGGTGCCGGTGTCGCTGTCGATCTGGATGGACCACACATTGCCGCTCGACATGCGCCACAGCAGCGATCCGGGCACCACGTCATGGCCCTTGGCGACCATGTCTTTCTCCAGGAATGCGCGAAGCTCGGGCTCGATGTGCAGTCGGGTTCCTGCGGTGTAATGATACATGTCGCCATAGAGGAACCGCGGCGACGCGATCGCGGCCTGTGGGTTCAGCTTGTACTCCAGCATGCGGATGAGCACCTGGAAGATGCCGCTCATGGTGGATTCTGCGCCCGATCCGCCGATCAGAATGTACGGCTTGTTGTTCTTGAAGATCATGCCGGGCGACAAGGTCCAACGGTTGCGCTTGTTCGGCGCGACGACGAGGGCGCTCTCCTTCTCGGTCCACGGATTGGCGGCCAGGTCGAACCAGTCCATGCCGTTGTTGCCGATGACGCCGGTGGAGCCGAGGAGGTCCTGGCCGCCGAAGAATTGGCCGAGCGTGTGCGTGAAGCTGACGGAGTTGCCGTCCTTGTCGACGACGACCACGTGGTTGGTGTTGCCGCGATAGTTCATGTCGCGGATGCTGGCTTCCATCGTGCGGGCGGGCGAGGGCAGCGCCGCCGGCAGATCCGCGTGTTTCACAGGCGTGTCGACCCATGCGACCTTGCCGGGCTGAACCTTGCCGTTGGCCGCCTTGTCGAGACTGATGCGCTTGCGCTGCGCCTCGGCGTAGCCGTCGGACAGGATGTCCTTGCTGCGGTCCGGCACGAATTTCGGATCGCCGACATATTGATACGAGTCGGCATGCGCCAGGCGCACGATCTCGACCATGCGGTGGAGATAATCGAGGCTGTTGTCCTCGATCTTCGACCAATCATACCCTTCGGCGATCTTGAGCATCTCCATCCAGGTGACCGCAGCCGACGGAGGAGGCGCGCCGTAGACAGTCAGATCGCGATATTTCATCGAGATCGGCTTCTGCCAGATCGTCTTGTAATTGGCCAAATCCTCCATGGTCCAAAGGCCGCCGTTCTTCTGAACGTAATCGACCATCTCCTTGGCGATCGACCCCTTGTAGAAGGCGTCGGCGCCTTCCTTGGCCACGAGGCGATAGGTTTTGGCGAGTTCGGGATTGCGAATCATTTCGCCGGGCCCCGGCCATTCTCCGTTCGGCGCGAACACCCGCGCCAGGTTGGGATAGAGCAGCGGAGCTTGCGCGGCGTTGCGTTTGTAGAAGTTGCTTTGGCGTTGGCTGATCGGATAGCCGTTCTCAAGATAATTCAGCGCCGGCTGAACAATCTCCTCGAATTTCATGGTGCCAAGCTTGCCCAGCACCTCGGCATAGGCCTTCATGTTGCCCGGAATGCCCATGGCCTTGACGCCGGAGAGCAACTCGGAGCGATCCTTGAATTTGTCGGGAGTGGCGGAGGCGGGCGCCTGCGTGTTCGCGTCGAGGCTGTGGAGTTCGCCCTTCTTCGCATCCCACAGGAGCCAGAAGCTGGCGCCGCCCGGGCCGCACATCGACATGTCGACGACGCCCAGAGTGAGCGCCGTGGCGACGGCGGCGTCAAAGGCGTTGCCGCCCTTTTCAAGCACTCGGAGTCCGGCCTGCGCGGCGAGGGGATGGCTGCACGACACCATGCCGTTCTTCGCGAACAGCGCGGCTGCGCTCAGTCCTTTTTCGGCCTTGTAGTCGAAGGCATGCGAAGCGCGTGGCGCCAACAGGGCGGCGGCGCTGACCGTGAGACCTAAGGCTGCTCTTCTGGTGTAAAGCATGCTCACGAGACTCTCCTGCTTAGGTGAACCACCAATTGGACGCCTTGCACGTGGTCACTTTCCACGCCGACACGCACGACTTGCGAGTGCGCTATCGGAACTATCGCCGACTTGGACGCTGTTAGGCGCCAGACTGCCGAAGCGCGAAGGTCGTTTGCTCCGGTGCGCAATTCAAACCACGGCGGCGGTGGGCGTCAATCAACTAAGCCTGTCCGTGGGCGTGCACGAAAGCTGCACGTCCATCATCGTTGAGACTGTCTGCTTGAGCTGCAATGATGTGCGCAACGCTGACATGCGCCTTGCGCCGCAGGGCGCCGACTCAACGGCTGTGGCGCGTTGGAGCCGGGCGGGGACTTCGCCGCAGGCGCGGCGATATCCACCTCACGCCAGTCGGCCTTCGCCTTTTCGACCTCGGCGCTTTAACGCGAGCGCATCTCTTCCGATGGCTTTGAAGCGACGCCTCAACGCCCTGATGCGCGTTACGCCGTTCGCATATTCAGGCGGTCAACGCTCACGGCGGGTCATCGTGTCGCGCCTTGATCGTCAGCGCGGCGATGAGTCCGGCGCGCACGATCAGATCTTCGGGAACGACGTCATAGCTCGCGCCGTCGACCTCCAGCGTGCGGCATTCGTCGTCGCCGCAAACGGAGCAGCACCGGCTTGAACCGACCGTGGCGTTGAGCCAGTCCTCCACCGGTTTGCCGGCGATCCAGACGCGGTTCGACTGCGAGGGGTCGGCCTTGAACGTCGCCTGATCGATCTCGCGCGTCTCCAGCGTCGGCTCGACGCCGAGCGGGATCAGCTGTTCTCGCAAACGCCGATAGGCGCGTTCCACCGTGTCGCCGGTGCCTGCGCAGCGCGGGCAGGTCTCGCCCTCGAAGACCAGCCGCCGCCAGACGATCGGAAGTGATTTCATGACATCGCCTCCTCCCTGCGGCGCCCACCGTCTGCGGCCGACGCGATGACGCCCGCAAGTCCCGCTTCGCCGACCGGAGCCTGCGTCAACCACGGGATCAGCGCGCAGCGCGGCGCAAGGTCGTCGGCGACGCGGCGGATGAACGGCGTCTCGTAAGCGCCGCGCTGGCGCAGCAGCGGGTGCGTCGCGCCGCTGGCCAGGAGCGACTGGTTGACCACCCAGGCGTAGGGCGTGATTCCGGCGCGCGTCAGATCGCCGGTCAGCCGCTCCGCCTCGTGGACGGGCGTGGCTTCCGGCAAGGTCACGACGAGCACGCGCGTATAGGCAGGATCGCGCAGGCGCGGCAGCAATTGCCGCACGGCTTCGGGCATGTCGCCTTGCGTGCGCATGACGTCGCGATGATAGGCCTCGGCCGCGTCGAGCAGCAGGATGGTGTGCCCGGTCGGCGCGGTGTCGAGAACCACGAAACCCTCGCGCCCTTGCTCGACCGTGTGGGCGAAGGCGCGGAACACCGCTATCTCCTCCGTGCAGGGCGAGCGCAGATCCTCCTCCAGCAGGGCGCGCCCCGCCGCGTCGAGACTGGGGCTGGCCTTGTCGAGCACCTCCTGCGTGTAGCGCCGCACCTCCTGCGCGGGGTCGATGCGGGTGACGGTCAAGCCGGGTACGGCTCCGTCGATCGTCGCGGCGAGATGCGCGGCGGGGTCGGTCGTCGACAGGACCACCTTGTGACCCTGCTTGGCCAGAGCGAGCGCGATCGCGGCGGCGACCGTCGTCTTGCCGACGCCGCCCTTGCCGACCGTCATGACGACGCCATGGCCGGCCGCAGCGATGTCCTCCACCAGCGCGTCGAGCGCAGGCGGCAGGTCGGTTTGCGGCGTCGCCACATCCGACGGCGGCGGGGCGGTTTCGGGATGCGCCAACGCGCGCAGGGCGGCCAGTCCGACCGTGCCGCGCGGCAGGAACGGGATCACCGATCGCGGCAGACGCTTGAGCGCCGCCGGCATGTCGGCCAAGGCTTCGGACGCGCGGACGGACATGGCCTGAGCGACCGGATCGCCGAGCGCGTCGTCGCAGAACAGGCCGTTGATGATCAGCGTCTGGTTTTCAATGCCGAGATCGCGCAACTCGCCGCGCGTGCGCTCGGCCTCGCGCAGCGCGGAGGCGTCGGCGCGGGCGACGAGGACGATCGTCGTCTCCTGCGCGTTGGCAAGCCGCTTCACGGTCGCCGCGTAGAGCGCCTTCTGTTTCTCCAGCCCGGCCAGCGGGCCTAGGCAGGAGGCCCCGCCCGTCGAGGAGGAGATGAACTCGTCCCATGCCGAAGGCAGCGTCAGCAGGCGCAGCGTATGCCCGGTCGGCGCGGTGTCGAAGAGGACGTGATCGAAGCCCGCCGTCGCCGCAGGATCGCCCAAGAGCTTTGAAAATTCGTCGAAGGCGGCGATCTCCACGGTGCAGGCGCCGGAGAACTGCTCCTCGATATTGCGGATCGCGGCCGCCGGCAGCACGCCGCGATAGGGCGAGACCATGCGCTCGCGATAGGCTTGCGCCGCCGCCTCGGGATCGATGTTGAGCGCGGACAGGCCCGGCGCGCCGGGAATGGCGGTGGGAACCCCGCTCAGGCGCACGCCCAGCACTTCATCGAGATTGGAGGCCGGGTCGGTGCTGACGATCAACGCCGTCTTGCCCGCGTCGGCGAGGGCGAGCCCGGTGGCGCAGGACAGCGAGGTCTTGCCGACGCCGCCCTTGCCGGTGAAGAACAGATAGCGGGTCGCGACGCTCGGCAACACCATGGGCGCCTCCTTTTCAGCACTCTCCCGGCTTGCAGCCGCAGCCGCCGCGCCTGGCTTCGGGCTTGCGTTCGACGTTCGGCGAAAGCCCGAGCTTCTGCGCCAATTGCTGGCGCGAAGGATACATGCCGGTCGAGACGATGTGGCCGTCGATGGTCAGGATCGGCAGGCGGTCCATGCCGCCTTCCATCTCCTTGACGACGCCCGGATGGGCGACGAAGGCCTGCGGCTCCTGCCCGAGATTGTGGCGGGACACCGCGACGCCGTTGTCCTCGACCCATTTCAGGTCGGCCGCGAACTGGGCCAGCACCGGATCGACATCCACGCCGCACACGCCGGTCGAGCAGCACATCGCCGGATCGAACACGTCAAGTTTCTTCATCGTCGCCTCCTCTGCAGGCGGGCGAAAGCCAGGCTCACGCCGCGCTTCTGCGCGCTTGCGGACCGTGGACGAGCGCCACGGCCGCCTCAACCAGCGCCCGCGTGGCGGGCGGCAGGTCGGGGTTCAAACTGTAACGCACCCACTGCGCGTCACGCCGGTCGATCACCAGCCCCGCTTGCTTGAGCGTCTGCATGTGACGCGACATCCGGCTTTGCGAGACCTTCAGGGCTCTGTTGCAAAGATTGGCGGCAGTCAGAGGTAGGCTGTCGCTCTGCGCCG
>CALMZV010000157.1 GCA_937870755.1 uncultured Methylocystaceae bacterium
GCCAGGCCCTTTCGCTTGGCGGCAATGTCAGAAAGGGCGAGCGTGGCACCACCGTCGTTTATGCAGATCGTTTCACCCCCGAGGACGAGAAACGCCGTGCCCGCGAGACGGGTGAAGATGCGCATGCCATACCGTTTCTGAAGCGGTTCACAATCTTCAATGCCGCACAATGCGATGGTCTGCCCGATGACATCACGGCAGTCGCGCCGCCACCGCCGCCGGGCCTGATCGAACCTCGGGTCGAGGCGCTGATCCGGGCCACCGGCATCGACTTCCGTATTGGCGGCAATCGCGCCTTCTATATGCCGTCGCTCGACTATGTGCAGGTGCCGCCTCCGCAAGCCTATTTCGAGCCGATCAACTGGCACCGGACGGCCCTGCACGAGCTGGGTCACGCCAGCGGCCATCACAGCCGCCTCAACCGCGATCTGACCGGCTCGTTCGGCTCGAAGAAATACGCCTTCGAGGAGATGATTGCCGAACAGACCGCGGCCTTCAGTTGCGCCGCGCTCGGGATCGTGCCGACCGTCCGCCATGCCGATTACATCGGGTCGTGGCTGGAGGTCATGCGCGAGGATTCCCGCGCCATTGTCCGCGCGGCCTCGCAGGCCAGCAAGGCGGCGGACTGGCTGCTGTCGCATCTGCCTGCCGAGGACACCGGGGAGCCGGATCCGAGCGTAACCGACCGGAGGGCTGCGGCATGATCCTCCTGACCGGCGCACAGCGAGACCGCCTGCTGGCGAATGGCCGCCAGCGCGATCAGGATCACATCCCGGTCGTGAAGTTCTTCAATCCCATCGGTGAAGGCGTCTGGCTCGCTACCGAACTGGATGAGGATGACGACATCATGTTCGGCCTGGCGGATCTCGGCCATCCCGAACTGGGTTCGTGGAGCCTTGGCGAGATGCAGTCAGTCCGGCTGCCCTTCGGCATGGGCATCGAGCGCGATCTGCTGTTCACCGGCGATTTCCCGATCTCGGTCTGGGCCGAGGCCGCCCGTGAGACCGGCAGCATCCGCGCCGCCGAGCGTCTGCTCTACCGCGTCGGCGCGAGCTTTTCCCGTACATCCGCCGATACAGAAAACCGGAGTGCCTGATTTCCGGGTTTCAGGTTCTGCGGCTGGCGTCGCTCTCTTCAGAGGAAGAGGGCGGCGCTTCGCTTCGTGACGGGCTGATAGCCGGAGAGAGAGGCTCACCGGCGTCCGTCATGGAGTAACTGACATGGCCACTGCCGTTCAGAAGATCACCCTGTCGTCCTCGCGCGACATTCCCTTCAACAAGCTGGTGCTCAGCCAGTCCAACGTCCGGCGCGTCAAGGCCGGGATCTCGGTCGAGGAGCTGGCCGAGTCCATCGCCCGTCGCGGCCTGATCCAGTCCCTGCATGTCCGCCCGGTCGTGGATGCCGAGGGCAAGGAAACCGGCATGTTCGAGGTGCCCGCCGGCGGTCGCCGCTTCCGGGCGCTGGAACTGCTGGTCAAGCAGAAGCGCCTCGCCAAAATCGCGCCGGTCCCCTGCGTCGTGTCGGAGGCCAGCGCCGATGTGCTGATCGATGAGGTTTCGCTCGCCGAGAATATCGAGCGCGCACCGCTGCATCCGCTCGACCAGTTTCGCGCCTTCCAGGCCATGCGCGAAAAGGGCATGACCGAGGAAGCCATCGCCGCTGCCTTCTTCGTGGATGCCAAGGTGGTCAAACAGCGCCTGCGTCTGGTTTCTGTCTCACCGGCATTGCTCGATGTCTATGCCGAGGACGGCATGACGCTGGAACAACTCATGGCCTTCAGCGTCAGTTCTGACCATGCCCGTCAGGAGCAGGTCTGGGAAGCGATCAGGGATGGCTGGCAGAAGGAACCCTACCACATCCGACGCCTGCTGACCGAAACCACAGTCCGCGCCGCCGACAAACGGGCGGTGTTCGTTGGTATCGATGCCTATGAAGAGGCTGGCGGCTGCGTGCTGCGTGATCTCTTTCAGCAGGACGATGGTGGCTGGCTGCAAGATCCGGTGCTGCTCGACCGGCTGGTGGGCGAAAAGCTGAAGG
>CALMZV010000158.1 GCA_937870755.1 uncultured Methylocystaceae bacterium
GTGACCGGATCGCCTTCCTCGTCGGCCGAGGCCGGATAGGCATCCACCTCGTCGAGGAAGACGTAGCGCGCAGGCATCGAGCGCAGGCCGGTGGCAGAGTTCGCCCCTGTCAACACCAGGATGCCGCCGGGGAATTCCTTGGACAGCATCGAGTTGCCCGCATCGCGCGACCGGGCCGGGTTCACCCGTTCCCGAAGCGCCGGGCTGTCAGCAATCAGCGGATCGATCCGCCCGCGGGATGACCGTTTGGCCATTTCGACCGTCGGCAGCACCGCCAGCATCGGCCCCGGCGCATGGTGGATGACAAAGCCGATCCAGTTGTTGCCGGCCTCGGTGGCACCGACCTGTGCCGCCTTCATGAAGGTGATGCGCTGCGCCGGGTGGCGTGGCGACAGGGCATCCATGATCTCGCGCAGATAGGGCGTGCGCGTCGTCCTGTATCGCCCCGGTTCTGCCGACGCCCTTGACGACAGCCAGCGATGCTGATCCGCCCATTCCGACACAGTCAGATCTGGGTCGGGCCTCATCCCACGACGCCAGGCCCGCAGGATATCCTCGGCACCCTCGAAGCCGAGGTCGAGGTCCTCCGTCAGGACGTCTTGGGTCAGTCCGTGGTCCGTCTCCCCGTCACCCGAGCGAAACCCGGAGGTCGACGAGGGCACCCAGTTGCGCTCTGACATGGGCTTCCAGCACCCTCTGCAGGATCGCGGCCTCGATCGTCACCGGCTTTCCAGTTTGTTTTTCCACCTCCGCAGCCACATCGGCCGCCATCAGGGCCGCCACCCGGGCCGGCCAGGTCACCCAAGAGCCCCGTTCCTGCCGGGCCAGGCGGAAGACCAGGGTTTCCGCCCGCGGCCGGTCGACCAGCGCGCCTTTCTTCTTCTGGATCGCCAGCTGGCGTTCCTGGGCCTGGTAGACCGTCAGCGCCGTCCGGGCCTTCAGGTAGGACGAACTGTCGGCCGGACCCGAGAAGCCGGTATCGCCGCCGGTGCTGCGCCGCTGTTGATCCGGGTCCGTCATCTCGCCGCGCCGCGCATCCGAAGCCGCTGCGTTGATGGACCCGTCCGGAAATACCACCAGCCGCCCGGTCTTGCGCGCTTTCTGGACTGCCCCGCGCGACAGGCCCGAATGGGCCGAATAGTCCCGCTCGCTCATACCCTCCATTGCAGTGCGCTTCCAATCTAAAGCAATGATATTGCGTGATATTCAGTTGATTACACTCGGCCAAAGAGCGACTCTGGTTGCAGGAACATGATGCAACTCACCCGAGGATGACCACGCAATGAAGCCCAAGGCCCCCGCCGCCAAAGCCCCGAGCGAAGCCCTGCTGCTCGAGATCGCAACCAAGCATTTTCACAGCATCGAGACGCTGGAAACCCGCAACTCCGACAGCCTCGACTTCCACGATGTCGCGGTCTGGTCGATCCGCAACGCCCTGGCGGCCGCCTTCGCCGCTGGCCAAGCGGCCGCCCGCTGAAGAGGAAACAGAGCCATGACCACCCGCCGCGCCGCCGCCACCAACGACAAAGCCCTGAATGCCTTCCTCGCCGCCAAGGCCGCAATCGACGCCCAGCTCGAGCGCCTGACGGCCCTGAGCGCCGAGCATTTCAACGCCCAGCCCGACGAGATCCACTGGGGCCATGTTGGCGATCTGCAGCGCTACGCTGAGTTGCTGCGCCAGATCACCGACGCCGCCTTCAAGGAAGGCGAATTCGCCGACTGACGACCCTCGCCTCGGCCATGCCCCGCGATGGCGGGGCTTGTCTCCGTAGGAGGCCACCCGTTTTGGGCGCGCCATGATGACGGAGACCGAGATGACCACCCTCACCGAAACCCAAAGTCTGATCCTCAGCGCCGCGGCCCAGCGCAAGGGCAATCTCGCCCTGCCTTTGCCGAAGTCCCTCGTTGGCGCCGCTGCCAAAATGGCCGTCGGCAAGATGATCGAGCGCGGCTGGCTCGAGGAAGCCCCTGCCAATATTCGGCGCGGCTAACCGCTCTGGCGCGAGACCGGCGATCGCCAAGGCACCACTTTGATGGCGACCGATGCGGGCCTGCTGGCGATCGGGATCGAGCCGGTCGTGGTCCAGACCATGGTCGCCGTCCGTAAGAGGGCCAAGGCTGAACCCGAACCTGAGGCGCGGCGGCCCAACGCTCGCACGGGGACCAAGCAGGCGCGTCTGATCGAGATGCTGCGGCAGGTCGGCGGCGCAACGATGGAGGAGATCGTCGCTGCCACAGGCTGGCAGTCGCATACGGTGCGCGGCGCCATGTCGGTTGCCTCGGGCAAGAAGCTGGGTCTGACCGTGTTGTCGACCAAGGACCCGGAGCGGGGCCGGGTCTACCGCCTCGATCCAGTGGCCTGATAGGCCCACAATTCAGCCTCCCAGCCGCTTGGCCTTCAGATCGGCGAAACTCTCGCCGGTCTCCGCCAGCTTGGCCTCCTCCCCGGTGAAGGTCTGCCAGCGCTCGATGGCGACATCGACGTAGACAGGGTTCAACTCGATTCCAAAACAGACCCTTCCGGTCGTCTTGGCCGCGATCAGCGTGGTGCCGGAACCCATGAAGGGCTCAAACACCGCCTGACCGGGGCTGGAGTTGTTCAGGATCGGCCGGCGCATGCACTCGACTGGCTTCTGCGTGCCGTGGACCGTTTCCGCGTCCTGGTCCTTGTTGGCGATCTGCCACAGCGTCGTCTGCTTGCGATCCCCAGCCCAGTGCCCCTTGCCGGTCTTCCGAACAGCGTACCAGCAGGGCTCGTGCTGCCAGTGATAGTCGCCGCGGCTGAGCACAAGCCGGTCCTTGGCCCAGATGATCTGCGACCGGATGGCGAAACCCGCAGCCACCAGGCTGTCCGCCACGGTGGCGGCATGCAGCGCCCCGTGCCAGACATAGGCGACGTCACCGGGGAACAGCGCCCATGCCTCGCGCCAGTCGGCCCGGTCGTCGTTCAGCACCTTGCCGGTGCGTTTCGTCTTCGCGGCCCCGGCCTGGTTGCGCCAGGAGGGATCGTACTCCACGCCATAGGGCGGGTCGGTGACCATCAGCAGGGGCCGCACATCCCCGAGCAGGCGCCCAACGACATCGGCCGCGGTGCTGTCACCGCAGATCAGCCGGTGCGCGCCCAGCTGCCAGAGGTCGCCCGGCACCGACACCGGCGTGACCGGAAGCTCCGGAACATCGTCCTCGCCCTCGACCGGGCCATCGCCGCCCAGCGCCTCGGGATCCCGCAGCAGCGCGTCAAGCTCATCATCGCTGATGCCGAGCAGGGTCAGGTCGAAATCCTCGGCCAGCAGCCCCGCGATCTCGTCGCGCAGCAGGGCCTCGTCCCATTCGCCCAGTTCCGTCAGCTTGTTGTCGGCGATCCGGTAGGCCCGGC
>CALMZV010000159.1 GCA_937870755.1 uncultured Methylocystaceae bacterium
AGGTGAGATGGAGTGGGATTTTAGGGGGACCTGAAATCCCACATCACGTCCGCCGGGCTCCCCGGGGCGGGTGGACAGCAAAGACGTGTGCGCGGCGGATGGAAGGAATTTTGTGAGAAGCGTAGCGCTGTCGGCGCTGTACGTCAGCGGTTCGCGAGAAGCGGGCAAGGCATCCGCAGGAGTCCTGCGATCATGCAACGGCGATGTTCTGCGTTCATTGTTGGTCGTTTTCAGTTCGCCTGGTTCGCGAACCCTGGGACCGCCGGTGGCGCAGCAGCGTTCGATATCCTCCAGCGACCATCGCGTGGGCATCGCGAAGCAAGGCCATGACGGTATGGCGGACCGAGGATATCTGCCAGTCGTCCCGCTTCATCCGCGGAAGACGGAAGATGATCCGGGCGATCTCCTGTTGGGTGGCGCCATCCCGGAAACCGTCGAAAGCTTGCAGCATATGGCGCATCCGCCTGCGTTTCTGCCGCGTGAGGCGTGTGTCCGGCGGCACAGCGCGGCCGTAGAGCGATGCAAGAAGGCGGTAAATGGACTCTACCCGATCAAATCCTTCCAGACCGATCGGGACCATGGCGACCAAAGGAACCGCAGGCGAATGGCCGGCGGGCAGGATGAGCTGGAGATGCTGATTCTTGCTCAGCTCGTAGAGGAGGAGCGTTTCGCCACCCTGTTCGATCGATTGAGCGATATCGAATGCGGCTCGTGCATCGCGATCCAAAGAGAAGATCGGAGGAGCCGCCGCCAGCACGACTGTGCTGGTGTCGGCATGCGGAAGCCAGAACACCTGCGCCTTGGGAGGAGCTTGCTGCGGATCAAGCGGGAAATCGCAGTCCCCAATGCTGCCGAATCCTGTCGGTCAGCGATTGAGGATCCGCCTTGTTGCGCGAGTACGCATCGAAATCATGATCATACGCTTCGTTGCGACGGAGCCATTCCCAAGCGATGTCAGAGGCAGCAAGCCCGTCAACGTGGAGGTAGAGCGCCGAGGAGCGCCATCCTGAAGCGTCCGGTACCATGGTCAGTCCTTCCTCCGTCAATTTGCGGAGGAGCCAGCATTCCCGGAACGATTGTGATGCTGAAGCCGCGAAGTTTAGCGGGGGCGATGCCGCAGCGGCATCGCGTGGATCAGTGACACTGACTTTCGCGCACCAACTCGCGATAACCGTGCTCGGTCATCCAGCGGGCACGCGCAAGGTGAGTGTCGTGGATCCGACGACAGCGATGCGGATTGCTTTGTGGATCGAGGCCGAACAGGATTTGAACGGCTTCCTGCCAATCGGCGCCGTCACGCGCCGCGTCGAGTAGCCGCAAATAGAGAACCATATGCTCGCGGTCATAGCTGGTGAGCCGCCGACTTATCGGCGGCTCATCCAGGAACGCGAATGTCGATGGTTCCGTCATCGCCGGACATTGGCATGGTTACGATATTTTAACCATCGCCCGGTGCGTGCATCTTGGAATGATGGTGCATGGCCCGATGGCGCGGAACGACTATCGATGGGCCTGGCGGTTAGACGTGTCATGATGCAGCAGAACCCCTTGCCCTTTGTCGGTGGAGAGCAGAACGATCCCTGCCGCTTCAAAGGCCCTGCGCACCTGATCGCGCGTCGTTTCGTAAACCTCGAGGCCGCTTTCGGATTCGAGGCGTTTCAACGCGGTCAGCGATATGCGGGCCTTGTCAGCGAGCGTCTCCTGCGTCCAACCCAGCAACGCGCGTGCGGCCCGCGATTGTCGGGAAGTGATCATGCATGATCACCTCCCACCGACGCGAACGCACCTGCCAGAACTACGACTATAATAGTCGTTCTTGGCGCCTCCATCCAGCCGAAAGTCACCTCGAGGCGCTGCGGCGAGAGTAGTCGGCCGACGACTGATTCGGTCGTGCCGCCATGCCGAAGGCGGGGCCGAAGCCCCATCCGGCTCAGGCGAACGGATCGATCTCGCCGACGATGGTGTCGGCATCCCCATCATATTCGGCGGCGGGCATGACGCTCATGGTGCCGTCGCCGGCGCGGTAGATGATGATCGTGACCATCAGGGTGGCGGCGAGGCTGAAGGCGAAGGCGTGAGCGTCTGCGAGGGACATTTTCGTAGCTCCTGTCTGGAGGCGGGGACCATCCCCGCTCGACAGGCGCCCGAGGTGTTTCGGTCGCGGCCGGGGTCATCAGAGAGGCGAAGCCGACCTGACCGCACGCTTCGCGTAGCGGACCCCATGAGGGTTGACCCCACGAGGCCGGGATTGAAACCAGGGTCAGCCTCAAAGAACGGGGATGGTGCCCGCTGACCGGAGCGGAAATCCTCGCGTTGGGCGCTGCCGTGGCCCTGCCTTCACCCTGATGGTTGCGATACCGTCGAGATGGGGTGCCGCCGCATGTCCGCAGCCGAAATGGTGGGAATGGAGTCGGGCGCGACTTTTTCGCCTGAGCCGGATGGGACTTCGGCGCCCATGGCCAGAAAGGGAAGCGCGTGGCAGCCGCGATCCGACGCGAACATGGAAAATCCCGGCGGCTTTCGCCGCCAGGATTTCCGGTATCCGCCCGTTAGAACGGAATCTCGTCGTCATCGACGGTGTTGTCGCCGCCGTTCTGGGTCTGCTTCGCTCGGCTCAGGAAATCGACCGTCTCGGCGATGATCTCGCAGCCGTAGCGATCGACGCCCTGCTGGTCGGTCCATTTCGTGTAGTGGATGCGGCCGCGCACCAGAACCTTCATCCCCTTCTCGCAATGCTGCTGGATCGTCTTGCCGAGGCCGTTGAAGGCGGTGATGCGGTGCCATTCGGTGTCCTGGACCCGGTAGCCGTTCTCGTCCCGGATGACCCTGCCTTCCGAGTAGCGGGGGCGCGAGGTGGCGAGCGTGAAGTGGGTGATGCTGGCGCCGCCGTTGGTGGTGCGGGTTTCAGGGGCCTGACCGATGTTGCCGGCGAGGATGACGATGTTCTGCATGGTAAGTCTCCGTTGCTTCCCGGAGGGACCATTCCCTCCGACGAGACCCGGCCAAGGCCGTCGGGAGACTCCTGCACTGACGCCCTTGGCGGCAGCTCGACCCCCAAGGCCCGGAGTGGTGCGGGCAGGCGCTTCAGCGCCAACACGGTCCGGAGCCGCGGGGGTTGCCGGAGGAAACAGAACGGACTTAGGGGATCAGTCAGTCGGAGGGATTGGCGCCTCTCGAAAGCCGAAAGACGACGCGCAGCTGAACCATCGGCCTTGCTGGCAAGAGTGCCCGATCAGGCCCAACCGCCACGAAAACGCACCATTCAGAACCTTCTTTGCCTCCTCATGCGTCGCGGCGGACAAGGCAGGCTGGAACGAGAACGGTAATAACTGTCGGGTTTGGGGCGCATGGCGCTGCCGCACCGTATCAGCGCGAAGAGGAGATGCATGCGGATCTGCGTGGGGCGGGATGAAGGTGTTCGCGGCTATCTCCACACCAATATAGGACAGGCCACCCCGGCGGGCGGTGATCGCCACGGCTGCGGGATTCGCCGTCAGACGGCGCTTTTCGAAACGGGCGATGCGGATCGAACGTGCCGGCGAGCGCGTCCCTGATACGGTCGATCTTGTTCTGAACGGGATACCGGAAGCCGGCGGCGAAATCCTACGGGATGTCTCGTGGGAGCGCAGGATCGCGGCCGTTGCCTCAGCGCGTAAGGACGGCTGTTCCGACCGCGTAGAGATTAAGCATCGCCGCGATGCCGATGAATAGACCGCCAGCGCCGCACAGCAGATTGAGGACGAGACCTCCGTCGATCATGTGCTTGGCGATGCCGTGGACAAGCGTGGTGCCGGCGACCGCGGCCGGAATGGCGAAGATCGCCAGCGCGACAAGACGCAGAGCCGGGCTTTTCGCGAAGCCGACGAGCGCGATGACCAATGCGATCGAGCCCAGCGCGGCGCCGATGGCGGCAAGACCGGACATGAGAAAACTTGCATCCGCCGCATAGGCATATTGAAACGCGGTCAAACCGGCCGCGAAGGGCAAGGCGTAGATCGCGAGATTGTACGCGAGCACGCAAAACGCGATCGTCAGGGAGATGGCGAGCAGGATCAGCGTCATGAAAACCTCCGTGCAAACGGTTGAGGGTCACGACAGGCTGCCGGGAGATACGCTCCGCCTGCGACTATGCTGCTTCGCCGGTTCTGCAAAAACGCTAATGTATTCTGAACGAGAGCGGTTGTCTCGTAAAGACAATTAAAGCAGCCGCGAGGCGGCGGCGCATTATGCGCCGCCGTCGAACTTCATGACGGGGATGCCGAGTTTCCGGGCTTTGTCGCCGAGATTCTCTTGAATCCCGGTACCAGGAAAGACGAGGACGCCGACCGGCAGGACATCGAGCATCGCGTCGTTGCGCTTGAACGGCGCGGCCTTGCCGTGTTTGGTCCAGTCGGGTTTGAAGGCGATCTGCGGCACCTTGCGGTTGTCGGCCCATTTGGCGGCAATGAGTTCGGCGCCCTTCGGGCTTCCACCGTGCAGCAGCACCATGCCCGGATGCTTGGCGTGGACCTGATCGAGCCTGGCCCAGATCAGGCGGTGATCGTTGAAATCGAGACCGCCGGTGAAGGCGACCTTCGGACCGGGTGGCAGGAGCACCTCGTTTGCGGCGCGGCGCTTCGCGGCGAGGAAATCCCGGCTGTCGATCAGCGCGGCGGTGAGGTTGCGATGGTTGACCATCGAGCCGGTGCGCGGGCGCCAGATCGAGTGGGTGTTGCGCTCGAAGTGCTCGGCGGCCTGGTCGCGCATCAGCTCGAAGGCGTTACGCCGTTCGAGAAGGGTCTGGCCCTGTGCCGTCAGCCGTTCGAGTTCGACGGACTTGACCTCCGCGCCATCCTGTTCGCGCTGGAGACGTCGCTGGGCGATCTCGTTGTCGTCGAGTTCGCGTTCGATCCGGTCGGTGGCGCGATGGAAGAGGTTGACCGTGCCCCAGAGCAATTCTTCCAGATCGGGTTCGAGGCGGGTGTCGGCGAGCGCCACCACGAGAGCGTCGAAGATGTCGGCGATGCTGCCGGCGATGACGCGGCCTTCCGGAAGCGGTCGCGGATCGGGTTCGTCTTCGAAGGGACGGTAGCCGTAGAGCTGGAGTTCCTGAAGCAGGTGATCGGTCGGAGAGGATTCGTGGTGCGGCTCGTATGCGGTGTCGTGATCTTCGGTCATGGCGACCTTCCTTCGCGGTGTGGCCGCGCCCATCGCGGCCTTCATGGCGACGAAGGCGGCGGGCGGGCCGGACCTGCACCCGCAGCGAAGCGAAGGGCCGAAACACCGTGGAGGATGCTGGAGGCCGGCGATTTTGCTTCGCGATGCAAAGCGCTCCAGCCGAGGTCCCCACGCGACCTGTCGCGTGGGGTGGGTGTGGCGCGGCGGAAAATCGTCGGCCGCAGGCATTGCCTGTCCGGCCTGGCTGACGCCCGATCGCCCTCTCAGAAGGCCGTGAGTGTGGCCTCTCGACCCCGAAGGTCTCGCGCCATGATCGCAGCCTCTCACGCATCGCCCTGCCCACCTTCCCTTGCCAGTCGATCAGACCGCCAGGAACTTGAAGCGGGCGACGTCCCCCGAGGCGACCTGAAGACGCAGATGGGCCGCAAGGACGTCGAAGCCGAGCAGCCGGAGATCCTCATTGAAGTCCCCGAGCCGTGGCGTGAGCACGATCGTCTCGATCCCGACGGCGCTGGCGCGCTCGATCAGCACGGTCATTGCCCTGTCGCCGGCCGGATCGTTGTCGCGCGCGATGTAGAGCCGCCGCAGCATCCGCGGGAAGAGGATGGCCGAGAGGTGCGCGGCCGAGAGCGCCGCCATCGACGGCATCTGCGTCAGGA
>CALMZV010000160.1 GCA_937870755.1 uncultured Methylocystaceae bacterium
CGAACAGGTCCTTCAGCCGCCGGGCGCGCAAACGGCCTGCCTGGCGGATCCGCCACGCAAGAACGGCGCGCATGGCGTTGCGCACCGGCGCGTAATCGCGCAGCGCGAGGGCGACCGACCGAAGGGGCCCGAGCCGGTCGAGCATGGCCGATTTCAGATCGGCGTCGCGAAAGTCCACCGCCTCGGACGTTACGCCCGCATTCACCACGGGCGCGTTGACGAACGACCGCGACCGATCAATGTGAAAACAGACGATCGATTCGAAGAACGAAACGTAGAACACGCAATCCGACCAGGTCGCGCCGCGCTCTTTCAGCGTGTGAAACCGACCATTGACGACGTCGACGATCGACTTGGCGTAGTTCATGAACGAGTATTTGTAAGGATTGCCGAATTCGCGCAGATAGCTCGCGTGCGCGTCCTCGACGATGATGAGCCCGCCATCCCTGATATGCGCGAAGGATTCGGACGTCGTGACAATCTGCTGCTCGTTGGTGTGTCCGCCGTCGTCGAGCAGGATGTCGACCGGGCCGACCTTCCGGAAAAAGTCGCGCCAGAACGCCGGGTCGGCCTGATTGCCGATATGTATCTCGAAGCCGGACGCCTCCCACTTGCGTGCGCCGGGGTTGAAGTCGACGCCGACGATCCGCGCTTTCGGGCCCAGGAACTCACGCCACATGAACAGCGAGCCGCCGTTCAGCACCCCGACCTCGACAAAAACGATCTCCCGGTCGCGATACGGCGCCAGCAGCAGGTCGTACGCCTGAAAGTAGCTGCGGTGTTTCATGGAAAAATAGGGAGACCGGTCGAAAGCCTCCCGGATGCTCATGAGATGGCGGCTCATCGTCGTTCCCGTGCGAAATCGCGACGCAGTAGGCGTCGCAGCGCGGCGCTGTCAAGCCGCGCCGCGTCGTCTTCGCTCCCGACGGCCTTCGGCCGCGCCCCGGCGCCCCGAATTCGCCGGATCGTCGATCATCGACCGTCAATCATTGTCGGCCATCATGCCGCCGCACACCCGCCGCCCACATCTTATGGACAGCAGATGACGACGAAATGGCCGAACGCTATGCAGGTCGCGTTGCTTTACGATCACGCCGAGCCGATGCCGGTCGACGCGCTGATATCGAATTTCCTCAAGATCGAGGAAAACGCCCGCGGCTATCGCTACAATATGATCGAGACCGACGGGCGCGGCTTCGCGCGCTGCTATGGCGGGGCGGGCGACGTCATGGTTTTCGTCGAATGGGTGGACCATCCGACCGACCGGGCCGCGTTCGCCCAGGCGCTGACCTCGGCGTTCAACCGCACGATCGGCGCGCCGGAGGCTGAGGAGGCCATCGCCCGCCACCAGGGCTATCTTCTGCTCAACGTCCATCATGGCGCCCTGCCGCAAACGCCGGAAATCCGCGCGCTGCTCGGAAAGCTGCAAATGCCGGAAGAAGGGCAGTCGCTGGAGACCTATCTGGAACGGCAACGCGTGCTCGGTCTGCTCGCCTCGCTCGCCGTCGACGTCAGCGCGCCCACGCTGGCGCACTGGACGTATACGGACGTTCTGGCGCGGCCGCAGCCCTTCCACGACATGATGCTCGACACGAGCCCCAATTTCCTGACCGTCCACGCGATGCCCTACCGGCCCGCCGGCGCGAAGCCCGACGAGGAGACCGCAGGGCTGCGCACGTTCGGGGCGCATCATTACATCGGCCGGGAAATCCACGTGCGGCCGAGCGTCGTGCCGTGGATGACGGCCTACGAACACGCGATCGGCTTCATGCGGGTCGCGCTCGCCAGGAATGGCTACATCATCCCCGACGGCGACACCTTCGGCGACGAGAATCACACGTTCTCCTATCGCGTGCATCACACGTGCGAACCGTTCCGCAACGGCGATGTCGACATTCCCTGCTACGAGCTGGAGCCGCTGCTCAACGTGGACGCGAAACTGCAAAGTCCCGATTACGCGCCGCGCGACAGGATCGTCGACATCGACCGCCCGCAGCGGCAGCTGGGCGATTTCGACAGCCGCAGCGGCAAGCGCCTCGTCGCCGAGTGGCGGCAGAAGCGGGCCATGGCCGAAGCCGCCGGCGCGACCTTCGAGGTGCGCGCGCGCGGCGAGGCGCCTGCGCCCAGGCGCCTGTTCGGGCGCCTGTTCGGCAAGCGTTGAGGCGACGCGGCGCATGAAGAACCTGCGGGATCGAATCAAGTCAGAAGCATAATGCGTTGACGTAGCATGATTTTTCGCTTCAGATTTAGATTCAGGTTCCGAACTGTTCGCGCAGGATGCGTTCTTCCATCGAATGGCCGGGGTCGTGCAGCAGCCTGGCGCCCACGCGCCGGTCCATCGCCACATCCACCCGTATGACGTCGCGGAATTCGGCATGGTCGGCGACGGCCGCGACGGGGCGCTTGTCGGGGTCCATCACTTCGATCGTCACCCGCGCCTTGTCCGGCAGCAGCGCGCCGCGCCAGCGGCGGGGGCGGAAGGCCGAGAGCGGGGTGATGGCGATCAGCGTCGCCTCGAGCGGCAGGATCGGGCCGTTGGCGGAGAGGTTGTAGGCGGTGGAGCCGGCGGGCGTGGCCACCAGCAGCCCGTCGGCGATCAGTTCCTCCAGCCGCGGCTTGCCGTCGACGGAGATGCGAAGCTTGGCCGCCTGGTAGGTCTGGCGCAGCATGGAGACTTCGTTGATCGCGCGCGCCTCGTGCGTGCGGCCGTCGCGATCGACCGCCCGCATCACGAGCGGATGGACGATGGACGCCTCGGCCGCGGCGAGCCGCTCGCGCAGGCCTTCCTCGCGGTATTCGTTCATGAGGAAGCCGACCGATCCGCGATTCATGCCGTAGATCGACAGATCCGATCCCATGAGATCGTGCAGCGTTTTCAGCATCAGGCCGTCGCCGCCGAGCGCCACGACCGCGTCGGCCTCCTGCACCGGGCTCTCGCCATAGAGAGCGGCCAGGCGCGCATGGGCGTCCTCGGCCTCGGGCGTGCCGGACGACAGAAAGGCGAGGCGTTCGAACTTGCGGGCGTTCATGGGGACGGTTGTATCGGTTTCGGATGAGCCGTGCGATGGCGTCGGCGCGCTCCCTCGGTCACGCCTCCTCGGCGCTGTGGTCGCTGCGCAGGAGGAAATGACCGTAGGCGGTGGCGATGGGGGCGGCGGGGTCGCTCTGCCAGGCCCGCGATTCGAACGCGACGACGCGCCGGCCCTGCTTGACGATCTTGGTCGAACCCCAGGTCGCCACCGGCCGGCCGGAGCGCAGGTAGTTGATGGTGAGGCCGACCAGTTTGGGCTGGCCCGCGCCGCCGATCTCGCGCGCCACGCCGACATTGGCGGTCGTCTCGAGGAACGTGCCGATGGTGCCGCCGTGCAGGGCGGGCAGCATCGGGTTGCCGGTCAGGCGCACGTCGTAGGGCATGACCGTCGTTCCGTCGTCCCGCGCTTCGATGCCGAGAAAGCGCGTGTAGGGGCTGGCCCCGAACGCGTGGTCCGGATCGCCCGGCGGCAGCTCCAGCCGGGGCAGCATGTCGTAGGTGACTTTCGGTTCCCGGCCGCCGAACATGTCGGTGCGGTTGGCGCCGATCATGAAGGCCGCCGCCGCGCTCGCGATCACATTGTCCTCGCTGTCCTGATAGGCGATGGCGCGCACGAAGGCGATGGAGCGTGTGACGCGGTAGCAATGGGCGCGCGCGCGGATGTCCTTGCCGGGGGCGGCCGGCTGCATGTAGTCGATGCGCAGGTCGAGCGTGGCGATGGCGGCGGGATGTTGCAGCGACAGCTGCACGGCGGCGCCGCAGCTCTCGTCGATCATGGTCGTCACCAGACCGCCATGCACCACGCCCGTGGCCGTGTCGCCGACGAACACCGGATGATATGGCACGCGCGTGTGGGCGATCCCCGGCTCGCAATCGTCGATCCACAGGCCGATCAGCCTGCCATGCGGGGAACGGCGCCTCTTGACGGCCTCGGCGCGCTTTTCGAAATCGATCTGTGTCATCGGTCCTGAATCTTTAGAGGCGGCGACGGCCGCGAACGCAGGCTTATACCCGCCGCGACACCCGGAAAACAAACGCATCCGGACCCGCCGGCGCGCCGGACCATGTCAGGAACCGGTCGTGGGCGGCAAGACAGCCGGTCCACAATTCGTTCCAGACCGGAAAGGCGAGGGCGCCCGCCGGCGCGCCCTCCATCAGCCGCCAGCCGCGCCGGCGGACGACGAACGCGCCGTCGTCGCCGCGCTCCACGGTCGCGCTGTCGCCCTCGGCTTCGGCCATGGTCGCGAAAAAGGCGGCGAAACCGTCCGGGCCCGCGGCGTGCTGGCCGAGAATCGCGCGGCATTCGTCGAAGAAATGCATGCCGACGCGCCGCGCCGCGCCGCCCACCAGCCACAACGCGTCCTGCGGACCCATCATCTCCAGGGCGACGATGAGGGTGGAGCGCACATATTCCATCGCGTAGTTGCGGGCGGCCTTGTCGAGCCGTTCCTGCGGCCAGTTTTCGGACGGCAGGCGCGGCGCGGTCCGCGGGTCGAACGGCGGCGCCTCCTCGCCGCGCGAGAAGCGCAGGCGCTCGGCGGGTGCGAGATCCCGATCGTATTCCAGATAATAGCCTTCCAGGCCGTCCTGCCCGTCGACCGTCTGTTTCGTGCAGACGAAGCCCAGGCGGGGGTTGCCGAGCGTAACGCCGTTATGGGCGTGCCAGCCGCGCAGGATGGCGGTCGACATGTCGCCGGTCACGCCGCACAGCGCAGTCCCCTCCCAGATCCAGCGCGGCGGCGCGTAGCGCACCCACGCCTTGCGGTCGGTCTCGGGCATGTATTCCACCCGCACGCCGCCGATGTGGTTCGACAGGTAGTGGTATTGCGCGCAGGCGACCGCGTGCGGCAGGCCGGTCAGGCCGAGTTTTTCGAGGCCGGGCAGAAAGGTCGCCAGGTGCTGGCGGCGGAACAGGCGATACAGCAGTTCGGCCGCGAAGGCCGACCCGCGTTCGGCCTGCGCGCGCAGCAGCGTTCCGGTGAGGAAGGCGTGATAAAGGCGCGCGACCGCGCTCCAGCCGTCTTGCATGCCGCCCCGGGGGTTTTCCTGTCCGGCCGACAGGGTAAACTGCGCCGCGAGGAAACAAAACAAAGAGGTCGCCATGGATGCGCCACGCAAGGGCGTGCTGGAGGGCGTGCGCGTCCTCGACTTTGGACGCTACATCGCCGGTCCCTATTGCGCGGCGCTGCTCGCCGAATACGGCGCCGAGGTCATTCGCATCGAAAAGCGCGAGGGCAGCGAGGACAGGTTCATCGCGCCCATCACGCCGGCGGGCGAGGGCGGGCTGTTCATGCAGATGAACCGCAACAAGAAGTCCGTCACGCTCGACCCGATGACCGAGGAGGGCCGCGCGCTCACCCGCAAGCTGGTCGCCACCGCCGACGTGGTGGTGGCCAATCTGCCGCGCGAGACGCTGGTTGCGATGGGGCTCGACTACGACAGCCTGAAGGCGGTCAAGCCCGACATCATCCTCACCACCGCCTCCGCCTTCGGCCATACCGGGCCGTGGGCCGACCGCGTGGGGTTCGACGGCATCGCGCAGGCGATGTGCGGGTCGATCTACATGACCGGGCAGGGCGATCCGCCCTATCGCGCGGCCGTGTCGTGGGTCGATTTCGGCACGGCGCTGCATTGCGCCTTCGGAACGATGGCGGCGTTGATGGAGCGCGCCAGGACCGGCCGCGGGCAGATGGTGGAGGGGTTCCTGCTCGCCACCGCGCTCGCCTTCGCCAATTCCGCGATGGTCGAGCAGGTCGTCACCAGTATCAACCGCACGCCGACGGGCAATCTGGGCCAGACCTCGGCGCCGGCCGACATCTACCGCACGAAGGACGGGTGGGTGCTGTTGCAGGTGAACGGCGCGCCACTCTTCAAACGGTGGGCGAAGCTGATGGGCGAGGACATGTGGCTGACCGATCCGCGGTTCAAGGACGATATTTCCCGCGGGAACAACGGGTCGGCGATCTCGGAGCGCATGGCGCGCTGGTGCGCCGGGCGCACGACGCACGACTGTCTGGAGGCGCTGGCGCAGGCGCGCATTCCCGCCGGCCCCGTGCTCTCGCCGCAGGAGGGCTACGACCATCCGCAGACGCAGGCCTGCGGCATGCTGCTGCCTGTCGACTATCCCGGCCTGCCGAAACCCGCGCCGATCGCGCGCGCCGCCATCCGCCTGTCGGAGACGCCCGGCGCCATCTCCGCGCGCGCGCCGACCATCGGCGAACACACCGACGAAGTGCTCGGCGCGCTCGGCCTGAGCGCGAAAGAGATCGAAGGCCTGCGGGCGAAGGCGGTGGTGTAGGCAGGCTGCTCCGTCAGCGCTCCGCGTCCCGCACGGCGTCCACAAGCGCGGCGGCGACCGCGCGATGGCCCTCGGCCGAGAGGTGCACGTCGTCGCCCTGTTGCATGCCGCCGCGCACGGTGGATGCGATGAGGGCGTCGACCGCGATCATGCGCGCGCCGCGCGCCTGCAACTGCGACTCCATCCGCGCGATGTTGGCGCGGCGCTGCTCCGGGCTGACGCCGAGGCGTTCGTCGTTGACGCCGAACTGCACGATCACGATTCTGGTTTCGGCCGGGACGACCTTGTCCAGCCGCGCGAGCATGCCGGCGCTGGTATCGCCGCTGACGCCGGCGTTGGCGACGCGCATCGGGCGGCCCTGCGCCCGCAGCATCGCTTCGAGCTGCGCCGGAAAGGCCAGATCCACGCCCACCCCGTAGCCGGCCGTGTTGCTGGCGCCCAGCGCCACGATCTGCGCGACCGCGGCCGCAGGCCAGGACAATCCGCAAAGTCCAGCGATCGCCATGGCGATCCGTGTGCGACGCGTGTGCATGGCGGGCACTCCGACATTGCCGCGAGGCGCCGACCGGCCGGTGTGTTTCCGCGCGCCGGCGCCAACGGGCCGTTTACCAAACCTGTTTACCATAATGGCGCCGGGCGTTCGCGCGGCGCTCCCGTTCGGTCGTGGCAGGCCTCCCCATGTTTTCCCGTCGTTCGTTCGTTCTTGGCGCGCCCGGTTTCGGCGCGCTCGCGCTGGCAGGTTGCGCGGCCGATCTCATGCCTTCCCCTACGGACGATCTCGCGCGGCCCCGCCGGCCCGCGACCCGCACGCGCGCCGTTCCCGACTATCGCGCGACCTACGCGGCCTATCCGGGCGAGAAGTTTCCCGTGCCGGCGGTCGACTACGGAGCGATCGATCCGCGCTTCCTGCGCCAGACGGTCGACTATCCCTGGCGCGAACCGGTCGGCTCGATCGTGATCGATCCGGGTTCGCATCATCTCTATTTCGTGGAGGCGCCGGGCGAGGCGACGCGCTACGGCGTCGGCGTCGGCAAGGAGGGGTTCGGCTGGTCGGGGGCGGCGCGCGTCAACATGAAACGCGACTGGCCGGACTGGATCCCGCCGCGCGAGATGATCGAGCGCGATCCGGCGATCCGCGCCCAGTTGCAGCCCACCGCGCGCGGCATGGGCGTGCCGGGCGGACCGACAAGCCCGCTCGGCGCGCGCGCGATGTATCTGTTCGGCGAGGGGCGCGATCTGGGCTATCGCATCCATGGCACGCTGGAGCCGCTGACGGTCGGATCCAACGTATCCTCGGGCTGCATCCGCATGATCAACCAGGACATCGTGCATCTCTATACGCGCGCCGCGCTCGGCACGCCGGTGACGGTGCTGGCCTGACATGACGCCGGCGGAAAACCGCCGGCGCATCGTTTCGAAGTTGCGGGTCTATTTGCCGAACGGCGTCGGGCGCGGGGTCGCGTCGGTCGAGGCCGGGAGGATCGGCAGCATGAAGCTCGGCTGATCGCCGGTCAGCGTCTTGAGGAAGGCGACGATCTTCGCATTCTCGTCCGCCGTGAACTTCTTGCCGAGCTGGATGCGGCCCATCGTATCGACGGCTTCTCCGAGCGTCCTGGCCGCACCGTCGTGGAAATACGGATAGGTCAGCTCCACGTTGCGCAGCGTGGGCACCTTATAGTTGAAGCGGTCGGCGTCCTTGCCGGTGACGGCCGCACGACCGGTCGCCGGATCGTTGGCCTTGTAGGCTTCCACCACGCCCATTTTCTGGAACGAGTTGCCGCCCACGGCCTCGCCGTTGTGGCAGGCCACGCAGCCCGAATCCTTAAACAGCGTGTAGCCGGCCAGTTCGGTCGGCGTGAGCGCGTCCTTCCTGCCGAGCAGCCATTGGTCGAAGCGGGAATTGGGCGTGACCAGCGTCTTCTCGAATTCGGCGATGGCCAGCGTCACCTGATCGATGTCGATCTTGTCCTTCTTGAAGACCTGCTTGAATTCGCGCACGTAGGCCGGGATCGACTCCAGCACGCCGATGGCGAGCGTGTGCGAGAAGGCCATCTCGCCGGGGTTGGCGATGGGCCCGCCGGCCTGCGCCTTCAAATCGGCCGCGCGGCCGTCCCAGAATTGCGCGACGCTGAGCGAGGAGTTCAGCACCGTCGGCGCATTGATCGGCCCCTGCTGCCATTTGTCGCCGATCGACGTCGGGATGTTGTCCGTGCCGCCCATCGACAGGTTGTGGCAGGAGTTGCAGGAGATGAAACCGGATTTCGACAGGCGCGGATCGAAATAGAGTTTCTTGCCGAGTTCGACCATCCCCAGATTGATGCTGGCTGGCGGGCGGACCGGCTCGATCGGCTCCTGCGCGCGAGCAATCCCGGCCATCGCAACGCTCGCCGTCAGGCCCAACGCGAATGCTGTGAGGATCTTCCCCATCGTCCCTCTCCTCTGGATTGGTTTGCGCCGTAGGCTAGCAGCCCCGCGACGGCGCGAAATGACATAAGTCAATGATTTTATTGTGATTTGCTATAGTTACTATAGTCTGAGCCTATAGTGGCGTGCGTCAATCCGAGAATGCGCGATGACCCTTGTCGAACTGCGCTACATCGTCGCCTTGGCGACAGAGGGGAATTTCTCGCGCGCGGCGGAACGGTGCGCCGTCAGCCAGCCGACGCTGAGCGTGGCGATCGCACGGATCGAGGACGAACTCGGCGTGCAATTGTTCGAGCGCGGCAAGGGGTTTGTCGGCGTGAGCGCGGTCGGCGCCAAGGTAGTGGAACAGGCCCGCGTCGTGTTGCGCGAGGCCGACAAGGTGCGCGACATCGCGCGGTTCGGCCGCGACCAGCTCGCAGGCCCGCTGCGGCTCGGCGTCATCCATACGGTGGGGCCCTATCTGCTGCCGCTGCTGGTGCCGAAGCTGCGCGCCATCGCGCCGAACATGCCGCTCGTGATCGAAGAGAACATGACCGCCAGTCTCGCGGACATGCTTCAACAGAACGAGATCGACGCGGCGATCGTCGCGCTGCCGTTCGACATGCCGGGCGTGAGCGCCATCGCGCTCTACGACGAGGCGTTCAAGGTGATCGTGCCGAAGGGGCATGCGTGGGAGCGCAAAGGTTGCATGAATCCCGAGGACGTGACCGGCGACGAAGTGCTGCTGCTGAAGGCTGGAAACTGTTTCCGCGACCAGGTGCTCGGCGCCTGCCCGCAAGTGTCGAGCGCGGAGACCGACATTCGGCTCGGCCATTCGATCGGCACGCTGCGCAGCATGGTCGCCTCCGGCCTCGGCGTGTCGATTCTGCCGGCGAGCTCGCTGCAGCACCCCTACACGACCGATCTCATCACGGTCATTCCGTTCACGACGCCCGAACCGACGCGGCGGATCGCGCTCGCCTGTCGCAACGGATTCGCGCGACCGAAGGCGATCGAGGCGCTGACGCAGGCGATCGACAGACTGGACTCGCCGGCCTTCCGCAAGATGGCAGCCCGGGACGCCGAAGGCGCGGGGCGGGCGCGCCGCGCTTCGTCCTGACCGGCGGGCGCTCAATCCTGCGGGTTGAACATGCGCGCCAGCGCCTTCTCGATATCGGGCGTGGAATGGCGGGTGAGATCCTTGTCGAGTTCGCCGACCACGCGCGCGCGCGCGGCGGGCGAGAGCGCCTGACGCAGGTCGCCCAATACGCGCGGCGGCGCGACGATGACGATCTCCTTCATCGCGCCGCTCTCGGCCGCCTTGTTGATTCTGGCGGCGACGGACGCGACGAACAGGTGTTTCTCCATCTCGTGCCAGTCGGTGTTCTCCACCGCGCTGCGCCCGCCGAAGGCGGACATGGCGCGGCCGGGCGCATCGGTCCCTTGCGCGCGCGTGGGCGGGTTGTCGTCCACCTGCGCGTCCAGGACCCGCAGATCCAGAAGATCCGGATCGCCGTGGTTGGTGAGATAGAGCGCCTTGTGGCCGTCGCCGACCAGCACCCACGCGCCGTTGTGGACCACGATGTTCTTCATCGCCATTTCCCTCTGATGAAAACCGCTGCATCATGCGCCGCATTCCGGGCGCGCGCATCGCGCAGGATCAAGGCGCGCGACGGCCCGGCCTCCTAACGATTAAAACATGGAGATGGGACTCGCCATGGCGAAAGGAAACTTGCGTCCGCGGGAATGCTAGGCCGCGATGTCGACGGCGCCGCGCTCGCCGCGGTCGTCGGGGCGGTCGCCGCGCGCCGGCGGCATGCGCGCTTCGGCCGGGCGCTCGAGCAATGCGACCGCTTCCTCGATCTCGCGCGCAAGCAGGTCGAGCTTGGGCCGAAGGTTTTCGACCTGCTCGTGGCGCGCGCGCAAGAGGAGGGATTTCAGAAGTATGTCGACCACGTCCGCCAGAACGGCGAAGCGCTCAGGCATGGCGGCCGCTTCGCGCGTCGCCGTTTTCCACACCGCCGCGAGCGCGATGAGGTCTTCGAACAATTCGGGCCGTGGCCGATGGAGCTGCGCCAGTTTCCCACGCAGCGCCGGCGCCATGCTCGCGGAGCGAGCACGCGAAACGAACATGTCGCAACCTCATTATGCCTGATGGATCAAGTTCACGCTTTTCAGTCGGTCGCCGCAACCCAAATTTTCGTTCGATCCCGGCCGGTTATGGCGCAGTCTGCGCCGCCGGGGGCGAAACCTTTGTGGAATCACCGCGCCGTCATGCGCAGGCGCGCAGGCGCCATGTGCTGCGCGCCGGGCTGAGCTCTCGCCGGCGCCGTTTCTGGAGGGGCCGGCCGCTCGCCGCCGCGCAATCCGGGCTTCGAGGCCGGGTGCGCCGGGAGCCTTCGAAAGTCTGGTGCCGGCGGAGAGGATCGAACTCCCGACCTTCGGTTTACAAAACCGCTGCACTACCGCTGTGCTACGCCGGCCCGCAGACGTTCTTTCCCGATCCGGCCGGCGAAATCAAGCGACACAAAAAAGCCCCGCGGAAACCGCGGGGCTTTCTCTGTTGCGGACGCCGGCCTTACTGGTTTTCCTCGGCGTAGATGTCGCGGTCCTTGGTCTCGGGAATGAAGATCATGCCGATGACGAAGGTCATCAAAGCGAACACGATCGGGTACCAGAGGCCGAAGTAGATGTCGCCGGTCTGCGCCACCATCGCGAAGGCGGTGGCCGGCAGCAGGCCGCCGAACCAGCCGTTGCCGATGTGGTAGGGCAGCGACATCGACGTGTAGCGGATGCGGGTGGGGAACAGTTCCACCAGCGCGGCCGCCATCGGGCCGTAGACCATGGTGACGTAGATCACCAGGATGAACAGCAGGCCGATGATGCCGGCCGTCTGCGCGCGGAAGATGTCGAACGGATTCGACATTTTCACGATGCCCGGATCGCCCGCCTTGGGATAGCCGGCCGCCTGCAGCGCAGCCGTCACCGCCTTGGTCGAGTCGGCGCGCGTGGCGGCGTCGAACGGAACCGCGACGTTGTTCACCTTGACGGACACGCCTTTGGCCGCCGCGTCGAATTCGGTGGCGTATTTCACCGAACTCTTGGCCAGGCTGTCGCGCGCCAGATCGCAGGACGACGTGAACACGCGCGTGCCGACAGGGTTGAA
The DNA here is from genome assembly GCA_937870755.1 of uncultured Methylocystaceae bacterium. Classification (GTDB taxonomy): domain Bacteria; phylum Pseudomonadota; class Alphaproteobacteria; order Rhizobiales; family Beijerinckiaceae; genus JAJXWB01. Next base: position 11,899 of record CALMZV010000160.1, read on the forward strand.
CAGGTTGCCGCAATCGCTCGGATTGGCGACGACCGTCACCTTCACGTTCTCGACCGCCTTTTCGAGCGCCGGGTTGGCGAGCGTGGTGATCTGCTTGAAGATCGGGATGAAGGTCAGCGCCGCGATCAGGCAGCCCGCCAGAATGATCGGCTTGCGGCCGATCTTGTCCGAGAGCCAGCCGAACACGACGAAGAAGATCGTGCCGATCAGAAGCGACCAGGCGATCAGCAGGTTGGCGGTGTAGCCGTCGACCTTGAGGATCGATTGCAGGAAGAACAGGGCGTAGAACTGGCCCGTGTACCACACCACGCCCTGGCCCGCGACGAGGCCCAGCAGCGCGAGCAGCGCGATCTTGGCGTTGTCCCAGCGGCCGAAGGATTCGGTCAGCGGCGCCTTGGAGCCCTTGCCCTCTTCCTTCATGCGCTGGAACGCAGGCGATTCATTCAGTTGCAGACGAATCCACAACGAAATGCCGAGCAGCGCCACCGACACGAGGAACGGAACGCGCCAGCCCCATTCGGCGAAGTCCTTCTCGCCCACGACCGTGCGTGTGAAGAGAATGACCAGCAGCGACATGAACAGGCCGAGCGTGGCGGTCGTCTGAATCCACGAGGTGTAGAAACCACGACGGCCCTGCGGAGCATGTTCGGCCACGTAGGTCGCCGCGCCGCCATATTCGCCACCGAGCGCAAGGCCCTGCAGCAGGCGCAGGACGATCAGGATGATCGGCGCCGCAATGCCAATGGAGTTGGCGTTGGGCAGCAGGCCGACGATGAACGTCGACAGGCCCATGATGAGGATGGTGACGAGGAATGTGTATTTTCGCCCGACGATGTCGCCGACGCGGCCGAAAACGATGGCGCCGAAGGGGCGCACCAGGAAGCCCGCCGCAAAGGCCAGAAGCGCGAAAATGTCGCGCGTGGCCTGCGGAAACTGGCTGAAGAACTGCGCGCCGATGATGGCGGCGAGCGAGCCGTAGAGATAGAAATCGTACCATTCGAAGACCGTGCCGAGAGAAGACGCGAAAATCACGCGTTTCTCTTCGCGCGTCATCGGGCGAACCCGATCTTCGGTCTGGACAACACCAGCCATCGCCATTGGATGAATCCCGTTGCATTGCGCGTTCGGCGCGGCCGACGCGCGGGCCGCCGTTGCTGGCGGTCCCTCCCCAGTCCGGCGCGAAGCGTTCGGACGTGAACAGATTAGTAAAAACCCGTTCCACGTCGATGGTCCGGAGCCTAAGACCTTCGTATAAAAGGCAAACCGGATCGCGTCTCGCGTTGCGGCGCATCATTCCCGGAGCGCTGGGGCGCAGGGACTTGTGCATATCCTGCTGCAAGCGCGAGCGAGGGCCTGTGCGCACAAAGTTGCATGGTGAAGCCGCGCCGCTTTGGCTATTCCACCGCCAGCTTTCCACAGGGGAGTATTTTCGATGACGTCCTACGAAGCCATCGAACGGAATCCGAGATATCAGGAGCTCGTTCGTCGCCGCAAATCGCTCAGCCTCTTGCTGTCCGTGCTCATGCTGATCGTTTATTTCGGCTTCATTCTGCTGGTGGCCTACGCCAAGGGCTTCCTCGGGATGAAGCTTGGCGCCGGCGTGACCACGGTCGGCATTCCGATCGGCCTCGCCGTCATCATCGCCGCCTTCATTCTCACCGGCGTCTACGTGTTCAAGGCGAACGCCGAATTCGATCAGCTCACCCGCGAAATCGTCGAGGAGTCCAAGTGATGAACCGCAGGATTCTCATCGCGCTCGCGGCGCTCACGCCGCTTTTCGCAGCGCCCGCTTTCGCCGACGCCGTCTCCGGCAACGTGCAGAAACAGGCGACCAACTGGTCCGCCATTCTCATGTTCGGCCTGTTCGTCGTCGCCACGCTCGGCATCACCTATTGGGCGGCCAGCCGCACCAAGTCCGCCGCGCAGTTCTACACCGCCGGCGGCGGCATCACCGGTTTCCAGAACGGCCTCGCGATCGCCGGCGACTACATGTCGGCCGCCTCGTTCCTGGGCATTTCCGGTCTGGTCTACACGTCGGGCTACGACGGGCTGATCTATTCGGTCGGCTGGCTCGTCGGCTGGCCGATCGTGACGTTCCTGATCGCGGAGCCGCTGCGCAACCTCGGCAAGTTCACCTTCGCCGACGTCGCCTCGTTCCGCTTCCAGCAGACGCCGATGCGCGTGCTGGCGGCGTGCGGCACGCTGGTGACGGTCGCTTTCTATCTGATCGCGCAGATGGTGGGCGCGGGCAAGCTGATCCAGCTTCTGTTCGGCATGCCCTATCTCTATGCGGTCATCATCGTCGGCATTCTCATGATCGTCTACGTGACGTTCGGCGGCATGGTGGCGACGACGTGGGTGCAGATCATCAAGGCGTGCCTGTTGCTCGGCGGCGCGAGCTTCATGGCGTTCATGGTGCTGGTGAAGTTCGGGTTCAGCCCGGAGGCGCTGTTCGCCAAGGCTGTGGAGGTGCATCCGAAGAAGGACGCCATCATGGCGCCGGGCTCGCTGATCTCGAACCCCATCTCGGCGATCTCGCTCGGTCTGGCGCTGATGTTCGGCACCGCCGGCCTGCCGCATATTCTCATGCGGTTCTTCACGGTCGCCGACGCGCAGGCCGCGCGCAAATCGGTGTTCTACGCCACCGGCTTCATCGGCTATTTCTACATTCTCACCTTCATCATCGGCTTTGGCGCGATCACGCTCGTGTCCACCAACCCCGAGTTCCTGACCGATCCCGCCAAGGGGCTGGCCGCCATTCGCGGCGGCGACAACATGGCGGCCATCCATCTGGCCAACGCGGTCGGCGGCAATGTCTTCCTCGGCTTCATCGCCGCGGTCGCCTTCGCCACCATTCTGGCGGTGGTGTCGGGCCTGACGCTGGCCGGCGCGTCCGCCGTCAGCCACGACCTCTATGCGACGGTCGTGAAGGGCGGCAAGGCGAACGAGCAGGACGAGATCCGCGTTTCGAAGATTGCGACCGTGGTGCTCGGCATACTCGCGATGGGGCTCGGCATCCTGTTCGAGAATGTCAACGTGGCCTTCATGGTCGGCCTCGCCTTCGCGATCGCCGCGTCCTGCAACTTTCCGGTGCTGCTCATGTCGATGATGTGGAAGGGCATGACCACGCGCGGCGCGGTGATCGGCGGCTTCCTCGGCCTCGCCTCGGCGCTCGTGGGCGTGGTGCTGTCGCCGGGCGTGTGGGAAGCGACCCTGGGCTATCCCAAGGGTTCGGCTCCGGTGCCCTACAGCAATCCGGCGCTGTTCTCGATGACGATCGCCTTCGTCGGCATCTGGCTGTTCTCGAAACTCGACACCAGCAAGCGCGCGGCCGAAGATCGCGCCGGGTTCGAAGCGCAATACGTGCGCTCGCAGACCGGCATCGGCGCGGCGGGCGCGTCGGCGCACTAGCGCATCATCCGTTCAGGCGGCGACGCCTGAACGACAAGACGATGAGGCGCGACAATCTGCGACGAGCGCGGACCTTACGGCCCGCGCTCGTTCTGTTTTAGTGTTTGCGGACTCTCAAAGCGAATGCGCGCGCCATGCCCAACGCCTTCGATGTCTCCAATCCGCCATTCGACCGGCTGACCGCCGAGGAGGCCGTCGCGTTTCGCGCCGCGCTCGATGTCGGCTATTTCAAGCCGGGCGAAACGATTGTGGCGGCGGGCGCGGCTGCCGACTCGCTGTTCGTCGTCATCAAGGGCGCGGTCGAGGAGCGCGACGGCGAAGAACTGGTCGCGCTGCTCGGCCCCAACGATTCGTTCGACACGCGCGCGATCGTGGAGGGCGCGGCCGCGCACTCTTTCATCGCGCGCGAGGAGACGCTCGCCTACCTCGCGCCCAAGGACCTGACGCTGAGGCTGATGCGCGAGAACGCGCGGTTCGGGTCGTTCTTCTATCTCGACATTTCGCGCAAGCTGGAGGCGGTCGCCCGGTCGCAGGAAGAAGCGCGTTCGGGCTCGCTCATGCGCACGCGCATCGGCGATCTGTTTCTGCATCCGGCGGTGTATATCGACGCCAGCGATACGATCGAGTTCGCCGGCCGCAAGATGCAGGAGATCGACTCCAACACGCTTTTCGTGCGCGACGGCGCGCGCATCGGCATCGTCACCGGCATGAACCTGTCGAAGGCAGTGGTGCTCAACGGCATGAAGATCGACGCGCCCATCGGGCCGATCGCGCGCTACGACATCGTCGCGCTGGACGAGGACGAATTCGTCTTCATGGCGCTGATCGAAATGACGAAGAGCAACAAGCGGCGCGTGGCCGTCACGCGGCGCGGCGCCTATGTCGGCATTCTGGAAGACATAGATCTCCTGGGATTTCTCGCGGGCAACGCGCAGGTGATCGCCGGCCGTATCGACCGCGCGACATCGACCGCCGATCTCAGGACCGCCGCGCGCGAGATCGCCGATCAGATCCGCGTGCTGCGGCGGCAGGACGTGCGCGTGGAGGTGATCGCGGAAATCGTCTCCGATCTCAACCGGCGGCTGATGGCCAGGACGTTCCAGTTGCTGGCGCCGGAAAGCCTGCGCGCGCAGGCGTGCCTCATCGTCATGGGCAGCGAGGGGCGCGGCGAACAGACGATGCGCACCGACCAGGACAACGGACTCATCCTCGCCGGGCCGGTCGACCCGGCGAGTCTGAACGCATTCCGGCGTGAATTCACGGCCGCGCTCGAAGACTACGGGTTTCCGCCGTGCCCCGGCGACGTGATGGTGCGCAATCCGTTCTGGTCCAAGCCGCTCGCCGATTACATGGAGAGTTTCCGGCGGTGGATCGCGCTGCCGGATGAGAACGCGCATATGAACGTCGCGATTTTTTACGACGCGGCGCCGGTCGCCGGGCGCGTCGAGCTGTTGCATGAGGCCAAGCGCGCGCTGATCGGCGCCGTGCGCGACGAGCGCGCCTATCTCGCGCGCTTCGCCCATGCGGTCGAGGCGTTCGAGACGCCCATCGGCTTCTTCAACAATCTCATCGCGTCGGAAGGCGGCGGCGCGCTCGATCTGAAGAAGGGCGGCATTTTCCCGATCGTGCATGGCGTGCGTTCGCTCGCGCTCGAACACGGGCTGCTCGAAACCTCCACCGACGAACGCATCGGACGGCTGGCGGAGAAGGGTGTGTTCCGCGAGGATTTCGCGCGCGATCTCAAACAGTCGTTCCACTATCTGCTGGCGTTGCGGCTCGACAGCCAGCTGGAGCAGGAAAAGGATCGCGGCGCGCTGGTGAAGCCGGCGGAACTTTCGAGCGTGGAGCGCGATCTGTTGCGCGACGCCTTCAAGGTCGTGAAGACGTTCCGCGAAATCCTGCGGCGCCATTTCAACCTGGGCATGTTCTGACATGTTCGCGCGGCGCATCAAACGGCTGTTCCACCAGATTTCGCTCGGGGACCAGAGTTATCGCTTCATGTTCGAGCCGCCGCCGGACGACGATGTCGTGGCGTTCGATTGCGAGACGACCGGGCTGGACGTGGCGAAGGACGACATCGTCACCATCGCCGCGGTGAAAATCCGCGGCGCCCGCATTCTGGCGAGCGAACGGTTCGAGGCCGTCGCGCGACCGGATGCGAGGATGTCGGCCGAGGCGATCAAGGTGCACAGGCTGCGCGAGGCGGACGTCGAAGGCGGCAAGCTCATCTTCAAGGTGCTGCCGGACTTTCTGCATTTTGTGCGCGGGCGCCCGCTCGTCGGCTACTACCTGGAGTTCGACGTGGCGATGGTCGACAAATATCTGCTGCAGCTGAAGGGCATCGAGCTGCCGAACCCGATGATCGAGGTTTCGCAGATGTATTACGAGCGCAAATACGGCGATGCGCCGCCCGGCACGGCGATCGATCTGTCGTTCAAGGCGATCGTCTCCGATCTCGGCATTCCCATGCTCGACCAGCACGACGCGTTCAACGACGCGATGATGACGGCGATGATGTATGTGACGCTGAAGGACATGAAGGAGCGCGGCGTGCGCATTGCGCGCGCGCGCGACAGCGTGCGGGCGCCGCACGGGTTCGGGGCCTGATCGGCGCGCGCGAACGCGCGTCAGACGATCCTGCGGGCGACGAGGCCGAGCGCCAGCGCGCAGGCGTTCGAAACATTGAGGCTTCTGATGGCGCCCGGCATGTCGAGCCGCGCGATCACATCGCATCGCTCGCGCGTCAGGCGGCGCAGGCCCGCGCCTTCCGCGCCCAGCACCAGCGCCACGGGCGCGGTCAGCGGCGTGTCGTCGAGATCGGCGGCGCCGTCCGAATCGAGACCGACGCGCTGATAGCCCATGTCGCCCAGCTCATCGAGCGCGCGCGCCAGATTGACCACGGCCACGATCGGCACGTGTTCCAGCCCGCCGGAGGCGGTCTTGGCGAGCACGCCGGAAAAATCCGGCGCATGGCGCTCGGTGACGAGCAGCGCGTCGACCGCGAAGGCGGCGGCGGTGCGCAGAATGGCGCCGACATTGTGCGGGTCGGTGATCTGGTCGAGCGCGAGCACGATTCCGCTGCGGCGTTCTATCTCCGAAACGTCGATGGCCGGCAGCGGGCGGGCTTCCATGAGGACGCCCTGGTGGACGGCGCCGGCGCCGAGCCTGCGGTCGAGATCGCGCGCCTCGACCACCGTGGCGGCAAGGCCGGCGGCGGCCAGGTCGGGCGCAAGGCGCTCGGCCGCCTGGGCCGTGGCGTAGACGGCGAGCAGCTTGCGGCGGCCGGCGCGCAGGGCCTCGCGCACCGCGTGCAGCCCGTAGAGCACGACGAGATCGGCCCCCGGCCTGCGGAACGCCGGCGCGGGCGCGGCGCGCGCCGGCGCATGCCGCTCGTCGCCTCGCCTGTCCGTTCCGCCTTGTCGCCTGCGCATGGTCGCCGTTCGCCCGAAAACGCTCCGTCCGCCTGTCTCCCACGCAGCCGCCCGGAGCGCAAATGGGTCTGATTTCAGGTTGACAGGGCAGGGAGCGGCCCGCATAACCCGGCCGCACGGTCCGGGACGCCCGGTCCGTTCCGCGCGTTTCGCGCGCGTGGGGGAATGTCCCGAGCGGCAAAGGGGGCGGACTGTAAATCCGGGCTCCTAAGCACATAATCAAACACTTAGCCCAACTTTTGTGTCAGTGATGGCTTGACTGTCTGGTCCGTTTTGCTATGCGTTTAAGTATATCACAATTGGAGAAATACATGGCACACATCTTGCCTGCTGCCGTTGGTGCCCGTGACATCTACGCGATGGTCGCTGGCGTCATGGTCGTGATCATGGCCCTGGCCTTCATCTCTCACATGGAGATGTAGCCATGAGCAGACACTGGATATGGGAGTAACTGATGCCCAAGAAGGTCGTCATCAGCTTCTTCGATTACTCGGTGGTAAGAGCATGAAGACAAAGAACATCCGCTCAGTCACCCCGCGTGGCTTTGCGCTGGCTGTCTTCTACGCTAACGTAGGCATCGAGAATATCAGGATGGCTGCGTGACCGAAGACAACACCAAGCGCTGGACCATCAGGCTGACGGCGCGAGACATAAAGCCTTTCTACGCTGCTGGCATCCGGTCGGTTAAGTTCGACCGTGGTGCCCGCCGCCTACCAACCCTCTGTGGCACCTACGGAGTGTTCACACACCCTAAGGATGCCGACCGAGTGATCCCTTGGCTGAAGTCGCTAGGCTTCAAGCAGGCCAAGGTCGAAGAGTGCTAACGCAATCGTATTAGTTGACGGGTGGATATGGTTGCGTTATGTGTAGGCGTTTGGCCCGTCACTAGGAGAGGCGTATGGATGTCAACATACTTACAAGGGAGATCGAGACGTTCGCAGACGTAGACCCTGAGATGCAGATCACCACGATGCTGGTGTTCTTGTTCATCGCTCAGCGTGGCGTCTGTACGCAAAAGGATGTGGAGATTGGCTTAGGGCTAACCAATGCCACTGCATCCAGGAACGTATCGTACTGGTGTGATCATAAGGCTTTCAATGTCGAAGGCATTGGATTTGTTGAGCGCACCGAAGACCCTCGTGACCGGCGCTACAAGCTGCTCAGGCTCACCAAGGCAGGCATGAAATTCTATGACAAAGTGAAGGCCGACAAGCATGGCAAGACAGCTAAACGACAAGTGGCAAGCTGATGCCTATGTCGATGGCCGTCGTGTCCGCAAGCGGTTCAACACTCAGTCAGAAGCAGAAGCCTTCGAGCGTGATCCTCGTGGCGAGATACTCAGGCCGACAGTAGGCATCCTATTTAGGCATGGCTTCCGCTTCCTATGGGAGCGTGTGCGCAACTCTCGGGACAACTTCTACACGACCGAGAGCTTGATCAAATGGTTTGGTGAGGACCGGCTGGTGACAAGCATCACTCCCGCCCTCATCCAAGACTACGTGATGGACCTCCGCAAGCAGAACTCAGGTCCGCGTATCAATCGCAAGCTTACTACGCTTCGCATGTTGCTGAAGCATTGTGTCAGTCGTGGCGTCATCCAGACTGTGCCAGCATTCCCCAAGCGTGAGGTCGAAGGTGAAGGTAGGACCAGGTTCCTGACACCGGAGGAAGCAGAGCGTTTACTATCACGCCTGTCGATGGACCACCACGCCTTCGCCTCCTTCCTGCTCAACACGGGCTGTCGGATTGGTGAGGCCCTGGCGCTCGAATGGAAGGACGTACAGGCCGACCGAGTGACGCTCCGGTGGGAGACTACCAAGGGCAAGAAGTCTCGCGTCCTTGGCCTCAACAGGCAGGCTAAAGCGGCGCTCGAATGGGGTCGCTCGCAAGGCTGGTCCCGACCGTGGCAGTGTATTAACTACGATGGTTTCCACTCAGGCTTCATGCGAGCCAAGGCAGAGATTGGCCTGAAGGATGATCCTGAGGTTGTGCCTCACATCCTTAGGCATACCTATGCCTCATGGCTGGTTCAGCGTGGTGTTAGCTTACAGGTGGTCAGCAAACTGCTTGGCCACTCGACAATCACCATGACCATGCGTTATGCCCACCTTGCGCCAGACGACCTATTGACTGTCAACGCCATGCTAGATACGCAGGCGTCGAGCCAGTCGGTCAGCTGACCGTATGGTGTGCCAAACGAGTGACCAAGTGCCTAACAGTTGCGTAACGAATATCGGCTAAGTGTTTGATTAGCCTCGTGGGGGAATGTCCCGAGCGGCAAAGGGGGCGGACTGTAAATCCGCTGGCTATG
>CALMZV010000161.1 GCA_937870755.1 uncultured Methylocystaceae bacterium
GGCACCTCGGGCACGCGCACGCGATGCCGGTTGGTCGAGATGGTGGAATGGAGATAGGTCAGCGTCGCGCCGTCATCCATCCAACGGCACTCGGGCATGAAGCCGTCGAGCAGCGCCAGCACGCGGTCGGTGCGGTCGATGAAGCCGCGCAGCAGCTCCCACGGGTCCACGCCGGTTTTCTCGCGGCCCTCGTAGAGCCATGTTTCGGCGCGGGCGGCTTCCTCGGCCGGGGGCAGCCAGAGAAAGGTGAGGAAATAGCCCGACACGAAATGCGTGCCGGCTTCCTCGAAACCAGCCCTGCGCTCGGCATCGACCAGCGCGGATGCGGCATCGGGAAAGGCGCTGTCGGGATAGGTCGCGGCCTCGCTGCGCTGCGCCTCGACAAAGATGCTCCAGCCGGAGCCGAGACGGCGCACGGCATTGTTGATGCGGCCGGCGACGGCGACCAGCTCGGCCGCGACGGCGGAATCCAGATCGGGACCGCGAAACTTCGCGGTGCGCTGGAATGAGCCGTCCTTGTTCAAGACGACGCCCGAGCCGACCAATGCTGCCCATGGCAGATAGTCGGCGAGACGGGATGCGGTGCGGCGGTATTCTGCAAGGTTCATCATGGCCGCGCCCTCACACCGCCATATGGCCGGGGATGCGCAGATGCCTGCGCCCAACTTCGACAAATTGGGGATCGCGTTTCGCCGCCCACACGGCAGCGAAATGGCCGATGGCCCAAATGGCGATGCCGACCAGCCAGAGGCGCAGGCCGAGGCCCACGGCCCCGGCCAGCGTCCCGTTCATGATGGCGATGGCGCGCGGTGCGCCGCCGAGCAAAATGTGCTCGGTCAGCGCCCGGTGGACCGGGATCGCGAAGCCCGGCACCGCGTCGAGCTGTTCGAGGCCGCCCGCCATCAAACGAGCGCCCCGCCGCCGAACGAGAAGAACGACAGGAAGAAGCTCGACGCCGCGAAGGCGATGGACAGGCCGAAAACGATCTGGATCAGGCGACGGAAGCCGCCGCTGGTATCGCCGAACGCGAGGGTCAGGCCGGTCACGATGATGATGATGACGGCGATGATCTTGGCGACCGGCCCCTCGATGGACTGGAGGATTTGCTGCAAGGGCTGCTCCCATGGCATCGACGAACCGGACGCATGGGCGGCCGGGGCAAGCATGAGGCTGATGGCAAGGGTGGATGCGGCGGTCGCGGCGAAGCGATAGCCGCGCGAAATCGTGCGGATCATGAGGATTCTCCTGTGCTGGTGGGGATTGCGGGGGTGATGCGATAGTCGCCGTCCGGCCCCAGCCCTTCGACGCGGGCAAGCTCGGCAAGCCGGCGCGCGGAACCGCGCCCGGCGAGGACGGCAACAAGGTCGATGGTCTCGGCGATCAGCGCGCGCGGGACGGTGACGACAGCCTCTTGAATGAGCTGTTCAAGGCGACGGAGCGCACCGATTCCGGTGCCCGCATGGATGGTGCCGATACCGCCGGGGTGTCCCGTTCCCCACGCTTTCAGAAGGTCGAGGGCTTCCGATCCGCGCACCTCGCCGATGGGGATGCGATCCGGGCGCAGGCGCAGCGAGGAACGGACCAGATCGGAAAGCGTCGCCACGCCGTCTTTCGTCCGCATGGCGACAAGGTTGGGCGCGGCGCATTGCAGCTCGCGCGTGTCCTCGATGATGACGACGCGATCCTGCGTCTTCGCCACCTCGGCGAGCAGCGCGTTGGTCAGCGTCGTTTTGCCGGTGCTGGTGCCGCCCGCCACGAGGATGTTGGCGCGGGAGGAAACGGCCGCTCGTAGCGTCTCGGCCTGATCGGCAGACATGATGCCTGCCGCCACATAGTCGTCGAGGCTGAACACGATGCTGGCGGGCTTGCGTATGGCGAAGGTCGGCGCGGCGACCACGGGCGGCAACAATCCCTCGAACCGTTCGCCGGACTCTGGCAGCTCGGCCGAGACGCGGGGGCTGCGGGCATGAACCTCCGCGCCGACATGGTGCGCGACCAGCCGCACGATGCGTTCGCCATCGGCGGCGGACAGACGCTCGCCCGTATCGGACAGCCCTTCGGACAGGCGGTCGATCCACAACCGCCCGTCCGGGTTCAACATCACCTCGACCACGGCCGGGTCTTCGAGCAGCCGGGCAATGGCGGGGCCGAGCGCGGTGCGCAACATGCGTGCGCCGCGCGCTATGGCTTCCGGTCTTTGGTGGTTGGTGGTCATGTCGGCCCCGGCTTCTGGCGGGGACGCGACAGGCAATCCCCGGATCGGGGTCGATTAAGAGAGGCCGAAATCCGGTCGGTTCAACAAGTATCTAAGTGCGTGCGGTGATCGGCGGCTATCGGCGGTAAATAGGATGGGTCCGAATACTTACTCTTGATCGCCGTTGGTCCCGGCCTCGTCTCGCACCGGATCGTCGTGGAGTGAGTCGAGGTCACGCGACAGCTCTTTGAGGAACCTGTCGCCCGTCGCCAGTCGCTTGCCGAGAGTCTGTATGAATCCCTCGAACCGTTCCGCGCCTTTTGCTCGGGCAGCGGATTGAGTGGCTCCTGAAAGCGGCGGCGTGAGGGACATCCAGAAATGGATGAACTGCGCGACCGTTTCGCCGAGAACGGCAAGGTCCATGTCGAGCGTGTCGATCTGACGGCCGAGCTTGTCCAGACGGCGCGACATGGCTGCTTCAAGCCGGTCGGCGGAATCGCCGGACAGGTAGGACATGACCGCCGCCTCGACGATGGCGGATTTCGAGACCTTGCGGCGCAGCGCCAGCGACTCGATCTGCGGCATGAGCGCCGGGTCGAAATAGAGATTCAGGCGGGTTCGGGTTGCCATGGGCGTGTCCTCAAAGGTCGATTCCGTCATCGGGGTTCATCGCCACTTGCCGCGCCACCATCCTCATGCGCTGGCGCATGGCGCGGGCCTTGGCCGCGTCAACGTCCGGCTCGTCGTCCAGAAACTCGAACTCCTGTTCGGGGGATGGCGGCGGGGCGACGATTTCCTCATGCTCGGGCAATGCCGGCTCGCGGCGGATGCCGGCATTGGCCGGATCGCCCTCGGCCTCGTCTGCGGCGGCCGTCGCGGAACGGCTTTCCGCCGCGACCACGCGGCCGGACCAGTCATCGGCGGATGGGCTGGGCGCCAGCGGAGCGGCGACCAGATCGGGCGGGGTCAGGATGCGCTCCTTGAATCGCGCATCCTCGAAATAGCGGGCCTTGGTCGCGCGGATCGGCGGCGTGCCCGCGACCATGACGATTTCGTCGGTGGGCGGAAGCTGCATGATTTCGCCGGGGGTCAGCAGCGGCCGGGCCGTCTCCTGCCGGGAAACCATCAAGTGACCTAACCACGGGGCTAGGCGGTGCCCTGCGTAGTTGGTGGAGTCGCGCAACTCGGTCGCGGTGCCTAGTGCGTCTGAAATGCGCTTGGCCGTCCTTTCGTCGTTCGTGGCGAAGCTGACGCGGACATGGCAATTATCGAGGATCGCGTTGTTCGGGCCATAGGCGCGCTCGATCTGGTTGAGGCTCTGCG
>CALMZV010000162.1 GCA_937870755.1 uncultured Methylocystaceae bacterium
AAATCGGCAATACGTGCCAGACCCACCCGCGCCAGCGCCTCGGCCGTTTCAGGATCCGCTCTGAGGGCTGTCACCGGCAGGCGACCGATCCCCTCGATCAGTCGCCCGTCAGGTACGATGCCGCCGCCGTGACGGGCCAGTGCATGGGCGGCGCCACGGGTTCCGGCGATGGCGCTTTCCGCATGCAGGCCCGCCCGCGTCAGCCGCGCGTGCAAGTCCTCGCGCAAATCGGCTTCTCCGCCGAACAGATGCGGCACGCCCGAGATATCGGCCATCAGCCCGTCCGCGCCATCCGTGGCAATCATGGGGGCATAACGGCTGGCCCAGCGGCGCAAGGACGCCAGCGCCGCCGCTTCGCGGGCCAGATCAGCGGGGCGGGTGGCAAGATCGGGACAGATCGCGCGGGCATCGGCCAGCGCCATGCCGCGATGCAGGCCGCGGGCCGTGGCGGCGGGGTTCAGGCAATGCAGATGATCGGCATTGCCCGAGCGCTGGCTCAGGGCAAGGGGCCCTTCAACCGGGCGGTTCCGCAGGCTGATGTCGCTGGCCAGCCTCGGAAACCAGATGGACAGCAGCCGTCGCGCCATTCCAGTTCACAATCCAACTTCCGCAAGTTCCCTTTTTGTTCTTATTAAGGGTCCAGCAATGCAGAGTCGAGTCCGCCGCCGGGCTTGCTACGGGGGCACAGGCCCAGCGCGTTTCGGTGGCATTGCTGCCCGCGCCTTCGCGGATCAGCATCAGGCCGGTGGTCCGCCCGGCCTCGGCCGCCAGTTGCAGGCGACGCCCGGCGGTCAGCGACAGGGGCTTTTCCGGTTCGGCGATGACAAGGCCGACGGGAGCCGAGCGCAGTGCCTCCTCGATGCACCACAGCAGATCGGTCTCGCCCTCGGCGCGGAACAGGTGCAGCCGTTCGCCGACACCTTTCGGCAACCCGCGCAGCATCGGCAGTTCCGGCACATGGGCGGGCAGGATCCAGACCAGCGGGCCGGGATGCCGCACCGCCTGAAACAGCGCAAAGGTTCGGCGACCGCGGCCTTCGGCTTCATGCACACGTCGCCCACAAAGGTCGAATTCGTCGGCGTGGGCCAGTTCAGGGCGCAAGGTCTCAGGCCGCATCTTCCCGCACTCCCTCCGCCACGATCTGCAGCGTACCGTCGGGCAGGGGGCGTTGCAGCGGCAGGGCCTCGGCCACCGGTGCAGTCAGCCAGCGCCGCCACTCCTCGGGCCTGGTCAGGATCACCGGCATTGCCTTGGGATGGATCTTCGCAACCTCGGCATTGGGTGGGCAGGTCAGAAAGCCGAACAGTTCTGCCGTCACCTCGCCCTCCTTCAGCTTGCGCACCGAGGTCCATGCGGTGCGGATGCCCGCGAAGAAGGCCAAGGGGCGATGCTGGCCAAGCGCGAACCAGACCGGATGGTTGCGCGGTGCGCCCGGGCGGCTATCGATCTCGGAAAAGCTGGTGAAGGGGACGAGGCAGCGATGCTCCACCCCGAGCCAGCGTCTCCAATGGGCCGAAGCGACATTGCGAATATTGGTGACGCCCGGATCGGTGCGCTTGCCTGCCAGAAACACCTGCGGTGTCGGCATACCCCAGCGCGCCATGGTCAATTGCCAGCCACCTTGCGCCCCGTGCCGGATGATCGGCGCGGGATAGTCGGGGAAGATTCCGGTCATGGGTGGCAAGTTGCCGGTCAGATCGACCAAGTCCTCGTCATCCTCGCGCATGTCGTCAAAGACATGGCGCATGGCGTCCTGGCTCTTGGTCTGGGAGTACAAATTGCACATGCGCAGGTCCGGGAATCATAAAGGCAGGATGGAACATTGCCAGAACGACGGCTGCGCGGGAAGCGTGGTTCAGATTTCGGCCTGATCCAAGGTGCACAATTGTGCCCATCGCCGCACGAGACAGGTGCCGCTTTGCCGTGCCACCATTCCGGTGCAGCGAATCCCTGCCGCTATTTGAAACCGTGAACCTGTGATCCGGGCCGGGTGATGCGCCACGGTCGAGGCGTTCGGCGCTTCCCGTCTTGATGTCGCCCGGCCCGGGCTTCACACGAGCTGGCTTTCCACGAAGCCGGATCAGAAGTCCGTCTCGACGTAGACCCCAGCGCAGTCGTAAGCGACGGCGGCGGCCGTGGCGCCGGTGTTCAGGAACAGCCGCGGTGACAGGAACTGCGTGGCGGCGGGCAGGTCGGCGGCGATTTCCTGTTCGAAGATGGCGCCGGTGACCTCATTCACAGCCCGGACCCATACCGACGAACCGTTCGGCGGCGCGGCTATGAACAGGGTCAGCACCCCGCCGGTGGCAATGGCGAAGGCGGCCCCTAGGTCGGTCAAGGTCGGTGCCCCGGTCCCGTCATTGGCGACCAGCTGCCAGTTGGCATGGGTGCCGCGCTGAAAGCCGATGCCGATACAGTTGACGACGGCGGCCAGTGTCAGCGTGGTGGCGAGTGCTGCGGTTGATCCGTAGAGACCGAAGAACCCCATGCCTGTCGCCTGCAGCGTCGTCAGCGAAATCCGCGTGACGAAGGTCCAGCCACCAAGGCCCGCCGCGTTCCCGCGCCAGCAGGCCCAGCCAGCGGATCGCTGGTCGGCCACCGAGTCCACGACGGCCGCAGAGGTCAGACGCCAGCGCCGCATGGAAGTCGCAAGGTTCGTCGCGGCCAGCGTGGGCGTCGAAACGGTGCCGACCGAAGTGATCGGCAGGCCTTCGGTGGTCACCGTCGTGCCGGTCGAGGGCGACCAGTTGGCGATCCGGTTCACCCCGAAATGCGGCTGGAGCGGGAAGTCCCGCCCCGAGGGGCGCATCACGTCGATCCATGGCGCGCCTGCGCGGTTGCGGGCGTAGACCGATGCCTTGCCGGTGGGCGGCGGCGATGGCGCAGCACTAAGGCCGGGCAGGACCGTTGGCTGCGGCAGTTCCACCTGGCCGCTCGCCCGGTCGATCCTGATCGCGTCGAAGAAGGCAGAGCCATCCGGGCTGACCTTGAAGCTGAAATCGTCGTTGCCGAGAAGGCCGATGAGGGCTCGGGCAGAGAAGCCGGTCTTGAAGGCGAAAGCGGCGTCGTTCCCGGCGGTGGCCTTGTTCACCGTCGCCTCGATACCGGCGCCTGCGTTGTTCAGCAGCACAGCCGGTGTGTTAACCGAAAGCCGGTTGTAGCTGTCGGCTGTGGCCCCGCCGAGGCCCAAGAGTTGCGCGGTCAGGTTCGCCTGGGGCATGCCGACCTGCGTCACCGCATTCGCGAAGGTGACCGTAGGCGTGTTGATGACTGTTGTCCCACCGGCCCCGGCGGTGGCCGAGCCAACGTTGATGACCGTCGTCGATCCGGATGCACCGCCGGTGCCGAGGTTGACGGTCTTGGTGACGCCCGTCGTCGTGGCCCCTGTCCCCATGCCATAGGTCGCAGTCCCGGTGGCCGTACCGATGGTCGCAGTGGCCCCGGATGTCGTCACCGTCCCGGATGCCGTCAGCGTCCCCGAAAACGTCTTGTTCCCGGTGAAGGTCTGGGAGCCTGCGAGGATCGCCAGTTCCGACGAGGTGTTGGGCAGCGTGAAACTGCGCGTCGTCCCGGCGCTGATGCCTGCCAGCGCGAAAGTGGCCTTCTTCGTGGGATCGGCATCGTTCACCAGGCTGAACACGGCGTCCGACACGTCGCGCGGCTCGCCCACCACCTCCCAGGCGCTGCCGGTCCAGACGAGGAACAGGCCCTCGGCCGCGACCCAGACCATCCATCCGGTGCGCGGCACCAGCCTGATCCACGCGCCGTCCACCCAGAAGGAGATGTTCAGGTCCCATCCTGCCCAGAGGCCGGTCGCGCCGGAAGCCACGAGATGCCGGTTGCCATCCGCGGGGCTGGCCGGGGGCGCGGTGCGGGTACGATCGAGGACCGAGAGCTGCACCATGGCATCGAGCAAACGAAGCGCCTCGTTGTGGGTGACATGTTTCTGCGCCTGCGCCGCCAGAAGATAGGGCAGGCCCAGATGGGTCGTGGTGTCGGACATGGGAAATCCCGTCAGAACTGGAGGGTCACGGAGGCAGGCGTGCCGCGGCCGAGGCGGTTCGAGAGCTGGAAGATGCGGAGCGCCAGCGTCTGGCCGGGGCCGAGAGGTGCACCCCAATCGGTACTCTGCTGGGCAGCGGTGTAGAGGACGGAGGTCGTGCTGCTGGTCAGCGTGCGCCTGACGGTCGTCCCGTAGAGGATCTGCACATCGTAGCTTTCAATGTCTTCGGCGAGCGGCACCTCGACCTGTTCCCAGGCATCGGCCACCAGCGCGCGGGACCGGCGCGTCCATCGGATGGTCAGATCGCCGGGGCTGCGGGCGATCCGCCAGGGCTGTTCGACATGGACCGGCGAGAAGGGGACAAGGCCCCGCCCGGTCGAGGTGAAGCCCAGCGCGGCATAGCTCGCGTCACTGACCGCCCGTGCAGCCGGGCCCACCCGCCAGTTCCAAGGCAGACTGAGATCGGCTTCGGCGATGGGTAGCGAGGCCAGCGTCGTGTCAAGCACCACGACCCGCGCGCCAGCCGGTGCCGGGTTGCCGATGGCATGTTCCGTCCCGCGCTGGCCGCGCAACAGGCGGGTCAGGCGGTAGCGGCCGGGGGCGATGAGTTCCGCCTGACCCGCCTGAACGATCTCCCACACCCCCGCTGCTGCCTCGACCGCGAGGGCATTGGCCCCGCCGAACAGCGCGACATCCGTCACGCTCTCCAACGTTCCCGACAGCAGATCGACGACCAGCTGATTGCCCAGATCGAAGCGCGAGGTCGGGCCCGGAAAGAGGTCGAAGGCCAGCGTGCCGATCCGCGCCCGACTGCCGAAGGTGGTCAGGAGGTTGAACCCATCCGTCGAGGCGCTGCGGAAGACGGCGATCTCGCCCGGCCAGGGGCTGGCATAGGCAGCGATCAGGGGGCGATGCGCGGGCTGATCTTCCGAAATCTGCGGAAGGTCCAGCATTACCACTTCCGGCGTACCGAAGACGACTGGACTGGCGAGCGAGGCCGGGCGGGGATCGCCGGGCGGCAGATCATAGGCGGCACGGTCCTGGCGGACTCCCTCGTTCACCCGTGCCTCTGCGTCGGCGACCGAGACAAGCCGGAATTCCACTTCGCGACCGTCATGGGCCAGGCGGATCACGTCCGCAGGGTCGAGGGCGAGCCGCGAGGGCGGCAAACGGAAGGTCGCGCTTTCCCGGCCAATCCACGCTTCCATCAGCGCGCGGCGGCAGCGGCGTTCGGCTTCCTCGGGCGGAATGGCCATCGGGAAGGCCTCGGAGGCAATGCGCGTCGTGTCGACGGTGATGCGGCGGGCCTCGACGAGGGCGGCGTCGTAATCTTCGTCGGCCCGAGCGACCTGCCACTTCAGCGCCTGCGGCAGTTCGGTCTCCTGGCCCCGAGTAAGCTCAAAAACCTCGCCTTCGCGAGAGGCTACAAGATCGTCGATGTCGAGCGTGACGACCGAGGCGCGGCCGCGCATGACGAAGCGGATGACCCCCTCGGTCTCGACGGCATCGAAGCCGAAATTCCGGGCCAAGGTGGAAATCGACGTGCGTGGGCTTTCCAGCGCGCCGATCACATAGCCCTCGACCGCGCCCCAGAGGCCGGAGACGTCGATGAGGTCTTCCACCAGCCCGGCGCGCAGGCAAAGGTGGCGTACGAGGGCCGCGAGCGACACCGCGCCCAGCCGTCCGGTCAGCCAGTGGCCAAGCCGCCAGTTCGGCCCGTCCGTCCAGACGCCGGTGAGTTCGGGGAAGAACGGATAGGGTCGCGCGTCCCAGGTCCAGGCGGCGCATTCGGGGACATGGACCATCCGGCCGCCGTACACGGATGAGGTCGGGTTGTTCGCACCCTGACCCCACCAGAGATAGCTTGCCTCGAGATAGGCGCGCTGGATGGCATCATCGCGCCAGCCACGCGAGAAGTAGGGCGTGAAGCTCTCGGACGACTTGGGGTCAAAGAACACGTTCGGCTGGTTCGTGCCCCGGTCGATGGCGGGGCAGCCGAGTTCGGTGAACCACACCGGCTTCGATTGCGGCACCCATGCGGTCGGCGTACCGCTTTCCACCCCGCCCGGCCGGTCGAAATGTGCATTCGACCACCAGGCGCGCAGGTCCTTGTAGCGGAACACCCACGGCTTGGCCGCCGCGCCATCGGTGATCGGGGTGCGGACCTGCGCGGATCTGTCGGCGGCAGAGGCATAGAACCAGTCGAAGCCTTCGCCGCCCGCGATGTTCCTCTGCAGATAGGTCCGGTCATAGATCGCAGGCCAGCCCTCGGCCGCGTCGGCATGCTCGAACCCGTCCCGCCAGTCGGAGAGCGGCATGTAATTGTCGATCGCGATGAAATCGATGTTGGCATCCGACCAGAGCGGGTCGAGGTGGAAGAACACGTCGCCGCTGCCGTCGCCCGGCTGGTGCCCGAAGTATTCCGACCAGTCGGCGGCGTAGCCGATCTTGGTGCCGGACCCGAGGATCGAGCGCACATCGGCGAGCAGATCCCGATAGGCCTGCACGGCGGGATAGGTGCTGGCCCCCGAGCGGATCGTCGTCAGCCCCGGCATCTCGGTGCCGATCAGGAAGGCGTCGACACCGCCCGCCGCCGCGCAGAGATGGGCGTAGTGCAGCACCATGCGCCGCAGGCCCCAGTCGCCGGACGGGCCGGTCCACGAAACCGACTGGCCCGAGACACTAAAGCTCGCGGGCGTCGCGGCTCCGAAGAAGCTCGCGACCTGCGCGGCGGCCGTGCCGGTCTTGTCCACGGTCCCGGCGAAGCCCGCTGCAGGCGAACAGGTGATCCGCCCCCGCCAGGGAAACGCGGGCTGGCCGGTCTCGGCGGCGTTGTCCGAATAGGGGTTCGGCAGACTGTTGCCGGGCGGCACGTCCATCAGGATGAAGGGATAGAATGTCACGCGCAGCCCGCGGGCCTTCATCTCCTGGATCGCCTGCACCACGGCGAAGTCGGACGGCGTGCCGCCATAGACCGGGCGATCCTGATCGTCGCGGCTGACGAGGAAGGCACCGGCGCGGCTCACGCCATTCACCGACCAGCTGGCGGGCGTGGTCGACTTTGCGGACACCTCGACGCCCGGCCGCACCCTGCAGGATCCCGCGCGCAGATCGTCGCCGAACCACGCCACGACGAGGCTGACGCTCTCGACCGCAGGCGCCATCGCCTGCAGCCGGTCGAGCGCCTCCACCATGTCGGTGGAGTCGGCCAGCGCGTTCAGGTTCTCGGGTACCGTTGCGCCGCCATCGGTCTTCCGGATCGCCTGCGTGGCATAGGTGAACTCGCCCGAGGCCGGGATCATGGTGACCGCGCGGGTCAGCCCCTCGGCGGTGTCGGGATCGGCCAGCGGCCGGAACACCTCGAAGGAGAGCTGCGGCAGGCGGTTGCCGTAGGTCGAGAGCGCCAGTTCCTCGAAGACCACATAGGCGGTGCCGCGATAGGCGGGCGTGTTGGCCGCGCCCATCTTCGCCGCAATGAACGGGTCCGCCGTCTGCGCCTCGTCGCCCGGATACCAGCGCCAGGTGACGCCGGAGAGGTCCATCGGCTTGCCGTCGGCCCAGATGCGGCCGATCCCGGTGATCGGGCCCTCGCAGAGCGCTACGGCGAAACTGGCAAAGTAGAGATACTCGGTCGTCTTGACTTTGCCGCCTCCGCCGCCCTTGCCGCCGCCCTGCGTGGTGGTCTTCGTCTCCTCGCGGAAATCGGTCGCCCAGATGATGTTGCCGCCCATGCGCATCCGGCCATAGAGCCGCGGGATGACCGCGCCCTCGGTGGCCGAGGTGATGCGGAGCGTGTCGAGCCGCGCGCCCTCGATGCGCTGTGTGGGCGCCAGCGACGAGATGATCCAGCTGTCGACCACCGAGCCGATGCTGGAGCCGATGAAGCCGCCGATGGTGGCGGCACTCACGCCGAGGATCGCGCCGCCGATGCTGCTGCCAATGGCGGCACCGGCCGCGCCGAGAACAAGCGTTGCCATGGTCGGGCCTCAGCGTTGCGGAAACAGGAAGGCGAAGGCGATGCGCCGCCGCCAGGATGGGGTGAGCGGTTCCTCGATCACGCCGAGCCGCTCATAGGCGTGGAGGAAGGTATCGGGGCCGGTGAGGATCCCGACATGCTTGGCGATGGCGCGGGGCTTCATGCGGAAGAGCACCAGCGCGCCGGGACCGGCCGCCGCCGGTTCCACTTCGATCATCATGCGCCCCGCGCCCTCGGCAAGAACCTCGCGCGGCCCGGTCTCGCCCCAGTCGCGGCTGTAGGGCGGGATCGGGAACGGCTCGGGGCCGACGACCTCGCGCCAGACGCCCCGGGCCAGCCCGAGGCAATCGCAGCCGACACCGCGCAGGCTGGCCTGGTCGTGGTACGGTGTGCCGAGCCAGGAGCCTGCGACGGAGATGACGCGCGTCGGGTCGGCCGATGCGAGGGGTTGCGTCACAGCACCCCTCCCTCGTGGCCGCCGTCCTTCGTGGCGTAGCGCAGCACGGCGTCCTGGCCGGGGATGTGCGGGAAACCCCGGAAGTTGGCGGTGTTCGCGAACTTCGCGCCACAGGTCTCCATGCGCTTGTCGCAGCCCGCGCGGATGGTGAAACCGTCGCCCTCGGCGATCGCGCGCACCGGCGCCTCGAGGAGCGTCAGCACGGCAATGCCATCCGTGACGTCATGGCCCAGCACCTCGGTGCGCCGCCCCGCATTTGCGCCGCTCGTCCAGTTCAGCGTGCCGAAGGTGAACCAGCCGGAGGCGAAGCCGCCGAGGCCAGAGGCGGTGAAGGCCCTGTCGCGCAGGAGATCGATGACGGCGCCGGTGCCGCTGAAGGCGGGATTTTCGATGTCCACTCCGCAGCGCGCATCGCCGAGCGCCGCGTCGCAGGTCGCCTGGAAGGTCCGTCCCACCGTCTGGCCCAGCACATGGGCGAGCGAGCGCACCTCGGCGACGAAGGCGAGCCGCCCGCGCCGGATCTGGCCGATGGCACCGCGCCGCATCAGCACGCGCTGGCCAGTGTCGGCCCAGTTCACCCGCCAGACCTCGACCTCGGCGTTGTCCCATCGGCAGTCAAGAATGTCGGTCTCGGTGATCTGGTCCGAGGTCAGCACGCCTTCCGCGTCCTGCGCATCCACCGACAAGTCCGAGCCCGAGCGGACCTCGGAGGCGGTCAACCCGCTCTCGGGCTCGAAGTCGGTCTCGTCGAAGCTCAGCGTCCGGTCGTGATCGGTGAAGCCGAAGGTGACGCCGTCGGCACGGGTGATGCGCCAGCACCAGGCGAGCGTCGTCGTGCCCTCGTCGAGATGCGCCTGAAGCTCGGGCGAGAGGGATTTCATCGGCAGGTTCCCGTCATTCGGTCGTCGAGATCGGCGATCCAGCTCGCCCAGTCCGGCGGCACGGCTGCGACAGTCTCGGCGGGCGGCCGGGCGAGCCGCGCCTCGGCGTAGGAGGCGCAGCCGGCGTCACCACCGCCCATCGTTGCGGCGCAGCCGGTCAGCGGGATCGCCAGCGCCGCGGCCATCACGAACCGCATCCCGCCCGCGCTCGACACGGTTGTTCTTGTCTTTGATCGCATCGCGTTCCGCCTCCCGTTTGCCTGCACGTTCCCCTTCCACTCGGCCCCAGACCCGGCCGAGGACGACGCCCCCGACCGCGCCGAGAGCCGCGACCAGCCAGATGAGGAGTTCAGCCATCGTCCCGCTCCCCGCGTGCGGCGGCCATGCAGAGGGCGACGACGAATACGCCGAGGCAGCCGCCCACGACGACACCTGCGAAGAACTCAAGCATCGCCGCGGAACCCGCGCTCGATCCGGTCCCGCAGACCGATCAGGCCCAGACCGAGGAACATGAGCCCCGCGGGCGAAGCGTCCCCCGAGCCGGCGAGCAGTGCGACGAGGCGGGACACTTCCCCGAGCGGCCCGGTCGCGGGCAACGCGAGAGAGGCAATGCCGGTGAGCATGGCGAGCAGTCCCGCCCACCAGGTGAGCGAGGTCGGACGAATGTAGCGCATGGGTCAGGCCCTCCGGATCAGGATGGAGAAGAAGGCGGCCAGGCGGGCGAGCCAGCCGGTCGGCGCGTCGGGAGCAAGATCGAAGACCGGCGGTCTCGGCAGCGGCGACGGCCGCAGCAGGGCCAGAGCCTCGTCTTCCGTCAGGCGGCGGATCGGCCTGGAGAAGTCCACGCGGCCCGCGCGGTCCACGGACCAGACCGGGATCGTGCCGCCGGGATATTGGCCGTGGCGGAACAGGTCGCGCTCGGCTTCGCGGCGCGGGATGATGGAGGCCGGTCGCCGCCAGTTCAGAAACGCGTCGGCGGCTGCAACGCGATTGCCGGCGTTGAGGTGCCGGGTGAGCGCGGCCTTCGCGATGCCGCCGGTGTTGTAGTGAAAGCTGACCAGCGCATCGAACTCGTGCGGCGCCAGCGGAACCTTCACGGCGCGCAGGACAGCGGCCTCGTAGCGGGCGAGGTCGGCATGGAAGACCCGGAACGCCTCGCGGATCCCGGCGTCGAGATCGGCGGGCATGCCGCGCGGCATCGTGGACGGATCGGGCTCCCCGGCGGCAGCCGTGTGGCCGATGCCGAAGGTCCAGACCTTTTTCACATCAAGATAGGGTCCGGGCACGAGTCCTTCGTGCCGGACGAGGGCCAGCAGGCCCCGGTCGGTCATGTGCATGAGATTACCGGAGAAGCGAGAGGATCAGGATCAGTGCCGCGACGGCAAGGCCAATGCGCAGGCGATGGGCGAAAGCCTGCCGTGGAGCGGAAGGCTCGCAGCGGAGGGAGCGCGCGAGGCGAATGAGCTCATTCATCGCCGCGGCCTTCGTTGGCGCGGCGGAGGCGGGCGAGCAGCATCTCGATGAAGGCCGGTCCGAAGACCCCGACGAGATAGGCCGCCGAACCCGCCGCTCCGCCTGCGGGGATCGCCTCGGGCGGCAGACTGAGCCAGGCGGTGATCACGGCCATGGAGAGGCTGCCCATCCCGGCGGCGATCAGCCCGCCGAGCAGGATGTGCCGCAGCGCATCGCGCAGCCGCATCTTCGTGGTCAGTGCGTTCGTGGCGCCGCCGAGCGCGCCCCAGGCGGCGAGGATCACGGCGGTCGAGGCCGCGAGCTCGCGTAGGACGGCTGCGACGAAGCTGCCGGTGTCGTTCATCGCCGGATCTCCAGCAGCGGAATGGAGGTGATCGAGCCGAGCCGCTCGAGGTCGAGCGTCACGTCGAGCGCGTCGGTGTCGAAACGGACTGGCACGTCGAAGGTGAAGCCCGCTGTGACGGCGACGCCAGCGCCCGGCGCGACGCCGAAGGTGACGACGCCGGTCGTGGCGTCGACCGACCAGCCGGAGAGCTGCTCGACGCCCGCCACCGCGATGCGCACGGTTCCGGTCACCGGTTTGGCTATGGCGCGTGTCCAAGTTTGCGCGCCGGAGGCGTAGCGCTTCACCAGCTGGAAGGCGCTCGTCGTGCCGTCGCCGGTGCCGATCGCCTGATCGGTCGGCGCTGGCGTCTGGGACGGCAGGCAGGACTTGTGATCGCCCCAGTCCTTGAACCGAAAGCCATGCAGCCGCCCATTCCGTGCCTCGAAGAAGGCGACGACGGCGGCGAGATCATCGGCGCGGCGGATGCCGTAGGCGACATCGTAGCGGCGGCGCGAGTTGGCCCAGCTCGCATTGCGCTCCTCGTCGCCCGAGGCGAGCTCGACGATCTGCGTCCGCCGCTCGGGCCCGCCGCGCGCGCCGCGACTGATGTTGTCGGGGAACCGGACCTCGTGAAACGCCATCACATGCCCCTCCGCCCGAGCGAGACCGCACGGGCGATGTCTGCCGCAACCTGCGTCCGCGACTGCCGGAAGCTCTCGGCGTCACGTGCCATGATGGTGACGTTGACGCCGCCGCCCGCGCCGTAGCTCTGCGCCTCGCGCCTCGAGAGCACCCGCTCGCCCCGCTGGAGGATAGCGGGCACCTCATCATGCCGAAGCCCCGCCATCCCGCCGGAATGCATCCGCGGCGCGGCGGCGAAGACCATCGCCGGGACCATCCTCGTGGGCCCAGCCGATCCGACCATCCCGCCCGCATGCAGGACGTTGGCGTAGGTGAGCGGGGACCGTGGCCCCAGTGGGGCCGCGTAAGCCCCGCGAACGCCCGCCCCGGAGAACACGCCGGAGAGCGCGTTTGCGATCGGTCCGAGGATGAAGCGCCGCGCCGCCAGCTGGGCGAGATCGGCCAGCAGCGAGGTGATCAGATCGCGAAAATTCAGCTTGCCGGTCTTCACGAACTCGCCGACCGCGGTCTCGGCGGACTGGAAGGCGCCGACGAGGCTCTGGCCGATGTCGCCACCGATCTCGCGCGCCTTGCTGGCGTAGTCCGACAGCGCCGCCGTGACCGCCTGCCAGCCGGTGACGGCCGTCTCCACATTCGGCTCGGCCGCGGCAGCCGCAGCACCCGCGGCGGTTCCGGCGTCGGTCGCAGCTTGTCCCGCGCCGTCGAGCGCGGTCTCGAACCGCTCCGCCGCGGTCGTCGCCTCGGCCAGCGCATCGGCCCCGTCCTCGTCGGTTGCGCGGACGGCATCCCGCAGGGCCTGCCAGCTTTCGAGGGGCGCGCGGGCCCCTTCCGCCAGATCGCGCGCGGCGCCCCTATAGAGGTTGGCGGACTCGAGCGCCCGGTTTGCTGCCTCGGTCAGACCGAGGTCGGGTGCGGTCAGCGGGTTCTCCTCGAAGGCCCGGTCGAACGCCGCCTGCGCCGCCGTCGTGGCAGCACTGGCCGCGCCCTCGAAACGGTTCTCGATCTCGCCGAGATCGAGGTCGCGCACCAGCGAGATGCGGCGCTCGGACCCGAGCGCTTCGAGACCGGCGTTGATGCCGCCGATGAAGCCGTTGATGCGCGAGACCACGCCGTTCAGCATCGCCTCGACACCGTCGACGAGGCTGTTCGCTGCCTGGAACGCGAGATCGCCGATGGCGGCGGGCAGCAGACCCCAGATCGCCTTGATCGCCTCGTAGGCGCCCTCGAACGTGTTCGCGGCGGTGTTGCCGAAAGCCACGACGCTCTCGATGGCGCTCTTCATGCCCGAGGCGGCATCGGCCTTCAGGTCGAAGAACATCGCCGTGGCGGCCGCGCCCGCCGCGGCCGCACCCATGCGGATCCGCTCCCAGACCTCGACGGCGAGGTCCTTCAGGAGCGACATCGCCTCGCCGAAGCCGCCCGCGCCGGAGACAAGCCGGGCGAACTGGTAGACGAGTTCTCCCGCGCCGACGATGAGCGCGCCGATGCCGGTGCGGATCAGCGCGCCGCGCAGGACGACCAGCGCCGTGGCGAGGCCGCGCACGGAGAGCGCCGCAGCGGCCATGCCAGCGACCCAGCGGCCAGCGAGGAAGGCCGCGAAGGTGGCGGCATAGGTGGTCAGGCGGCCGATATTGTCGAAGAGACCGCGAATGGCGATGCCGAGCGGCCCGGTGCGGCTGGCAATGGCGGCCATGGCGTTGGCGACAGCCTCGAGCGCCGGGGCTGCGGCGACGGCCAGCTGGTTCGAGAGCCCGCGCCAGATCAGCCCGAGGCGCGAGATTGCGTCGTTCGTCCGCTCGATCTGATCGGCATCCTGCTCCGAGACGACGACGCCGAAGGCGAGCACGTCCTCCGTCGCCTGGCGCAGCGTCGCGGTGTCGATCCGCGACATGGCGATGGAGCCTTCCTCGCCGAAAAGCTGACCTGCCACGGCCGCGCGCTCGGCGGCAGGCACGAAGCTCTCGATGGCCGCGTTGATCGCGCCGACCCGCTGGTCCAGCGGCAGCGCAATCAGGTCGGTGGCCGACAGCCCCAGCCGGTCGAGCGCGTCGGCGGCGGGACCGGTCCCGGCGGCCGCCTGGCTGAGTCGCCGCGTCAGGTCCTTCGTCGCCTGCTCGATGCCGGACATGGACACACCAGCCAGCTCGCCCGCGCGCTCCAGCGTCTGGATCGAGGCGACGGTGGTGCCGAGGGACTGGGCGAGCTTGGCCTGCGCATCGACCGTCTGCAGACCGGAGCGGATCATCGCCACGCCCGCCGCGGCGGCAGCTGCAACTGCGGCGGCAGCGGCTACGGCAACGCGACGGGAAAATGCCGCTAGCCTCGCGTTCGCGGCCTCCATCTCCCGGCTCAGCCGTCCGAAGCCGCGCGACCCGGCCTCGCCCACGCCTTCCAGCTCGGCGCGCACCTGCCGTCCGCCCACGGCCGCGAGGCGGACGCTGACCCTCTTCTCAGCCATGGGAGTGCTCCATCTGCTCGTTGAGCTTGGCGACCATCACCGCTTCGATGACAGGCAGCAGTTCGGCCATGGCGAGCGGCGGCACGCCGAGTGCGTCACCGAGCGCGAGCGCCGCCGACATGTCCCAGCCGGTCACCGCGCCGGGCAGGACACGCAGCTGGCCGCCGAGTCGGCCGACAAGGTCCCAGACCTGCCAACCCTCCGGCGTTGCCGGACGGTTCAGCCGCGCCGGGCAGTCCGGGCAGGCTTGCTCGCGGCCCTCGTAGGGTGCGCAGGCTTCGCAGTAGCGCTCGCCCCCGCCGAAGGACCATTCAGCGAGGGCGCAGAGGCGTTTTTTTCCTGTTCCAGCAGCAGGCCCTTCGAGACGTAGGTCAGCTGGAACGCCTCGAAGATCGGCCAGACATCGAGCAGCGCGTCGATGGCCTCGGGGCTCGGATCGATGGGCTTGCCGTCCGCATCGCCGATACCGTCCCAGGCGAGCACCGCGCGACGCGCCAGTGCTTTTGCAAAAGCGACGGCGCGCTCCTCGTCGGAGGCGTCCTCGGGCACCCCCTCGACAGCGGGATCGCTGCGTGTCGCGACCATCAGCGCGGTGGTCAATGGGCGGAGTTGCACCCGCACGCCGGGGGTGAGGTCATGCCAGCGCGGGGCGTTGGTCAGGTCGAGCGTCAGCATCAATAGTATCCGTTTTGATCAAGGGTTGATTTCGGCCCATTTCCGGTCGTCCCGGATCAGGGCGTTGGCGAGGACGATGAGCTTTCGCATCACCGCCGTGATGGCGACTTTCCAGGGCTTTCCGGCAGCGATGAGCGTCCGGTGGACTTGCTGGAGCGGGGCGTTGAAGCGGGTCGCGATCACAGCGGGCATGAACAGCATGCAACGGAGAGCAGTGCGGCCTCCGCCGATACGGGCCTTGCCCTTCCACGTTCCCGACTGCCGCGTGATAGGTGCGAGGCCTGCGAGGCTCGCAGCTTCCTTCGAACTCATCGCCCCGAGCTCCGGCATCTCGATGATCAGGGCGATGGCGGCGACGGGCCCGACGCCGGGGATCGACGTCAGGATCTCGTAGCGCCTGGCGAGCCCGGGATCGGCTTTGATCCGGGAGCGCAGTTCCCTGTCGATCTGCGCGATCTGGGTGTCGATCTGGCGAAGGCGCGCGCGCAGCTGCGCCAGGACGATCTTGTTGCGCGCCATGCCGATCCGGTTTCGGCAGGCCGTCCGATCCTTGATCAGAGCAACCCGAGCGACATGCAGCTCCTTGATTTCGTGCAGTTCGTCAGTTTTGACCGGGGTCGCCTCGAGGCCGAGCACGGTACCCATCCGTGCAAGCATCTCCGCATCGACGCGGTCGGTCTTCGCTCCCTGTCCGGTAGCCTGCGCGAAGCGTCGCGCCCGTGCGGGGTTCACCTTGACGTTGTGATGGCCGAAAGCCGCAAGCGCGGCCTCCAGATCGCGGTGATAGCGCCCGGTCGCCTCGTAGACGACGCGGAGCGGTGCCGCCCCGAGCCACTTGCGCATGGCCTTCAAGCCGGACGCGTCGTTGCCGAAGCGGGCTCGTTTGCCGTCCGAGATACGGTAGATGTCGAGTGTGGTCTTCGAGATGTCGATCCCGATAGTGTCGGTCATGGTCTTTTCGCCTCCTGGCCTTGTCATTCGGGGCAAGGACGCGAGGTCTTCCCCATGTATCCGTTCAGGACATTCGAAAAGGCGGGGGCGATCACACTACTGACCGGCCCTCTCCGACCATCTCCACAACGATCCGTCCCCCGCCGCTGTCCGGCATATTTGAGGTGCCGGACAGCGGCTCCCGTATCGCACGGGAACCGGGGGAAATCTTAAGACAAGGTCTCCACGTCGTTCACGAGGGTTGCGGTGCACATCCGGCCGACGACGCTGTCGCGCGCCGCCTGCCAGTCGAAGGTGGCCTGCACGCCTTGCGGCCCCGAGATCTCGATGCGCGGACGCGGCAGGTAGACGGCGTGCACGGTGAAGGTGAAGCTTTCGCCGGACGGCAGGAGGTAGGCGAACTCCATCTCGCAGGCCTCGCCGTTGATTGCCTGCGTCACCAGCGTCTGGTCGGCGAAGCGCACCTCGATCCGGCCGGTCAGCGCGGCGATGGACGGGTCCGCGCCGTCGATGCGGCCATCCGAGCGGATGGTCTCGATCCGGTCGAGGTTGTTGGCATAGGTGATCTCGGCCGAGACCACGTTGCCGAGGGCGGACCCATTCCGCGTGATCGCCCCGTTGAAATGCCCGAAGCGCTTCAGCTCCAGCGCGGCGGGCGTTCCGGCGCTGGTCGTGGTGCCGACCGTCTCGCCCTGCGCCACCAGCCGGGCTGTCGCGGTCAGGAGCCCGGATCGCTGCATCTGCCAGGTGATCTGGTCGAGCACGCAGCCCGAGTACATCGCGTAGCGCGGCACCTCGGGCATGCCGGTCTCGATCGACATGCTGGGCAGCGTCCAGGACCCCGACTGGAACTCGTGGCTGTAGGGCGCCTCCGCACCCGTGGTCGTCGGTGTCCCGAAGGCCGCCTTCAGCCAGAACCCGAAAGCCTCGGCGTCGAGCGGCACGACGACGTCGCCATCGGCCGTGACCGCATCCTTGATCGGCGCCAGCGGATCGCGGCCGTAGCCGAGAAGCTCCGAGTTCAGCAGTGGCTGCTCGGCGCCGAGCGAGGTGCTGGCGAAGGGCATGCGGGTGAAGCCGCTGGCGGGCGGCGTTCCATAGGTCGTCTCGAACGCAAGCGCCATCAGCGCCCGCGCCCCCTGGGCTCGTGCCATGGTGTTCTCCTCGGGTTGTCGGGATCAGCCGAGCGGATCGGCCGTGGAATAGTGCAGCACCACCGGGATCACGGCCGCCTTCAGGCTGGCCGCGCCCTCGACCGGCAGATCGACCGGGCGCGGGGCTTCGGCCTCGACCCAGTCGCAGAGCCCGCCCAGCGTCCGGTCGGCGGCAAGCGCTGCGCCGATGCTGGCGGTCAGCGTGTCGAACGCAGCGTCGCGATCGGCGCCCTGAACGACCGCCTCGATCTCGGCGCGGTGCTGGTAGTGGTAGCGCAGGGGCGACAGCGTGACTTCGGGCTCGCCTGGTTCGCCGTCGCGCAGGATCAGCAGGCCTTCGGCCGGGACGCGCTCGGGTAGCACCTCGCCGCGGAGGGCGGTGGCGGGCAGCGCCGAGAGCCGCGCGTGCAGCGCGGTGAGGATGGTTTCGCGAGGGGTGGGCATATCTGTCACGCGACTCCGCGCTTGACGTTTGTTTCGAGGGTGTTTGGATTAATGAAGGCCGCGCGGAACCAAGCGGTGGGAGGAAAGATGCTGCTTGATCCGCATAGACTCGAAGAACAGCTACGAGCGGCAACAGCCATCGATGCTGCCGTCCGCGACGCCTATTTGACCTTTGCCCATGCTCATTTTCCTGGCGGGACCACGGTGCGCCCGGCCGGACATGGTTACATAGAACGAGAACTTCGTTTCGAAGCCAAGGGCGACTGGCTGTATTCAGCTGTCCTGAATCAGAAGTGGGTCCTGTGGTACTTTCGGAAGCCTGCCTTGAATGCAGGGCTTATTGATCCGGGCAAGACCAAAGAGCACTTTCCCGCTTCGGAAGAAACGTCACGCGGGGAAATCAAGCTTCGAGTTCGTAGTTCGCCAGAGGCACTTGCTGTGTTGAAGTGGGTGGGCGCTGAATAATGCGCTCCGTCGAGCGTCCGGTTTATTCCAATGGTTGCGCACTCATCCAAGCCGCCCCTCAACCCAATTCGCCACGATCAGACCCGGCACGCTGTCCAGCGCCCGCTCGGCATCCCGGTCTAGGTTGAGCCGCTTCGGCAGCTTGACCTGCGGCACCAGCAGGAAGATCGGCACCGTCGTGCGCCCGCGGCCAGTCTTCGAGCGTGACGCGACACCGAGCCCACGACTGTTCAGCCGTCCCTCTGCCACCAGCAGGCTGGGCCCGCGGCGACGGTAGACGAAGCGGAGCCGCAGCCCCCGGCGGCGCTCCCATTCGCCGGGGGTGATCCTGCCGCCGCGCAGGCCGCGTCCGGCGGCTGGCGTCGGGATCGCAAGCCAGAACCCGTCCTTGGAGCGGATCAGCGGCCCGGTGTCGTGAGCGCCGACGATGACCGGGGCCTTGGACCACACGAGCGCCGCGGCGTTCAGGCTCTCGCCGGCCTTCGGGAAGGTCTGGCTCCGGATCGAGTTGGCGAGCCGCCGGCCGAGCCCCGCGCCGGTGATCTGGCCGCGCCAGGCGGTCTTCAGCCCGGTGCCCGCCTCGCGCATAGCGGCGGTGACGGCCTTCTCTCCGGCCTTCACCTCTGCCGCCATGGCGGCGACGAGGTCCGGGGTGATGTCGAGCTTCAGCTTCATCGCGATCAGGCCGGACGCAGATCCACTGTCCAGACCAGCCGTTCGCGGTCGCGGACGGGCTCGCCCTGGATGAGGAAGGCCTCGCCGTCGATCTCGATGCGGTCGCCGGGACGCGGGTTGGCCACCTCGGAAAGGCGCAGATCGAGCCGGGTGCTCTCCGACCAGATCCGCGCCTCGCCGAAACTGGTGACGTCGTCGGGGCGCCGCAGGATGGCGCGGACCAGCGAAGGCGCGCCGCCCTCGGCGATGTAGACGATGTCACTCGCGAGATGCGCATCCGCGAAGAGCGCCTCGAGGGCGGATGCGAACGCGCTGGCCATGGCTATACTGCTCCCATGAAACAGGAATCGATTTCAGAACGCCCGACGAGGGTCCGAGCCGTCCAGGCGCTGTCAGAGGCGTTCATGGGCCAGCACCCGGACACGTCCCTCGACCCGAAGGGCTACGTTGCAGATTTTCGCGACACCCTGCTTCCGCAGGTCACGCTGAAGGATTTCGAAGCAGACCTGTCCTCAGGCGACGGCAACGAGCTGCAGACCAAGTTCCGGGCGGCCCATTCTTCATCTGGGCTGGCGGTCAACTGCTTCGCGCCGTTTCGGAGCCGGATCGCCGACCTCGCCATGCCGATGGCTGCCGGTTTCGACGATCTTCGCTTCGAACGGAAATGCCCCACCGGACTCCGCGGCGGCCGTGCACCCAACCTCGATGTCGTGCTTTCGGGCCCCGGCGGCGTGGTCGGGATCGAGTCGAAGCTGACCGAACACCTGTCGCCCCACCGAGCCGAATTCTCACCCGCATACGAGGAGCAGATCAGAGACTCGCGGCGCGACCAGGGATACTTCCGCGAAATGCTGCGCCTCCGGGATCGGCCAGACAAGTACACCTGGCTCGACGCTGCGCAGCTTATCAAGCATGCGTTCGGACTGGCACGCAGCTTCCCCGACCGACCGGTGACGCTGCTTTATCTGTTCTGGGAGCCCGCGAACCCAACCGCCGGTCCCGAGTTTGTGGCCCATCGAGACGAGATCGAGGAGTTCAGGGCGCGCGTGGCAGGATCATCGCCGGCGTTCGAGGCGATGAGCTATCCCGAACTCTGGCGCTTCTGGCAGGATACCGAACCGGCCGACTGGCTGGTCCGGCATCTCAGCGATCTTCACGCCCGATACGGCGTCACGCTCTGACTCAGGTCCGCCGTGCCGAGCGCAACACCTGCGGCCGTGTGCAGATCGGGAGCGGGTTGCTCTCGATCTCCAGCCGCACCCATTCGTCGCGGTCCCGGTCGGGGATCGTCCGGGCATAGAGCGGCTGGCCCAGCGTGTTCACCGTCTCGAAGGTGTCGGCTGGGGCGTAGTAGATCTCGAAGAGCCCCTCGATGCCTTCGGGATAGAAGAACGCCTTGTCGGCCGGGACCGTGAAGCCGACCCCGCCCCGGTAGCGGCGGAAGGTGATGCCGCCGAAGCTCACCTCGTCGGCCACGCGGCCGCGCAGGTCGGCGGCGGCTGCGGTATTGAGGTAAGTCTCCCGTACCTCCTTGTGGGCGACGAGATCGGCGAAGAAGGCCGAGCCGCATTCGGCACGAACCTGAACGGCGCCGGCCGAGAGCCCGCCCATCGAGTCCTCGACGCTCTCGATCAGCGCCTGGCAGCGCTTGCGCAGCGCCCCGGAGGCGGGGGTCGCGTTGTCGAGATCGAAGTCGATCTCGGCCGCCGGTGTGATCCCGAACTCGGTGAAGTAGTTCACCACCGTGGCGTGGTCCTTCGGGTCCTTCACCAGCCCCTGGATGCCGTTCAGCAGGTGGTACTCAAAAGTGGTCTCGGCGTCCTGGCGGAGCTTCCTGAGCCGGTAGGCCACTTCGGTCTGCACCTGTTGGGTTGCGCTTTCCGAGCCAAAGTCGCGGACGGACTGGATCTCGGAGGCCCAGAGCACGTCCTGCTTCTTGAACT
>CALMZV010000163.1 GCA_937870755.1 uncultured Methylocystaceae bacterium
CTGACGGGGTGAATCGGCGTCCAAAATTGACCCCCATCCCGTTGCTGGATTTGGCAGCCTGTTTGTTCCGGATTGAACGAGCGGGCGGTGGGGGATGCTGATTGTGGAGACGATCGGCCGGATACGGCGTGAGCGCTTCGTCAGAGGCAAGTCGATCAAGGAGATTGCGCGAGAGCTGAAGTTGTCGCGCAACACGGTCCGCAAGGTGTTGCGGTCCGAAGAGACGTCTTTCGCCTACGAGCGGGGAGTTCAGCCGCGGCCCAAGCTGGGACTTTGGACGACCGAGCTGGATCGAATGCTTGCGGCGAACGCGGACAAGCCGGCCCGCGAGCGGTTGACGTTGATCCGCCTGTTCGAAGAACTTCGGGCTCTTGGCTACGAGGGCGGCTACGACGCAGTCCGCCGATATGCCCGCACCTGGAGTCGTGAGCACGCCGGGCAGACCGCCGCGGCCTTCGTGCCTTTGTCCTTTGCGCCGGGCGAAGCCTACCAGTTCGACTGGAGCCACGAGATTGTGGTGATGAGCGGCGTCACGGTAACGGTGAAGGTCGCGCACATGCGGCTTTGCCACAGCCGCATGTTCATCGCCCGCGCCTATCCGCGCGAGACGCAGGAGATGGTGTTTGACGCGCATGAGCGCGCCTTCGCCTTCTTCAAGGGCGCCTGTGGCCGCGGCATTTACGACAACATGAAGACGGCGGTCGATACGATCTTCATCGGTAAGGATCGCCTGTACAATCGCCGTTTCCTGCAGATGTGCTCGCATCATCTGGTTGAGCCCGTCGCCTGCACACCTGCGTCGGGGTGGGAGAAGGGCCAGGTCGAGAACCAGGTCGGCCTGGTGCGTGAGCGCTTCTTCACGCCGCGGCTACGGGTGAAGAACTACGAGGACCTCAACGCGTTGCTCGCCGACAAATGCGTCGCCTGGGCCAAGACGCACGCCCATCCAGAGCGACCCGACACAAGCGTCTGGGCGGCGTTCGAGGAAGAACGCCCACATCTGGTTCCTTACCGCGGCAAGTTCGACGGATTCCAGGCGCTGCCTGCTTCAGTGTCGAAGACCTGCCTGGTTCGCTTCGACAACAACAAATACTCGGTCAGCGCCGCGGCGGTCGGCCGGCCAGTCGAGATCCACGCCTACGCAGAGCGGATCCTTATCCGTCAGGATGGCCGCAGCGTCGCCGAGCACCCGCGCCGGTTCGGCCGCGGCGAGACGATCTACGATCCCTGGCATTACGTTCCGGTCCTGACGCGCAAGCCCGGAGCGCTGCGCAACGGGGCGCCGTTCAGGGACTGGGTTTTGCCCGGCGCGCTCGAGCGCGTGCGCTGCCGGCTCTCAGGCTCCGACGACGGCGACCGGCAAATGGTCGCCATTCTCGCAGCGGTTCTGAGCGATGGCCTGCCTGCTGTGGAGGCTGCCTGCGCCGAGGCGCTGGCCGAGGGCGTCTGCTCCGCCGACGTGATCCTCAACATTCTCGCGCGTCGCCGCGATCCCCCGCCGATCGCTTCGATAGCCACGCCGGCGTCGCTGACGTTGCGCTGCGCACCGATCGCCGATTGCTCCCGATATGACGCCTTGAGGAGAACGTGACCATGGAACGCACCGAAGTTCTCGACATGATGGGTTCGCTCAAGCTCTACGGCATGCGCGCCGCATACGACGAAACGCTCGCTGTGGCGATCAAGCGCCAACATGAACCGCAAAGGCTTGTCGGCGATCTCTTGAAAGCTGAGATCTCCGAGAAGCAGGCGCGCTCGATCAAATACCAGCTGACGATCGCCAAACTGCCGCTGGCCAAGGATGTCGACGACTTCGTCTTCAAGGGCACGCCGATCAACGAGGCGCTCGTGCGCGATCTCGCCGCCGGAGGCTTCCTCGTCCAGCAGCGCAATGTCGTTCTTGTCGGCGGCACGGGAACCGGCAAGACTCATCTGTCCATCGCCATCGCACGGGCCTGCATTCGCGCCGGCGCCCGCGGCCGTTTCTACACCACTGTCGATCTCGTCAATCGCCTCGAAGCCGAGGCTCGCTCAGGCAGGCAAGGCCGCCTCGCCGATTATCTCATGCGTCTGGACTTCATCGTCCTCGACGAACTCGGCTATCTGCCCTTCGCACAAGCCGGGGGCCAATTGCTCTTCCACCTGATCAGCCGCCTCTACGAGCGCGCCTCGATCATCGTCACAACGAACCTCGCCTTTGGCGAATGGCCGAGCGTGTTCGGCGATCCGAAAATGACAACGGCTTTGCTCGATCGCCTCACCCATCATTGCGACATCGTCGAGACCGGAAACGACAGTTGGCGCTTCAAGCATCGCGCCTGACACAACCCATCAAACCGATCCCGCACGCGCGGCGGCGCCGCAACCCCGCCAGCCGCGCCGCCGCGCGCGCTCGCCTCTGCGATGGCGACAAAGGGGTCAATTTTGGACGCCGATC
>CALMZV010000164.1 GCA_937870755.1 uncultured Methylocystaceae bacterium
TAGCTCTTGCGGCCGAACCTGATCCAATGCTCGATGCGGCGTTTCTCGAAAGTCAGCTCGACCAATGTGGTGAAGGGCGCAGGCCCGTCCGGCAGCGGACGGCCGTGCGCGCTGCGATGGGCGCGACGGGTCATTGTTCGTCTCCGGTGATGTGCTGGGGGCTGCGCGGGCGCAGCGCGTCGAGCGCGGCCGTCATGGCTCGCCCCTTCGGGCAGAACCGGCACCACGCTTCGCCTGCGCGCGCGTCAAAGAAAAAGAGTTAGATTCTCTGTTAGATAAGTTAGCGGTCGGATTCCGCTTTTCAGGCCAAAGCGTTAGCTGCGGTTCGTGCGCCTGATCTGCCGATAGTGCTGCGCCTGATGTGCCGATACCCCGTGCGCCTGATCTGCCGATGGCATTAACAGGGTTATCAACAGTGCCTGTTGATGAGTTTTCGGGGCGGATGCGCAGCAGCTCGCGGCCGTCTTCCCGCTCGATCTGGAGGCGGTAGCCGGGGAGTTGCTGGCGGGCCGCGATCCGGCGCAGGTCGAGCGCGAAGTCGGACGGCCGGGCAAGGCTGCCGGATTTCTGATGAAGGTGCGCGACCTCGAAAATCCAGCCATGGCGCTGGTGCCCGGCGTGCTTTCTGGCGACGCGGTAAAGCCATCGCTCGATGCCGCCAGTCAGCCGGAAATAGGCCGGGTCGATGGTCAGGACCAGCGAACGGTCGATGACGCTGTTGTAGAACCATTCGGGCAGGACGAACTCCATGCCCTCGACGCGGCCGGCGCGCGTCGTCATTTCCTCCCACTCGTTGATCCAAGAGAATTGCCGGCGACGCCAATGCGGGCCGTTGCGGATGGTGGTGGCGATGACGGTCGATTGCAGCCGCGCCAGCGCGGCTTTCAGAAGCCGGTATTGGTGATTGCCGGTCGGCCGCCCGATGGCGCGCAACAGATGGTAGGGCGTAAACCGGACAAAGCGCGACGTGGTGAGGCCGTCATTCTCGGCCGCGACGATCTGCGAGGCCGCCCATATCAGCACATCGGCGTCCCATATGGTCGCCATGCCGTGCTCGGGCATCCCGAACACCTGCACCTCTATGTCGGCGGCCTTGTAGAGAATCGGCTTGGTGCGCGGGGTCTTCGCCAGCGAGAAGAACGGCCGTTCCATCAAGTCGCGCTGGTCGCGCGGCGGCGCGTCGCCCGTTGCGACCACGAAGGGGTCTAGGCGGCTGCGCTCGCTGTCCTCGGTCGGCTGCGCGGGGGCGTGATCGTCCTCGCGCAGCATCTAGCACTCGTCCCGTTCTTCGGGCGTGAGCGGACGCGCGGGAAAGACCGTGCCGGCGGTCTTGTCGCGGGTGGATTTGCGTTCGCCCGCCGCGCTCCAGTCTTCCAGATCGCGGACGGTGTAGAGGACGCGACCGCCGACCTTGCGATAGGTCGGGCCGGTCCCGTAGGTGCGATGTTTCTCAAGGGTGCGGATGGATATGCCGAGGAAGCGCGCGGCTTCCTTGGTGCGCAACAGGCGCGGCGGCAGGCCCGCAAGCGGGTTGGGCATGGATCACCTCCAGTCGGGA
>CALMZV010000165.1 GCA_937870755.1 uncultured Methylocystaceae bacterium
TCGTCAAGCGCGCGCTGGAGCTCTCCGCTTCGGCGATCATCCTCGTCCACAACCATCCCACTAGACCCTTTTCGATCACGATAGATCACGCTCAAGCAGCGTAAAACACTGGGTTTTTTAGGGTTGTCGCAGGAGCGGATACCATGGCATAGTGGGGGCGGTTTTAAGGGGATCGGAGCCCTTTTTGACCCCAGTTGCCGACACCACAAACCCGTCTGGCGACCCCACCAAAAAGCCGATGGAGAACCCCAGTGCCGAGCCTTACAGATGGAGAAATACGCCGCGCCCTGAAGCAGGTTGAGCAGACCCAAAAACAGCTAAGCCTCGTTGACGGCGAAGGACACGGCACCGGCCGCCTGGTCCTCGTCATGAAGCCGATGCCTACCCGTGTGACTGCGGACTGGATGGCGCAGCAATGGCGCGATCAGAAGCGGATCAAGAAGAAGCTCGGTTCATATCCGGCGATGCCGCTCAGCAAGGCGCGAGAAGTGTACAACCGCGATTTCGCGGGGATGATCCAGAAGGGCCGCAGCATCAAGATCGCCGGAGACACCCGCCCCGGTACGGTCGCTGACCTGTTCGAAGCCTATGTCGCGGCCCTCAAGGAGGCCGGAAAGCCATCTTGGAAAGAAGCCGAAAAGGGCCTCAACAAAATCGCCGATACGCTCGGGCGCAACCGCCCGGCGCGCGACATCGAACCGGAAGAGATCACGGCGATCATTCGCCCGGTCTATGAGCGTGGGAAGCGGTCAATGGCCGACCATGTGCGATCCTACATTCGATCCGCATATAGCTGGGGTCTTAAATCCGAGCATGACTACCGCTCGACCGCAGCGCGCCGCTTTCGGCTCGTTTACAATCCGGCGGCGGGCATTCCGACAGAGCCCAAGAACGTCGGCACACGCTGGCTGGACGAAGATGAGTTCCTCCGGCTCTATCGGTGGCTGGAATGCCCCGACACGCCGGTCCACCCGCCCTATGCCCGTGCCGTCAGGATTCTCCTGTTGACCGGCCAGCGCGTCGAGGAGATCGCGCGTCTGCATGTCGATCAGTGGGACGCCAAGGAGCGGATCATCGACTGGTCCAAGACCAAGAACGGTAAACCCCACGCCATTCCTGTGCCCAAGATCGCGGCGGATCTCATCGAAGAGATAAAGCCCAACGAGCATGGCTGGTTTTTCCCATCGGCCAAAGACCCGTCAAAGCCCGTCAGCCACGGAACGCTCTACTCTTTCATGTGGCGCCAGCGCGAACGTGAGGTCATCCCTGTGGTTACGAACCGCGACCTTCGGCGCACATGGAAAACGCTTGCCGGCAAGGCCGGGCTCTCAAAGGAAATCCGCGACAGGATTCAAAACCACACTCTTCAGGACGTCAGCTCCAAGCACTATGACCGCTGGCACTACATGGTCGAGAAGCGCGCTGGCATGGCGAAGTGGGACAAGTTCGTCCGCGCCATGCTGGCGAAGAAGCGCCTGAAGGCGGCCGCATGATGTCCCGACCGCCCAAACCCTCCGCCCCGCGCCACGCCAGGACATCCCATAACGCTCTCGCCGAGACGATCAACGGACTCTACAAGGCCGAGCTGATCCACCGGCGTGGAGACCATGGCGGTCCTTCGAGGCCGTGGAGTTCGCGACGCTGACCTGGGTCGATTGGTTCAATCATCGCCGGCTGCTGGAGCCCATCGGCAACATCCCGCCGGCCGAGGCCGAGGAACGCTATTTCGCTATGCTGGACGAGCCAGCCATCGCGGCCTGAATCAAACCAAACGGCCTCCGGCGAACCCGGGGCGGTTCACTACGAAGATCGGCGGGAGACCTCCGTGCAAGGTGCAACGGCAATAACAGCCGCCGCATTACGCTCGCTTACGCACTTGTCGATGCCTCACTCGAGGTTTCGGCGTTCCAACCGGAATCGATCCGGCGACATCTTGTCCGTGCCGGTGCAGGAACATGAGCGCCGTTTCGCGATCAACCGGCCGCGAGAAGGCGAAGCCCTGACCATACCGGCAGCCCATGGCCCAAAGCTGACTCGCCTGAACCTCCGTCTCGATCCCTTTCGCGATGACGCGGATCTCGAGTTGGCGTGCGATGTCGATCAGGCCCTGAACGATAACCAGGGCCGGATCGGCCGGCCAAAGCCGTTCGACGAACGAGCGGGCGATAATGATCTCGTCCACCGGCATCTCGAGCAGATGCGTAAGAGAGGCCTGCCCTTTTCCGAAATCATCGAGCGCCACGCGCACGCCATGCCGGCGCAGACGCGCAATCTGGCGGGCGACAATCCCATCGCCGCGCCCTGCCGCGACATCCTCGTTCACATGAAGCGTCAGCCGCGAGACCGGCATCCCGGTCGCAGCGAAAGCGATCTCCAGCTTGCGGAGAAGATCGCCTGCATAGAAGTCCGCCGTCGAGACGTTGAGCACGATCTCCGGAAAGGGAATGTCCCGGTCCCGCCACGCCTCCAGATCCCGTGTGATATGCCCCAACATGCGGCTCGTGAGTTCGGTCGCTACCTTGGCGTCCGTCGTCGCATCAATGAAGCCGCTCGCCGGAATGAGTTTGCCAGACGGGGTGCGCAGTCTGCAGAGCGCTTCCATGCCGACGACTTTGCGCGTGTCAAGCTGGGCGATCGGCTGATACCAAGCCTCGATCCTATGCTCCTCAAGCGCTTCGGCGACATCGCGCACCGCGCTGCGGCGGCGCGTCATCCGCGTATCGATGCCCGTCCAGTAGCGGACGAAGCCACCGCGGCCCGTCTCCTTGGCATGATAGAGGGCGAAATCCGCGTTCTGATAGACGCGCTGCGCATCGCAGTCTTCAGCGTCGAATACGGCGCCCCCGATCGTCGCGGCCGGAATGAACGATTGGCTATCGCAATTGGCCGGAATCTCCAGTGATGTGAGAATCTCACAAGCTGCCGCCTCCAGGTCGCGAAGCCATTTCTGCCGCCTGACAATCACCAGGAACTCATCGCCGCCGATCCGGTAGGTGACGTCCGGCGCCATCGCTTGGGAGATGCGCTCCCCGGCGATCCGGATCAGCTGGTCGCCAGCCTTGTGGCCGAACACATCGTTGACAGTCTTGAGATTGTCCAGATCGATGACGAACATCGCCCATGAGTTTAACGGCTGGGCTTCGAGACTGGCAAAGTTCGCCTCGAAAGCAGCGCGGTTGGGCAAACCCGTCAAGGCGTCGGTCAGCGCCTTGCGCTCCCCGGCGTCGGCATGCTCATGGCGGCGTAGCGCGAGTTCGCACAGCACCCGCCAGCGATCGATGAACGCGGCCTCCTGCGCCGACGGTTCGCGCGCTTCACACACATAGACGCCGAGGAGCCCGATCGGAGCGCCGTTCTCGTTGGAACACGGATAGGACCAAAACGCCCGGAAATCGATCTCACAGTGAAAATCGCGGAACCTGCTCCAATCCTGATCAGTCTGGATCCTGGTGAAAAAGAGCGGCTGTTCGACAGAGGTCGCAAGACTGCACGTCAGAGCATCAGGACTGTCCGCATGACTTTCAATCGCGGCGACGAAACTGGTGGGCAGGCTCGGACCGGACACGAAGCGGAGAAGTCTCATCCGATCGACGCGCGCTACCACAAAGACAAGACCGGGAAATCCTGCCTCCGCTTCGCGGCACAATGCAGTCGCCACGTCTTCAATCGGCTCTCCGCTGGCAATCCGCCTTAGAATTCCATTCTCTGCATGCAACAAAACCCACCCGCTCGTAGTCCGCCTACTCGGCGACTAGAATAGATGCACCGCAATGAAGCAACGGTTCAGAAACTTGGTAAAAATTGATCAACCAAGCCTGGGAGGGGAACGACTTCCCCTGCGGTCGAGCCGTGGGTCTCGACCGACCCCTTCTGCGGGGAGACCCCGCAACGCCCCCCTGAGCCAGCCTCGCTGGCAATAGCGCGGGGGACCTCTCCCGGTAGCGGCGCTCCGCGAAGAGTGAGCTCACGCGCCTGTGGGCCAGCGCCAGTCGCGAACCTCCGGCATGTCAACGCCGTGCTCGCGGATAGAGCGGTGATGCTCGATCAGCTTCTCGCGGATCGCCTGCTTGGCGTAGACGGCGGTGCCGGCAATGGCCGGAGCGGTTATGGCCGCAAGATCTGCGCCACGGAGAGGTAGTTCGCGGCGCGCCACCATGCGTGCAGTAGATCGAGCTCGCCCAGCGTCAGGACCGGCGATGCTGTCGCCACGGCTTCCGCTTGCTGTCCCAGCATCATGCTACTCCGTTTTTCTATCGATCAGAGGAACCGCACACGTTCTCATCATGGAAGCAGCGTGCCACCGGAGAACTCCCTCAGGCGATCGTGTGGAAGCCGCCATCGGCATAGACGACCGAGCCGGAGAGCGAGCTTCCGGCTTCGCTGGCAAGGAAGGCGGCGACGCGGCCGACATCGTCGATTCCGACCAGGCGCTGGGCCGGCGTGCGCTCGCGCACCTTGTCGAGAAGTTCGTCGAAGCGGCCGATGCCGGAGGCGGCGCGAGTCCTGATGGCGCCGGCCGAGATCGTGTTCGCGCGGATCCTTCGGTCGGCAAGATCGGCTGCGAGATAGCGGACGCTTGATTCTAGCGCCGCCTTCACCGGCCCCATCAGGTTGTAGTTCTCGACCACACGATCGGCGCCGTAGAAGCTCACCGTCAGCAGGGCGCCGCCATCCTTCATCAGTGGTGCGGCGAGCTTCGCCATGCGGATGAAGGAATGGCAGGAGACGTCCATCGCCAGTGCAAAGCCCTCGGCCGAGCAATCGACGACGCTCGTCTGCAAGTCCTCGCGCGGTGCGAAGGCAATCGAGTGCAGCAGGAAATCGAGCCGGCCCCAGTCGCGCTCGATGCGCGCGAACACGGCCTCCAGCTGGCCGGAAACGCGCACGTCGCAGGGCACAACGATCGGCGCTTTGAGCGCGTCCGCGACCGGGCTCACGAAGGGCAGAGCCTTCTCGTTGAGATAGGTGACGGCCAGTTCCGCGCCCGCCTGCCGGAAGGCGCTGGCGCAGCCGGTCGCGATGCTGTGCTCGTTGGCGATGCCGACGACGAGGCCGCGCTTGCCGGTGAGATCGACGATCGGGCTCATGCGTTCATCTCCTGATGTCGAGGATAGACAGGGTTTCATCCGCGATGACCTGCTCCTCGTCGGTGGCTATCACGAAGGCTGTGACGCGGCTGAAGGGGCTGCTGATCATTGCGGCGTTCGCGGCATTGGCGGGCTCGTCCAGCTTCAGGCCCAGCCAGGCGAGGCGCGCGCAGATATCGGCGCGGATGCGCGGCTGGTTCTCGCCGACGCCGGCGGTGAAGATGACGGCGTCGAGGCCGCCGAGCGTCGTCGCCAGCCTGGAGACCTCGCCGGCGATGCGGAAGGTGAAGAGGTCGAGCGCCTGCCGCGCCTCCGTCCGGTCGCTCTCCAGCAGTTCCCGGCTGTCGGCGCTGATGCCCGAGACGCCGAGTAGCCCCGAGCGGCGATAGAGGATGTCCTCGACATCCTGCACCGTCCGTCCGTGCGTGCCGATCAGATGCAGCAGCACGCCAGGGTCGATCGCGCCGCAGCGCGTCGCCATCGGCACGCCGTCGAGCGCCGAGAAACCCATGCTGGTGTCGCGGCTGAGGCCGCCGTCGAGTGCGCACAGGCTGGCGCCGCTGCCGAGATGGGCGGCGACGATCTTAGCCCCGCCGAAGCCGGGTGCGCGCCGCGCCAACTCGGCGGCGATGAACTTGTAGGACAGGCCGTGAAAGCCGTAGCGCTTCACGCCTTGGTCGTGCAGCGCGCGCGGAATCGCGAAGCGGCGCACCACATCGGCGTGGCTGCGGTGGAAGGCGGTGTCGAAGGAGGCGGTCTGCGGCAGTTCCGGGCGCAGATGCCGCAGCGCTCGGATCAGGCGTAGCCCCTGCGGCTGGTGCAACGGCGCGAGCGGGGTCAACGCGTCGATCGCGACAAACGCGTCGTCGTCGAGCCGCACCGGGCCGGCGAAGCCGTCGCCGCCATGCACGACGCGATGGCCGACGGCGGCGACGCTATCGAGGTCGAAATGCCAGGAGAGCCGGCTGAAGGCTTCCGCCAGCACGTCGTGCAGCTCGTCGTCTTCCGCCGCCTCGAGCAGGATGTCGAAGGTGTCGGGACCCTCACTGAGCGTGAAGCGTAACGGTGCGCGGCGGAAATCGATCATGCCCTTGCCGATACGCTGCGCGCCCGCAGGGCCGAGAGCGAACAGGCCGATCTTCACCGTCGAAGAGCCGGCGTTGAAGGTGAGCAGCAGCTTGCCGGTCATGCGGGGACCTTCCCGAGGCTGCGCCGCGAGGCCGCGAGCTTGGCCAGAGCCGCCGAGGCGATGCGCGTCTTCAGCGAATCCGAGCGGCTGGTCAGGATAATCGGCACGCGGGCGCCGAGCACGAGTCCGGCGGCATCCACCCCGGCGAAATAGATCAGTTGCTTGGCCAGCATGTTGCCGGCTTCCAGATCCGGCACCAGCAGGATGTCGGCCTGCCCGGCGACGGCGGAGACGATGCCCTTGGTGCGGGCGGCGTCCGGGCTGATCGCGTTGTCGAAGGCGAGCGGGCCGTCGACGCGCGCACCGGTGATCTGGCCGCGCGCCGCCATCACGGTCAGCGCTGCGGCATCGAGCGTGGACGGCATCTTGGCGTTCACAGTCTCGACCGCCGCCAACACCGCGACCAGCGGTTCGGGAATGCCCAGGACATGCAGCAGGTCGATGG
Source organism: uncultured Methylocystaceae bacterium (assembly GCA_937870755.1). GTDB lineage: Bacteria > Pseudomonadota > Alphaproteobacteria > Rhizobiales > Beijerinckiaceae > JAJXWB01. The sequence continues at coordinate 6,722 of CALMZV010000165.1, forward strand.
CGTTCTGGCTGATGTCGCGCTTGTGCTCCAGCGTCGGCTGGATGTTGATCGCGGCGTCGGTGACGATCAGGGGCTTGGCATAGGCCGGCACGCTCATGGCGTAGACATGGCTGACGCGCCGCTCGGTGCGCAGACCCGAGCCGGGCGCCACCACCGCGCCGAGCAGTTCGTCGCTGTGCAGGCTTCCCTTCATCAGGGTCGCGACTTTGCCGGCCACCGCAAGTTCCACGGCCCGCGCCGCAGCCGCATGGCTGTGCTCGACCGTCTCGATCGCGATGCCGTCGAGCGAGACCTGAGCCTTGTCAGCGGCTGCGCGGATCTTTGCCTCCGGTCCGATCAGCAGCGGCTCCAGCAGACCTTCGTCGCGGATTTCGACGGCCGCCAGGATCGCCTCCGGCGAGCAGGGATGCACGATCGCCGCCCGTAGCTCCGGGAGCTCGCGCGCCTGCTTCACGAAGTCCTCATAGCGGTCGTTCCGGCGCAGCGAGACTTCCGGCAATTTGGTGCGCGGCCAAGTGATCTGGCGCTCCGGCGCGATCACCGTGGCGGTGCCGCTCAGGACCTCCTCGCCGCGCTGGTTGGTGCAGCGCGTGTCGAGCAGGACGATCCGCTTCTCCGGCCGCTTCTCCTGCACGATCACGGTCACGGTGATGGTGTCGCCGGGCGCGACGGGCTTATGGAAGCGCAAATCCTGCGCGAGATAGATCGTGCCGGGACCGGGCAGCCTGGTCCCAAGCACGGCCGAGACCAGCGCGCCCGTCCACATGCCATGGGCGACGACATGGCCGAACAGGTCGGTTGCGGCGAAGGCGGCGTCGAGATGCGCCGGGTTCACGTCGCCGGAGACGGTGGCGAAGAGATCGATGTCGTCGCGCCCGACGATGCGCACGAGCGAGGCGCTCTCGCCGATCGCCAGCTCTCCGAAGGTGCGGTTCCTGAGAACGGTCTGGTCCATGAGTGCCTCAGCGTTGCAGAACATAGGTGCCGGGTGCGTCGTCGAGCGGAGATAGGCCTTTACCGGCATTGCCCATGGCGGGCGGGGCGACGCGCTCCTCGGCCGAATGCGCGGCTAGCCATGCCACCCAGCTCGTCCACCACGAGCCGTCATGCGTCGTGGCGTTCTCGACCCATTCGTCGGGACCGAGCCTGGCATCGTCATGGGTCAACGTCGCGATGCGGAACCGCCGGCGGGGCCGGCCGGGCTCGCTGACGATGCCGGCATTGTGCCCGCCGCTGGTCAATACGAATGTGACATCGGCGTCGGTGAGATAGTGGATCTTGTAGACGGAGCGCCAGGGGGCGACGTGGTCCCGCTCGGTCCCGACCACGAAGAGCGGTGTCCGGATGTTCTGGAGGGCGGCCGGGCGGCCCTCAACCATCAGACGGCCGGCGGCGAGTTCGTTGTCGAGGTAAAGCCGGCGCAGATACTCCGCATGCATGCGGTAGGGCATGCGGGTCGAGTCGGCATTCCACGCCATGAGGTCGATCATCGGTGAGCGCTCGCCCATCAGATAGTCGTGCACGAGGCGTGACCAGATGAGGTCGTTGGAGCGGAGCAGCTGGAAGGTGCCGGCCATCTGGTCGGCCGAGAGATAGCCGCGATTCCACATCATGCTCTCAAGAAAATGGAGCTGGCTGGGGTCGATGAACAGCGCGAGTTCACCGGGCTCGGTAAAGTCGGTCTGCGCCGCGAGCAGCGTCAGCGATGCCAGCCGGTGATCCCTCGTCTTCGCCATGGCCGCCGCGGCGATCGAGAGCAGGGTTCCGCCCAGGCAATAGCCGACGGCATGGATCGCGCGGTCGGGCACGATCGCCCCCACCGCGTCGAGCGCCGCCATCACGCCGAGCCGTCGGTAGTCGTCGAGGCCGAGGTCGCGGTCCTGCTCGGTCGGATTGCGCCAGGAGATGCAGAACACGGTGTGGCCCTGCGCGACGAGATGGCGGATCAGCGAGTTCTGCGGCGACAGGTCGAGGATGTAGTACTTCATGATCCAAGCCGGCACGATCAGGATCGGCTCAGGCGCCACCGTCCCAGTCGCCGGCGCATACTGGATCAGCTCAATCAGGTGGTTGCGGTAGACGACCTTGCCGGGCGTGACCGCGACATCGCGGCCGACGACGAAATCCTCAGCCCCGACGGGCGGGCGGCCTGTCGACTGCCGGCCGACATCCTCGAGCCAGTTCCGGAAGCCTTCGACGAAATTCGCGCCGCCCGTCTCCAACGTCTTCGCGACGACGTCGGGATTGGCGAAGGGGATGTTCGCCGGCGAGACCATGTCGAGAAGTTGCCGCGCCGTGAAGGACACCACATCCTCGTGATGCGGCGTCACGCCAGGAACCTCACGGGTGACATTATGCCACCATTGCTGATTCAACAGGAAGGCCTGCGACCAGACATTGTAGGGAAACTGCCGCCAGCCTTCACTGCTGAAGCGATCGTCGCCGGGCAGCGGCTCGATACAGGCGGGGGTCTCGGCGCCGAGGCGGCAGGCGGCGAGATGCGCCAGCAGGCGATTTGCCTTGCGGGTCGCCTTGTAGGCGAGTTCGGCGCGCTTGCCGGGCGCTGCCGCGAGATGGATCGACCAGTCGAAGAAGGCCAGCGCCAGAGCCTGGGGCGAGAGACCTCCGCTGAACTGAGCGCTCAGCGCCTCGCGCATGCGGTCGATCGAGCGGAAGGCCTCGAGACCCAGGGCCTCGCCTGCAGCTGGCGCGCGGGCGGTCGGGTTGGGCCGGGGCGCATTTCGTTCAGGAAGTGACATGGTTGTCCTTTCGATGGGGAGACCAGCTACTGTGGCGGCCGGACTCCGTGGGCGTCAGGCTCGGCAGTCGGGCCAAGGCAGGCACGCATCAGCTTGGCGACTATCGGCCGTATCTCCTCGTCGTCGGCCATGCGCAGCGCCGCGATGCCAAGCACGTCGCGCAACAGCGCCACACCGGCGAGGCAGGCAATGGCCAGGGCGGCTCCGAGTTCTCCTTCCGGAAGCCGGGCTGCCAGCGGCTGGATGAAGTCCTGCTGCACCAGCTCGCGCAGAATCGGGTTGGCGCGGTGGCTGTTCAGCGAATGCACGAGGATATTGAGTGGATCGGCCCTGCCGGACGCCGGCGAGAGGCGCGACTGCACGAAATGTGACGTCATGGCGAGCCCGGGGTCAGCGGCCTGTGCCGCTTGTTGGAAATCGCCGTCAATGGTCGACTTTACGGCCTGCTCGAAGAGCTCTTCCTTGGAGCCGAAGGCGCGATGGACCAATGCGACGTCGACACCGACGTCGGTGGCGATGTCGCGCAGGGTCGTCTCATCGTAAGAATGCTGTGAGAACCGCAGGGTGGCCGCATCCAGAATGCGCTGGCGCGTCACGCGGGCTGAGCGTTTGACCGTTGCTTCCTCGACCATGGGAAACCCGTGCGAATCCGATTGTTGCAGCGCAACCTTGTCACTAGCCCAGCATCGGTCAACGTTCGTTGATCTCGATCAATGCCGTTCATGCCCTTACGGCCTAAGGTCGCTTCCGCTGCAAGCGAACGCAGCCGTACCAGCCACTTGGAAAGGTCTCCCTCATGCCGACCGAGAAAACCGCGCCGACCGAGACGACGACGGAACCGAAGAAGGCCGATGGTCTCCCCTTCTCCGTGACCGAATGGTGGAAGCCGCAGACGGCGGCCTTGCAATCCCTCTATGGTGAAGTTCTGACCCTCACCGAGACGCGCCTGCGCAAGCAGGCCGACCTGTTTCACGAACTCGCGAGGGCAAAGGATTTTACGGAGGCGCTGAAGGTTCAGACCAACTTCGTCCAGGAGTTCTGGGCCGACTCTACGCGCGATGCCGCTCGGGCGTTCTCCACCCTGCGCAGGACATCCGGCGCCGAGGCGTGATGTCGGAGAGGGGCGGCCGCAACCTGGCGGCCGCCCCTCCGTCCCTGTGACGCTTCGCGGTTCGAACCATGCTGGCGCATGCTCCATTCCCGATCCTGCTGTCGCGCTAGGGGCCTCGCCATGAAGACCGAATGCCGCCCGTTCCGTCGGGCCCGGACCCCGATTTCGAATTGAGGAGATCTGTTCCCATGACGCGCCCGAAGCGAGGCTGGCTCTTCGCCGGCATCGTCGCATGCCTCGGCATCGGTAGCTATTTCCTCTGGCAGACCCTGAAGCCGGGGAGCCTTCCCGATGGCATTGCCGGCGGCAATGGCCGCATCGAGGCGGTCGAGATTGACATCGCGACCCGTAGCGCCGGGCGCATCCGCGAGATCCTGGCCAACGAGGGCGATTTCGTCACGGCTGGCCAGATCATCGCGGTGATGGACACCGACCAGCTCAACGCCCAGCGGCGCGAGGCGGAGGCCCAGCTTCGACGCGCGATCATCGCCGTGGAGACAGCCAAGAGCCAGGTCACCCAACGGGAAGCGGAAGAACAGGCGGCGAAGGCCGTGATCGCGCAGCGCGAGGCCGAATTCGACGCTGCTCAAAAGAAGCTGCAGCGCACCGAGCAGTTGGCCGACCGCGGCAACGCCTCGGAACAGACGCGCGACGACGACCGCGCCCGCGCGGAAGGCGCCCGCGCCGCCGTCGGTGCAGCAAAGGCGCAATCGGCAGCGTCGGCCGCCGCCATCAGCGCGGCGCGCTCCCAGGTGGTCGCGGCCGAGGCCAGCATCGTCGCGGCACAAGCGACGATCGAGCGTATCGATGCCGATCTTGCCGACGCGACCCTCAAGGCACCGCGCGCTGGACGCGTTCAATATCGCGTGGCGCAGCCTGGCGAAGTGCTGTCCGCCGGAGGACGCGTGCTGAACCTCGTCGATCTTGGCGACGTCTACATGACCTTCTTCCTGCCGACCGAGCAGGCTGGGCGCGTCCCATTGGGAGCCGAAGCGCGCATCGTGCTCGACGCCGTGCCACGCTACGTCATCCCGGCAACGATCTCGCTGGTCGCCGATGTCGCGCAGTTCACGCCAAAGACCGTGGAGACTGCACAGGAGCGGCAGAAGCTGATGTTCCGTCTTAAGGCGCGGATTTCGCCCGAGCTGCTGCAGCGCTACATCCAGCAGGTCAAGACCGGGCTGCCCGGCATGGCCTATGTACGCTATGACGACAAGGTGGAGTGGCCGGCTCGGCTGCAGGCCGGTCTGGTCAAATGAACCGGGACGCTGCCTCCGCCCCTGCCGTACGTCTCCACGATGTCGGGCTGAGCTATGGCCCGACGCGCGCGCTGGACGGCATCACGCTCGACCTGCCCTCCGGTTGCATGGTGGCATTGATCGGCCCCGACGGGGTCGGCAAATCCAGTCTGCTCTCGTTGATTTCCGGTGCGAGAACGATCCAAGGCGGACGTGTCGAAGCGCTGGGCGGCGACATGGCGAATGCGGCGCATCGCCGCCGCGTCTGCCCGCGCATCGCCTACATGCCGCAGGGGCTGGGCAAGAACCTCTACCCGACGCTCTCGGTTTTCGAGAATGTCGACTTCTTCGGGCGTCTGTTCGGTCACGCCAAGGCCGAGCGCGAACGCCGCATCGCCGAACTGCTGCAGAGCACCGGCCTTGCGCCCTTCGCCGGGCGCCCCGCCGGCAAGCTGTCGGGCGGGATGAAGCAGAAGCTCGGCTTGTGCTGCGCGTTGATCCACGACCCCGACCTTTTGATCCTCGACGAGCCGACGACCGGCGTCGACCCGCTCTCGCGCCGGCAGTTCTGGGATCTGATCGACACGATCCGCGCCGAGCGAACGGGCATGAGCGTCCTGGTCGCGACGGCCTATATGGAAGAAGCCGCGCGCTTCGACTGGCTGATGGCGATGGATGCCGGCCGGGTGCTGGCGACCGGCACCCCGGACGAACTACTCATGCAGACCGGCGCGCCGACGCTGGACGATGCCTTCATCGCGCTGCTGCCGGAAGAACAGAGCAGCCACCACCACGCTGTGGTGATCCCGCCCCGCGATACCAGCCATGACGATGTGCTGGCGATCGAGGCCGAAGGGCTGACCATGCGCTTCGGCGATTTCGTTGCTGTCGACACGGTCAATCTCTCGATTCCGCGCGGGGAAATCTTCGGCTTCCTCGGCTCGAACGGCTGTGGCAAGACCACGACGATGAAGATGCTGACCGGCCTGCTCGAAGCGAGCGAGGGCCGCGCCCGGCTGTTCGGCCGGGAGGTCGATCCCCGCGATATCGAGACGCGCCGGCGCGTCGGCTACATGTCGCAGGCCTTCTCGCTCTATTCCGAGCTCACCGTCCGGCAGAACCTCGACCTGCACGCCAGGCTGTTCCAGATGCCGGCGCAGGCCATTCCCGTCCGCATCGCCGAGATGGCGCAGCGTTTCGATCTCGCCGAGGTCATGGACGCGTTGCCCGATGCTCTCCCGCTCGGCGTGAGGCAAAGGCTCTCTCTCGCGGTGGCGATGGTCCACTCGCCGGAGATGCTGATCCTCGACGAGCCGACCTCCGGCGTCGATCCGATCGCGCGCGACGCGCTCTGGCAGATCCTCGTCGACCTGTCGCGGCAGGACGGCGTGACGATCTTCATCTCGACGCATTTCATGAACGAGGCCGAGCGCTGCGACCGCATCTCGCTGATGCATGCGGGCAAGGTGCTGGTCAGCGATACGCCGGCCGGCATCGTCGCGCGGCGCGGCAGCGCCAATCTCGAAGAGGCCTTCGTCGCCTATCTCCAGGATGCGATCGACGAAGCCGCCCTCCCGGCATCGGATCCACCGACCGCCCCGGCCATGCTGCCGATACATGCGACGCACGCCGCGCCGCCCCCGGCGACCTCGCGGTCCTTCGATTTGCGGCGCATGCTCAGCTATTCGCAACGCGAGGCGCTCGAACTCAGCCGGGACCCGATCCGCGCCACGCTCGCCCTGATCGGCAGCGTGATCCTGATGTTCGTCATCGGCTACGGCATCAACATGGATGTCGAGAACCTGTCCTTCGCGGTGCTCGACCAGGACCAGACCACGGTCAGCCAGAACTATACGCTGAACCTCTCCGGCTCGCGCTATTTCACCGAGAAGCCGCCAGTCCGCGACTATGCCGACCTCGACAGGCGCATGCGCGCCGGTGAGATCAGCCTCGCCATCGAGATCCCGCCGGGCTTCGGGCGGGACGCCGCGCGCGGCCGGCCTGTCGCGATCGCGGCCTGGATCGACGGCGCCATGCCGCAACGCGCCGAGACGATCCAGGGCTATGTCCAAGGCATGCACGCCCATTGGCTGACAGAAAAGGCCCAGCTGTTGCTCGGCAAGAAGGCGGCCCTGTCGAGTTTCGCCCTCGAAACCCGCTTCCGCTACAATCCCGACGTGGCGAGTCTCGTCGCCATGGTGCCGGCTGTGATCCCGCTGCTCCTGCTCCTGATCCCGGCCATGCTGGCGACGCTGAGCGTGGTGCGCGAGAAGGAGCTCGGCTCCATCGTCAACCTCTACGTCACGCCGGTGACCCGCACCGAGTTCCTGCTCGGCAAGCAACTGCCCTATATCGGGCTCGCCATGATCAATTTCCTGCTGCTGACGCTCGCGGCCGTGACGGTCTTCGGCGTGCCCTTCACCGGCAGCTTCGGGACCTTCGCGTTGGCGGCGGTGATCTTCGTCACGGCCTCGACCGGTATCGGACTGCTGATCTCCAGCTTCATCTCGAGCCAGATCGCCGCGATCTTCGGCACAGCGATCCTGACATTGCTGCCGGCCACGCAGTATTCGGGCATGATCGACCCGGTCTCCTCGCTGCAGGGGGCTGGCGCCTTCATCGGCCAGATCTATCCCGCGACGCATTTCATGACGATCTCGCGGGCGACCTTCTCGAAGGCGCTCGGCTTCGGCGACCTGACCGGCTCCTTCCTGCCGTTGCTGCTCTCGGTGCCGGTGCTGCTCGGCGCCAGCGTGCTCCTCCTCAAGAAGCAGGCGAACTGAGCGATGCGCGTCGCCAACATCGTCAATCTCGGCTTCAAGGAACTGCGCGGGCTCGGGCGCGACCCGATGCTGTTGCTGCTGATCGTCTACGCCTTCACCGCCGCGATCTATACCGCCGCCCGCGCGATGCCGGAAACGCTCAACAACGCGCCGATCGCGATCATCGACGAAGACCGTTCGCCGCTGTCCTCGCGCATCACCGGGGCATTCCTGCCGCCTTATTTCTCTCGGCCAGAGATCATCACCGCCGCCGAGATGGACAGACGCATGGATGCTGGGCTCGACACGTTCTCGCTCGATATTCCCCCCAATTTCCAGCGCGACCTGCTGGCGGGAAAAGCCCCCACGATCCAGCTCAACATAGACGCCACCCGCATGACGCAAGCCTTCAGTGGCAGCGGCTACATCCAGAGCATCGTCACCGCGGAAGTCGCCGAATTCAGCCAGCGCTATCGCGGCACGAGCACGCCGCCGGTCGACCTCGTGCTGCGCGCGCGCTTCAATCCCGAACTGAACAAGACCTGGTTCGGCGCGGTGATGAACGTCATCAACAACATCACCATGCTCTCGATCGTGCTCACCGGCGCGGCGCTGATACGAGAGCGTGAGCACGGCACGATCGAGCATCTGCTCGTGATGCCGATCACGCCATTTGAGATCATGATCAGCAAGGTCTGGTCGATGGGACTGGTCGTGCTCGTCGCTTCGGCGCTGTCCCTGTCGCTCGTCGTGCAGGGATTGCTGTCGGTTCCCATCGAGGGCTCAGTGCCGTTGTTTCTCGCCGGGGCTGCACTTCATCTCTTCGCCACGACGTCGCTGGGCATCTTCCTCGCCACCATCACCGGTTCCATGCCGCAGTTCGGCCTGCTGCTGATGATGGTGCTTCTGCCGCTGCAGGTGCTGTCGGGCGGTATGACCCCACGCGAAAGCATGCCTGAGGCGGTGCAGTTGATCATGCTCGGCGCGCCGAACACCCATTTCGTCATGCTGGCGCAGGCCATCCTCTATCGCGGTGCCGGCCTCGGCGTGGTCTGGCCGCAGTTCCTCACGCTCGCCGCGATCGGCTCGGCCTTGTTCATCTTCGCGCTCGGACGTTTCAGGAAATCGCTGAAATGAGGCGCGAGCGGATCGGAGTCGCCGCATCGGGACGGGCGCGGCAACAAGCCGCGAGGCTTCGGGGCAGCGTCGGTCGGCATCATCATGAACAGGAAGCGGCGCGGGCTCTCCGACGTTGCGTAAGGAGCGCTGCGGTATGAATGAAAACGCGCAACGTCCTGCTTTCGAGGTACGGCACGACGCATCGGTGAGGCATGACGCCCCCTGGCATGCGCTGCCGGCCGAGGTCGTCCTCGATCATGTCGGCGGCGTGCCCGGCGGGCTGAGCGCGACGGAGGCGGCAGCACGGCTGCTCCGCAACGGCCCCAACACGTTGCCCGAGCCCCCACGCCCGAGCGCCATCCTGCGCCTGCTGCGCCAGTTCCACAGCGCCCTGATCTATTTCCTGCTGACCGCCGCAGTGGCGGCGGCCATTCTCGGCCATCTCGTCGATGCGGCCGTCATCGCTTTCGTCGTTGTGGTGAACGCCGTGATCGGCTTCGTCCAGGAAGGTCGTGCCGAGCAGGCGCTCGATGCGATCCGGCAGATGATTGCGCCGAGGGCGCCGGTGCTCCGCGCCGGCAACCGCGGCTCGATCCCGGTCGAGGGGCTCGTGACGGGCGACGTCGTCCTGCTCGAACCCGGAGACGTCGTTCCAGCCGATCTTCGGCTTCTGCGGGCCAGGAGCCTGCTGATCGACGAGGCCATCCTGACCGGCGAATCCGTTGCCTCCGAGAAGCGGTCCGCGCCCGTGGCCACCGAGGCTGCGCTGGGAGACCGCGTCTCCATGGCCTATTCCGGCAGCCTGGTTGCGGCAGGCCAGGGCGTCGGCGTGGTCGTCGCCACCGGCCAGGCCACCGAACTCGGCAAGATCAGCCGGCTGATCGGCGAGGCGCAGCCTCTGGTGACGCCGCTGCTGCGGCAGATCGACAGTTTCGGACGGCGCTTCACCTGGGTCGCGATCCTGGGCGCTGTTCTCGTCTTCGTCATCGCCACGCTGCTGCGCTCCTATCCCTGGGACGAGGCGCTGATCGTGGTGGTGGCGCTGGCGGTCGGGGTGGTGCCGGAGGGCTTGCCCGCCGTCATCACCATCACGCTGGCCATCGGCGTCAGGCGAATGGCGTCCCGCCATGCCATCATACGGCGCCTGCCGGCCGTCGAGACGCTTGGCGCGACCTCGATCATCTGCTCGGACAAGACCGGCACGCTGACCCGCAACGAGATGATGGCCCGGCGCATCGTCACCGCGGAACGGCTGATCCTCGCGGAAGGCGTCGGTTATGCACCGTTGGGCGTCCTGCGTGCGCCGGACGGCACGCCGTGGCAGCCGGACGGCGGCGCCCATGACGCGGTCGACCACCTCATTTCCTGCGGGTTGCTCTGCAACGATGCGCGGCTGCACCAGCATAGCGGCGACTGGCGCGTCGAGGGCGACCCGATGGAAGGCGCGCTGGTGACACTCGCGGCCAAGGCCGGCCGCGAGACGCATCGCGAACGCGGCGAGTGGACGCGCTTCGACGAGATTCCCTTCGATGCCGAGCACCGCTTCATGGCTTCGCTCCATCGCTGCGGCGAGCGCGGGCGGATGGTCTTCGTGAAGGGCGCGCCGGAGCGGCTGCTCGCCATGTGTCAGGGGCAGGAGATGCGGGAGGGAACGGCTCCTCTCGATGCCGCCTGGTGGACCGCGCGGATCGCGGAGGCGGCCTCCGAGGGCGAGCGCGTGCTGGGCTTCGCCTGCAAGGTCCTGGACAACGGGATCGAAACGCTCACTCACGAGACAATCGGCGACGGCCTCGTTTTCCTCGGCCTCGTCGGCTTCATCGATCCACCGCGCGAGGAAGCCGTCGCGGCCGTGGCCGAATGCCGCTCGGCCGGCATCGGCGTCAAGATGATCACCGGCGACCATGGCGCGACGGCCGCGGCGATCGCCCGCCAACTCGGACTGGCCGAAGAACCCAGGGTGGTGACGGGCGCCGAGCTCGACGCGGTTTCTGACGAGACCCTGCCTGCCCTGGCGCTGGCGACCCATGTCTTCGCGCGCGCCAATCCGGAGCACAAGTTGCGGATCGTGCGGGCGCTGCAATTGACCGGGGCGGTGGTCGCAATGACCGGCGACGGCGTCAACGACGCGCCCTCGCTGAAGCAGGCCGATGTCGGCATCGCCATGGGCCGCAAGGGTACGGAGGCCGCCAAGCAGGCCGCGCAGATGGTGCTGACCGACGACAATTTCGCGACCATTGTCAATGCCGTCCATGAGGGGCGCACGGTCTACGACAACATCCGCAAGGTGATCGCCTGGACGATCCCGACCAATGGCGGCGAGGCGCTGGCGATCATCGTCGCCATCGCCTTCGGCCTGACCCTGCCGATGACGGCGGTGCAGATCCTCTGGCTCAACATGGTGCTCACCGTCACGCTCGGCCTGGTGCTGGCCTTCGAGCCTTCGGAGCCTGACGTGATGAAGCGCAGGCCCCGCGCGCCGGACGGAGCCCTGCTGACGCCCTTCCTGGTCTGGCGCGTCGTCTTCGTCTCGATCCTCTTCGTCGCCGGCACCTTCGGCATCTTCTTCTGGGCCAGGACGAAGGGGCTGGACGACGAGACGGCGCGCACCATGGTGGTCAACACACTGGTCGTGATGGAGATCTTCTATCTCTTCAATGTCCGCTACCTGCACGGCCGTTCGTTCACGTGGCGCGGCGCGCTCGGAACGCCAATGGTGCTCGCCGCCATCGTCGCGGTCGTGATCGCCCAACTGGCTTTCACCTACAGCCCGTGGCTGCACCGGCTGTTCGAGAGTAGGTCGGTCGCATTCGCCGACGGCGTCGTGATCATCCTGATCGGCGTGGCAGCCTTCGTGATTCTGGAATGCGAGAAGCTCCTGTTCCGGCGAACTGGACTGATGGAGCGCATGGGTGGCGCATAGGTGCCGCCCGAAGGAAGATCGGAAGAGGAGGTGACGATGTCGGACCCGGACGAAACCCGCGCCCTGCCACGCAAGCTGCTTTTGGCGACGGATCTGAGCTGCCGTTGCGACCGGGCGCTCGACCGGGCCGTGGCGCTCTGCCGCGAATGGCGCTCCGAGCTCGTCGTCGTCCATGCGCTCGAGGCGTCGCAGGAATTGCTTTCCGCCCGAGCGCAGCGCGGCAGCCCCGCTTGGTACGCGCCGAAGAACCGGATCGCCGCCGTCGAATGGCAATTGCGGCGCGATCTCGCCGCCGGCTTCGTCCAGCCGAGGATCGTGGTGGAGGAAGGCGATCCCGCTGAGCTCGTCCTGAAGACGGCGCGCGAGCATGGCTGCGACCTGATCGTGAGCGGTATCGCCCGCGACGAGGCCTTTGGGCGGCTCGTCCTCGGCAGCACCGTCGATGCGCTGACCCGCGCGGCGACCATTCCTCTGCTGGTGGTCAAGAACCGGACGCATGGACGTTATGAACATTTGCTCGTTGCTACGGATTTCTCAACAGAATCGCGTGCCGCGCTCGATCTCGCCACGCAGATCCAGCCGCACGGCTTGACCCTGTTCCATGCCTTTGATGCCCCATTCTCGGGCTGGACCGCGACGAAGCAGTATCTCGCCGACGCCCAGGCCAGCGCGCTCGAGGAATGCAAGCGCTTCCTGGACGAAACGGAGCTGTCTTCCGAGATACGCGAACGGATCTACGCCATTGCCGAACATGGAACTCTGAGCGAGTTGCTGCAGGACCACGTCCGCAACCAGCGCGTCGACCTCATCCTTCTCGGCCTTCCTGAGCGCGGGCTGGTCATGGAGGCGCTGATCGGCAGCAGGGCCAGAGCGGTTCTCGATCTCGTCAGTTGCGACATCCTCCTGGTCCGCAATCAGGCCGCGGGAGAGGGAGTAAACATCTGATATTATTCCTTCGTCTCGATGAGCCACCACACGGAACGCGCCAAGACGCGCATGCTCATCGCCCGCGAAATCGCGGACGGACACTGGACCTGACGCTTCAAAGCGCCCGTCTCTCGGCCGGGCGCTTTTTTCATGCCGGCTGCGAAGAGTGTTTCGAGAGTGAGAAGGCCGCCGGACGGGTCGAGACCGGGCGGTCGAGAGAGCGCCGTTCGGGCTTGCCGTTCCCGCTCTCCCGAGGTTTCAACCCATGAACGTCATGTCGCCCGTGGCCGTTCCGGCTGCGCCCATCCTCCGTGCATCCGCCGTCACCGCCGCCGCGCATCAGATTCTCGCATTGCTGGAACGCGGGCAGCGGATCGACAGCGCCGCGCTCCGCGCCGTCATGGAGACAGCCTTCAAGGCTTCCGATGCAAGCGGGGCCTGGGACTAGAAAGCCGCTTATGAAGCCTGCGAATTTGCGACCGTCCTGTTCCCGCGCAAATACGGACGTGCGCTTTTCCGTAAAGCCGACACCCCGGCTGCACGGCTTTTCGCCCTGTCCAAAATCACCGGCCTCCTGCCGACGCACACCCGTCGCTCCGAGGAAAGCCAGGCGCTTCAGCAATTCTCGACGCCGGTCCCGCTCGGCCCGGCGGCCATGGCCGCCGCCGCGATCACCCCGCGTGATGTCGTGCTGGAGCCAGCGGCCGGCACGGGCCTGCTGGCCATCCTCGCCGAGATTTCCAGCGCCTGAAGGCGGCCGCATGATGTCCCGGCCGCCCAAATCCTCCGCCCCTCGCCGCGCCAGGACCGCCGCGCCGGCCGCCGACATCGACCCGCAAAGCTACGCGGCCTTCGTCGGCGACCTGAAGCAGAGGATCATCGAAGCCCGGCACCGCGCCAGCCTGTCGGTCAACCGCGAGATGATCATGCTCTACTGGACCATCGGGCGGGATATTCTCGCCCGGCAGGAGCGTGAGGGTTGGGGCGCCAAGGTCGTCGACCGGCTGGCCGGGGATCTCCGTCAGGCGTTCCCCGAAATGACCGGGCTTTCGTCCCGAAACCTCAAATATATGCGGGCCTTGGCCGATGCCTGGCCCGATCCCGAAATTGTGCAACGGATCGTTGCACAATTACCGTGGGGCCATAACGTCAGCCTGCTCGATACCGTAAAGGCGCCAGAAGAACGCGCCTGGTATGCCCGGCAGGCCATCGAGCATGGCTGGACGCGGCCCGTCCTTGTCCATCAGATCGAGAGCAATCTGTTCGCCCGCCAAGGCAGCGCGCTCACCAATTTCTCACGAACCTTGCCGGCCGCGCAATCCGAACTTGCCCAACAGCTTCTCAAAGACCCCTACACCTTCGGCTTCCTCTCGCTCGGCCCGGACACGCTGGAGCGCGATCTCGAACGCGGGTTGATCGAACATCTGCGCGCGATGATCCTCGAACTTGGCAAGGGCTTCGCCTTCGTCGGGAGCCAGTATCATCTCGAAGTCGGCGGTCAGGATTATTACCTCGACCTGCTTTTCTATCACCTCCGTCTGCGCTGCTTCGTGGTGATCGAGCTGAAGATCGAAGACTTCAAGCCCGAGTTCGCGGGCAAGATGAATTTCTACCTCTCGGCCGTCGACGACCAGCTCCGTCACCCGGACGACCAGCCGACCATCGGCATCATTCTCTGCAAGGGTCGCAACGAGGTGATCGTCGAATACACCTTGCGCGACACCAGCAAGCCGATGGGCGTCGCGCAGTACCGGCTCTCACCGGGCCTGCCGCCACAGCTTCAACGCGACCTGCCGACCGTCGAGGAGCTGGCGCGCGAATTTCCGCTCATGTCCGTGGTCAAGCTCCGCATCGAGATCGAGCGGACCTTGAGGGATTTCATGATCGACAATGGCGGCACGCCGGAACGACCGGCCGGTATCACCGAGATGGTGAGCGCCTTGCAGAAGCGCAGGGTCGCGCCCGCCAGCACGAAACCGTTCCTCGCTTCGCTCCGCGTCATGCTGGAAGCCTCGCATGGTGTCGATGTGGACGGGACAAGCGCGCAGCGCGCGATCGATGTCGGCACGACGTTCCTGGCGGAACTGAGGGAGCTGCGGGCACATAGCGGAAAGGACGGCTGAATGTTCCGTCGTCTCGCCGCCTGGATCGAGAAGCGCAGACAAATCCGCCAACGCTGGCAGCAGGACGCGCGGGCGATGATCGTGAAGCACGGCCATCACGCCTACTATGAAGCGCAGCGGCTCGCCGCACGCTGTCGTGCCCAGGGGAACGGGTCCGAGTTCTGGCATTGGGCCAAGGTTGCCTCGGAGGTCACGCGCCTGTCGCCTGATGCGGAAATGGACATGAAGGTGGTGCAGGCCATCGCCGATGAGGAAATGCGATAGCTTCGGCATCATGATGAAATGGTGGTGGGGGAAAGCCTTCCCCCTTGCCGGCGCCAAGGTCGCCGGCACACCCCCTTCTGCGGGAGATTCCCCCGCAACACCCCCTTTTAGAGTGAGAGTGCGGACGGGTTTTGTCGTGACGGGTTGAGGGCTGGGAGAGAGGCTTCCGGCGCCCGTCGCGGAGAACCGCGATGTCCAGACATGAACGCACCCCTCGGACCGGCGCCGACCGAGCGAACCTCTATGACGAAATCACCGGCAAGATCATCGCCGAGCTGGAGGCCGGCCGCGTACCGTGGGTCCAGCCCTGGGGCACCTCGGCGGCTAAGGCGCCGCTCGGCCTGCCGCGCAACGCCACGACCTCCCGTTGCTATAGCGGCATCAATGTCCTGATCCTCTGGGGGGCCGTCATCGAGCACGGCTTTCCCGGCCAGGGCTGGCTCACCTTCCGCCAGGCGCTGTCGCTTGGCGGCCATGTTCGCAAGGGTGAGCGCGGCACCACCGTCGTCTATGCCGACCGCTTCACGCCAGAGGACGAGAAGCGCCGCGCCTTCGAGGCAGGCGAGGAAGCCCACGCGATCCCGTTCCTGAAGCGCTTCACGGTGTTCAACACGGCGCAATGCGACGGCCTGCCCGACGACATCGAGGCGGCTGCGCCCCCGCCGCCGCCCGGCATGATCGAGCCCCAGGTCGAGGCGCTCATCAAGGCGACCGGCATCGACTTCCGCATCGGCGGCAACCGGGCATTCTACGTCCCGTCGCTCGACTATGTTCAGGTGCCGCCGCCGGCCGCCTATTACGAGCCGATCAACTGGCACCGGACGGCGCTGCACGAACTCGGTCACGCCAGCGGCGCAGAGCACCGGCTGAACCGAAATCTTTCCGGCTCCTTCGGCTCGAAGCTCTATTCGGTCGAGGAAATCACAGCCGAATTGATCTCGGCCTTCTGCTGCGCCGCGCTCGGCATCGTCCCGACCGTGCGCCATACCGACTATATCGGCTCCTGGCTGGAGGTGCTGCGCGAGGACAACCGCGCCATCGTCCGCGCCGCCTCGCAGGCGAGCAAGGCGGCGGACTGGCTCCTGTCCTTCCAGCCCGGCGCGGAGCGCCTTCCCGACGCCGACGATATGCAGAGGGCCGCGTGATGCGCTTCCACCGCGGGCATCGCCCCGAACCCTATCGCGATACGTCACGCAAACGCGCGGCGTTCCATCGCAAGCAGCGCCTCGAACGCGAGGCCCTGCCGCTCTTTGCCGATGACATCGCCGCCACCCAGCATGGCGTCGACGAGGAAATGGCTCGCCGCGCCATCTGGTGGGACGAGTATGAACGCGACCGTCGCAATCAGCGCGCGGCCTGGTGGCGCAAAGGCCGTGCCCGGCTCTTTGCGCTGCCCGATGTGTTGCGCGCCCGCGTCCGCGAAATCTGGCGGACCTGCCCATATCCCGCCGATCCGGCGAGCTTCGCCGATTTCCTGCATCAGATCGCCGTCGGCAAGCTCGATCCCGAAAGGCCGCCATGGGTCTTCCATCAGGCGCGCTCGGCGCGCATCACCCGCAATCCGTCGAGCTTTCATGAGGCTTTCCGCCAGATCGGCAAGCGCAAGGTCACGAGCGGCCCAAACAGGGCCGAAAGCGACGAGCGGCTGTTCTGCGGCAATCTCGGATCGGGCATCCTGTTTCTCAACGAGCGGGTGCATCCCATTGATCGATCAGCGGGTTTCTACGCCGCATCCGATCATCGCCTGCGCGATTCCCATCTGCGTCATGCCGATCATCGGGTTGAGATCGAGGTGCGCGGCGAATGCTCGGACGCCGACGTCGCGCTGATCGAGCGGCTGGCGCAGGCCGCCGAGACGCGGCCCGTCACCGTCCAGCGGATCGTCCCCGTCACAATCGCCGCAGGTGCCCAGCCATGAACACGTTCGGATCAGGTCACAACGGCGGGCCGCCGCTCGATCCGCCCGTTCGACCCGAACACGGCCAGTGCAAGACCTGCATCCACTGGCACGCCCCGTCCGGCAACGAGCAGCGCGCTTACGAGTTGTTCCGGCTCGGCCTTTCGCGCAAGCGCGTCAAGCGGCCGAGCGGCACATGCGACCGCGTGCTTCTCGCCGGCCGATCCTCAACCGCCTTCTCGACGATGACGGCCGAGTTCGGCTGCCTCAACTACGAGGCCAAGTCCCGGCCGCTGCGTCCAGTCGGCGGCGGCTTCGTCACGATCTGGCAGAGCGGCCGCATCGCCTGGCAGGGACCGGAGGAGAAGACGCCTGCGCGCTATCTTCAGGAAACGCTCGATCTCGACGACGGCGAGACGCCGGAAACCGGGGAAGGATAAGGCGCGAGCGTGGCGCACTCCCGGTTGGCGTCCCGCCAGCGGCACCGCCGATAGAGGGAGAGAGGGGATGAGATTTCATGACGGGTTAGGATCGAGAGAGAGGCTCTCGGCGCCCGTCGTGGAGTAAAGACCATGGCCAAAGCCGCCCGCAAGAAGAACCCCGCCGTCGCGATGATCGAGTTTTCCCGCACGCGCGACATTCCGTTCAACCGCATCCGGCTGTCGGACAGCAATGTCCGCGAGATCGACGTCGAACAGGGCCTCGACGAGCTGACCCAGGACATCGACCGCCGCGAAGACCTCGTGATGGGTCTCAATGTCCGCGCCGTCCTCGACGATGCCGGCGCCGAGACCGGCGATTTCGAGACCCCCGCCGGCGGCCGACGCTACCGCGCTATCGCCCGCCTGGTCGCGGCCGGCCGCTTCGCCGAAGACGGTCTCATTCCCTGCCTCGTGAAAAAGGCCAATGCGAAGACCTCGGCCGTTGACGATTCCTATGCCGAGAACGTCATCCGCCTCGCTCTCCATCCGCTCGACCAGTTCAAGGCGTTCAAGCGCATGGTCGACGGCGGCATGTCGAAGGAGGAAGTCGCGGACGCCTATCGCACCACGCCGCGCTACATCGCCCAGCGCCTGCGCCTTGCCCGCGTCGCGCCGTCCCTCATGGACGCCTATGCGCGCGCCGAGGTGACGCTGGCGATGCTGGAGGCGTTCACCGTCAATCCCAGCCATGAGCGTCAGGAGCAGGTGTGGGAAGCGATCCAGCGTTCGCACAATCGCCAGCCGTGGTATATCCGCGATCTTTTGACCGAGACCACGGTTCCGACCGACGACAAGCGCGCGCAGTTCGTCGGCGTCGAAGCCTATGAACAGGCCGGCGGCGTGATGCTGCGCGATCTCTTCTCCGAAGAGGACGAAGGCTGGCTCGCAAACCCCGAGCTGCTCGACCGGCTGGTCTCCGACAAGCTGAAGGGCATCGCCGATGAGGTCGCGGCCGAGGGCTGGAAATGGATCGAAGTCGATACCGATCTGCCCTACGGCCATGATCGCGGCCTTCGCGTTCTCAACGCCACGTTCCCCGATCTGAGCGAGGAGGAATGCGCCGCCCGCGAGGCGCTGCGCGAGGAATATGAGCGGCTCGAGGCGGAACACGCCGATTACGACGAGCTGCCTGACGACATCGATGCGCGCCTCGGCGAGATCGAATCCGCGCTGAGCGCCTTCGAAAACCGCCCGGCGATCTATGTCGCCGACGAGATCGCCCGTGCGGGCGTGTTCATCAGCATCGACCGCGCCGGCCAGTTCGTCGTCGCTCGCGGCTACGTCCGTCCCGAGGACGAGGCGCCCGTCACAGTCGACGGTGAGGATGATGGCGGCGATGGCAAGTCCGATGCCGAAGGCGGCACGGTCGCGGCCCAGGCCAGTGGGCAACGCGCCGTTATCACCATCGGCGGCGAGCCCGTCGATGCGGAGGACGACGAGGACGACTCGATCAAGCCGCTTCCCGAGCGCCTGGTGATCGAACTCACCGCCCATCGCACGCTCGCGCTCCACGACGCGCTTGCCAACAACCCGCATGTCGCGATGACGGCGCTCCTGCACCGCATGGTGATGGAGCGTTATCACTACTCGGCGCCGACCGGCTGCATCGAGATCAGCGTGCGCCAGCAGCGTCTCGGCGTGCAGGGCGGCGACCTCAGCGACACGCCCTCGGCCAAGGCCATCGACGAGCGCTTCGCCGCCTGGAAGGCCGACGTTCCCTCGGACGAAGGCGCGCTCTGGGACTGGATCGCCGCGCTCGACGATACGAGCCGGATGGCGCTGCTGGCCCATTGCGTCAGCTATGGCGTCAACGCCCTCTACGAGCGGCCCAATCCGCACAGCGGCTCGGGCGTCTCACAGTTCGGCCTTGATCGTCGCCTCTCCGGTGCCGATCGCATCGCCCGCGCCACCGGCTTCGACATGGTGATGGACGGCGGTTGGAGGCCCACGGTCGATAACTATCTCGGCCGCGTCACCAAGCCCCGCATCCTCGAAGCCGTTCGCGAAGGTGCGGGCGAGCGCGCCGCCCAGCTCATCAGCCATCTGAAGAAGGGCGACATGGCGAAGGAGGCCGAGCGCCTGCTGGCCGAAACCGGCTGGCTGCCCGAGCCGCTGCGCCTGGTCGAACTCGACGGCAACGTCGCGGACGCTGGCAATGCCGGTGATGGCGAGGCCCTGCCGGACTTCCTGACTGGCGATAGCGACGAGGACGAAGCCACCGAGGCCGAAGACGAGCAAGTCGTTCTCGTCGCGGCCGAATGATCGAAACATGCGCCCCATCATCCGGTGGGGCGCATTTTTCATGCGGGCCACGGCCGCTTTCCGAGAGTGGAGAGAGGCAGAGGCCGGTCGGCCTGGCCGTGACGGATTACGAGGTGGAGGAGAGGCTTCCGCCGCCCGTCGCGGAGTAGATCCCATGACCCTTTCCCGCCAATCCCGCGTCGCCCCGATCGGCGCCATTCTCGCCAGCCATGTCCTGCCGGCCCTGCAGCGCGCACAGAAATTCCCGCTGCGGATCTCCTGCATCGGCACCGCCAGCTACGACGACATGGAAGCCTATGGTTTCGATCAGATCGTCGCCATCGGCGAATGCCCGTCGCCCGAAGAAGCCATGTCCGTCGCCAGCGGCCGTATCGCCCGCGGCGACATCCGCGTCGGGACCGACGACATGCTGCGTTTCCGCCCGCGCATGATCGTTATTCAGGACTGCGATCAGGGTCTGGTTCTCGCCGGAACGATCCGTGCCGGGATCATCCTGTGGCAGCAGCCTGTCGCATCCGACGCCGAGGCCCGCCAGATCGTGACCGAGGCCAGCAAGCTGCGCGGCGCGGCCTTCGCCGCGGCCGGTCGCGGTGAGAACGGCCCGGCTCGCGATTATCGCTACCGCGCCAGCCAGCTTGAGGCGCGGCTGGTCGATGCGTTCTGGCGCGAGACCGCCGCCGAACTTCTGCGAATGCCGCTGGCCGCCTGATCTCCCGCCACGCCTTTCCATCCATCCGACCCGGCCATGCGCCGGGTTTCGTCATTTCAGGAGCCAGTCATGGCCGACTATTTCACCCACTTTTCCTGTCTGCTCGACGTGGGCACGCCGAACAACGCCGCTCGCGCGCTCGATCTCTACAACACGCTCGCCGCGGAGAATGCGGCCGAAGACCCGCCCTCGGAAGGCTTCCTCCTGTCGATCGAGCCCGCGCATGGCGGCACCCAGCTCTGGATGCGCGACGACACCACCGGCGATCCCGAGCATGTCATCCGGTTCGTCCTGCGGTGCGCGAGCGCATTCGGTCTCACCGGCCGCTGGGGCTTCCAATATGCCAACACCTGCTCGCGGCCGCGCCTCGACGGCTTCGGCGGCGGCGCGCATGTCGTCGATCTCGCCACCGGCGAGACCATCGCCTGGACCTATACCGGCGGCTGGCTTGCCCAGGTTCTCGGCGGAGGCGACCCCGATGCCTGAAATCATCGAAACCACCGTCTATCAGCTCGGCGAGCTTTCCGACGCCGCCAAGGACAACGCACGCGCCTGGTATCGCGAAGGCGGCTTCGACTACGACTGGTTTGATTCCGTCTTCGAGGATTTCCAGCGCATCGCGGAAATCCTCGGCATCTGCCTCAAAACCCGGCCAGTTTACCTCGTGGGCGGTGGCACCCGGCAGGAGCCGCAGATTTCGTTCACCGGCTTCTGGTCCCAAGGCGACGGCGCGTCCTATCAGGCGTTCTACGCCTTTCGGAAAAACGCCACCCGCGAAATTCGCGGCTACGCGCCGCAGGACACGCGCCTTCACGCCATCGCCGATGACCTGCTGGCGATCCAGCGCCGAAACTTCTATCAGCTCCGCGCCGATGTCAGTCATCGCGGCCGCTATTCCCACGAATATTGCATGGCGATCTCGGTCGAACGCGATAGCCCGACGTATCAGGACATGACAGCCGATGCGGAGAACGCCGTGATCGAGGCGCTGCGCGATCTCGCCCGCTGGCTCTACCGGCAGCTCGAACGCGAATACGAATATCTCAGTTCGGACGAGGCCGTGGACGAGACGATCGCGGCAAACCAATACACCTTCACCGAAATCGGACGCCGGTTCGGCTGACCTCGACAAGCGCCCGGCTTCCACGGCCGGGCGCTTGTTTCATGTCGGCTGTCGCCACGGTTTCAGAGGGAGAGAGCGGCCGGGACGGGTTCGAGCCCGTCCAGTCAGAGAGAGCGCCGGCGAGCTTACCCGTACCAGCTCTCCGGAGACGCATCCCATGTCCACCGACACCCTCGCTTCGCCGGCCGCCACCATCGTTCCCGATGATCGGCGCGAAACATTCCTCCCAACCCTGTTCAGCCTGCCGCTTCTGATCGTCGCGGAGAACACGGTCTATGCCCTCATGGAACGCCTCAGCCCGCACGACTATGGCGGCGGCCTCTGGAACTTCTACGAGATCGGGGAGCAGCCCCTGTTTCTCGCGCCGACCTCGAAGCCGCGTTTCCGCATCGAAAGCACGATCACGGAATATCGCGGCGAGGTATCGGCCGAGGCGGCGGGCATCATCGCCACGCTGTTCGCCTTCTCGCACCTGTCGTTCCGGTTCGAGTCCGATTTCCTCGCCAACGGCTACGAGCGGCTTCATCGCTATCTCGACGGCCATTCCGAGGCGTCGGCGATCTACAGCGCCATCGACTGACTTCAACAGGCGCCCCGCCGAACGGCCGGGCGCCTTTTTCATGCCGGCTATCGCCCCGGCATCAGAGGGAGAGAGTGGCCGGGACGGGTTCGAGCCCGTCCGGTCCGAGAGAGAGCGCCGGCGGGCTTTCCCGTTTTTCGCTCTCCCGAGGATTTCCCCGATGAACGCTCTGCTTCCCCTGGCCGATACGCTGCCGGCGACGCCGCTCGCAGCGCCCGGCAATTCCGCCGCTGTCCACGCTGCCGCCCTCCTGATCCTACCGCATCTCGAACGCGGGGCGCGTGTCGATGCCGTTGCCCTGCGCGGCGCGATGGAGGCGGCCTTCGGCGGTTCCGACGCCACCGGCCTATGGGACTGGAAAACCGCCTATGAGGCGTGCGAGGTCGCGACCGTCCTGTTCCTGCGCAAATACGGAAAGGCGCTTTTCCGCAAAGCCGGCTCGAAGGCTGCCGCGCTTCCGCTGCTCGGCAAGATCGCCGGGCTTCTGCCGACGCATACCCGCCGCTCGCAGGAGAGCCAGGCGCTCCAACAGTTTTCAACCCCGATCCCGCTCGGCCATGTCGCCGTCTCGGCCGCCGCGATCACCGCTGCCGACCGCGTGCTGGAGCCTTCGGCCGGAACCGGGCTTCTGGCGATCCTCGCCGAGATCGCCGGCGGCTCGCTCGTGCTGAACGAGCTGGCCGACACGCGCGCAGCACTTCTCTCTTCTCTCTTTCCGGCAATTCCCGTCACCCGCTTCGACGCCGCCCAGATCGACGATCACTTGGGCGCCGCCACGGCCCCGTCCGTCGTGCTCATGAACCCGCCGTTCTCGGCCATGGTCCATGTCGAGGGCCGCATGGCCGACGCCGCGTTCCGCCATGTCGCCTCGGCGCTCGCGCGCCTTGCTCCCGGCGGGCGTCTCGTTGCGATCACCGGCTCGAACTTCGGCCCGGAAGCCCCGGCCTGGACCGCCGCCTTCGCCCGCCTGCAGGAGCGTGGCCGCGTCGTCTTCTCCGCCGGGATCGACGGCAGCGTTTACGCCAAGCATGGCACGACCTTCGCCACGCGGCTCACCGTCATCGACAAGTTGCCCGCCGACGATCCCACGGTCTTCCCGGTCTCGCCGGGCACCGCGCCGGATGCCGCGACGCTCATGGACTGGATCGGCGCACATCTTCCGCCGCGCCTGCCGGTCGATCCTTCCGTCGTCGTTCCGACCGCTGCGCCGGCCGCCGCGCGCAGCGTGCGCGGCTACCTCAGTCGCGCCGCCAGGACCGCGCCCGCTGCCGTCGCGGCCGAGCCGGAAGGCGTCGCGCTCGCCTATGAGATTATCGACGCGCTGCCCGAAGCCGAGGCCGACGACGACGACGGCCGCATCTCCGACGCCATCTATGAAGAATACGGATTGCAGGCGATCCGTATTTCCGGGTCTCAGGCTCACCCGACGAAGCTAGTGCAGTCGGCGGCGATGGCGAGCGTCGCACCGCCGAAGCCGAGCTATCGCCCGCATCTGCCCGCCAACATCCGCGAGCTTCTGTCCGACGCCCAGCTCGAAACGCTGGTCTATGCCGGCGAAGCCCATTCGGATCATCTCGCCGGTTCGTGGACGGTGGACGAGACATTCGATCTCGTCTCCGCCGCCCGCGACGATGCCGAGAAGGCCGTGCGCTTCCGGCGCGGCTTCTTCATCGGCGACGGCACCGGCGTCGGCAAGGGCCGCCAGTCCGCCGCGATCATCCTCGACAACTGGCTGCAAGGCCGGCGCAAGGCGGTCTGGATCTCCAAATCCGACAAGCTGCTCGAAGATGCTCAACGCGACTGGAGCGCGCTCGGCATGGAGCGGTTGCTGGTCACGCCGCTCTCGCGTTTCCCGCAAGGGCGGCCGATCACGCTGCCCGAAGGCGTCCTATTTACAACCTACGCCACGCTGCGCTCCGACGACCGCGGCGAGAAGCTATCGCGCGTCAAGCAGATCGTTGAATGGTTGGGCTCCGATTTCGATGGAGCGATCATTTTCGACGAGGCGCACGCGATGCAGAATGCCGCTGGTGGCAAGGGTGAACGTGGCGATGTCGCCGCCTCGCAGCAGGGCCGCGCCGGGCTTCGCCTCCAGCACGCGCTCCCGAACGCCCGCGTCACCTATGTCTCGGCGACCGGCGCCACCTCCGTCCACAATCTCGCCTATGCCCAGCGGCTCGGCCTCTGGGGCGGCGAGGATTTCCCGTTCTCGACCAGGGCCGAATTTGTCGAGGCGATCGAGGCCGGCGGCGTTGCGGCGATGGAGGTGCTGGCGCGCGATCTGCGCGCGCTCGGCCTCTACACCGCCCGCTCGCTCTCCTTCGACGGCGTGGAATACGAGCTGGTCGAGCACGCGCTTAGCCCTGAGCAGACCCGCATCTACGATACCTATGCCGGGGCCTTCGCCATCATCCATAACAATCTCGACGCGGCGATGGAGGCCGCCAACATCACCGGATCGTCCGGCACGCTGAACAAGCAGGCGAAGTCCGCCGCGCGCTCGGCCTTCGAGAGCGCCAAGCAGCGGTTCTTCGGCCATCTTCTCACGTCGATGAAAGCGCCGACCCTGCTCCGGTCGATCACCGCCGATCTGGACGCCGGCCATTCGGCCGTGATCCAGATTGTGTCGACCGGCGAGGCGCTGACCGAACGGCGCCTGGCCGACATCCCGACCGAGGAATGGAACGATATTCGGACGGACATCACGCCGCGCGAATATGTCCTGTCCTACCTCGAAACCAGCTTTCCCGTTCAGCTCTACGAGCCCTTCACCGACAGCGACGGCAAGGTCTCGTCGCGTCCGGTCATGCGTGACGGCCAGCCGGTCGAGAGCCGCGAGGCCGTCGCCCGCCGCAACGAGTTGATCGAGAAGCTGGCGAGCCTGCCGGCCGTCCCCGGCGCGCTCGACCAGATCGTCCAGCACTTCGGCATCGACATGGTGGCCGAGGTGACGGGCCGCTCGCGCCGGATCGTCCGCAAGGGCCAGCGTCTCGTGGTCGAGAATCGTGCGGCCTCCGCCAATCTCGCCGAGACGCAGGCATTTATGGATGACGCCAAGCGCGTCCTCGTGTTCAGCGATGCCGGTGGGACCGGGCGCAGCTACCATGCGGAACTCTCGGCGCGGAACACGCGCCTGCGCGTCCACTACCTGCTCGAACCCGGCTGGAAGGCCGACGCCGCCATTCAGGGCCTCGGCCGCACGCACCGCACGAACCAGGCGCAGCCTCCGCTATTCCGCCCGATCGCCACGAACGTCAAAGCGGAAAAGCGTTTCCTGTCGACGATCGCCCGCCGCCTCGACACGCTCGGCGCGATCACGCGGGGCCAGCGCCAGACCGGCGGGCAAGGTCTCTTCCGTCCCGAGGACAATTTGGAAAGCCCCTATGCGCGCGATGCGCTGCGCCAGCTCTACATGTTGCTGGTGCGCGGCAAGGTCGAAGGCTGCTCGCTCGACCGCTTCGAATCCGCCACCGGCCTGAAGTTGATGGACTCGACCGGCATCAAGGACGAGCTGCCACCGATCACCACCTTCCTCAATCGGCTGCTGGCGCTCACCATCGAGCTTCAGGGCGTCCTCTTCACCGCCTTCGAGCAGCTCCTGACGGCGCGCATCGAGGGCGCCATCGCCAGCGGCACCTATGATGCCGGGCTGGAGACGCTGACCGCCGAGCGGTTCACCGTCACCGACCGAAAGACCATCTATGTCCATCCGGGCACCGGCGCGGAAACCCGGCTGCTGACCATCACGCAGCGCGAGCGCAATCGACCGCTGGCGCTGGACGCCGCCCTCGGCCATCTCGATGACCGGCGCGCGAAGCTCCTCGTCAACGAGCGTTCCGGCCGCGCCGCCGTTCAGGTGCCGACCACCAGCATCATGCTCGACGATGGCGAGATCGAGCGCCGTGTTCGCCTGCTGCGCCCGATGGAGGGGCATAACATTCCCCTCAAGGCCATGAGCGAAACCCACTGGATCGAAGCCGATCAGGATGCGTTCGCCGCCGCCTGGAACGCCGAGATCGCCGAGGTGCCGCAGTTTGCCGACAGCACGATCCACGTCGTCACCGGACTGTTGTTGCCGATCTGGAAGCGCCTGCCGAATGAATCGACGCGGGTGTATCGCCTCCAAACCGATGACGGCGAGCGCATCATCGGCCGCCGGGTCTCTCCGGCCTGGGCCGCCAATGCGACCACGACCGGCACGACCGCGCTCACGGCAGATGACGCCTTCATGGCGCTGGTGGACGGCCGCACGATCCTCGATCTCGCCGAGGGCCTTCAGCTTCGGCGTGCGCGCGTCATGGGCGTGAACCGGATCGAACTCTCCGGCTTCACCGACACCATGCGCGAGCGCCTCTCGGCCTATGGCCTGTTCCACGAGATCATCTCGTGGAAGCTGCGCATGTTCGTGCCGGTCGACGCCAGTGGGCCGGTCGCGCTCGCCAAGCTGCTCGAACGCTGGCCGGTCGAGCGCATCGGCGAACGGGAGGCGGCATAGATGGCTCGCCTCGCGGCTTCCGAACTCGCAATCCGTCTCGGCCGACAGGCCGAGGCGGTTTGCCGTCACTATCTGTCGTCCGGCCACCGCGCCGGACGCTACTGGCAGGTCGGCGACGTCCGCAACACGCCGGGTCGCTCGATGTTCGTGCGACTGACCGGGCCGGAGACCGGCAAGGGTGCAGCCGGCAAATGGACCGATTCCGCAACGGGCGAGCATGGCGATCTTCTCGACGTCATCCGCGAAAGCTGCGGGCTGATCGACTTCAAGGACATTGCCGAGGAGGCGCGGTCCTTCCTTGCCCTGCCGCATCCTGAACCCGATGATCGTGACTGGCGACCGGCATCGGCGCCGGCAGGATCGCCCGAAGCCTCACGGCGGCTCCTGGCCATGGCGAAGCCCATCGGGCGGACGCTCGTGGAAACGTATTTGCGGAGCCGCGCCATTACGGCTTTGCACGAAACCGGAGCCCTGCGCTTCCACCCCCGCTGCTACTATCGGGCCGACGAGAACGCACCGACCGAGACCTGGCCGGCAATGATCGCCGCCGTCACCGACCCCGCCGGCACGATCACGGGAGCGCACCGCACCTGGCTCGGTCCCGACGGCTTCACCGAGGCGCGTCTTGGCCGTGCGCCGATCGAGACGCCCCGGCGTGCGATGGGTGATCTCCTTGGAAACGCCGTCCGCTTCGGCATGGGCTGCGAGGTGATGACGGCCGGCGAAGGCATCGAAACAGTGCTGTCCGTGCGCTCGGTTCTGCCCAGGATGCCGTCTCTAGCGGCGCTCTCGGCGGCCCATCTCAGCGCCATCCTGTTCCCAGGGACGTTGCGGCGGCTCTATGTCGCCCGCGACAACGATCCGGCCGGCGACGGTGCGATGACGACCCTGACAGAGCGTGCGAGCGCGGTCGGGATCGAGACGGTCGTGCTCGCGCCACGGCTCGGCGACTTCAACGAAGATCTCAGGCTGCTCGGCCACGACGCATTGGCGGCACGGCTGCGCGACCAGATCGTCTCTCAGGACATAGCCCGCTTCATGTTGCTGGCGGCCTGATCGGTCACGGTCAGGTGGTAGCGGCAAGGCGGTATCGGGGAGCCGATTCAGCCATGACGATTTACCTCCGGGGCTAGGAGGCCACCCCCACGGCCTTCTGAGAGGGCGATCGGGCATCAGCCGTGCCGGACAGGCAATGTCTGCGCCCGACGATTTTCCGCCGCGTCCTGCGGACGCTTTGCATCGCGAAGCAAAATCGCCGGGCTTCGCCATCCTCCTCTGCGTTCCGGCCTTCCGCTGCGCGTCAGGTGCAGGTCCGACCCGTCCGACGCCTTCGTCGCCATGAAGGCCGCGATGGGCGCGGCTTCGAGCCGAAGGCAGACCGCCATGACCGAACACCACGACACCGACTACGAGCCGCACCACGAATCCTCCCCGACCGATCACGTCCTTCAGGAACTGGCGCTCTACGGCTACCGTCCCTTCGAGGACGAGCCCGATCCGCGGCCGCTCCCCGAGGGCAATGTCGTAGCCGGGAGCATCGCCGACATCTTCGACGCCCTGGTGGTGACGCTTTCTGACACCCGCCTCGAACCCGACCTCGAAGAACTGCTCTGGGGCACGGTCAACCTCTTCCATCGCGCCACCAGCCGGATCGAACGCGAGCTGGACGACAACGAGGTTGGGCAGCGCCGCCTTCAGAGGGAACAGGATGGCTCCGAGGTGAAGTCCGTCGAACTGGAGCGCCTGACGGCAGAGGGGCAGACCCTTCTCGAACGGCGCGACGCCTTCGAGCTGATGCGCGACCAGGCCGCCGATCACTTCGAGCGCCACACCCACTCGGTCTGGCGGCCGCGCACGGGCTCGATGGTCAACCATCGCAACCTGACCGCCGCGATGATCGACAGCCGCGACTTCCTCGCCGCGAAGAAGCACGCCGAGAACGAGGTGCTCCTTCCGCCCGGCCCGAAAGTGGCATTCACCGGCGGTCTCGACTACAACGACCACCGCCTGATCTGGGCCAAGCTCGATCAGGTTCACGCCAAGCACCCCGACATGGTGCTGCTGCATGGTGGAAGCCCGAAGGGCGCCGAACTCATCGCCGCGAAATGGGCCAGCAACCGCAAGGTCACGCAAATCCCCTTCAAGCCCGACTGGACGAAGCACGCCAAGGCAGCGCCGTTCAAGCGCAACGATGCGATGCTGGACACCATACCGATCGGGGTCATCCACTTCCCCGGCACCGGGATTCAGGACAATCTCGCGGACAAGGCCCGCAAGCTCGGCATCCCGGTCATGAAGCACGGCGGCGCGTAAAGCGCCGCCGAAAGGCGGCTGTTATAGCCGCCTATACTTGAGCGACGGCACGAAGGCTTTTATGATGCTCACCTGTAGAACCGGCAAAGCAGCATAGTCGCAGGCGAGAGCGTATCCGAAGTCAGCCTGTCGTGATCCTCAACCATTCAAGTGGAGGTTTCCATGACGCTGATCCTTCTCGCCATCTCGCTGACCATCACCTTCTGCGTGATCGCCTGGCACCTCGCCATCTATGCGCTGCCTGTCATGACGGGTATCACCGCGTTCCAATATGTCTATGCCAGCGGCTCGGGCTTCATGATGTCCGCGCTTGCGGCCGTCGGTGCCGCCATTGGCTCCATCGTGCTGGTGATCGCCGTTCTCGGCCTTGCCAAGAACCCGGCCTTGCGCTTGATCGCACTCGCGATCTTCGCCATTCCGGCCGTCATCGCCGGCTTCGCGCTGGTCCATGGCGTGACCAAGCACATGATCGACTCGGCCATCGCCATCAACATCCTCGGCGGGATCGGCGGCATCGTCATCGGCGTCGCGGCCGTGGTGAACCTCAATGCGGTCGGAACGGCTGCGCTTTCACGCTGACTTTGCCGTTCCGGTGATGCTGGCGGCATGGGCCGGAAGGGATGGGTGTCGCCCTGCGGGCCGCGCTTTCGGCTTCGCCGGAACCACGCCTGCGGCGCGTTTCCGCCATTCGGCTTCAATCGCTGACACGGGGCGGCGGCGATCCATCGCTCCCATGGCCTATCCCGGCAGCGTTCGCGCCAAGCCTCCCGCCATCCGATCAGAACAGAGGTCTCATCAGGTTGCTGAATGCGCCATCGCCGTGTCGGTCGCGCCGTCCGGCCCGGTGCGTCGGCGTCGGGCGGAATCTGTGAGCGTGGCGGTCGAAGCGGTACTGATCTGCCCATGGGTTGAGCGACGCGCTGGGCCGCGAACACCTTTATGCCATCCTGCAATGCACTGGGTCGAGCCTCGTACCGTGGGACATTGATCCGGAGATTGGTACAGGCAATCTGGACGGCGTCTCATTCTCGCGGAAGTCCCCGCTTGCCTCAGAAGCCAGGGCACGGAATCGGCAGGCGAATGGGGAAGTGGCCGGTGCGCCACCGAGGCGGTGCGTCTAGCCCTGTCATCATCTGCGGCCAGCAAGGACGCAGTTCTGGCTCCGGTCTCCACCGGGCTTACGAAAGCACCAATCCCTCCGACTGACTGATCCCCTAAGTCCGTTCTGTTTCCTTCCGGCAACCCCCGCGGTTTCCGGCCGTGTTGCCGCGCAGGCGCGGCTGCCCGCTCCACCCGGACCTTAGGGGTCAAGCCGCCGCCAGAGGCGGCGATGCAGGAGTCTCCAGACGGCCTTGGCCGGGTCTCGTCGGAGGGAATGGTTCCTCCGAGAAGCAACGGAGACCTACAATGCAGAACACCGTCATCCTCGCTGGCAACATCGGCCAGGACCCGGAAACCCGCACCACCCAGGGCGGCACCCGCATCACCCACTTCACCCTCGCAACCTCGCGCCCTCGCTACTCGGAAGGCAAGGTGGTCCGCGACGACAGGGGCTACCGGGTGCAGGACACCGAATGGCACCGGATCACCGCCTTCAACGGTCTCGGCAAGACGATCGAGGAGCATTGCGAAAAGGGCATGAAGGTTCTGGTTCGCGGCCGCATCCACTACACCAAATGGACCGACCAGCAGGGCAACGACCGCTACGGCTGCGAGATCATCGCCGAGACCGTCGATTTCCTGAACCGGGCGAAGCAGACCGAGAACGACGACGGCAAGTTCATCGACGACGATGACATCCCGTTCTGATCGGATGGCCGGAGACCCGGCGGCGAAAGCCGCCGGGATTTCTTATGTTCGCGCAGAATCGACACCGCCATGCGTTGCGGCTCCTGGGTGCTGCGCGCCGTTTTACGCAAAGGGATCAAACAGACCGGCGTGCGCGAGGCGCATATTCGGCGGCGGGCATCCCGCGGACCATAGACAACCGCGGACGATCGCGACCGTCAGGCAGCGAGCCAGGGCAGCGCCGGCAGGGGCAATGCAGGACCAACCGGCTCCGGCAAGCGGAAACCACCCCGCTCTTGTGGCTTAACCTTGGTTCCGGTCCCGGCCTTCCAGGGTCAACCCTCATGGGGTCCGCTACGCAAGCGTGCGGTCGCTTCGTCTTCGCCTGCGCGATGACCCCGGCCGAGCCCAAAACACTTCGGGCGCCCGTCGAGTGGGGAATGGTCCCCGCCAAAATCGGGAGCCGGACAATGACCCTCGCAACTGCCAACGCCTACGCCGCCAGTCTCGCCTCCACCCTGATGGTCGCGATCGTCATCTTCCGCGCTGGCGACGGCACCATGAGCGTGATGCCCGCCACCGAATATGACGGCGACGATGACACCATCGTCTCCGAGATCGATCCCTTCGCGTGAAACGGGGCGGATCATCCGCCCCTCCATTCATTTAGATGCCGCCCGCCCAGCGCGGTCGTCGGTGTGCTGCGGGCCGAGGCCGCCTTTCAGGCGCCCCGATACCGCGCAGCCCCGCGAATCACTGCACCGGAACCACGTCGCCGCAGATTTCATGCAGCGTCTTTAGACTGGCAAAATAGAGCAGCGACGACTAAAATAGCCGTAGTTCTGGAATGCGCGTAGGTCCGAATGGGAGGTGATCATGCATGATCACCGCCCGACAATCACGGGCCGCACGCGCGTTGCTGGGTTGGACGCAGGAGACGCTCGCTGACAAGGCCCGCATAGCACTGACCGCACTCAAACGCCTCGAATCCGAAAGCGGGCTCGAGGTGTATGAGACGACACGCGATCAGACACGCAGGGCTCTTGAAGCCGCTGGCATCGTCTTCCTGTCGACCGACCGAGGGCAAGGAGTGCTGTTGGTCGATGATCGCGAAAACAAACCCACTCGATCCAATCCTTCGCGCTGATCCGCGACCGGCAAGACTTGCTGGCGCACGCGGTCAATCCATTTCGGATCAATCTTGGTTAATAGACAGACGTCGCATATCCACCGAGTCTGCATCATGATCGAGCCATTCGCTGACCTCGCCCCGTCCGGACAAGATCTCACCGACTATGACCGGTCGCACGTCAAGCTCTACATGCGCCTGCTGGATGCGGCCGACGACGGCGCCCATTGGGAGGAAGCCGTACAGGTCTTGTTCGGCCTCGATCCTGCCGGCGAGCCAGAACGCTGCCGTCGCATCCATGACAGCCATCTCGATCGTGCTCGCTGGATGACGCACACCGGCTACCGGCACCTCCTTCGGCAGCCGCACGGCTGATCGACTGGCAGGCGGGTGATGCCCATTCGACATCACCCGATGCTCTCCCCCAAGCTTCCAACCCACGCCCGGCCCGGCAAAAGTAATGCGCTCGACTTGCACGCACCATGCGGGGAGTTGATGCGATGAGGCCCGATACATCAGACTGGCGGAACGACCACAGCTACGATTTCCTCGACGCTCTGCCGATCGAGGGCCTCGCCTGGGAATGCCTTCGCAGACACCATCCCTATCAGGACCAATACGCCAGCCTGGTCCGCGCCCGCACCGAAACCTTGCCGCTGCCTCGCGAGCAGCAGCAGCGTTGGGGGTTGCGATTTCCCGGCAAGACCAGGTCTTTCCGCCGCGCAACAACAGGTGATCTGGTCGCCGTCGAGCGATCCAGCCGTCGTCTTGCTGTCGGAGCGGCCAAACTTCCTGCCCACCACCTCAAATGCTCTCGCCGACAGGTTCGTCGCGGAGCGTGGCGGCCCCGAAGGGTCATATTCCAGTCTTACCGAACACGATCTACAGGTTCTGCTCCTTCCCGGTACGTCTCCGGGCGATCAACTCGCTGCCGTCATTCCACTTGATGATGACATCCTCGATCGCATCGATGCGCTAACACGCCTCGCGCGCACCTGGCTCGGGCGCCCGCCGCTGCCCGATACGCGCATGACGGTCGATCAACGCCGCCGCTTTCGTCTGAGGCTCCGCGCCGCAGACGGCCGCATGAACGGCGCCACCTATCGCGAGATCGCCATTGCGATCTATGGCGCGGCGCGCGTCGATACAGAGCCCTGGAAGACATCGCCACTCCGCGACGCCGCCATCGCCTTCGTCGAAGCCGGAATGGCGCTCATCGATGGAGGCTATCTGCGCCTGCTCCGGCATCGCCGTCGCGTCTAGCCTGCTCCGCGGCAGGGGTGGGGATTTCAGCCACCCCAAGTTCCCCATCCCTCCCGCCGGCTTTCCTCCGCCACCGTGGTCGCTGTCAGCCGCTGATCGCCAGCGGTGCCCAGCAACCCCACGGAGGCCCGCCCCATGCGACCCGATATCACCGCGATCCCGCCACGCTACCTGCGGACCAAGGAAGCTGCCGAGTTTCTCAGCCTGTCCGCCCGCACGCTCGAAAAACACCGGACCTACGGCACCGGCCCGGCCTACCGCAAACTCGGCGGGCGCGTCGTCTATGCCGTCGACGATCTCGAAACCTGGGCCGAGCGCGGCGCCGTCACCTCGACCTCCGATCCGCGCGGCTCCGTGCTTCCCGCAAAGCGCCAGACGCTGCCGACCGGCCAGATCGCCGGCCGATACGCACGCTGATCGTGGCCGGTCCCTTTCATGGTGGTGCGGCGTCGTGACCCTTCGGAGCGTGGGCAGCTTGATTTGTTTCGCGCGCTCCCCGGCGACTTCGCGCCACGAGATGCGCAGGATCTCATGGCCTATCCCTTCTTCTCGCTCTCCAAATCCCATCGCGTCGCGCCGATAGACTTCGCGGCCGGCGACATCACGATCCGCGTCGAGGCCGTTGCAGATCATGGCATGGCCACGATCTGGGACGCCGACATCCTGATCTGGGCCGCCAGCCAGATCGTCGAAGCCCGCGACAACGGGCTTCGCACGTCCAGGCTGATGGCCGCGACGCCCTATGAAATCCTCACCTATGTCGGGCGCGGCACATCGCTGCGCGACTATCAGCGCCTCAAGGCGGCGCTGGATCGGCTGCAATCGACCACCATCTCGACGTCGATCCGCCAACCCACTGAGGGCCGCCGCCACCGTTTCTCATGGATCAACGAATGGCAGGAGCGCACCGACCGCCATGGGCGGCCGGACGGCATCGAACTGATCGTCCCCGACTGGTTCTACAGGGCCGTCCTCGATGACGCGCTCATCCTCACCATCGACCCTGCCTATTTCCATCTCACCGGCGGCCTCGACCGCTGGCTCTACCGCATCGTGCGCAAGTACGGCGGCCGCCAGCGCGACGGCTGGCGTTTCGACCTGCGCCACCTCCACGTCAAATCCGGCAGCCTGTCGCCGTTCAAACGCTTCGCTTTCGAGCTGCGCGACATCGTGCGGCGCCAGCCGCTGCCCGGCTACCTCCTGTCGCTGGAGGTGGAGATCGGCGGGCGCACGCTGCTCGCTTTCGAGCCGCTCCCGGCCTGTGGAAAACCTGTGGACGGCCTCGTGCTATCGGGAACCCGGACTATCGTGCCATCGGGAACCCGAGGCTCGTGCTATCAGGAACCCAAACCGGCCTTAACGTCCCGAAATCGCAGGCGGATTCGCACCCTTAACTTAGAGTCTAACCAAGAATCTAACTTTGAAGAGCGCGCGCGCGATGTGGAGAACCTCATCCGCGGCACCGCCAGAAGCCTCAGCGCTGCGGCGAAAAAGAGCGTCCCGACCGCGCCGTCCGTCCCCCGAAGTGCTTCCGGCCACATCTTCTCGTCCCAGGCCGGCGAGCCCGAAGCGCCCCGGCTTCCCCTCGATCCACCGAGGGAACGCCGATGATCGTCGCGCTTCTCAATCAGAAAGGCGGGGTCGGGAAAACGACGCTCGCGCTCCACCTTGCCGGTGAACTCGCCGGGCGCGGCAGGCGTGTCACGCTGATCGATGCGGACCCTCAAGGGTCGGCGCTCGACTGGTCCGAGCAGCGCAGCCGTGAGGGCCTGCCGCGCTCGTTCGGCGTCGTCGGCCTGGCGCGCGATACGCTCCACCGCGAAGCGCCCGAACTGGCGCGCGATGTCGATCACATCGTAATCGACGGGCCGCCGCGCGTCGCCGGCCTCATGCGCTCTGCATTGCTCGCCGCCGACCTGGTGCTGATCCCGGTGCAGCCTTCGCCGCTCGACGGCTGGGCCTCGGCGGAGATGCTTTCGCTCCTCACGGAAGCGCGCATCTACCGGCCGCAGCTCGTCGCCCGTTTCGTTCTCAATCGCTGCGCCGCGCGCACCGTCATCGCCCGCGAGACAGCCGAGACGCTGGCCGATCACGATCCGCCAGTGCTCGCCGCGACCATCGGCCAGCGCATCGTCTTCGCCGACGCCGCGCAGTCCGGGCGGCTCGCCTCGGAGATCGACAGCCGCTCGCCCGCCGCCCGCGAGATCGCCGCGCTCGCATCCGAGATCGGGCGGCTGCGCATCGGGAGGGACGGTTCATGATCGTCCTTGCCGGCGACTGCCGCGAACTCATGCCGCTGCGCAGCCCGTTCGACATGATCCTCGCCGATCCGCCCTATGGCGGCACGTCGCTCGCCTGGGACCGGCGCGTCGAGGGCTGGCTGGCGCTGGCGCGCGCCGCCCTCAAGCCCACCGGCTGGATCTGGGTTTTCGGCTCGCTGCGCAGCGCCCGTTCACGGCTCGCCTCGCTGCTGCCCTTCGACGACGGAGGCGCGTCATGACGGCCCGCATCGAAAAGCGCGGCTTCGCCAAGCGCCCCGCCGATCCCGAACAATGGATCAAGACGGCCGAGAGCGCGCCGCGCGCCTCCGAGCCGAGCGCCTACACGGCGCGGCTCACCATCGACGTGACACCCGAGCTGCGCGGCCGGATCAAGATCGCGGCCTTCGGGCGCGGCGTCACCGTCGCTGACATGCTGCGCGACCTGCTGTCGCGCGAATTTCCCCCAAACCCAGGAGACCCCACATGACCGGCGCTGCGGCCCCCGGCGTGCGCGGCGGCCCGATGCCGTCCGTGCTCATCCATGATCGCATGACCCACGTCGAATTGACGTGGATCGAGAAGAAGATCGAATACTGGATCAGGTTCGGCCAGGCGGCGAACGAACAGATCATCGACCGTCGCCAGCGCATTCTCTCTTTCCGGCCGAACACCGTCTTCGCCTTCGTCCGATGGGCGGCCAATGACTTCGGCACGATCATCTCGCGCATCGACATCGTGCGGACGGTCGAACCGGGCGAGGCTTACCAGACGCTGCCCTTCGTACGGCCGGGCGGCGAAATCCTGCTGAAGATCGAGGGCTGGCCGAAGGTCGAGGACGTGCTGCGCCACGTCGACGCGATCGAGGCGATCGGCATCGAGGCGGACGCCGTTTCGTCAGAGCACTGGCGGCACGTCCACAACCGGATGACCATCGGTCATCAGCCGCGCGCCTATACGCTCGAACAGCATCGCGCCTTCCTCCTGCGCAGGAAGGTCCAGCCATGACGCGCGCCAGCCTCATCGTCGTCATGGCGCTCGCCACGATGGGCGTCGGCTATCCGGCGCTCACACCGATGCCGATCAAGCTCATGTGGAACGCCTCGGCCAGCGCGCCCATCGGTCTCTACACCATCGACTTCGACGGGCCGTTCGACGTCACCGATCTTGTCGCGGTCGACGCGCCCGAACCGCTCGCCGCCTTAATGGCCGAGCGCGGCTATCTGCCCAAGGGCGTGCCGCTGCTCAAGCGCGTTCTCGGCGTTTCCGGGCAGACGGTATGCCGCACCGGCCGCACGGTCACCGTCGACGGGATCGAAATGGGTGCGGCGCTGGAGCGCGACCGGATCGGCCGGAAACTGCCCGTCTGGCAGGGCTGCCGCCGCATCCAGACCGGCGAAGTCTTCCTCATGAACTGGCAGGTCCGCGACTCTCTCGACGGTCGCTACTTCGGCCTGACCTCCACCGACCAGATCATCGGCCACGCGATCCCACTGTGGACCGACGAAGAAGGCGACGGCCGCTTTGAATGGCGCGCGCCGACGCGCTGACGCGGCGCACGGCCATCGCATTTCCCCAACCAACCAGCCCACCAACCAGAAGGAGACTGACAATGCCTAACCATATCTTTGAACCGACCGCCAACGGCTATGCCGGCCGCGTCCGGCTGTTCGGCATCGACGAGGCGATCGTGCTCGTCGCCATCGACCCGAGCGACGCCGAGAACGCGCCGGCCTATCGCATCCACCTCGACGACGAGGGCGGCCCCGAGATCGGGGCTGCGTGGAAACGTGTCGGCGAACGCGCCGGTGACTACATCGCCCTGGAGATCGACAGCCCGCTCTTTCTGACCGTGTTTCGCCCGGCGCTGTTCCAGGCCGACGACGACGGCCGCACCTTCCGCCTCGCATGGAAGCGGCCCCGGCAGCGCGAAGACCGGAGCTGACCGATGCCGGCTCCGATCATCTCCATGCTCGCGGCCCGGCGCGTTGGCCGGGCCGGATCGGCATGTTGCCACGCCGTTCTCGCCGCCCTCGGCGTGCTCGCCATCTGCGCGGGGCCGACCGGGGCGACGGCGCAGACCGCACCGGTCGCCCGTCCGTCCGCCGCCGATCCCTATGCCGCCCACATCGCCGAGGCGGCGCAGCGGTATGGGATTCCCGAACGCTGGATTCGCGCCGTGCTGCGCGCCGAAAGCGCGGGTGATGCGCGCGCGATATCGTCGGCGGGCGCATTGGGTCTGATGCAGGTCATGCCCGACACATGGGCAGGCTTGCGCGTCCGCTACCGTCTCGGCCGCGACCCCTATGACCCGCACGACAACATCATGGCGGGTGCCGCCTATCTGCGCGAAATGTGGGACCGCTACGGCGATGTCGCCGCGATGCTCGCGGCCTACAACGCCGGTCCCGGCCGCTACGACGAACATCGTTCGACGGGCCGCGCGTTGCCGGCCGAAACGCGGGCCTATGTCGCCGCGCTCGTGCCGGTTCTCGGCGGCGCGGCCGCACCCGAAACATCAGTCCGGCGAGCTGATCCGCCGCCCGACTGGCGCGAGGCGGCGATCTTCGTCGTGCGTTCCGCCGACGTTCGTGCCGCCGGTTCGCGGTCGGGCACTGCGCGTTCGGACGACAGCCGCTTCTCCGTCACGGCGCGGTCATCCGATCCGGCCGCGACATCGGATTCACCCCTTGTCGTCGCACGCTCCAGCCCCGGAGAGCGCCCATGAGCGTGCGGGCCGTCCTTCGCATCCCCTCGTATTCCGGCGTGTCATGGAGGGGACAAGGGGCAGAGGCAGGCACAACAACCGGACGATGGCGAGATAAAAAGGCGCACGGTGCGCTTCGGTCGGTCGGTTGTTTTTGTTCAGGTTTTCGCCGCGTTCCGCACCGTGCCGCGCTTTCGCGCACCGTGCGCCCTGCGCCCATCTTCCTGATTTTCCTGTTCCTTTCGCACCGTGCGGGGTTCCGCCATGACCGATGACAGCGAAATTCGCGTCCGGCCTGGGCGCATCCGCTCGACCCGGGCGCAGCAGGCCCGGCCTTTCATTTCACAGGCGCTCGCCGCCGCGCAGAAGGCCGGGGGCCGCGTCTCCCCCTCCGGCAAGATCACGACGGGCAACCGCTCACGCTTCGGGCGCGGCCAGCGCGCCAGCATCCAGGCCAATCGGCTGCTCACCGGCCGCTCGCGCATCGTCGTCATCAAGACCCGCGTGGTGCGCCATAGCGCCCGCGCCGCGCCGCTGGCTGCGCACCTCTCATATCTTCGCCGCGACGGCGTGACCCGAGACGGGGAGAAGGCGCGGCTGTTCGGGCCTGAAGGCGACAATGTGGATGCCCGCGATTTCGCGGCGCGCTGCGAAGATGACCGGCACCATTTCCGCTTCATCGTCTCGCCCGAGGACGCCGTGGATATGGCCGACCTCAAGACCCACGCCCGCGAGCTGATGGGGCAGATGGAAAAGGATCTGGCTACCCGCCTCGATTGGGTCGGCGTCGATCACTGGAACACCGACAATCCCCATATCCATATCATCGTCCGCGGCCGCACCGACGACGGCCAGGACCTCGTGATCTCCCGCGACTACATCAAGGAGGGAATGCGCGCCCGCGCGCAGGATCTCGTCACCCAGGAACTCGGCCAGCGCACCGATCTGGAGATCAACCGCAATCTGGAGCGGCAGGTCGAGGCCGAACGCTGGACGCAGCTCGACCGCCAGCTTGTCCGCGACGCCGGCAAGTCCGGCATCATCGATCTCGCGCCGCGCGCCGACCGCCAGCCGGACGAGTTCCACGCGCTGAAGGTCGGCCGGCTGCGGACGCTGGAAATTCTCGGTGTCGCGGGACAGGTCGGCCATTCGCAATGGTTCATCAGGCCCGAGGCGGAGAGCGTCCTGCGCGAGCTCGGCGAGCGCGGCGACATCATCAAGCGCATGCACCGCGCTCTCACCGAGCGCGGCATCGAGCGCGGCTCGGCAAGCTATGTGCTCGCCGGGGAAAGCCTCGACGTGCCCGTTGTCGGTCGCCTGCTCGAACGCGGTCTGGATGACGAGCTGAAGGGGACGGCCTATGCCGTGGTCGACGGTGTCGACGGTCGCACCCATCATATCAAGCTGCCGCATCTCGATGCCGCTGGCGACAGCCCACCCGGATCGATCGTCGAGCTGCGCGCTTACGAGGATGCGCAAGGTCAGCGCCGCGTCGCGCTCGCCGTCCGCTCCGATCTGGATATCCACTCTCAGGTCAACGCAGCGGGTGCTACCTGGCTCGATCGGCAGGCGGTTGCCCGCGAGCCCATCGAGCTCTCGGAGGGTGGCTTCGGCGCCGAGGTACAGCGGGCCCTCGAGCAACGCGCCGAGCACCTGATCGGCGAAGGTCTCGCCGAACGGCAGGGCGGGCGCGTCGTCTTCGCGCGGCGACTGCTCAACACGCTACGCGATCGCGAGGTCAGTGCGCTGGGCGAAAAGCTCGCCGCCGAGACCGGCCGGCCATTCAACTATGCCGACGGCGGCGAGTATGTCGCCGGCTCCTATCGCCAGCGCTTCACGCTCGCCTCCGGCCGCTTCGCCATGATCGACGACGGCCTCGGCTTCCAGCTCGTGCCTTGGTCGCCATCCCTCGACAAGCAGCTCGGCCGCCACGTCTCCGGCGTCGCCCGCGACGGCGGCGGCGTCGATTGGGACTTCGGGCGCAAGCGCGGGCTCGGCCTCTAGCTTCAACAGAGAAGGAACATCGCAATGTCCGCGACCAAAATCCTATGGGGACAGATTCTGATCGTCTTCCTCATCGTGCTCTCCACCACCTGGGGCGCGACCGAATATGTCGCCTGGAGCCTGGGGTTTCAGGCGCAGCTCGGGCCGCCCTGGTTCGTCCTGTTCGGCTGGCCGTTCTACCATCCGCCCGCCTTCTTCTGGTGGTGGTTCTCCTACGACGCCTATGCGCCGGAGATCTTCACCCAGAGCGCGTTCATCGCCGCGTCCGGCGGCTTCATCGCCATCGCCGTCGCCATCGGCATGTCGGTCTGGCGGGCGCGCGAAGCCAAGGACGTCGCCACCTATGGCTCGGCGCGTTGGGCTGGGAAGGAAGAGGTGAAGGCCGCGGGACTGCTCGATCCCGATGGCGTCGTGCTCGGCCGCTACGACCGCGAGTATCTGCGCCATGACGGGCCGGAGCATGTGCTGTGCTTCGCGCCGACCCGATCGGGCAAGGGCGTCGGCCTTGTCGTGCCGTCATTGCTGACCTGGCCGGGCTCGGCCATCGTTCACGACATCAAGGGCGAGAACTGGCAACTCACCTCCGGCTTCCGTTCACATCACGGCCGCGTTCTCCTCTTCGATCCGACCAATCCGAAATCCTCGGCCTACAATCCCTTGCTCGAGGTGCGCCGCGGCGAGTGGGAAGTGCGCGACGTGCAGAACATCGCCGACATCCTGGTCGATCCCGAAGGGTCGTTGGACAAGCGCAACCATTGGGAAAAAACCAGCCACTCCCTTCTTGTCGGCGCCATCCTGCATGTCCTCTATGCCGGGGACGACAAGACGCTCGCCGGTGTCGCCGCCTTCCTCTCCGATCCGAAGCGCCCGATCGAGTCGACGCTTGCCGCGATGATGACGACCAGCCATCTTGGTGAAGCGGGACCGCACCCCGTCATCGCCAGCGCGGCGCGCGAGCTGCTCAACAAATCCGACAATGAACGCTCCGGCGTGCTCTCCACCGCCATGTCGTTTCTCGGCCTCTATCGCGATCCCGTCGTGGCGGAAGTCACGCGGCGCTGCGACTGGCGGATCGCCGACATGGTGGGCGACAAGCTCCCGACCACGCTCTACCTCGTCGTGCCGCCCTCCGACATCAATCGCACCAAGCCGCTGATCCGCCTCATCCTCAATCAGATCGGCCGCCGCCTGACCGAAGACCTGCAGGCGAAGGGCGATCGGCACCGCCTGCTGTTGATGCTCGACGAGTTTCCGGCGCTGGGCAGGCTCGACTTCTTCGAGAGCGCGCTGGCCTTCATGGCGGGCTACGGCCTCAAAGCCTTCCTGATCGCGCAGTCGCTCAACCAGATCGAAAAGGCTTACGGCCCAAACAATTCGATCCTCGACAACTGCCATGTGCGTGTGAGCTTCGCCACCAATGACGAAAGAACGGCCAAAAGAGTGAGCGATGCGCTCGGCACCGCGACCGAGATGAAGGCGATGAAGAACTATGCCGGGCATCGGCTGTCGCCCTGGCTCGGCCATCTGATGGTCTCGCGCTCGGAGACCGCCCGCCAGTTGCTGACACCCGGCGAGATCATGCAGCTCCCGCCGAGTGACGAGATCGTCATGGTCGCCGGCACCCCGCCGATCCGGGCGAAGAAGGCGCGCTATTACGAGGACGCCCGTTTCCGCGAGCGCCTCCTGCCGCCGCCAGAACTGAAACGTCCCGACAAGCCTCACCCCGACGACTGGAGCAGCCTGCCGATCCCGACGCGGCCCAAGGCAGGCGATGCCCAACCTGCCGACCCGTCCGACGACGAGGACACCACGGACTCCGAACGCCGGCTGCAACCCGAACTCAGCCGCGCCAAACCGATGGAAAAGAAGGAGCCCATCGCCAATGAATTCGAGATCGAGCTTCCCGACGAGAGCGACGAGGACGCCACGCGCAATCGACGCCTGATCCAGCAGGTCCAGGGCGTCGCGAGGCAGGTGTCGCTCGATCCCAATGACGGCATGGAGCTGTGAGCGCCATGACCAGCCATCGGAAGAAATCGAAGTTCACCGTCTATCTCGACCCCGACGTGACGCAGGCGCTGGCGGATTTCGCCGCGCGCCGGGATCAATCGCAATCCATGATCGCAGAAGCCGCCATCGCATCCTTCCTGTCGCCCGATGATGCCGAGCGGCGCGAGGCCGTGGTCGCCAAGCGCCTCGACCAGATCGACCGCCGCATGACCCGCCTGGAGCGCGACGTCGGCATCGCCGTCGAAACGCTGGCGGTGTTCATCCGCTTCTGGATCACGACCACGCCGGCCTTGCCCGAGCCTGCCGCGCAGGCGGCGCGCGCCAAGTCGGCCGAGCGGTACGAGGCGTTCATCACCGCGCTCGGACGTCGCTTGGCACAGGGGCCGAAGCTCCGACAGGAAATCACGGAGGATATGCCCGGATCAGAAGAAGAAAAGCCACCCACATGAATGTGGACACGAAGAGCGTGTGAGATGAGGATGCCGGTCACGACAAGCGATTTCGGAACAACCACGCGGCAAGAGGCAAGGTGACAGCGCCAACGGCAAGCAAGGGCACGAAGTTGAAAGCGATATCCGCGAAGGTCGCCCCCTCGAGATAGACGCGGCGCACAAGGTCGATGCCGAACCGTACCGGGTTTATATAGGTCACAACTTGCAAGACTTCCGGCATATTGCGCACGGGCGTCAGCAGACCGGATAGAAGCATCAGCGGCATCAGCAGTATGAAGGTGTAGAGCATGGCCTGCTGCATGGTCAGCGACACCGCAGAAATCGACAGTCCGATACCGATGGATGCCAGCGTGAACATGCCGACGCCAAGATAAAGCAGCCAGACCGATCCATTCATGGGGATCTGGAACCAGAACCGGATGATGAGGAAGATCAGGGTCGACTGAAGCATTCCGACCAGCATGGACGGCACCGCCTTGCCGATCAGGATCTGCAACGGCGTGAGCGGCGTCACCAGCAGCTGGTCGAACGTGCCCTGCTCGCGCTCGCGGGCGACGGAGAGTGCGGCCAGCATGAGCGTCTGTATCATGCTGAGAGTGGCGATCAGGGCCGGCATCATGTTCCAGCGGGATTCGAGGTTCGGGTTGAACCAGGCGCGGCGCTCGATCGTGATCTGGGCGGAGATGCCGCGCGTGCTGTTCCAGGAGGTGACAATTGCGCCGACATAGGCTGATGCCAGACTGGCAGTCGTAGAATTGCGCCCATCGAGAATGAGTTGCAACGGAGCTTCCTGGCCGGCTGCAAGTCGCGTCTCGAAATCGGATGGGATGCTGATCACGAGCAACGCTTCGCCACTGTCGATCCGTGCGGCGATCTGGCTGGAGGAGGTGAGCGTCGCCGTGCGCTGGAACACCCCTGTTCCGTCGAGCCGCGCCAGAAGTTCGGTCGAGGCCGCTCCACGGCTTTGGTCCAGGACGGCATAGGGCGCATGGGTCAGATCCAGGGTCGCCCCATAGCCGTACAGGAGCGCCTGCATGATGGCCGGCACGAAGAGCAGGGTCCGGTTCGCCGGGTCTTTGACGAGCGTCAGCATCTCCTTGCGGATCAGCGACAGCACCTGCGAGATATAGACGATCAGCCTGGTCATTGCGTCAGTCCAGCCTCTTGGCGAGCGACCGGCGCGTCAGCACGATCAGCACGATGGCGTAGAGCGCAAGAATGCTGCAACTGCGCAGGATGTCGGGCCAATAGTCGCCGGCCATGAACAGGGTCTTGATCAGCCCCATGAAATGGGTCGCCGGGAGGAACTGGCTGATCACCTGAATGACCAATGGCGTGTTGCGCAGGTCGAAGATGAAGCCCGACAGTATCAGAGCCGGCATGAAGCTCACGAGCAGCGCCATCTGGCTGGCAGCGAACTGGTTGCGGGTTGCGGCCGAGATGAACAGACCAAGTCCCAGCGATACCAGCAAATAGAGAAGCGACGAGAGGATGATGACCCAGAGCGAGCCGCGCATCGGCACCTGAAACAGATATTTGGCGGCGAGCAGGCACACGATGATGTCGATCACACCGATGACGACGTAGGGCGCGAGCTTCGAGAACACCAGTTCCAGCGGCCGGACCGGGGTTACGAACAGCGATTCCAGCGTGCCGCGCTCCCATTCGCGCGCGACAAGCAAAGAGGTGAGAAATGCGCCGATCAGCGTTATGACCAGCACGATCAGCCCCGGAACCAGATACCAGGTGCTTTCGCCCGCTTCGTTGAACCACATGCGCTGAACGATGGTGATGGCGCCGATGCCGGAAGGTTTATTGCCAGCGCGATCGGCCTGCTGTTGCATCGGCACGGCAAGTGCGCCGGAGACATAGCCCTCGATTGCCGAAGCGGTGCTGGCATCGACGCCGTTGAGCAGAAGTTGTAATTGTCCATCACCGGCGGCGAGACGCCGGGAAAAGTCACCCGGCACACGCAAGATGGCGTCGGTCTGGCCGGCCCGGACCATCCGTTCGGCTTCGGCCATCGAGGCCACCCAGCTCGGCGCGAGATATGGCGAGCCGTGCAGGCCGGCGACGA
This sequence comes from uncultured Methylocystaceae bacterium, assembly GCA_937870755.1. GTDB lineage: Bacteria > Pseudomonadota > Alphaproteobacteria > Rhizobiales > Beijerinckiaceae > JAJXWB01. Next base: position 51,494 of record CALMZV010000165.1, read on the forward strand.
CGTTGCGCGCCGTGGGTGATGTGTCCTCCAGCACCACGGTCACGCGGGCATTCGTCACGTCGAACGAGAGGCCATAGCCGAACAGCAGGATCAGCACGACCGGCAGCAGGAGGCCGACGATGAGGTTGCTGCGATCACGCAGCATCTGGCGGGTTTCCTTGCGGGTGAGTGCGACGAGCCTCGTCGCGAAGCCGGACACGTTCATGCGGCCGCCTTCTGCCGGTCGCGCTCGGCGCGGCCCTGCTCGACAATGGCGATGAAGGCGCTGTTCATGTCCCTGCCTACGTCTCCGGCCTGCTTCCTGACGTCTATCGGCGCCCCGAGCGCCAGCATTTCGCCGGCGTCCTGAATGGCGATCCGGTCGCAATATTCGGCTTCTTCCATGAAGTGCGTGGTGATGACGATCGTCACCCCGCCCTGGGCAAGCGATGTGATGGTGCGCCAGAAGGCGCGGCGGGCGAGCGGGTCGATGCCGCTGGTCGGCTCGTCCAGAAACAGAATATCCGGCTCATGCAAGAGGCCGGTCGCCATGGCGAGCCGCTGCTTGTAACCGGCGGGAAGGATGCCGCTCTGGGCGGAGGGGGCGAGGTCGAACTGCTCCAGCACGGCGGCGACACGCGAGCGCAGCGCGTTGCCACGCAGGCCGTAGGCGCCGCCGAAGAATTCCAGATTCTCACGGACGGAAAGGTTGCCATAGAGCGCGAATTTCTGGGAGACATAGCCGATCCGGCCGCGCGCCTCGGCGCGCGCCTTGCGCAGGTTGAGCCCGGCCACTTCCAGATGGCCGCTGGTTGCCGGAAGCAGACCACACAGCATGCGGAAGGTGGTCGTCTTGCCGGCACCGTTGGGGCCGAGCAGACCGAAGATCTCTCCTTGGGCAACATCGAAGGATGTGCTGGCGACGGCGGTGAAGTCACCGAACTTGCGGACCAGATCGCGCACGACAATGACGGGCTTGTCGCCGTTGGATCCAGTTTCCACCGCGACGGCATCACGCGCAGGCTTCGCCGCTGTCCCGCCTTCCTGTTCCTCTTGCTGACGCAACATCATCATGAAGGCGTCTTCCAGCTCTTCCGTGCGCGGTTCGACCGGAACACCGTTGAGCAGTTCCCGCAGTCGCGCGTCATCGGCGTCTTCGCGCCTGATGAAGCTGACATTGCCGCCTTTGGGCACGGCGTCGACGATAAGATCTGGCCTGTCGATCAGCCGGGCCTGCAATTCGCGCGCGGGTGTTCCCTGGGGCGGGGTCGCTGTGAAGGTCAGGTCCCTTGCGCGGCTTCGCAGACTGTCAGGCTGACCACTCGCCAGCAACCGGCCCTTGTTCATGACGAAGACCTGGGCGCAGCGCTCGGCCTCGTCCATATAGGACGTGCTGATGATGACGCTGAGCTTTTCCTCATCGACGAGTTGCTGCACGATCTTCCACAGATCGCGCCGCGACAGGGGATCGACGCCGACGCTCGGCTCATCCAGCAGCAAGAGGTCGGGAGAGCGGACCAAAGTGCAGGCCAGCCCCAGCTTCTGCTTCATACCGCCAGAGAGCTTGCCCGCCGGGCGTTTGGTGAAACGCGCCAAGTCGGTCATTTCCAGCATGCGGGAGAAGCGTTCCTTCCGCTCTTCCTGCGGCACACCATGCAGGTCGGCATAGAGATCGAGGTTTTCCTGGACGGAAAGATCCTCGTAGAGGCCGAAACGCTGCGGCATGTAGCTGATGCGGTCCTGCACCAATTGCGGATCGGCCGCGACGTCGATGCCCAGCACGGAAAGCGAACCGGCATCCGGCTTCAGCAGGCCGGCGATCATCCGCATCAGCGTCGTCTTGCCGGCTCCATCGGGTCCGACGAGGGCGGTCAGCTCTCCGGCGCGCACGGCAAGGGAGATGCCGTCGACGGCAAAGAATGCAGTGCCGTCAGGCCCCTTGAAAGACTTGCGGAGATCCCTGGCGACGGCCGTCACTTCGGCATCGCTCATGGCATTGTTCCGGTAGAAATGCGAACCGTCACCGGCTGGCCCAGACGAAGGACGTCGTTCACATCCTGCACGACGACGCGAACCTCATAGACCAGGCTCGTGCGCAGCTCCTCCGTCTGCACCGGTTTCGGCGTGAATTCCGCGACCGAGGAGATATAGCCCACCCTGCCGGCAACGGGCTTGCCTGGATGGCTGTCGGTGAACACCTGCGCCGCCATGCCCGGCCTGATCCTGCCGAGGTCGGGCTGGCTGACATAGACGCGAACCCATTTGGGCTCGGTCAGCGCCAGCGCGAAGACCGCACGTTGCGAGCTGGTGATGTCGCCCGGTTCGAGCAGCCGCGAACGAACCACGCCGTTGACGGGAGCTCGAAGCGTGCCCTGGTCGATCTGGTGGCGCAACAGAGCCAGGTTCGCTTCCGCGGCTGCAAGCTGGGCTTCGGCAGCGCCAATCTCTTCTGTGCGCGGGCCAGTCTCGACCAGGCGCAGGGTCGCACGAACCTCTTCGACCCTTGCTCGGGCGGCCTCGGCTTCTGACCTGGCCAAATCGACCTTCTGTTCGCTGATCGCGCCGCTCGCCGCCGCCTGCAAACGACTGGCGCGCGAAAAGTCCTGCTCGGCACGGGTGGCGGTTGCTTCCGCCGACGCCAGCTGGGCGCGGACCTGGGCGATCTCTTCCGGCCGCGCGCCGTTGCGAAGACGCAGGAGTGTTTGCCGCTGAACATTGACCTGAGCTTCGGCCTGTTTGGCTTGAAGCGCCAAGGTGCGGGTATCGAGCAAGCCGATCACCTGACCTGCCGTTACGGCATCGCCCTCTTCCGCACGAAGCTCGAGAATCCGCCCGCCGCCGTCGAATGCGAGCGACACTTGCCGGATGTCCACATTGCCATGCAGCGCCAGCACGTTGGCATCGGTAGGTGCGCGAGCGCTCCACCACCACAACCCGCCGAGGGCGAGTATGGCCAGGAGAACGACGATCAGTATCTTCTTCATGGGGGTCATCTCGGATGCGATCGGCCGACTTTTCAGGGATAGATTTTAAATTCATTTTTAAGTTAGACTGTGCTGGTGCTAATAGGAAGAGCCAAATTGCCGCGTGAAGGCGCCCATCGTTGCGGGCCGGAGCATGAGAAAGCCGATCGCCAACGCGCGGCAGAGGAGGAATTCGTGGAATCCGTTGTCGAGACTTGGCGCGACACCGCAGGGCGGAACTGAATGATCGAAAACCACGCAACCGTCGCAGGTGGCCCGACTATTGTGGATCGACACCATTCGACAAGACTGAGAGGTCCGCGCTGGCAGCTCCGTGTCGTGACCGTCATGCTGATCGCTGTCGGGTTGTCCGGGTGCGCCACGCGACCAGGACCTGAAACGCTCAATCCCGTCGCCGCTGGCCCTTCATCCAATCGAAGCGTCACCGTCCTTGCTGCGACGAATCGATCGCTGACAGCGGCGACCCCGCCAGCCTTTGGCGATGGACGCGGGAGCCTCAGCTATGAGCAGTTCACCCTGCAGGAGACTGCGTCGGCATCCGGCGATCTTACGGGTGCGTCAAATAGAGCGCGCGTCAACGATCCCTCGAGAGATTTCGTCACGACGGGGCGGCGGGAACTCGACGAAGCATCGTTTGAACAGGCCGTTGCCCGTATGCGGGCGACCAACGACATGGCCGTCGTGTTCGTTCACGGCTACAACTATAGCTACCAGGAAGCGGTATTCCGGCTTGCTCAGTTGAGCGCCAGCGCCGACACATTTGCCGTACCGATCCTCTTTTCCTGGCCGTCGCAGGCGGATTTCCGCGGCTATGTCACCGATCGGGATTCGACTACCTATGCGCGCGACGATCTCGTGCAACTTCTGACCGTTGTAACCCGGTCGCGCTCCCGAGGTCGGGTAGCCGTCCTCGGCCATAGCATGGGGGGATGGTTGGTCATGGAGGCGCTTCGCCAACTCCGCCTGCAAGGTCGCAACGACGTCATCGCCCGTCTCCAGGTCGGGCTGGCCGCACCGGACATCGACATCGATGTCTTCCACCGACAGGTCTCTGTCATCGGCCCGCTGTCGCCGCCGCTCACGGTTCTGATCTCAAAAGACGATCGTGCCCTTGCCGTATCGAGCCGGTTGGCCGGCGGCAAGCCGCGCCTTGGCCTCGCCGATGCCAACGACCCGCGGATACAGGAGGTTGCTCGCCAGAACGGCGTACAGATTATCGATATCTCGACCTTACCCTCCACCGACCCGTTCAATCACAACCGTTTCGTCGCTTTCGCGGCACGATATTCGGCGTCCGCACGGCGGCATGAATCGGGTGATGGCGTCAGGCAGGCCGGCGTCTTTTTGTTTGATGCCACGGGGCGCATCCTGTCCGCTCCGTTTGAGCAAGCAGCCAGAGTAATGGTCCAATCACCATGATATCCCTGCTGCCGCGCGAAAGCCGAACGTCGAATGACCCGAAGCATTGAGTTGATGCCATGCAAAAGACCCTACGCTCACAACGTGCCGACGGCGGCCTGACATACAACCGCATCCTGGAGGCTGCAGGTGAATTGTTCGCGTCGACGGGTTTTGCCGAAACGACGAACAAGATGATCGCCGCTCACGCGGAAGTGGATCTTGCCTCGATCAACTACCATTTCGGCAGCCGCAACGGGCTCTATCAAGCGGTTCTGGTGGATGCCCACCGTCGGCTGATCAGCGTCGATCACTTGCAGCAGCTCGCCGCGACCAACCTGTCGGCGCGCGAGAAGCTGAAAAAACTGATCGAAGCTATGGTGAACAGTGCGACAGTCGACCGAGGCTGGCACGCGAGGGTTCTCAGCCGCGAATTTCTGTCACCGACCTCCAATCTGAAAGCACTCCAGGAAAGCGTGATTCCGGCGAAGCTGCCATTCTTCCTCGGCATCCTCAGCGAAATCACAGCGATCCCTCCGGGCGATCCTGCCCTCCTTCGCTGCTTCGCCAGCGTCATGGCGCCCTGCGCCATGCTGCTGGTCGTCGGACCAAATGTCTTTTCCTTCGCCGACGAAATCCATCGCATGCCGAAAAAGGTTCTGACTGAGCATCTCTTTTGCTTCGCCATTGCCGGTCTTGAAGCGGTCGGGCGCGATCATGCGCATCGCAATGAGGAAAGTCCGTCAACGGCTCGATGACGCCCTTAACCTGGAGAATGACGATAGCGGCCAAGCCCACTCATTTTGGAGCTTTGGTGGCCGGCATGTTCAGAGCGACCTATCCGATGCCGAGAGCGCAATGACATCGTGTGCCGTTTGATTTGCGGCAGTCATCAGTATCCAAGGAACTCTTCGGCGTGAATGCTCTCGGCCTGGACCCCAGCCGACTTGAGCAGGGTTTCCATCGCGGCGACCATTGCGGAAGGGCCAGCCAGGTAGAAGACAGGGCGGGCGATGTCGCCGACATGCCGTTCGATCATTTCGCGCGTGATGAACCCGCGCTCGCCCTGCCAGTCGGGCGCATCGGTCATCGTTGGCACCAGCTTGAAGCCCGAGTTCTCTCCCGCAGTCTGCTCCAACTCGGCGAGGAACGCAGCGTCTTCTGCACTTCGGTTGCTGTAGAACAGAGTTAGGTCACGCGCGCGCCCGCTTTTGGCAGCATCCCGGATCATGCTGCGAAACGGCGTGATGCCGAGACCACCCGCGAGGAACGCCGCCGGGCGTGCGGCATCGTCATGCAGCGTCAGATCACCGTAGGGGCCTTCGATCTCGATTTCCGATCCGACTGGTAGGCTTGCAAGACTGCGCTTGAGAGCGGAATCGGTGAGCCTCGTCGCAATCACCAGATCCGGGTCATCCGGCGCGCTTGCGATGGAAAAGGTCCGCACGAGGCCTTTGCCGTCCACTTCCTTCAGAGCAGGCAGCGTCACATAGACGGCTTGACCGGCCTTGAAGGTGAAACCGTCCGGTCTCTTCAGATGAATCGCGAGCGTTCCGCGAGCGACGTCCTCCTTGGCCGTAACACTGGTCGTATAGACCACACCCCGCTTGAGGAAGCTGCCGCGCCGCCACTGCGTCAGCCGCAGCCCGTCGCGCATCCCCATGCCGAGAAGCGTGAGGTTTGCCGCTCCAGCGATCAACTCGATCGCCTGCACGACATAGAACGTCGTGTCGAACTCGCCCGCCCGTGCCTTGGAGGCGAGAAACAGCGCCGCCGGGATCAGGATCAGCAGCCCGTTGAGGGCGATGAAGGGCATCCGTTTCAGCTTGGCGCCGACAAGTCCCTGGCGCTGCCCTTTCGACCAGACGAAACCCGATCCGCCCGTGGCGGCAAGGGCCGGGATCAAAATGAGGAAGCCCCACGGAATAGCGGTCTTGACCGCGACGACCGCGGCCTCGGAGAGGAACAATTCGGAAATCGCCGTCGAGAGCCAAAAGGTCGCGATGGTGAGGGTGGCAAGCATGCCGGCGACGGGGTGGACGATCTTGAGCATGGTGGCTCCTCGCTAAAGGCTGACCGCCCACACGCCGAGCGCCGAGGCGGCGACGGCGAGGACGATGCGGAGATTGTGGATCATGAGCCAGGTATCGAGCTTCCTAGACACCTGATCGATTGGAACGGTCTTTGCGGCATAGGCACTATTGCTAGGGACGAAGTAGCCAACGGTGATGGCGAGAACGGCGAGAATGCAGCCGGCCGCGCCAAACCAGATCATCCGGGTGGCGCTATTGCTCCAGTCAAACCAGAGTATACCGGCCAGCCCGATCAGCGTCGGAATGACAACAATCGGGATCGCTCGCATGACCAGATTGCCATGCCGGGCGAACCATTCGAGGAAATCGGCGGGTGGAAGGCTCTTCCAGTATCCGCCCAGGATAACCCCGATTGCGAGCATGACGCCCGCGAACATCGCCGACCCCGTGACCGCAAGAATGCTGAACAGAAGCCCCATGCCTCTTCTCCTTCCTGTTCGCGTGCCGATTGTCGCGGTCAGGCCGTGCAAATGTTGGCGACCGCAACTTTCTGGAAGAGGTGCGGGCTGGCGACGGCGGATGACGGATAGGCCGAGAGCTTTGCGATGAACTCGGGATGGGTGAAAGCGGCTCGGAACGTCTCGGTCGAGTCCCACACCGCATAGTTCAAGTAGGTCGGGCTATCGCCAAGCGCGCGATGGAGCTGGGTCGAGATGAAGCCCGGCTGCCGCTTCATGAACTCGGCGTCGTCGGTCCAGGCGTCGAGCAATGCCTGCTCATCGGCGGCATCGATCAGGAACAGGTTGATGAGCACGACCGGCGCGGCGGCGATGCCAAGCTGGCGTTCGATCGGAAACGTCTCGTCCAGGGGTTTCATGAGGGGCATGGATAGCTCTCCGTTCAAGTTGGTTCTATGATGTCAATCCGTAGCAATAGACACATATTATCTTGACACCATAATGTCAATGAAGATAGGTAATGACAAATGAACGATCCTGCCCGCAGCCCGGAAGGCGACGCCTTGACCGAAATGATCCTCACCATGTTCCGGGTGAACAACCTGACGCTGACCTGGGGCGACCGGCTTGTCGGGCCGCTCGGGCTGACCAGCGCCCGGTGGCAGATTCTCGGCGCCATCGCCCTGGCCGACCGTTCGCAGCCAGTGGCGTGGCTCGCCCGCGATTTCGGCGCGAACCGCCAGAACGTCCAGCGCATCGTCAACGATCTGGCAAAAGAGGGCCTGGTCGAGTTCCAGCCCAATCCGCACCATCGCCGGGCGCATCTCGTCGTGCTGACCGAGAAAGGCCAGCAGACCTACGACGCAGCGGTCAGTTCCTACTACCCGCGCGCCAACGCGCTCGCGGAGGGGCTTTCGGTTGAAGACATCAAAATCGCGCACCGCGTCTTGCTGGCGCTTCGGCAAAAACTCGAAGGAGAGAACGATGCTGAAAAGCACGACTGATCGCTATGGTGCGATCGCCGTCACCATCCACTGGCTTACCGCCATCATCATTATTCTGGCGCTTGCCTCAGGGTTTCAGGCGGGCAATTCTATCGACTCCGCAATCAAGGCCGGTTTCCTGCGCATACATATCCCGGCGGCGATCATCGTCCTGCTGCTGACCGTGTTTCGCATCGTCTGGTGGTGGTTCTTCGACAGGAAGCCTGCGCCGGTCATGGGTTCGCCACTATGGCAGGAACGGCTGGCGCGCGGCGTTCACATCGCTCTCTACATTGTCATCCTCGGCATGATCGCCAGCGGTATCGGCATGATCGTCTTGAGTGGCGCGGGACCGATCATTTTCGGCGAAACCGGCACGGCCCTGCCCAACTTCCATCTTCATCCACCACGCGTCCCTCATGGGCTCGGCGCCAACCTCCTGCTCGCATTGCTTGCCGCCCATGTTGGAGCCGCGCTTTATCATCACTTCATCCGCCGCGACGGGCTACTCTGGCGCATGTGGTACGGACGTTGAAACGGCCTTGAACAATGGCAGGCAGATGGTGTCGGTGATCTCCTCCAGTGTCATTGCCGGCCCCGTCCGAAACAGGATCTGTTCGCGCAAAATCGCGTAAGGAACACGCAAGACCCCTGGGGCAAGCGGTCGCGACCCCAGTTCTCCTCGCGCGACGGCAGGCGCAATGACCTGATCCGCGAGCGCCCGTTCGGCTGCGTCCATAGCTCCGGAAAGCAGCGCGAGCGTAGGCTGGTCCGCTTCGCCGATCAGCGCCCGGAACGTATCTGCCCCTATGGTATCGAACCGCTCCCGGGCATAGCGGAGCATCAACAGAACTCCGTCTCGCAGGGAACGGTCGGGAAGCCCGATCGGAAACTCGAACCGGAGCGAACGGCCGAGGGCGAACAGCACCATTTCTGATCGCGAGGAATAGCGCCGGTACAGGACCGGTTTGCTGGTGCGCGCGCGGTGCGCAACCCCTTCGAACGTGACCCCCTGATAGCCGCGCTCGGCCAACTCGGCTCGGACCGCGGCCGCAATTGCATCTTCCACTTGCTCTCTTGTGCGGCGCGCCAAGCTGGATCTCCTTCGAGTCTTGTCAATCTCGCAGATGCGATATAAATAGATACGCACCGTATCTAAAATGCAATCCTTATCGGAGGCGCCTATCATGGCAAAGCGCACTGCGCTCGTCGTAGGACTTGGAATCAGCGGCATCGCCTGCGCGATTGCGCTGCACCGGGCGGGGTGGACCCCTGTTGTTATCGAACGTGCGCCAGCTCGCCGCCGCGGCGGCTACTTCATCGCCGTGATGGGGGTCGGGAGAAAGGCCGCTGCGGATTTGGGTGTCGGAGACCGCCTCGTCGATCACCGGGCCGAAAGCATGACCTATGTCATCGACCGGCAGGGAAATCGGTCCCCCGGCCTGAGCTTCGCCGACATACCGATCAATCCCTATCTCACCATGCGCGGCGACGTAGAGGATGCTGTCTGGCACACCTTGCAGGACGTGGCGCCCGAGACGGAAATCCACTTCTCGACCACGCCAACCGCCATCGAGCAGGATGCCGATGGAGTCGACGTGACGCTTGAGGGACCGGACGGCGTGACGCGCCGCCGGTTTGACCTTGTGGTCGGCGCTGATGGCATCCGCTCTACGGTGCGCCGCCTTGCATTCCCCGCCAAGCTTGGTGGCCTTCAACGTCTTGGCACCATGATCTGCGCTTATGCGCTTCAGGAGGATCTGCCCACGCTGCCAAGCGGGATCGGCGGGCAGATCATCGAGCCCGGTCGTTCATTCACCGTCTTTCCGTTCGATGATCGGAAATCGACAGTGCTGTTCTCCTGGTATGCGGCGGATCCCGATGCCGAGCGCAAGGGACAGGCCGCCGAACAAATCCGCAAGGCATTCGGGACGCAGCCTCTCGGCCCCATCCTGGAAGCGGCCCTGACGCAGTTGGAATCCAGCGAGGCGGCATTGTTCGACATTGCCGAGCAGGTTCATCTCTCCACCTGGTATCAGAGGCGTGTGGTTCTGGTCGGCGACTCCGCATGGTGCCCGTCGCTCTACTCAGGGATGGGCGCATCGAGTGGTCTTGCTGGCGCCAATGTGCTGGGCAAGCGCCTCGAACAGCATGGGGACGATATCGCAGCCGCCCTCGCCGATTGGGAAAGCACCATGCGGCCACGGGTAGCAGAGTTCCAGAAGTCGGCCGGGACCGGAATCGGAGTCTTCACGCCCGCAAGCGACAAAGCCATCCGCGTCCGCAAGCGTGCGATGTCACTCCTGACCAACCCGGTCGTCAGATGGGTGTTCTCTCGGCTGGGCAAACACCTGCCGGTCATGCAGCAGCGAGAACGTGCAATCGTCTGAGTAGCGAATCGCTGATGTCAGGCGTGGCGAGCGTTTGGTAGAACTGGCTGACGCCGGATCAAGAGCAACGCTCCGCCGCCGTTCTCCTCACATGGGAAGGGGGAGGTCAAGGCGGTGGTCGTTGTTTCACTTTGGTCATTCGCAGCCTCTGATCATCGAGATTTCGGGCGAGCCTTTTCGTCATGCGCGCAATTGCTCCGCGCGCAAACTGAACCGCCCCGGGTTTGCCGGAGGCTCCAACTCCTGAGAAGGTGGAGCCATCATGGGCAATACGAGCAACAAGTTCTCGCCTGAGGTCCGCAGCCGCGCGGTGCGTCTGGTCCTCGATCACGAACACGAGTACACGTCGCGCTGGGCGGCGATTATGTCGGTGGCGGCCAAGATCGGCTGCACGGCTCAGACGCTGAGCGAGTGGATCAAGCGCACGGAGATTGACGCCGGCCGACGGGCTGGGCTTCCGACGGACGCGGCAGCGAGGCTGAAGGCGCTGGAGCGCGAGAACCGAGAGCTGCGGCAGGCGAACGAGATCCTGCGCAAGGCGTCGGCGTATTTTGCGATGGCGGAGCTCGACCGCCGGTCAAAGACATGATCGCGTTCATCGACGATCAGCGCGAGGTCCACGGGGTCGAGCCGATCTGCAAGGTGCTGCCGATTGCCCCCTCGACCTACCACGCCCATGTCGCCAAGCGCGCTGATCCCGCGAAGCTGTCGGCGCGGGCGCGGCGGGACATGACGCTGAAGCCGGAGATCGCCCGCGTCTTCGCTCAGAACTTCGAGGTGTATGGCGTGCGAAAGGTCTGGCGGCAGATGAAGCGCGAGGGCTTCGCGGTGGCGCGCTGCACGGTGAAGCGTCTGATGGCCGATCTTGGCCTGCAAGGCGTCATCCGCGGCAAGCCGGTCAGGACGACCGTGCAGGACAAGGCCGCGCCATGCCCGCTCGACCATGTGAACCGGGTGTTCCACGCCCCGGCGCCGAACAGGCTCTGGCTGTCCGACTTCACCTATGTGAGCACATGGGGCGGCTTCGTCTACGTGGCCTTCGTCATCGACGCCTACGCCAGGCGCATCGTCGGCTGGCGCGTCTCGCGCACCGCCCACGCCAGCTTCGTGCTGCATGCTTTGGAGCAGGCGCTGCATGAGCGTCGTCCAGCCATCAAGGGTGGTCTCGTTCATCACTCGGACAGAGGAGCCCAATACGTCAGCATCCGCTACACCGAGCGCCTGGCGGAGGCCGGCATCGAGCCGTCCGTCGGCAGCGTCGGCGACAGCTACGACAATGCGCTCGCCGAGACAATCAACGGCCTCTACAAGGCCGAGGTCATCCATCGGCGCGGGCCATGGCGGAGCTTCGAGGCCGTCGAGTTCGCGACCCTGACCTGGGTCGACTGGTTCAACAATCGCCGGCTGTTGGAGCCTATCGGCAACATCCCGCCGGCCGAAGCCGAGGAACGCTACTACGCCATGCTCGACGAGCAGAAGCTGGCGGCGTGACTCAAACGAAACGGCCTCCGGCAAACCCGGGGCGGTTCAAACCTCACATCCGGTCGCCGTCATCAACGGCTGCACCAACATTCCGCTTTCGGCGGCAGGGCTCGGGAGACGGAACCATTCTGTATTGCGGCATCGTAGCCAGGAGAACGGACGGTCCGTCAGCCCGATTTCTTCGTCGCTGATCAGGCCACGAAGAAAGGGAAAATCACGCAGCTTTCAGTACGACGCCATCGGGAAGCACGCCTTGGGTGACATATTTCCACAGCGCCACAAGAAGTTTTCGCGCCAGCGCAGCGATCATGACCTTCTTCAGCCTGCCGCCTTGCGGGCCGGTTCGCGCGTGGAACCATCGCGCAATACGGCTTTCGGGTTGATGTCGTAGCCACAGCCAGGCGAGTTCGATCATTGCCGTTCGCAGGCGTGGGTTTCCCGCCTGCGAGATGCCTTGTTCCCGATTGATCGATCCACTTCGCCATGGGGTCGGAGCCAGCCCCGCATACGACGCAATCTGCCGTCGATTCTCAAATCTGCGGAAAAGGCCTTCGGCCACCATGACAGAGGCAAATTCGGGTCCAATCCCTTTGATCTTCATGAGCAAAGAACCTGCATTTACGGCGCTGACCGTGTTATTTTCGCTGGTGCTTGGAGCTACGCACGTCTCGGCCAGCTCGAGCCGGGCTTCCTCGATCGCCTTCATCTGGGCGAGGAGCAGTTCCAAACGATCCAGCATGCGTTCAAGCTGGTGCTTCAGGTTGAGCCCAAGCGCGCGGCCGTCTCCCGTCCGCAGTTCAGTGAGCCGCGGACGTCTGTTCGGTCGCATCGGTTCATAATCACGGATTCCCTGCGATAGCAGAAGGCCCTTCATCCGGTTCACGAGCCGTACGCGTTCGCCGATCAGCTCGCGGCGTTCGCGGGTCAGGCGGCGATGATCCTCATCTTCGGGAGAGATTGGCCTGACCATTGAGCAGACGCGCGGATCATTGCGGAGCCAAGCCATCAACGTTCTGAGCAACATTTCACCGTCGATCCGATCGGTCTTGGCGTTCCGCGCACGTCGTGGCTGGGCGATCGAGGCCGGATCAACGATGTGGCTTTGCACTCCAGCGGCTTCCAAGGCCCGGTGGAGCCAGAACCCTTCATATCCAGCTTCCTGAATGGTGATAACAGGCACATCACGCCCCAACTCCCGGCTGGCCTTCAGGCGAAATTCCGAGAGCTTCGCCAGCAGGTCTTCGAGATCGCCACCCGCAACCAGGTAGCGCGACAACCGGACATCGCCGGAAGGCCGAATCACTGTCAGCAGCCATTTGGATCGCGACAGTTCCAACGAGATCAAAACGGCCTCCGGAACGGTTCTGGGGATAACGAATTTGACAGTTTTCTCCATGGTACGGGTCCTATTGTTGCATCTTCCTCGCTAGAGTTTGCAAAAGAACGCCGTGGCTTCCAGCGCACGACATTTTCCCCATGGAATCTGTATTTGCACGCCACACTACTACTACGACCGATACTTGTTGAACCGGCCCGATTTCGGGCTCTTTTAATCGACCCCATTCCGGGGACTGTCTGTGGCGCCTCGTGAGGAACGGGGCCGACATGACCACTTCACATCAGAAACCGGAGGCGATCCAACGCGGCGCGCGCATGTTGCGCACCGCGCTCGGCTCGGCCATCGCGCGCTTTCTGGAAGACCCTGCCATCGTCGAAGTGATGCTAAACCCGGACGGGCGCATCTGGATCGATCGCCTGTCCGAAGGGCTGGCCGATACGGGCGAGAGGCTGTCGGCTGCGGACGGCGAGCGCATCGTGCGCCTGGTCGCCCATCATGTCGGCGCGGAGGTTCACGCCCGATCCCCGCGCGTCTCGGCCGAGCTACCCGAAACGGGGGAGCGGTTCGAGGGGCTTCTTCCCCCGGTAGTCGCCGCGCCGGCCTTCGCTATCCGCAAGCCTGCCGTCGCCGTCTTCACGCTCGACGATTATGTCGCCGCCGGGATCATGACCGCCGACCAGGCCGTGACCCTGCGTGCGGCCGTCGCGTCCCGCGCCAACATCCTCGTCGCCGGCGGTACCTCGACCGGCAAGACCACGCTGACCAATGCGCTGCTCGCCGAAGTGGCGAAGACGCAGGATCGCGTCGTCATCATCGAGGACACGCGCGAGCTGCAATGCGCCGCGCCGAACCTCGTCTCCATGCGGACCAAGGAAGGCGTCGCCACGCTCTCCGATCTCGTCCGCTCCAGCTTACGCCTGCGCCCCGACCGCATCCCAATCGGCGAGGTGCGCGGTTCTGAGGCGCTCGACCTCCTGAAAGCCTGGGGCACCGGCCATCCCGGCGGCGTCGGCACCATCCACGCCGGCACCGGCATCGGCGCGCTGCGCCGGCTCGAACAGCTCATCCAGGAAGCCGTCGTCACCGTCCCGCGCGCGCTGATCGCCGAGACGATCGACCTCGTTGCCGTCCTTTCCGGCCGCGGCTCCGCGCGCCGGCTCGCCGAACTCGCCCGTGTCGAAGGGCTCGGCCCGGACGGGGACTACCGCATCAGCCCCGCAACCCTTGACCACACTGGAGACCATCCATGATCCGCACCACCATGCGCGTCCGCCGCTATGCCGCGAGCGCCGCAGCCTTCGCCTACATCAATCTTGTCCTCGTTCCCGCCGCACACGCCTCCGGCTCCTCGATGCCGTGGGAAGCGCCGCTCCAGAAAATCCTCCAGTCGATCGAAGGCCCCGTCGCCAAGATCGTCGCGGTCATCATCATCATCGCGACGGGCCTGGCGCTCGCTTTCGGCGACACCTCGGGCGGCTTTCGCAAGCTGATCCAGATCGTGTTCGGCCTGTCGATCGCGTTTGCGGCCAGCTCGTTCTTCCTGTCGTTCTTCTCGTTCGGCGGCGGGGCGCTCGTCTGATGGCGGTCGCCTTCGAGCAACTGGATGTGCCGGGATTCACCGTCCCGGTTCACCGCGCACTGACCGAGCACATCCTGCTGGGCGGTGCGCCGCGTTCCATCGCGATCCTCAACGGGACGCTGGCCGGGGCCGTGGGCCTCGGCCTGCGCCTCTGGCTGGTCGGCCTCGCGATCTGGGCCATCGGCCATGTCGCCGCCGTCTGGGCGGCCAAGCGCGATCCGCAATTCGTCGAGGTCGGCCGGCGCCATCTGCGCGTCCCGGCCTTCCTCGCGGTCTGAGGGAGGCGAACCCCATGATGAACCTCAGAGAATATCGCCGCACCGCGGCCCGCCTTGCCGATTTCCTGCCCTGGGCCGCCCTGGTCGGCCCCGGCGTCATCGTGAACAAGGACGGCTCGTTCCAGCGCACGGCGCGTTTCCGTGGCCCCGATCTCGATAGCGCCGTCGCCGCCGAGCTGGTCGCGGTCGCCGGCCGCATCAACAACGCCTTCCGCCGTCTCGGCTCGGGCTGGAGCATCTTCGTCGAGGCGCAGCGCAGCGAAGCCGCGACCTATCCCGACAGCCCGTTCCCCGATGCTGCCTCCGGCCTGGTGGAGGAGGAGCGCAAGGCCGATTTCGAGGAAGCCGGCATCCATTTCGTGTCGGACTATTTCCTGACCATCCTCTATCTGCCGCCGGCCGAGGACGCCGCCCGCGCCGAGACCTGGCTTTACGAGGGCCGCGAGCAAACCGGCGTCGATCCCCATGAGGTGATGCGCGGCTTCATCGACCGCACCGACCGCGTGCTGGCGCTGCTCGACGGCTTCATGCCCGAATGCGGCTGGCTCGATGACACCGAGACGCTGACCTATCTCCATTCGACCATCTCGACCAAGTGCCACCGCGTCCGCGTGCCGGAAACGCCGGTCTATCTCGATGCGCTGCTGGCAGACCAGCCGTTGACCGGCGGGCTCGAGCCGCGTCTTGGCAGCGAGCATCTGCGCGTCCTCACCATCATCGGCTTTCCGACCGCGACGACGCCCGGACTGCTCGACGATCTCAACCGGCTCGCCTTTCCCTATCGCTGGTCGACCCGCGCGATCCTGCTCGACAAGACCGACGCGACCAAGCTGCTGACCAAGATCAGGCGGCAATGGTTCGCCAAGCGCAAGTCGATCGCCGCGATCCTCAAGGAAGTCCTGACCAACGAGGCGTCGGCGCTGGTCGACACCGATGCGTCGAACAAGGCGGCCGACGCCGACATGGCCTTGCAGGAGCTGGGCGCCGATGTCGCCGGCATGGCCTATGTCACCGCGACGATCGTGGTGGGGGACGCCGATCCGCGTCTTGCCGACGAGAAGTTGCGCCTTGTCGAGAAGGTGATCCAGGGCCGCGACTTCACGGCCATGGTCGAAGGCGTCAACGCCGTCGACGCATGGCTCGGCAGTCTGCCCGGCCACGCCTACGCCAACGTCCGCCAGCCTCCCATCAGCACTTTGAATCTCGCCCACATGATTCCGCTGTCAGCGGTGTGGGCGGGGCCGGAACGGGACGAGCATTTCGGTAGCCCCCCCTTGCTTTACGGCAAGACCGAAGGCTCGACCCCGTTCCGGTTATCCCTTCATGTCGGCGATGTCGGCCACACGCTCGTCGTCGGCCCGACCGGCGCAGGCAAGTCCGTGCTGCTCGCGCTGATGGCCTTGCAGTTCCGGCGCTATGCCAACTCTCAGGTCTTCGCGTTCGATTTCGGCGGCAGCATCCGCGCTGCCGCGCTCGCCATGGGCGGCGACTGGCACGATCTCGGCGGCGGGCTGACCGAGGGTGACGATTTCTCCGTCTCGCTTCAGCCGCTCGCGCGCATCGACGATACCTATGAGCGCGCCTGGGCCGCTGACTGGATCGTGGCCATCCTGACGCGCGAAGCGATCCAGATCACGCCCGAGGTGAAGGAGCATATCTGGACCGCGCTGACCTCGCTCGCCTCCGCGCCGGTCGAGGAACGCACGATCACCGGCCTGTCTGTACTGCTCCAGTCCAACGATCTGAAACAGGCGCTCCGTCCGTTCTGCGTCGGCGGGGCCTATGGCCGGCTGCTCGACGCCGAGGCCGAACATCTGGGCTCGGCCGCCGTGCAGGCGTTCGAGATCGAGGGCCTGGTCGGCACGGGTGCCGCGCCCGCCGTGCTTTCCTATCTCTTCCACCGCATCGGCGACCGGCTCGACGGGCGGCCGACCTTGCTCATCATCGACGAGGGCTGGCTGGCGCTCGACGATGAAGGGTTCGCGGGCCAGCTCAGGGAGTGGCTCAAAACCCTGCGCAAGAAGAACGCCTCCGTCATCTTCGCCACGCAGTCGCTCAGCGACATTGACAATTCGAGCATCGCGCCGGCCATCATCGAAAGCTGCCCGACGCGCCTGCTTCTCCCGAACGAGCGTGCGATCGAGCCGCAGATCACGGCGATCTACAGACGGTTCGGCCTCAACGACCGGCAGATCGAAATCCTCGCGCGGGCCGTCCCCAAGCGCGACTATTACTGCCAGTCGCGGCGCGGCAACCGCCTGTTCGAGCTGGGCCTGTCCGAAGTCGGCCTCGCGCTCTGCGCCGCCTCCTCCAAGTCCGACCAGACCCTGATCGCCAACCTCGTCGCCGAGCATGGCCGCGAAGGCTTTCTCGCCGCGTGGCTGCGCGCCCGCGACGTCGGCTGGGCCGCCGATCTCATCCCGACCTTCTCGTTCCCCCAAGCAGCAAAGGAGTCCTGACTATGATTACCCTTCGTATCCGCTCGCGCGCCATGGCGCTCGCCGCGACCATGCTGGCGGCCGCACCGCTCGCGCTGTCGCCGATGATGGCGACGCCCGCCCACGCCATCATCGTCTTCGATCCGAGCAATTACGCCCAAAACGTCCTGACCGCCGCGCGCACGCTGGAGCAGATCACCAACCAGATCACCTCGCTCCAGAACGAAGCGCAGATGCTCATCAACCAGGCGAAGAACCTGGCGAGCCTGCCTTACTCGGCGCTCCAGACCTTGCAGCAGAACGTGCAGCGCACCCAGCAGCTTCTCCAGCAGGCGCAGGGCATCGCCTTCAACGTCCAGCAGATCGACCAGATGTTCACCCAGAAATACGGCAACGTCTCGATGTCGACGACCGACAAGCAGATGGTCGCCGACGCCCGCTCGCGCTGGCAGAACACCGTCGGCGGGCTTCAGGACGCGATGCGCGTGCAGGCCGGCGTCGTCTCCAACATCGACACCAACCGCACGCAGATGTCGGCGCTCGTCAGCCAGAGCCAGGGCGCGACCGGCGCGCTTCAGGCGACGCAGGCCGGCAATCAGATCCTCGCCCTGCAATCGCAGCAGCTTTCTGATCTCGTGGCGCTGCTCGCCTCCAACGGCCGCGCCAGCGCGCTCACCGAGGCCGAACGCACCGCCGCCGCCGAACAGGGCCGCGAACAGCGTCGCCGCTTCCTGACGCCGGGCTCGGGCTACCAGCCCGGCAACACCCAGATGTTCAACAGCGGCAAATAAGGCCGGAAAGGAGGAAGCTCATGGACGGCAAGATGCTGGCCCGGCTGGGCGCTATCGTGTTCGTCGCGGTCGCCGTCACGGCAACCGCGATCGAAATGACCCGCAAGCAGGACGCGCCGGCCTCGCCGTCGGCGCGTCAGCTTCAGCCCGAAGGCGATCCGCTGCGCGAGAGCCAGCGCCGGTGCCAGCAACTTGGTCAACAGGCCGCGAGCGATCCCGAATGCCTGCGCGTCTGGGCCGAGACCCGTGACCGCTTTCTCGGCCACGCGCCGGCACCGGTCGCACCGGCGGCGTCCGCCAGCACGGAAGGGCGGTGAGTCATGGGCGGCGCAGGCGTCATCGACTCGTTTCTAGGCGTATTCACCAAATACATCGATTCCGGCTTCGGCCTTCTCTCCGGCGAAGTGGCGTTTATCGCGACCACGCTGATCGTGATCGACGTGACGCTGGCGGCCCTGTTCTGGAGTTGGGCCGGCGATGACGACATCATCGCGAGGTTGGTGAAGAAGACGCTGTTCGTCGGCGTCTTCGCCTATCTGATCGGCAACTGGAACAATCTCGCCAAGATCGTTTTCGACAGCTTCGCCGGCCTCGGTCTCAAAGCATCGGGCACGGGCTTTTCGACCGCCGACCTGATGCGTCCCGGCAAGGTCGCGCAGACCGGCCTCGATGCCGCCCGGCCGCTCTTGGAGGCGATCTCGCCGCTGATGGGCTGGATCTCCGTGTTCGAGAACCTGATCCAGATCGTGTGCCTGCTGTTTGCCTGGGCGCTCGTGATCCTCGCCTTCTTCATCCTGGCGATCCAGCTCTTCGTCACCCTGATCGAGTTCAAGCTGTCGACGCTCGCCGGTTTCGTCCTCATCCCCTTCGGTCTCTTCGGCAAGACCGCCTTCATGGCCGAGCGCGTGCTTGGCAACGTCATTTCCAGCGGCATCAAGGTTCTGGTGCTCGCCGTCATCATCGGCATCGGCTCGACGCTCTTCGGCGAGTTCACCAAGGGCTTTGGCGGCACGACCCCGACCGTCGATGACGCGATGGCGATCGTCCTCGCCGCTCTCTCCTTGCTCGGTCTCGGCATCTTCGGCCCCGGCATCGCCAACGGTCTCGTCTCCGGCGGTCCCCAGCTCGGCGCGGGCGCGGCCGTCGGCACCGGCCTGGCTGTCGGCGGCGCAGCCCTCGCAGCAGGCGGTGCAGCGGGTCTCGCCCTCAAAGGCGGCTCGGCGGCGCTTTCCGGCGGCGCTGCCGTGGCGCGCGGCGGCGCCACCGCGGCAGGCGGTGCATCCGCCGCCTATTCGCTCCGCTCCCTGGGGCAGTCGGGCGCGGCAGGCGTTGCCTCCGGCATGGGCGGCGTTGCCGGCGCCGCAGGCTCCGCGGCCGTCTCGCCGCTGAAGCGCGCCGTGGCGCGTGCCTCCGAGAGCATGAAATCCAGCTTCTCCGATGGCGCCAAGACCGGATTCGGCGCGACCGGCGGCACCTCGACCATGGGAACGGTCGGCGGTGAAGCCGCCGAGGCTGCGTCCACGCCGTCAGCAGCGGCAGGCGGCGCACCGGAATGGGCCAAGCGCATCAAGCGCAGCCAGCACCTTTCACACGGCGTCAGCGCCGCCGCTCATGCCGTCAGGTCCGGCGACAGCCACGGCTCCGGCTCCTCGATCAACCTTTCTGAAAGCGACCGCTCATGAACATTTTCAAACGACCCGCCGTGCATTACGGCAAGACGCCCGAACCCGAGACGCCTTACCAGAAGGCCGCGCAGGTCTGGGACGACCGTATCGGCTCGGCCCGCGTGCAGGCCAAGAACTGGCGCTACATGGCCTTCGGCTCGCTGATCCTCTCGGCAGGCTTCGCCGGCGCGCTGGTCATCCAGTCGGCGCGCGGGACCGTCGTGCCGTGGGTGGTCCAGGTCGATAAACTCGGCCAGGCGCAGAGCATCGCGCCGGCCACCGCCGACTATCGCCCGACCGATCCGCAGATCGCATGGCATCTCGCCCGTTTCATCGAGCAGGTCCGCTCGATCCCCGCCGATCCGATCATCGTGCGCCAGAACTGGCTTCGCGCCTATGAGTGGACGACCGATCGCGGCGCGGGCGCGCTCAACGACTATGCCCGGACCAACGACCCCTTCACCAAGGTCGGCAAGCAGCAGATCGCCGTCGACGTCTCCAGCGTCATCCGAGCTTCGCCGGATTCGTTCCGCGTCGCCTGGACGGAGCGGCAGTTCGAGAACGGCGTGCTCGCCTCGACCCAGCGTTGGACCGCGATCTTGACGATCGCGCTTCAGCCGCCGCGCGACGCCGAGCGCCTGAAAGCCAATCCGCTTGGAATTTACGTCAACGCCATCAACTGGTCGCGGGAGATGGGCCAATGAACCCGGCAATCCGTATCGTCGCCATTCCGGTTTTCCGTAAATCCGTAGGCATGGCGTTGATGCTCTCCGCGACGGCGCTGACGGGCTGCGCCAGCATGACCAAGCCCCCGGCGATCAGCTACGACGCCACCGTACCGCCTTTGCCGGCCATTCCCGCCGCCGTCATCGACGATCGGCCGAAGCCGGTGCTGATCCCGCCGGCCTGGACGGTCGCACGCGGCGGTGAAACCGCCGGCACGCCCACGGGCCGCGTCGAGAACGCCAATGCGGCCGCCCGCGTGCAGCCGCGCCGCGAGGGCTATTACAACGCCATCCAGATCTACCCGTGGTCGGAAGGCGCGCTCTATCAGGTCTATGCCGTTCCCGGCCAGATCACCGACATCGCGCTGGAGCCCGGCGAAAGCCTGACCGGCGCGGGACCGATCGCGGCCGGCGACACGGCGCGCTGGATCATCGGCGATACCGAGAGCGGGTCCGGCGTGACGCGCCGCGTCCATATCCTCGTCAAGCCGAGCCGGCCCGACATCACCACCAACCTGATCGTGACGACCGACAGGCGGACCTACATGATCGAGCTGCGCTCCGGCGAGAAGCCCTACATGCCGTCGGTCGCCTGGGCCTATCCGCAGCCGCCGGCGAGCCAGCGCCAGAGCGTTCCGGCTACGCCGGTCATTCCGGCCGTGGCCGCTCGAAACTATCGCTACGCCCAGACCGACACCGGCAATCCGCCGTGGAAGCCGATCGCCGTCTATGACGATGGCCGGCATGTCTATGTCGAGTTCCCGGCCGGCATCGTCCAGGGCGAAATGCCGCCGCTCTTCGTCATCGGCCCGCAAGGCGAAGCCCAGATCGCCAACAGCCGCATCTATCAACACATCCTGATCGTCGATCGCCTGTTCGGCGCGGCCGAGCTGCGCCTTGGCGCGGGCGACAAGCAGCAGACCGTCAGGATCACCCGCACCGACGGGAGGCCGTCCTAATGTCCGAGACCACCAGCACCGAAACCAGCACCCCCGTCGCGCCGATGCGGCTTCGTGCCGAGCCGCCGCGCGTCACACGCCTCTCGCGCAAGATGCTCGCGAGCGTGGCCGCCGTCGCCCTGGTCGGCATCGGCGGATCGCTGATCTATGCGCTCCAGACGCGCGGGCCGGACGATGGCGGGGCCGAGCTTTATTCCACCAACGGCCGCCAGACCGCCGATGGCCTGGCCGGCTTGCCAAAGGACTATACCGGCCCGGTTCTCGGCCCGGCGCTGCCCGGCGATCTCGGCGGCCCAATCTTGAGCGCGCAGAACAACGGTCAGCCGGTCGCAGCACCTGTCACCCCGACGCCCGGCATCAGCGAGGCCGAGCAGCGCCGCCGCGCCGAGGAAGAAGCCGCGCGCCTCAGCACCATCTTCTTCCAGTCGCGGCAGGGATCGACCGCCCCCAGCACGGCGGGCGCGATGCCCGGTCTTGCCGGGCTCGATCTCTCCGGCGCCGGCGCGGGTGGACAGGCCGCGACGGGACAGGACAAGCAGCTCGCCTTCCTCAACGCGGCGGCCGACCGGCGCACGGTTACGCCGGATCGCGTGACGCCGCCGGCGTCGCCTTTCGTGCTTCAGGCCGGCGCGGTGATCTCGGCCGCGCTCATCACCGGCATCCGCTCCGATCTTCCCGGCCAGATCATCGCCCAGGTCACGGAGCCGATCTATGACAGCCCCACCGGACGCATTCTGCTCGTGCCACAGGGCACGCGGATCATCGGCCAGTATGACAACAACGTCCAATATGGTCAGCGCCGCGTGCTGCTTGTCTGGAACCGGCTCGTCATGCCGAACGGCCGCTCAATCGTGCTCGAACGCCAGCCTGGCACCGACACGCAGGGCTATGCCGGGCTTGAGGATGGCGTCGACTATCACTGGTGGGATCTCGCCAAGGCCGCCGGGCTCTCGACGCTGCTTTCGGTCGGGGCCGAGCTGGCCGTGGACGATCAGGACCGGCTGCTCCGCGCCATCCGCAACGGCGGCCAGGACACGATCAACGACGCCGGCCAGCAGATCGTTCGCCGTCAGCTCAACGTCGCGCCGACGCTGACCATCCGGCCGGGTTTCCCGGTGCGGATCGTCGTGACGCGCGATCTCGTCCTCGAACCCTTCAGGAACTGACCATGACCAAGTTGAAACTCGGTCCCATCGCGGACGACAAGCCCGTGAAAGTTGCGATAGAGCTGCCGGCGTCACTCCACCGCGACCTAAGCGAATATGGTCGTCTTCTGGCCGGAGACGCCGCCCCGATCGAACCGTCAAAGCTCATCGTGCCCATGCTGGAGCGGTTCATTGCGACGGATCGCGGGTTCGCGAAGGCGCGGCGCCCCATGCAGAAGCCGGAATGAAGCCGGCAAGACAGGCCGCGCCGCTCGGCCTGAAGAGGAAACCCCAACCACGGCTGACGCTCAACCTGGAGGTTGCTCGTGGTCGGGCGCGGCGGACGCCGGATAGATAACTCTTCCCTGCGTGTCCTTCTGCACGCCCGGTGTCGGCGTGGCGTGCTCGCTATGCCCCGGCGCCATCAGATGGTCGACGGCATGGCCAGCCAGCAGCAGATGGTCGGTGATGATGCGGCGATGACATCGCCACCAGACCGCCTCGGAGCACATCAGGGCCAGGCGGTGATCGCGGCCGAGGCTTGCCAGATCATGAAACGCGCCGGCGAACGCCTCGCCGAGCGCATAGTCAGCGTAGTTGTGGAAGCTCTGCACCCGCCATAGCGCATTGAGGCTTTCGTCCACACCCGTCTGCTTTGGCCGCCTGCCGCCCAGGGCCGGCATGTGCCGATAACCGATCTGCACGCGAGCCAGATCTTCCGGCAGACGGTCAATATTGTAGGCGGGATTGCTGCGCGACCGGGGAAAGGCGCGCACGTCGATCACCATCTCGATCCGGGCGGCACGCAACATGACGATAAATTCGTCGAGGCTTCGATTGGAATGGCCGATGGTGACGAACTGCGCGGCCATCAATCGATCTTCGTCAGCGCTGCTTCCTTGTGAGCGGCGATATGGTCGGTCTTGTCGCTCTTGATCTCGTACTGCGGATCGTCCTTCGACGCCCGGTGCCGATGGCCCTTGTAGTCGAAATCCGCATGATGAACCCGGATGATCCGGCCGGTCACATGACCGGCTTCGGAATTCCAGCTCACGTGATCGCCAATCGAGTATTTGGCCATGACCGCCGCCTCTCCCTTCGCGGCTGGCGAATCAGTCGCGCCAGTAGTTGTTAGCAGCGGCCACCGTCTGAAAATGGATGGCGATGACCTGTGAAGATGCGATCAGTTGCGCCGTATCCTGCTCATAAGCTGCGCGCAGCTTATCCCGCACTTCCGCCGAGGGCTGTGTCAGCTTCACGCCTACACGAGCCAGCTTCGTGGCCAGTTCAAACCTTCCTGCGGCGTTGCCGTCTTGAGAGACGAGAGCCAAGTTTCAGCCATTTCTCTTTCCTTCCAAACATGGGTGCGCAGATGCCAACCTACCAAGCAAACCCCGGTATTCATATGCCTCTATGAAGATGTCCTGGTGCTGTTGCTGCAATCATGCGCATGAGCGTGTCGACAACGTCGCGCACCGCTTCCCACTTTGCAGTTTCATCCAGAACACGGTTCTGAATACAGAGACATACCGCCCCATGCACTGAGGACCAGAACATGAAGGCATAACGATTGATGTCCATTCCGGATAGGAATCCCTGTGTCTGGCAGCCACGAAGGCCGGCGAGCAGCAGATCGAACACACGGCGGCCAAGATCGCCCGACAGCGGATCATCACCAACGCCGAGATTGGGTGGCGGCGCAAACATCAACCGATACAGCGTCGGATTGTCGAGAGCGAAACGGACATAGGCGTAGCTCCCTTCCCGCAGATATCCGAAAGGGTTGGCGCGCATCCGCTCCGAGAGCGTCAACTTCTCAGTGTATAGCCGGTTGAAGCCCTCTTCTCGCGCCGCGCGCAGCAGGGCGGCCTTGTTACGAAAATAGCCGTAAAGCGCAGGTGGCGTGCAGCCGACCGCCTGTGCGACCGCCACCAAGGGAACATCGAAATCGTCACGCGCCGCCAGCAGGCGAACCATTTCCGCGACCGCTCGCGGCGCGATGTCGAGTGTGTCTTCTTTTCTTGGACGCGCCATCAGCCCCGATACCCATTCTCACGCCCGGTCTTCCGCCGGGCTTCGACCCTCAGCGGCCGTTGCATCGTTCACCGCGCGCCGGAGCGCCGCGTATACCATACATTAACTTAATGTCGTTCATTTATTATTGACGCCGTGCGGCGCGCAACTCATCATGCCGCATACTGAATGTCGTTAAGTTCTTCGAGGGCAGCATGATGCAACGATACGATCATAACGACAACGCCATCGGCGCTTTCGCGAACGCAGTAGCCGGCAGCCTTGAAACGCGCTGGAGACTCTGATGACGAGCGCCGATCACGACGGCAGAAGTTCTTCTGACGGCGCCAAGATCGGCTCCATTTCCGATTTCGCGTTCGGGGCTGAACGACGCAACCAGATCAAACTGCATCACCTGCGCTATTTCGTGACCGCCGCCGAATATGGAAGCTTCCGACAGGCTGGTCGCGCCCTCGGCATCCAGGAATCGACCATCAGCCGTCGTATCCGCGATCTTGAGGATCAGCTCGGCGCATCGCTCTTTCATCGCCACGCAAGCGGCGTCCGCCTCACGGTTGCCGGACGAAAATATCTGCCGCGGGCTCGAACTGCCCTCCAGCATATCCACGCCGGCGCGCATGACGTCGCGGCTATCGGCCAAACGGAGCAGGGTCATATCAAGATCGGGGTCTTCTCCTCCATCGCGTCCGGCTTCCTGTTCGACCTGCTGCGCGCCTACGGCAAACGCTTTCACCGCGTTCGCGTCGATCTCATCGATGGAAACCCCGCAGAACATATTGCCGCCGTGCGGCAACTCCAGTTGGACGTGGCGTTCCTTACAGGCACTTCGCCACGGGACGGCTGCGAAGTCGAGCAACTCTGGTCTGAAAAGGTGTTTGCTGTTCTGCCGGCAGATCACCCGCTTGCGGATCGAGCGGAACTGACATGGCCCGATCTGGCCGGAGAGCGTTTCATCATCAGCGATGCGCCACCGGGCCAGGAGATTTACGACTATCTGGTCGGGCGCCTCGGGAAGCTCGGTCATCACCCCGAGATCCATTGCCATTATGTCGGCCGGGATAACATGCTCTCCCTGGTCGCTGTCGGTCGCGGTCTTACGCTCACCAGCGAAGCCACGACCGTCGCGCAGTTTCCGGGCATCGCCTATCGACGCATGGCCGGTGAGATCCTTCCGTTCAGCGCCATATGGTCGGCGCGCAACGATAATCCTGCATGCCGTCGGCTCCTGAGCCTCGCCCGCTCCATCGCGCGATCGGCAGGACGGTAAGAACCGCTCACGTTCTGCTCCGCGGAAGCCGCCAAGAAAGAAGCGCCGGCATGCGATCGCGCGGATCACCGGTCGCAACATCTGAACCAGACGTCGCGGTCGGCGGCGTTTTCGACCAACGTCCGAACCTTGGAACGTTCGAGGCCCTCAGGCACTTCTGTATCAATCTCGAGCCGGATCTTCACCCGACTGCCCGGAAGCGCCGTGAGTTGCTCGATGATCGCCTCGACAATCTGATGAATGTCCCGCGCAGGCCGCTCCGGTGAGACTATCACGGCGCTGGTGAAGCGCGTCGGCTTCCTCTCTGTCGGCGGTGTCGCCGACCCACCACCCGCATCGAGCCCGCTGGGCGTCGGTGTGCCGCCATCAGGGCTTCCAGGTGTGCGCCCAAGGGCCAGGTTGCACCGGTACCGGACAGTGCACTTCGACCCCATTCGGTTTGATGGTGCTGTCGCTGTCGATGACCAGGGGCGCGTTACCCGCACGTTCGATCGCAAGCCCCAGGTAGATGCCCGTCTTCTCACCCCACCGCTCGGCATAGGCGAAAGGACCGAGCAGCATGCCGCTGATCGTCGCCTGCACGCCTTCACCAGTACGTCCTACTCTTTCAGGTGCGGCAGGTAGATGTAGCGATTGAGATATTCCCGCAGATTCTTGAGCGGCAACCGTGGCTTGAGCTGCGCGCCGGTGCTAGTGAGCGTCACCATGATCATGGGAAGGGTCGAATATCGATCCAACCGCTGTGGACTGAAGTGTGCTTTCGGCACCACGCGATAAAAATAGTGCATTCAGACGCTCGCGCTCGGCAAGCTGCGTTCCAGCTTTCGGGCCGAGGACCATCAGAGCCGTAGCCCAAGCATCGGCTTCTGCGCAGGTTCGCGTGATGACGGTGACGGAGGCCGGCGGTTCAGGCAGGGGCGCCCCGCGGCGCGGGTTCATCGTGTGCGACAATCGTCGACCTCCGGCCATGAGCCAATGCCGGTAGTCGCCGGAGGTTGCGACTGCTGCGTCCTGCAAGGCAAGGATCGAATGCGGAGCGCGGCGGTCGGGATCGGGTGCCTCGACAGCGATCACCCACGGCTCACCGGCGGGATGCAGGCCGAACGCGCGCATCTCGCCATCAATCCCGACCAGGCCTGAAGCGATGCCGAAGCCGTGCAGCACCTCGGCCAGCCTGTCCACGCCGTACCCCTTGGCGATACCATTGAGGTCGAGGTCCACAGGAGCCAATCTTCGCACTCTTCCACCGTCGACATCCAGCTCCACGATCTCATGGGCGGGCGGATGCGGCATTTCGAGCGCCTTTCGAATTCGGGCCTCGTCGACCGCTTCCGGACCGAATCCCCATGCACGCACAGCCGCACCGACGCCGACATCAAACGCACCGCCCGAGGCGCGGCCGATATCGAAGGCGAGCCGCAGCACTTCCACCAGGCAGGGCGGAACGCTTATCCACGCACCGGGACGGCCAGCATTCAAGCGCATGAGATCGCTGTTCGGATCCCAGGTCGACATTTGCGTGTCGACTTCACTCACGGCGGCTTGCAACGCCTGCCGGACCGCTTCCGAGTCAAGGCCATCCGGCGCATAGAAAGACGCCGACCAGCGTGTACCCATCGTCGGTCCGTTCATTGAGAGCCGTTTCTGTTCAGTAGATGTCTTCAACATAGCGTCCCTGCGCCTTCAGCAAGCTCGGCGTCAGCCCCATCGGGGCAAGAATGTCGCCGAGCGCTGTGGAAACACCGGCCGCCATATCCCGGCCGCCGCAGACCATAATCCGGGCGCCTTCGCGCACGAGACGCACGATCTCCGTCGCCTCGTGGCGCAGACCATCCTGCACGTAACGAGGGTTTTGCCCGCGCGAGCAGGCGGTCACGATCCGCCGGAGGCGCCCTTGCGCCTGCCAGGTCGCAAAATCCTCGCGATAGAGAAAATCGCTATCGGGATGGCGCATGCCGAAAAACAGATAAACCGGCCGGCATCGCGTATTGGCGCGCACGAACCCCGCAAGAGGACCGATCCCCGTTCCGGCTCCGATCAGGATCAGCGGCCTGCGCGTGGTTTCGGCATGGAAGCCGGGATTGCGCCGAACGAAGCCCCTGATCCGATCGCCGGGCCTCAGTTCGAAGAGTTGACCCGAGCACAAGCCGGCAGGATGCTTCTTCACGACGATCTCGACAAAGCCGTCGCGGCGGCCCGAAGCCAGCGAATAGAACCTGGGAACGGCTGAACCTTCGGGCAGGATGCCCAGTAGATCGCCGGCGACAAAATTGCCGGGCGCGCGGCCGACAAGCCGCTGCCAGAGCGCAGCCTGTGGCAAGGCAAATCGTAGGATGACCATGGGAGCCTGCACCTCGGCGCCATAGTCGCGGCGCGAGACGAGCGTCAGATCGATAGAGGCGGGTTGTACCGGCTGATGGACGAGATCGAGGTCGAGACCTGTCGCCGCGCCCAATGAGCGGCCCCAACGGGCGAAATCCTGTGGTGACTGCCGATCCACCGTGTCGAAGGGAATGAGCGTCTCCCAGCCTTTACGCTCCGCGGTTTCGGTAACGGCTCGCGCATAGGCGCAATAGCCGGGAAAGCTGCGGTCGCCGAAGCCAAGCACAGCCATGGGGATCGCCGGAGCGGCGGCAAGAGCGTTCATGCGTTCGAGGAACCCTTTAGCAGAGGCAGGGGCATCGCCATCGCCATAGGTGGCAGCAAGGATAAGGATACGCCTGGCCCGCCCGTAGCGCGCGGGATCGAAAGCGGACATCGGGGCGGCGTGGACAGTCTGTCCTGCCTTGGAGAGCACCGCATGAAGCGTTGCCGCAAATCCCCAGGTGCTGCCGCTCTCGCTGCCGACCAGCAGGATCGTCTCGGCACGGCTGGCAGGAACATTGCCGCGAATGCGAGGTCGCCCGCGCCACCCGGCAAGCCACAAGACGAAGCCCGTCACAGCCATGACCGGAACACCGAGCGCCATCAGTCCGAGAACCATTCCCAACATGGCCGCTCCTCGTCCGGTGTGCAGCATGTAGATCGTTTCCGTGGCTCGCTGCCATCCGGTAAGATCGGTCCATGCTAGGAGCTTGCCATCGCCCTGATCGATGTAGCCGGTTCCTCGATCGGTTTTCAGCGTGAAGACATCGCCCGCATCATCTGGCGTGGGAAACGACAGGCTACGCAATTCGGCAACAGGTATGGCCCGAAGGGCGGCCATGTCTGCGACAGCCATGCCCGTTCGACCGCTCGCATCCGTCTGCGCAATCGGAGATGCGGCTTCATCCGGCAAAAGATCGAAGGTCGAGGCCGTCATCCACAGCGCCGTGGCTGAGGACAGCAACAATCCAGCGACCACCAGCCGTGCGATCTCGACATGCAGTCTTCCGGAAAACGGGCCGCGCATCGGCGAGAACCAACGCTGCCAGCCTCCGGCCCGGCGGGCGATAAGCACCACTCCGGAAATCGCCAGCACCATCATTGCGGCCGCGCCCGCGGCTGTCACCAGGCGGCCTCCATCTCCAAGAAACAGCGACCGATGCAGGTTCGTCAGCCAGCGTTCGACCGGATTCGGATCGGCAGAAGCGATGCTTTGCTCTGTCGCCGGATCGATCACCGCCGCCTGTGCGGCGCCGTTCTCGAACCAATAGGCAGTGATCCGGCCCGACGGCGCTCGCCGGATCTGTTCCAGTTCGGGATGGGCGGCCTGGAGGCGCCCCGCCACATCGGCGACGGACACCGCCGCCGTGGCCTGCGGCGAAGACAGGCGCTCGACGGCCGGGAAAATCGAAAGGGCCGCGCCGCTAAGGCTGAGCACCAGAAGCAGAAGCCCGGCGATGAGCCCCGGCCAGCGGTGAATGAAACGAGACATACCGTTCACCGCCTAGCGGGAATAGGCGAGCGAGGCGACATAGAGCCGGCCACGCGCGGGCGTCCCTGCGCCGTCACTCGTCAGCGGGATCGCTACGTCGTTCGGGCTGTCGCGCATATCTTCCACGGCGGCATCGACATGCAACGTATAGCCCGCGTCGAATAGTGCATCGGCCAGGTCGAGCGAGATTTCCAGTGTGCGCCCAGCACCAACGCTGGCGCCGGTGATACCATCGATCCCGGAGGGATTACCGCCCGTCGCACGATACCAAGCCGACAGGTGCCCGTAATATTTCGACTTGCCCCCGGCGACCCAGACCGTGCCTGCGTACTTCCCCTGTGGATCGGTGACATAGAAGGCGAGATAGGCCCCGTCTCCGCCATACTGGTTCAATGTGGTCGTCACCGTGATGGGACGGGCCATCGCGAGGCCAGGAAGGGTCAGCGCCGTCGTCAGCGCCAGTGCCGCAAAAATGGATTTCATGCCGATCTGCCTTTTCCTGAGAAGCGGATCGCGGATAACCAATTGGTTCGAGATCCGACGCCCCACTCTGGCAAGGCCACCTGAGCATCACCTGACAGCAAAAATATTTTTGCTTCAGTGTTTCGTCAGGAAGCGATGAAATACCAAACGCCTAGAAAGAACAAAGCCGCAGATCGGTGGTCAGGTCAGCGGTCGTGCTCCTATCGAACGCCATACTCGGTATTTGTCGCGGACGCGAAATCTGAAGTTGCACTGGTATTGGTCTAGCCGTGGGCAAGCGGAATAAGGCCAAGTGCAGTTACCTCAAGTGTCGGAGTTCCATCCGAGAAGGCGTCCGTATTCCTGATCAAGCCAAAGGGGACGGTCCTAGCTTGCCAGTGGAATTCGCATTGGCTTAGCCGGATTGTTTGCCTGGCGGAGAACGACCGGAATGCCTGATGGGCTCCGAACCGCATCGAGCCCGTTTGTGTCAGCCGGACCGTTTCGCCCGCAGACTCTTCTCGAACGCACAGACGCTTGGCAAGATCCCCGACGACCGTAGGTAATGGCGGCGGGGACCTTGGCGGCTTGTTTATCGCAGGCTTCAATCGGAAACACTCAACGCAGGGACATGCGCTGCAGCGTGCCGTCACGCAGGACGAACTGGTGCCAGATGGCCATCAGGGCGTGCAGTCCGGCGAGGATGAGGATGATGGTTCCCGCATTCTCATGCAATTCGGCGATCAGGCCGGGTCGCCCCTGAACGGGCGCGGTGAGCGCGGGAAGCTGCAAGCCGAAGAACGATACAGGGACACCCATGCGTGAAGCGGCGTACCAGCCAGTGATCGGCAGCGCGATCAGGAACAGGTAGAGCACCGCGTGCCCGGCCTTCGCGGCAGCCGCGAGCCAACCTTGCGCATCGGCTTCGGGCGTGCGGCCGGCCACCCGCAGGACTAGCCGGGGCAGCATCAGGGCGAGTACCGCAATCCCGAGCGAAAAATGCAGCAGGGGCGGGTTCTCGGCGATCTTGCGACCACCCTCGGCCGTGAACCAGGCGCCGAGCACCAGAAGGGCGGTTAGCCAGTGGATAACGATCATGCTCGCCGAATAGCGATGCGACTTGTCGGGCATATTGAGGTCTCCTTGAGATGCGCCGGAGCGAAAGTGCGGCGGCTTATTTCACGACAGCCTTTGGCCGCGTATTCGTCCCGAGCAGGCCTTCCGCAGACGCTTCGCCGGCGGTTTCCGGCCCGATGCCCTGCGTCCGTTGGCGCTTTGCTCCGTGATGGTCGTCATCTCGATCCTTGTAGCGGAGTTTGACGATTTCGAGCGTCGCAGGGTCGATCTTGGCTTTGAAGGGGCGACCTCCTTCATCGGTTCCGCGAATCTCGTAGCAGCCGTCGTCGATCTTGATCCGGGTGACGGTCCAGCCCCGCCCAGCCGCCATCGTCTGCACCGCCTCGCGCGGCTGCCACTGCTCCATCGGAACATGGCAATCGTCGTCCGCCCTTGCGGTCCCTAACCCGGCGAACGTCAGAACGAGGATTGCCGCCGCCATCTGCTTCATCATCTGATTGTTCCCGATCAACGCGATATAGTCACAACCATGGCAGGTTATCCTGACGAATCACTGAAGCAGCGACTGATACCCCTTCAGCAAACCGACAGGTTCAAACCGTAGAAAAGCAGCAGAAGGGGGAACCGATCCCAGGATGAGAGTCTTGCTCGTTGAAGACGATGCGATCCTCGGCAAGGCCGTTCGCGATCACATCGCCGCCAGCCATTCCGTCGATTGGGTGAGCCGGCTCGACGCCGCGCGCGAGCATCTCGACAGCGCGGCCTACGACCTCATCCTGCTGGATCTGATGCTTCCCGACGGGCTGGGTGTTGGCTTCCTGCGAAAACTGCGTGCCGCAGGAAATGTGACTCCGGTCATCATCCTGACGGCGCTGGACCAGATTTCCGACCGCATCGAAGGACTTGACGCCGGCGCCGACGATTACATGATCAAGCCCTTCGATCTTTCGGAGTTATCGTCGCGTTTGAACGCCGTAGCGCGGCGCTACAGCGGCAATCCCAATCCCCTCATCGAGATCGGGGACCTGTGCGTCGATCTTGCCGCCAAAACCGTGAAGCGCGGCGGGCGCTCCGTCGAACTAACCGGACGGGAATGGGCGCTGTTCGAGACCTTCTTGCAACGGCCGGGCGTCGCGCTGACCAAGGCCCAACTCGAGGACCGGCTCTATGCGTTCGGTGCCGAAGTGGAGAGCAACACGATCGAGGTCCATGTCAGTCGGCTGCGCAAAAAGCTGGGGCATGCTGTCATCGATACGGTTCGCGGCATCGGTTATCGTCTCGGAAGCGCGCGATGAAGCGCCCGAAAAGCCTGCAATGGCGGCTTTCGCTGTGGCTCGGCCTTGGCATGACGGTGCTTTGGGCGGTCGCCGCCGTGGTTACGGTTTACAGGCTGCACAACGAGATGAACGAAGTCTTCGACAGCGCGCTCGAGGAAACCGCGCAACGGATTCTGCCGCTTGCGGCACTCGAAATCCTCGGGCGCGATACCGACGATTCGGAGCAGCGCGTGGCGACGCTGCGTCAGCATGACGAATACTTCACCTATATCGTGCGTGACGAAGCGGGCAAGGTTCTGCTCAGCTCGCACAATGCGGATCTGGCGGTTTTCCCACCATTTTCGGGAATGGGCTTCGCCGATACGCAAACCCATCGGCTCTATTCCGACGCCGCGCTGCAAGGCAGCCTTACGATCACCGTCGCCGAACCGCTTTCGCATCGGCGAATGGCGGCAGAACACGCCTCACTGGATCTCGCCCTGCCACTCGGCATTATCGTTCCCCTCAGCCTCCTCGGTGTCTGGCTCATCGTTCGGCTGTCGATGACTCCCGTCCGGGCTTTCCGATCACAGATCGAGGCGCGCGGCGGCGGCGATCTTGCTCCGGTCAAAGCCGACAACCTGCCTTCCGAGGTGGAACCAGTCGCTCATTCGGTGAACCGGCTTCTTGAACGCCTGAAACGGACATTGCAGGCGGAGCGCACGCTGGCGGCGAAATCCGCCCATGAACTACGAACGCCGGTCGCGGCTGCACTGGCACAAGCGCAAAGGATGATCATCGAGGCTACCGATGACACGACCCGCGAACACGCGCGCGACATGGAAACTGCCCTGCGGCGTCTTTCCCGGCTGACCGAAAAGCTGATGCAGCTTGCGAGGGCCGAGGGCGGTCGCCTGCTGGCGGAGAAGCCTGTCGACATCGCAGTCATCCTGCGCATGGTCGTCAGCGAGTTCGGCGAACACACCCATAGCGCCGGTCGGGTCGAACTGACGCTTCCCGACAATCCGGTATTCGCCAATATCGATCCGGACGCCTTCGCCGTTCTGGCGCGCAACCTGCTCGAAAATGCTCTTAAGCATGGCGATTCGAAGGAGCCTGTCAGCGTCGCGCTATCGGCTGAGGGCACCCTGCAAGTCACGAATGCCGGCCCTGCCGTGCCGGCGGAGACGCTTGCCCGATTGTCCGAGCCTTTCGAGCGGGGCCAGTCAGATGCGGACGGCGCGGGTCTCGGCCTGGCCATCGCCAAGACGATCGCCGCCGGCGCGGGCGGCAGGCTTGATCTGATCTCGCCGATAGAGGGGCGGCAGGACGGTTTCGCGGCCGTATTTTTCTCTGGCAAGCAATAGCGCGGCCAACAGCCTGCTCCCGTTTTTCCAGATACGGCGAAGGCACGCACGTCTCAGAATGAATGCCTTTGCCGACCGTCTGGACGCGTCTCGACTACGCGTGGCCCTATTTCTCCCTCCGTGGCGCACCCCCATCGTCACCGAAGCGTTTGACCTTTCCGTCAACAACCTCCAGGGTCGCCGGGTCGACTTTGACCTTGAGGATGTTGCCGCTGGCATCGGTCACCCGAAGCTCGTAACAGCCGTCGTCGATTTTCATCCTGTCGATGGTCCATTCGAAGTCGCTTGCAAGCTTCGCCAGCGCTTCGAACGATTGCCTCTTTTCGAGCGGCACATCGCACGCCTCACCGGCAAGAGCGGCACCTGCCGGCAGCATCGCCAGCAATGCAAGCATCGTGAGAGACTTTTTCATGGTTCCAACTCCTCAGTTGCCATCATCTACGCGTGGAACCATGCAACGCTTTGCTGATGGGCTCCTGAAGAACGATGATAATTCCTGTCAGCTTCCAGTCAGCGAGGCCGCGTGGCAGTCGATACCGACAATGGGCTCAGCCCACCAAGTGACCTGAAGGATGGCTTTGGGGATAATCCTCTGTCGACGGGTAATGCAACACCGGCGATGCGGCGAAAACGCGGGCACCTCGAACCTCGACAAGAACTGGGCCAGCCTTTCGGGCGTGATTGTAAATCGCTGTTCGTTGTCCGATAGATACACTGGTTCCTTTCGAAGCGTCATGGACTCCCGAATGGTACCACCAGATGAAATTGGTCTTTCGCGGGAGTGTGCCAGAAAATCATGGACGGGGACGCCCTTCTCAGCCGCCTGGCGGTTTCGCTATCGATCGGCTTGCTGATCGGTCTCGAGCGCGGCTGGCGCACCAGAAATGACGAAGACCATCAACGTGCGGCGGGATTGCGCACCTTCGCGCTTTCGGGGTTGATCGGCGGCGTCGCCGGCGCGCTGGCGCAGCAATTCGACTCGGCCGCCATCATCGGCTTGGCTTTCCTGGGGTTCACAGGGGCTTTCGCCACGTTTCACTGGCTGGAGGCGCAGGCCGAGCGGAACTACAGCGCGACCTCCGTGATCGCTGGCATGTCGACCTTCCTGCTTGGCGCCCTCGCCGTCGTGGGCGATGTGGCGGCCGCCGTCGCCGGCGCCGTCGCGACGGCCGTGCTGCTGGCGCTGCGCGATCAGTTGCACCGTTGGGTCGCATCGTTGAGCTGGAGCGAAATCCGCTCGGGCTTGACGCTTCTGGCTATGACGTTTCTACTGTTGCCGGTCCTGCCAAATCGGCCGATCGATCCGTGGAACGCGATCAATCCGTATGAAATCTGGCTGCTTACGATCCTGATCGCGGCTGTGTCCTTTGCCGGATACGTCGCCGTTCGCGTATTCGGGGACCGGCTGGGCGTGCTCACGGCGGCGGCCGCAGGGGGGCTCGCATCTTCAACGGCCACGACCGCGACACTGGCGGCCCTGGCTCGGCGCCGCAGCGAAGCCGCCGCTCTGCTTTCCGGCGGAGTGCTCCTTGCAGGGGTGGTCATGATCGCGCGCGTTGCGATCATCGCCACCGCGCTCAATCCGTCCCTGCTGCCGCACCTCCAATGGCCGCTCCTCATTGGCGGCGGCGTCCTTGTTCTCGGGGCCGGGCTACTGCTTCTCCAAAGTAGCGGCGCCACGGAACAGCCGGAATTGAAGATCACCAATCCGCTCGAACTGGCGCCGGCCATCAAGATGGGTGCGCTCATCACCGCCGTCATGTTGTTCTCGCAATTGCTTCAACAATCGTTCGGAAACGCGGGCATCTTCGCGACGGCCGCGATCTCGGGGATAGCGGATGTCGATGCGATCTCGATCTCCATGGCGCGAATGTC
This sequence comes from uncultured Methylocystaceae bacterium, assembly GCA_937870755.1. Lineage (GTDB taxonomy): Bacteria > Pseudomonadota > Alphaproteobacteria > Rhizobiales > Beijerinckiaceae > JAJXWB01. Next base: position 87,313 of record CALMZV010000165.1, read on the forward strand.
TCTACAGACGATCGAGCCGAAGCTTGCGGCCCAGGCGATCCTGATCGCGGTCGGTGTGAATTCGCTCGCCAAGGCCGTCCTGGCCGCATGGCTTGGCGGCTATAGACTCGGGGGTCGCGTGGGAGCCGTCAGCGCGCTCGGGGTTGCTGCGGGCATGGTGGCGTCGCTGAAACTCGCTTGATTTCCAGGGCTGTCGGACCGCAGTTCCCCTTACGACGCCTGGAGGCTGTCATGGACTTCGCCTGGCACTTTTGGAACAGACACCGAAACGTTTCGTTCCTCCGGTGTGCGGCGCGTAGGCGTTGCCTCGTCCGCGTTCCGCCGGATACGGTCCGAGAGCAGGCGCAAGCCGTTCAGGACGACCAGCACGGTCCCGCCTTCATGCCCGACCACCGCCAGCGGCAGCGGCAGATCAAAGAACAGCCCGCTCGTGACGAGCACCAGCATGGCGCCAATCGCGACGGTGAGATTCTGCCGGATGACAGCGGCAGTCCGCCGCGCCAGCCGGTGCGCCTCCGCCAGCTTCTTCATGTCTTCCGACAGCAGCGCCACATCGGCCGCCTGAAGGGCGACATCCGAACCGGCCGCACCCATGGCGATGCCCACATCGGCCCGCGCAAGGGCGGCCGCGTCGTTCACGCCGTCGCCGACGAATGCGACTTTGCCGCGTTCCGCCAGTTCACCGATTTGGCGCACCTTGTCCTGTGGCAGCATTTCGGCGTGGATCTCGTCTGGGCCGAGGCCGAGTTCCGCACCGATGCGCAGGGCCACCGGGCGACGGTCGCCGGTCATCATAAAGATGCGGCGCACGCCGCCGGCGCGTAGGGCGGCGAGCGCCGGAGCGGAACTCACCCTCGCCTCGTCCGCCACGCTGACGGCACCCAGAATGGTCGATCCTCGCCCCAGATAGATGACAGTTTGCGCGTTCTCCTCCAGTTCACGGAATTCGGCGCGATCGGTGGACGCATCCATTTCCCCGGCGAGATAAGAATTTCCGGCCCAGACCGGGCCAACCTCGTCCTGCCCGACGATTCCGGCGCTGGGACGGGAGCTGACATCCATGACTTGCGCCGGTTCGATCCCGTGTATGACTGCCTCGTGGCGGATCGCTGCGGCGATGTGATGCTCGGAATGGGCTTCGAGCCCCGCCAGCAGGGACAGGAAGCGCCGATCCTCACCGTCCAGCGTAATGATCCGCGTCACCTCCGCACGGCCGTTGGTCAGCGTGCCTGTCTTGTCGAAGGCGAAGGTATCGACGGCCGCCAGCATTTCGAGCGCGCCGCCGCCCTTGAACAGAACGCCGCCCCGCGCCGCCGCCGAGAGCGCCGACAGGATCGCCGCCGGCACCGATATGACGATCGCACAGGGGCTGGCCGCGACCAGCAGCGTCGCGGCCTTGTAGAGCGCCTGCTCCCAATCGCGGCCGAGCCAGTAAAAGACGGCGAAGGCGAGAACCGCGCCGATGAGGACCGCGACGGAATAACGCTGGCCAAACCAGGCACTGAACCGTTCGGACGGCGCTTTCGCCTCCTGGGCCTCGGTGACCAGCCGGATCATGCGCGCGATCGTGCTGTCGCCGATCGTTCTCGCTATCGTCACTTCCAGGATGCCGTCGAGATTGACGGTGGCTTCGAACACCTGCTGGCCCGGCTCCTTGGAGACGGGCATGGATTCGCCGGTGATGTTGGCCTCGTCGATGCCGCCGCGCCCTTGCAGGATGACGCCGTCGGCAGGCACCCGGGCGCCCGGCCGCAGGATCACCACGTCGCCGACGGCAAGCTCCGCGGCGGGAACCTCCGTGACCGCACCGTCGGCGTTCTTGCGGAACGCCGTCTCGGGGCGCAGCGCCATCAGGGCTTCGACCGCCCGGCGCGCGCGCCCGAGCGCCTGGTGTTCGAGCGTCGTCGACACGCTGAACAGCGTCAGCAGCACGGCACCTTCGAACGGCGCGCCGACGATCGCTGCGGCGATCGCGGCGACCACCATCAGGAGGTCGATGTCGAGGATATGCTGCCGCCACAGCGCTGACAGGGCCGTCCACGCGGCGGGAAGCCCGCCGGCGGCATAGACGAGCGCCAGTCCCGGCCACCGCAGGACACCAAGTGCCTCGGCTGGCGGCCAGGTCCCGACCGTCGCCAGGATCATGCCCAGCACTGTCAGGAGCGACATCAGCATCGGGATATCGAACGACAGGCGTCTCATGATCAGACCGCCCGGCCGATAAGGGCGCCGATGGCCGCTGTCGACGCCATGGCCACCGCGCCCCAGAAGACGACCCGAACAGTCGGTTTCCAGATGCCGGCGCCGCCCGCGCTCGCACCAACCGCCCCGAGCGCGGCAAGCCCGACGAGACAGGCGATGGACACTGCCCATACGACCGCTCCCGCCGGCGCGAGCAGCGCCACGACCAGCGGCAGCGCCGCGCCCACGGAAAAGGTCGCCGCGGATGTGAAGGCCGCCTGGACGGGCCGCGCCATCACATGGCTCGACAGTCCGAGTTCGTCGCGCGCATGCGCCTCGAATGCGTCCTTCGCCATCATTTGCTTAGCCACCTCAAGGGCGAGATCCGGCGCGACGCCGCGCTGCTCGTAGATCGCAGCGAGTTCGGCTAGTTCCGCCTCCGGCTGCGTGGCCAGTTCGCGGCGCTCGCGCGCCATGTCGGCTTCTTCCGTGTCGGCCTGTGAGCTGACCGAGACATATTCGCCGGCCGCCATTGACATGGCTCCGGCCACCAGCCCGGCAACGCCCGCCACAAGGACCTCGTGAGGGCCGGCGGTCGCCGCCGCCACGCCGACGATAAGGCTCGACGTCGAGATCAACCCGTCATTGGCCCCAAGCACCGCCGCCCGAAGCCAACCGATACGTTCGATAAGATGATTCTCTTTGTGTAAAGTGCGCATAGAATTTGTTCCAGTGTGCGATCGGTCGGCCCCGAGGCACCGCCCATTCTACGGACGCTCGTGAAAGCGAGGCCGATCGATTGCCCGACATCCATATTAGAATTATTCTAAATATGTGGCATGGACATTGAGATTGATCAATAAGTTAGATTTATTCTAATCTGCAAGACGTCATCCATAGAGCGTGCTGGCGTTTGAAGCGCCCGACCATCATATCGACGAGCGCCAATCCCGGAAGATCTGGCACGCCGAGGCCGTTGTAGGGGAACCACCTGCCGGCTGCGGCCGCTGCCAGGCCGAGAACAGTGACCACTGAGCGGACCAGCGACAGGTCGATCGGCAAAACGCGTCATTTTAGGCTCCTGGCTGCTGCGGTCATGGCCACGGCCGCCGACGCTGCCTGGGTAGGGAAATCGTCAGGCGGCTTTTTTGCACCGCAGCGCAAGTGTCGCGATGACGATCCAGACGCCGGTGCGCAGGACCATCGCGCCCATGGTGCGCGCCTCCCATGCGCCGCCGGAGCCGACATGCCACAGGAAGGCGGCGAAGACCGCCGCCGTTGTCACTGCGATGGCGAGCGACAGCATCGGCGCCCAGTTCATGCCGCGCCACAAGCCGATCCCGGCGAGGACATAGGCGAACCCGGCGACGAAGTTGAACCACAGCACGAACGGCACTACCGCGCCCATGTCGACGCCGCCGAACAGCGCCCTGCCGCCCGAAACGACGGTCAGCAGGCCGAAGATCGCCGCGACGGCAGCGGCGATGGTAAGGGCGCGGGATCGTCTTGTGGGCATGGAGCGGCTCCGGGTCAGGCGTCGGCGAGGCGGCCGTCGCGCAGGTGGATCAGGCGGTCGAAACGGTCGAAGATCTTTTCGTCGTGGGTGACGGTGACGATGCAGGCTTCCTGCTCGACGGCGAGCTTGCGCATCAGGTCCATCACCAGCCCGGCCCGCGCGCCGTCGAGCGCGGCGGTGGGCTCGTCGGCGAGGATGATGCGGGGACGGTTGGCGAGCGCGCGAGCGATCGCTACGCGCTGCGCCTCGCCGCCGGAAAGGAGTGCAGGTTTAACCTTTGCGCGGTGGCCGACTTCCAGATAGTCCAGCAATTCGCGCGCCCGCACCCGGCCTTCCTCAGCCTGAAGGCCGGCAAGGTCGAGCACGACCGCGACGTTCTCCTCGGCAGTCAGGAACGGCAGCAGGTTGTGCGCCTGGAAGATGAAGCCGATCTTGTCGAGCCTGAGACGTCTCAGGTCGCGGCGCAGCCATCTGCCGTCGAACACTGGCTCGCCGTCGAGCACCACCCGTCCCGCCGAGGGGGCGAGGATGCAGCCGATGATGTTGAGCAGCGTCGTCTTGCCCGAGCCCGAAGGTCCGAGCAGCGCGATCACCTCGCCGGCGCGCACGGTAAGGTCGACCGCGCGTAAGGCGTCGACGCGGGTCTCGCCCTCGCCGAAATGCTTGGCCACGTTCGAGACTTCTATGAGGATGTCGCCGAGCGCCATGTCGGTCAGCTCCCGAGCGCTGTGGCCGGGTCGACCTTCATCGCCGCCCGCACGCCGAGCGCCGAGGACAGCAGGCAGACGGCGGCGATGATGCCGGCAAGGACCATGACGTTGAACGGCTCCAGCACCACGCGGCGGGGAAAGTAGTCCTTCACGCTAAGGATCAGCATCAGGCCGATCGCCCAGCCCGAGGCGCCGAGGATCAACGCCTGCTGCACGATCAGCGCGACGATGGTGCGGTCGGGGGCGCCGATCAACTTCAGCGTGGCGATCTGCTTCAGCTTCTCCATCGTCATCGTGTAGATGATGAGCGCGATCACCACGGCGCTGACGGAGAGTAGGATGCCGAGGAACAGCCCGATCTGGCGGCGCGCCTTGTCCACCACGGAAACGAGTAGCAATTCCTCCTGTTCGGCCTGGGTCATGGCGGCGAGGTGCTTCCACTGGCGCACGGTGGCGGTCAATAGATCGACATCGGCGCCGGGCGCCATGCGGGCGATGACGGCCGCCACCGATGCGGACTTGACGGAAACCGCCCCGCGCGCCGCCTGTACCCGCTGGGCGGCCGGGTCGAGTTCGGTCTGGAGCGCCATCGCGTCGGCGAGCGTCACGTAGACCGCCGGGTCACCGCCGGAATTCATCGCGCCCTCGACAAGCCCGACGACGGTGAAGCGCTTACGCCCGAACCGGATCGTCTCGCCGGGTAGAAGGCCGGTCTTGCGGTCGGCGACCAGCTCGAAATGGCTGGCGCCGATGCCGCGCCCCTCGGCGATCGCTTGCGGCCCACCGGGCCGGCCGGGCTCGTAGCCGACGACGTAGATCCTGAGCGTACGCCCGGCATGGACCGCCTCGACGTTCTGGTAGTTGACCGCGCCGGCCTCGGCGACACCGGGCATCCTCGCCACCGCATCGCGCGTATCGGCAGGGATGCTGGACGCTTCCGCAAACGGACCCTTGGTTCCAGCCTCGACCACCCAGACATCGGCCACCGGCGCCTTCACCACCGCCAGCGCGTCCGAAACGAGGCCGTTGTAGATGCCGATCATCGCCAGCACGACCGTCATCAGCAGCCCCAGCCCGAAGCAGGTCAAGACGAAGCGAAACAGACCGTGGCGGATGTCCTTGAGCGCAAGGTTCATGGCGCATCCTCGGGGCGGGCACGTCTGCCCACGGCCACGCCCTTCGGCGGTCTAGCGACGATCGCCGCCCCTTCGGGCAGGCCGCCCGCAACTTCGACGCGGCCGCGATCGTCGCGGGCACCGAAGGTCAAGTGCGCTCGCGCGAGACGGCCGTTGTGCACCGTCCACACCGTGCCGCGATGGCCGTCGAAACCGGTGATCGCGACCTCGGGAACCATCAGCGCGCTTTCCCGGCTGCCGGTGGTGATACGCACCTCGGCCTGCTCGCCGAGAAACATCTCGGCGGGACAGTCAGCGCAGGCCAGCCAGACGCGGCGTTCCTCGTTCACTCGGTCACTTTCGATACCGATGCGGACGATTGTGCCGTGGAACTCAGCCGACGGCTGCGACCGCAGCCGGATTGTACCTTGCTGGCCAGGGACAAGCTGGCCGGCGCGCTCTTCGTCGACATAGGCTTGGATCCAGACGGTGGCTGGGTCGATCAGCGTGAAGATCGGATCGCCCGCCTTCACCACCGTGCCCGGCTCCGCGTGGCGGGCGACGACCAGCGCATCGTAGGGTGCGACCAGCCGGTGATGGGCGAGAATGGCTTCCTCCTGTCGCAGGGCTGCCGCCGCGTCCAGGCCCTGCGCCCGGATCACTGCCAGATCGGCCTCCGCTACCGCCAGATCGGCTCGCGCCACGTCCTCATCGCGTTGGGCTTCCTCGGCGCGCTGGGCCGAGGCGACTTCGCGCTGCACCAGCCCCTGCTGACGACGGTTCGCCGTCTCGCGCTCGGCGAGCACCGCGCGGGCACGCACGACTGCGGCATTGGCCTTGGCGAGATTGGCCTTGTTGGTCGCCACTGTCGCATGGGCGCGCGCCACCCGTGCTTCCTGCTCGGCGGAGTGAAGGATGGCCAGTTCCTGTCCCCGGATCACGCTGTCCCCGGCATCGGCGGCAAGAGAGGTCAGCGCGGCCCCCACCTCGAAGCCGATACGGCTGAGAACCCGCGCCTCGACGGTGCCGAGTCCGTAAATGCGAAGGGCGACATCGCGTTCAGGTTGAACGACCGTCACCACCAGCGGCCGTTCGGTGAAGAACAGAAAGCCTGCTCCGACAGCCAAGGCCAGAAGAATGCCCGAAAGCCCGATTCGCCGCATCGCCTAATCTCCCCTTGCAGCCAGAAGGCGGCATTGCACGTCGAACAGCCGCAATCCCTCTTCGCGCAGGTCGAAATCGCGCGCACCGAGCGCCCAGCGGATCGCCACCCCCTGCACGAGCGACGTCAGCAGCACCGCCACATCGTCCGGCATGACATCGCCCCGCAGAACTCCTGCTTCCTGTCCCGCACTGACCTCGCGCGCGAGCAGGCGGTGAAAAGCCTTGAGCGTGCTGTTGAACGTGGCGCGCAGCTCCGCATTGGTGACATTCAGCTCGCGCGAGAACAGCAGCATCGGCAGGGCGGGCGTGGCAGCGATCTGCGCAAACTGCGCGGCAATCAAGGCACGCAACCTGGCGATAGGCTCATCGCATCGGCTCAATGCGTCGCCCCATGCCTCTTCCAGACCTTCGGCCACATGCTCGGCCACAGCCTGCCAAAGCGTGTCCTTGGTCGGGAAATGCCGGAATAGCGCCGCTTGAGTGATACCGATCGTCGACGCCACCGCCCCGGTCGTCACCCGGTCCGGTCCGATTCTGTCAGCCAATCCCAGGAGGGTGGCGACGATCTCGGCCTTGCGAAGCTCCGCCCGCTTGCGCATAGGCTTCCCTTTTGTTAGTTATCAGACACTAACTAATATGATAGACCCTTACGCTATGTCAATCGCAAGCGACCCTGGATGAATCACTAGCCAAGAGGTCCATATTCGCTGCTCGCTATGACGTAGATGGCGAAGGAAACAGCGAGGTATGTGGCAAGGTCATCCGCCTTGTGCTGTCGGCGAGCACTCCTTCGCCATTGAGACAAGCATGGTCCGGACCTACACCGCAGCCGGTTTTGTCCAACGCAATATGTTGATTGGAACGCACGACGTCCTCGATCCAGCGTATTTTTTGCCGCTTCTGTTCAACAAGCCGGACGCAGCGGAGAGAGCAGGTTCGGGAAAACTGGACAGGTTGGATAAGTGGAGTTTCTGCCTGAAGGCGGCATGATGGCCGCGACAGGAGAAACCATGGCGAAACGATTGCGGCGGAACCACACGCCGACTTTCAAGTCGAAGGTGGCCCTTGCAGCCGTGAGGGGCGAGAAAAAGATAGTCGAGCTGGCGCAGCAGTTCGACGTGCACCCGAACCAGATCAGTACGCGCAATTTCTAACTCAGGATCGCCGAGCCCGGTCTCTCGACCGACCTATATCTAACCCTGACTATCCGTGCTCCCTACGCGGACCAAATCAGGCTTCCCCGATTTCCCTCAGCGCTGCATGGTCGTTCGTGCAACAGCGTGAGCGACCAATGACAGGCAAGCCCAACGGTGACTTCGGGTGACATTACACTCAGGGAACTAGCCTTGCGCTCGATGACCATCGAATGAGCGACACCACGTTGTCGATCGAAGGAGGCGGACATTGGACAACAAATTTCTTACCCCTGAGGAGGTCTCGGAACGCTATCGAGGCGGCGTCTCGGTTGGAACGCTTCGGAACTGGCGGGCGATGAAGATCGGCCCGTCGTTCGTTAAGATTGGCAAAGCCGTCCTCTATCCGATCGACGAGCTTGAGGCGTGGGACGAAAAGAATAGAGTGAGCTGCCGTGCATCAAGGCGACTCACTGAACTCACGGGTGATCAGCTGTGATGATCACGATTGCTCATTGGGAACATGCCCCATTCCCCGGCACTAGCTTCACCGAATTCCAGAAAAATATCTGTAATATCAATATGATATGGATTTTCGTGGAATGATGCACAACCACCCCTCGGGCGACCCGACCCCGTCGACCGCCGACATCACCATGACCA
>CALMZV010000166.1 GCA_937870755.1 uncultured Methylocystaceae bacterium
CCAGTATCAAGGGCAGTTCCGAGGTTGAGCCTCGGGATTTCACCCCTGACTTAAAGATCCGCCTACGTGCGCTTTACGCCCAGTGATTCCGAACAACGCTAGCCCCCTTCGTATTACCGCGGCTGCTGGCACGAAGTTAGCCGGGGCTTCTTCTCCCACTACCGTCATTATCGTCGTGGGTGAAAGAGCTTTACAACCCTAAGGCCTTCATCACTCACGCGGCATGGCTGGATCAGGCTTGCGCCCATTGTCCAATATTCCCCACTGCTGCCTCCCGTAGGAGTCTGGGCCGTGTCTCAGTCCCAGTGTGGCTGATCATCCTCTCAGACCAGCTACCGATCGTCGCCTTGGTGAGCCATTACCTCACCAACTAGCTAATCGGACGCGGGCCGATCCTTCGGCGATAAATCTTTCCGCTCTCGCGCTTATCCGGTATTAGCTCAAGTTTCCCTGAGTTATTCCGAACCAAAGGGTACGTTCCCACGTGTTACTCACCCGTCTGCCACTCCGTATTGCTACGGCGTTCGACTTGCATGTGTTAGGCCTGCCGCCAGCGTTCGTTCTGAGCCAGGATCAAACTCTCAAGTTGGATGAGATTTGTCCTGACCAGTCACTGTCAAAATCTTGACGAGTTCCCAAACACTTCGGTCCGGTCCGAAGACCAAACCAATGGTGTGTTTGAGATACGTGACCGTCAGATGTCTCTTTCGACCGAACCGGGCTCGCGCCCGGATCAGGTCCGCAAGGACCTCCGCCGTCCACGTTTCTCTTTCTTCCGATTTGATTGTCAAACAGCGGGCAGAAAAGCCGAAGCCGGCTAATCTAATAGGCGACGATCCATTTTGCAACCGTTGCGACCGAACCGTTCTTGCTCCGATAAACGCATCGGAGGTCAAACACCCGAGAAGCTCGAGAAAGTCCGAACCGCGTCGGCCGCGTCAGCGGCGTCGCCGTCGATGGGCGGGGTATAGCGCCACGGCCGTTTAGCTGTCAACACGGATTTCAAAAAAACTTCGAAAAAGTTCTCCCGGCCCGGTTTTGCAGGCCAGACAGCGCCGCGCGCGTGCGCCCGCGGCCGCGGTTGTGCGCAGGCGGAGCTTGTTTGCGCGGCTTTGCCTGCGCCGCATTGCGGCCATCTTCGCGCGGCTTTGTCGGATTGCATCCGGACGCGATCCTGGCGGGCCGGCGCGGCGGAGGCTTTGCGCCTATCCGTCAGCTTCAATGCGGTCACGCAACGTGCTAGGCCGTTGCCGGTTTCGATTCAGCGGGCGGTCCTCTTTGCGAGCTGCGCTTTTTACGGTTCCTTCCTCATCGCCCCACGGCGCGCCGCGCGTGGAGTTGGGCGACGAGCCGCCGATCGAGGCGGACGGCGGCCGCCACGACGAGGCGGACCACCGCCGCGTATCGCTGCGCTGGCTGGCCGGCACCGCCCTCACCGGCCTTTCGGGCGCAGTGCTGCTGGGCTCGGCCGCCTACAGCGCGCTCGACCGCCGTTCCCATTTCGCCGAACCGCCGCTCATCGCCCAGACCGTCCGCAAAGAGGATCGCGGCGACGCCACGGTCAACCAGAAGAAGGGCGACCGGCTGGTGAAGGCGGTCGACATCGTCGCCGCCAAGCAGACGTTCAAGTCGCCGACCACCATCAAGGCCGGCGACAAGGAAGTGGTGCGCAACCTGGCCTTCAGCCGTGTGGCGACCCCGCTCGTTCTGGCGAGCGCCGGCCTTTCGGACGAGGTGCCGGCCTTCAATCCGCTGAAGCTGATGTCGGCCGCCCGCAACGCCACGGAAGGTTCGCTCGACACGCTCGCTGCCGAGGACGCCGACGTCTCGTTCGTCACGCGCGACATGGCGCGCGATCCGATCGTCGTCGAAGCCCAGACCCCGTCCGGCGAACTGACCGCCGACGAGGCGCAGGCGCAGGTCGACGAGTTTCTGAAAAGCGTGGTCGCCTCGGGCGCGCGCGCGGCCGCCGCCCTGCCCGCGCAGATGCTGCTCATGCGCACGAGCCGCGCCGGCGCGCTCGCCTACGCCAATGTCGGCGACCCCGCGCCACCGTCCGCGCCCTTCACCTCGATCGAGGTGAAGATGGTGCCGGAGAACGTGACCCTCATCGCCAAGAGCCCGACGCAGGACAAGCAGCCGACGCAAATGGAGGAGCGGCTCGTCGTCATCAAGCGCGGCGAGACGCTCGACGAAATCCTGCGCGCCCAGAACGTGCCGAAGGCGCAGATCGCAGCCATCGTCTCGGCGTTCGGCGGCCGCAAGGCTGACCAGGTGGCGCAGGAAGGCCGTCGCATCAAGCTGCTGTTCGCCGATCTCGACGGCTCCGGCGCCAACATGACGCTGGCGCGCATCTCCATCCATTCCGACGATCGCGCGGAGGCGACGGTGGCGGTGGCCGACAACGGCCGCTACGTGCAGGTCGCGCGCGCCGACACCGCGGCCCGGCCGATGTTCCGGGCCAGGGCGCGCGACGACGACGAAGACGAGGACACCGGCGGCCTGCGTCTCTACAATTCGCTCTACGAGACGGCGCTCAAGCAGGAAATTCCCAAACCGATCATCGACGATCTCGTGCGCATCTTCGCCAACGACATCGATTTCCAGCGCGCCGTGGCGCCCGGCGACACGTTCGAGGCCTTCTACGACGAGGCCGAGGATCGCGAGACCAAGCACGATCTGCTCTACGCCGCCATCACCACGCGCAACGAGACGTTCCGTTACTACCGTTTCCAGACGCCAGACGACGGCATGATCGACTACTACGACGAAAATGGCCGTTCGACGCGCAAGTTTCTCGTGCGCAAGCCCATCTCCGCCGGCGAGACGCGCTCGGGCTTCGGCTATCGCCGCCACCCGATCCTCGGTTACTACAAGATGCACACGGGCATCGACTGGGCTGGCCCCATCGGCACGCCGATCTTCGCGGCCGGCAACGGCACGGTGATCGAGGCGGGCTGGCATTCGGGATACGGGCGGCGCGTGGAGATCCAGCACGCCAACGGCTACGTCACGGCCTACAGCCACATGTCCGGCTTCGCGCGCGGCATCGCCGACGGCGTGCGCGTGAAGCAGGGGCAGGTCATCGGCTTCCTCGGCTCCTCCGGCCTGTCGACCGGCCCGCACCTGCATTACGAGGTGATGGTCAACGGCCATTTCGTCGATCCGATGCGAATCAAACTCACCAACACACGCGAGTTCGACGGCAAGCTGCTCGCCGAATTCCGACGCGAGCGCGATCGCATCGATTCGCTGCTGGCCAAGGCGCCCAACGCCACCCGCGTCGCCGCCCGCGGCGCCAACTGATCGCCGGCATGGAAGCGGGCCTGCCGCTCGCAACGGTCGCGCTCCTGGTCGCCGTCGCCGCGCTCGCCGCCGCGCTCGACGCCATCGCCGGCGGCGGCGGACTCGTCACCGTTCCGGCGCTGCTGCTTGCGGGCCTCGATCCTGTCGCGGCCATCGCCACCAACAAGGCGCAGGGCGCCGCCAGCGCCCTGTCGTCCACCCTCGCCTTCGCGCGTCGCGGCTTCATTCCCTGGCGGCAGGCCGCGCCCGCTGCGCTCGTCGCGGCGGGCGGCGGACTGGCCGGCGCGTTCGGCGTGCATCTGGCCCCGCGCGCGCTGCTGGAAGCCGTCGTTCCGCTGTTGCTGATCGCGGTCGCGTTCTTTTTCGCGCGCACGCGCATCCTGCGCGGCGAGGATGGTCCGCCGCGCCCGCGCGCGTCCGCGCTGCTGGCGGGGGCGATGGCCGGCGTCGGCCTTTACGACGGCGCGTTCGGGCCTGGCGCGGGTTCGTTTTATCTGCTGGCGTTCGCCGGGCTGCGCGGCTTCGGCGCCTTGCGCGCGACCGGCGCGGTCAAGCTCGTCAACGCGGCGAGCAACATGGCCGCGCTTGCGCTGTTTGCGGCGGCGGGCGCGGTCGTCTGGTCGGTCGGGCTGGCGATGGCGGCCGGCGCAATCGCCGGCGCGCAGATCGGCGCGCGCCTGGCGATGCGGTTCGGCCCGCGCGCCATACGCCCTCTCGTCGTTCTGGTGTCGGCCGCGCTCGCCGCGCGCCTGCTCGCCGACCCCGCCAATCCGCTGACCGCGCACCTGCTGCTCTGGTTCGCGGGGTGAGCGTCACGCCGGCGGCAGATGCGCCATGCGCCGGCGTCACGCCGGCGGCAGATGCGCCATGCGTCGGATATCGGCCGGGGTCGCGCCCTCCGCGCGCAGGTCGCGCAGCGATTTCGAGAGCTTGCTCTTGGACAGTTTGCCGCCGTTGCTGTCCAGAATGAGCGGATGATGATGATAGCGCGGCGGCGGCAGTTCAAGCAGGTCCTGCAACAGCCGGTGGATGGAGGTGGCCGCGAACAGGTCGCGCCCGCGCATGATGTCGGTTACGCCCTGGATCGCGTCGTCCACCACCACCGACAGATGATAGCTCGTCGGCACGTCGCGCCGCGCGACCACCACATCGCCCCACGCCCACGGTTCGGCGCGCACGTCGCGCGGCTCTTCGCCGCGCCCGTATTCGCGCCAGCCGATGCGATGGTCGACGCGCGCGAGCGCCTCCTCCATGTTGAGCCGCATGACCGCGCGCAGCCCCGCCGTCAGCCGCTGCGAACGCGCCGGCGAATCCAGATGGCGGCACGTGCCGGGATAGATCGGCGCGCCGTCGGGATCGCGCGGCCAGTCCGGATGATCGGCGACCGCGCGGGCGATGTCGGCCCGCGTGCAGAAACAGGGATAGATCAGGCCCATCGCATCGAGCCGTTCGAGCGCGCGCGCATAGTCTTCGAAATGTTCCGATTGCCGGCGCACCGGCTGTTCCCATGTCAGGCCGAGCCAGGCGAGATCCTCGTAGATGGCCTGTTCGAACTCGGCGCGCGCGCGTGTGCGGTCGATATCCTCGATGCGCAGCAGAAAGCGGCCGCCGGCCGCGCGCGCGGCGTCGTAGTTCGCCAGCGCGGAAAGGGCGTGGCCGAGATGCAGCAGGCCGTTCGGCGAGGGGGCGAAACGCCAGACGGATTGACTCGACGGTTCGTTCATCGCCCAACTCTACTCCCATGAGCCCGCGCGCCGCGACCACGAAAACCGCGTCACGATCGTCCGCCGGAAAACCGGCGACTGCAAAGCGCCGCGCGAAGGCGCCCGCAGACGAACCCGCGGTTAGGAAACGCGCCGGGCCGAAAAAAGGCGCCGCGAAAAAGCCGCGCGCATCGCGGCGTCCGAAAAAACGCATGGCGGCGCCCCGCGTCTACGGCGTCGCCGCGCCCATTCTTTCGGAAGACGCGCTTGCCGCCGCGCTCGACACGCTGGCGCGCAAGGACCCTTCGATCGCCGCCATGCGCGCGGCCGCCGGCGCGCCGCCGCTGCGCCGGCGCGACGCGGGCCTGGCCGGCCTGATCTGGATCGTCGTCGGCCAGCAGGTGTCGACCGCCGCGGCCAACGCCATTTATGCGCGATTTTCCACGGCCTTCCCCGGTTTCGAGGCCGACGCCCTCGCCGCCGCGGCGCCGGAGGCGCTCGCCGCCTGCGGCCTGTCGCGGCCGAAGATCCGCACCGTGCGCGCGCTCGCGCAGGCCGTGCGCGACGGCGCGCTCGATTTCGCCGCGCTCGCCGCCATGCCGGCCGACGAGGCGCACGCCGCGCTCTGCGCGGTGCACGGCGTCGGGCCCTGGAGCGCCGACATCTTCCTGCTGTTCTGCCTTGGCTGCGCCGACGCCTTTCCCGCCGGCGACCTGGCGCTGCAGGAGGCCGCGCGGCTGGCGCTCGGCCTGCGCGCGCGCCCGGACGCGCGCCGGCTCGAAAAGATCGCGGAGCGATGGCGCCCGCTGCGCGCGGTCGCGGCGCGGCTCCTGTGGGCTTATTATCGCGTGGCCCGGAACCGCGACGGCATGGCGCTGGCGGCGGCGTCCGCGGGAGAGGCGTCATGATCCCCGAACTCGAAGGTCCCCGCCTGCCGCCAGCCAGCGGAAGGCCGCGCGCGCTCGTCGTGTTTCTGCACGGCTACGGCGCCGACGGAAACGATCTGATCGAACTCGGCGTCCAATGGCGCGCGCTCATGCCGGACGCAGCCTTCGTCGCCCCGCACGCGCCCGAACGCTGCGCGATGGCGCCGATGGGGCGGCAATGGTTCTCCCTGACGATGCGCGACCCCGCCGAACGCTGGACGGGCGTGTGCCAGGCGCGGCCGGCGCTCGACGCTTTCCTCGACGCCGAACTCGCGCGGTTCGACCTCGACGACGGCGCGCTCGCGCTGGTCGGGTTCAGCCAGGGGACGATGATGGCGCTCCATTGCGGGCTGCGCCGCCCCCGCGCGCCGGCCGCCATCCTCGGTTTTTCGGGCGCGCTCGCCGGCGCCGAACGTCTCGGCGAGGCGAGCGCGCGCGACGCGACCGGCGCGCCGCCGCCGATCCTGCTGATCCACGGCGACAGGGACGATGTTCTGCCGGTGTCCTCCATGTTCGCCGCCGCCAACGCGCTTGCGGACGCCAACCTTCCCTGCCAGTTTCATGTGTCGTACGGGCTCGGCCACGGGATCGACGAGACGGGCCTCGTCGCCGGCGGCCTGTTTCTCGCCCGCGCGCTCGGCCGCAGGGCGGGCGCGCCGACTTAAGGATTCGTCCGATGACCGACGGCATCGAGGCGGTCATTGCTCTGGCGCTGGCGATCGCCAATTTTCTCGCGCGCTTCGTCGCCCCGCTCGTCGATCAGTTCCGCAAGACCGACTTCAAGGCGTTCGACGACGCGGACGACGCCGACAACGGCGAATGACCGCAGCGCCGTTCATGACTGGCTTTGCGCGGCGGCCTGCGCGGCCGCGGCGTCAGCCGGCGCGAAGGCTGCGATTTCTTCCCGCGACACGGCAAGCCGCGTGACGCGCCGGAACGCGCCCCTGCCGTGGAAGGCCGTGCGCAACGGATCGACATCCGAAAAATCGAGCCCCCTCGCGAGCGCGACATGGCCCTCGTGCATGTACAGACAGATGGTGGCGTCGAACCCGATCCAGCCATGGCCTTCCACGAAAATCTCGGCCCAGGCGTGCGTGTCGCGCCCGGGCGCCTCGATGAGATAGCCGGCGGCGATGCGCGCCGGCAGACCGACCGATCGTGCGCCGGCGATCATCAGATGCGCCACGTCGCGCGCATCGCCCGCGCGGGCGGCGAAAGCCCGTCCCGCGCCGCCGCCGCTGGCCGGACCCGGCGCGACCGTCGCGCTCAACGCGCGCATCAGCATGTGCGGCTTGTCGAGCAGACTGCGCGCGGACGCCGTCGCCCGCGCGGCGAACGAACGCAGCGCGGCGTCCGCCGTCGTCAACGCCGTTTCGCGCAGGAACAGTTCGGTCGGAAAGGGTTCGTTCGTCCCGCGAACGAGGCCGGCCGTATCGAAGGTCGAGACTTCGCCGCTGGCCGTGATCGTGAGCCGTTCGAGCGGCCCTTCGGCGTGAAAGGCCTGGCAGGCGTTGCCATAGGCGTCGGCGCGCGCGCTCAGCGCACAATCGTGGTCGAGATCGACGCTCCAGCGCGCGACCTGCTGGCTGTCGCACGCGCGCGGCTGCAGGCGCGCGACCCCGATCGCCGATTTGGCGGGCGGCGCAAGGAGGAGCGCTATTTCGTGGCGAACGAACAGGCGCATGAGGCCTCAGTGCACGAGATATTGTTCGGACAGCACGGCGCCGAGATTGTTGTTCTCGTCGATGAATTCCTCGATGAATTCGTGGAGCCCGCTCTGAAAGATCGAATCGAGCGAGGCGCGCTGCAGCCGCGCAAGGGTGGCGCGCGCGTGGCGCTGCGCCGCGCCCTGGCGCCCGTAGAGCCGCGCGAGACTGTCCAGATAGAGGACGATGTTCTCGTAGCAGGACAGGAGCGAGCGCGGCATGTCGGGCTTGAGAATGAGCAGATCCGCGACGAGCCAAGGCTTGATCGACTGCCGGTAGACCCAGTGATAGGCCGTGTGCGCGGACACCGCGCGCAGGATCGACATCCACTGGAAATAGTCGAGCGAACCGCCGACCGCTTCGTTCTCCGGCAGCAGCACGTGATATTTCACGTCGAGCAGCCGCGCGGTGTTGTCGGCGCGCTCGAGGAAATGGCCGAGCCGCAGGAAGAAGAAGGCGTCGTTGCGCAGCATCATGCGATAGGCCGAGCCGTCGACGTCGAGCGCCATCTTCTTCACGATGTCGAGAAAGCCCGCGAGAGCCTCGCGCTCGAGCGCGCGGGCGTCCTTGTGCGAGAACTTGCGCAGTTCGAGCCACGCGCCGTTGATCGCCTCCCACGTCTCCACCGTCAGCGCCGTGCGCACCGCGCGCGCGTTGGTGCGGGCGTATTCCACGCAATTGCGGATGGACGAGGGATTGCGTTCGTCGAACACCAGGAAATGGGTCGCCTCCGCTTCCGCGAGCGTGTCGTAGAGTTGCTCGAACAGCTCGACGCTGTCGGTCGAGATGAGCGCGCTCTCCCATTCGGAACTGGCGCCGCCGTAGGCGCGCGGCAGCGAGGCGAGCCGCGAGGTCGCGTCGATGATGCGCGCGACATAGTCGGCCCGTTCGACGTAGCGGGCGAGCCAGCACAGATTGTCCGCAGTGCGCGAGAGCATGATTGGCCTTCAGATGGAATCGATCACCCAGGTATCCTTGGTGCCGCCGCCCTGGCTGGAATTGACGACGAGCGAGCCCTCCTCCATGGCCACGCGCGTCAGCCCGCCCGGCGCCACGCTCATGCCGTTGGCGCCCGTCAGGACGAACGGCCGCAAATCCACATGGCGCGGCGCGATGCGGTCGCCGATCGCGGCCGGGCAGGTCGACAGGCCGAGCGTCGGCTGGGCGATGAAGTTCGCCGGGGCCTCCAGGAGTTTTGCGCGAAATTCCTCGATCTGCGCTTTCGTCGCGTGCGGGCCGACCAGCATGCCGTAGCCGCCCGACCCGTTCACTTCCTTCACCACCAGTTCGGGCAGATGGTCGAGCACGTAGGCGAGCCCTTCGCGGTCGCGACAGCGCCATGTCGGCACGTTTTTCAGGATCGGCGCCTCGCCGAGATAGAACCGGATGATCTCCGGCATGTAGGTATAGATCGCCTTGTCGTCGCAAACGCCCGCGCCGACCGCGTTGGCGAGCGTGACATTGCCTTCCCGGTAGGCGCCCATCAGGCCTGGAACGCCGAGCACGGAATCGGCGCGGAAGGCGAGCGGATCGAGAAAATCGTCGTCGATGCGCCGGTAGATCACGTCCACGCGCTGCGGCCCGGTCGTGGTGCGCATGTAGGCGACGTCGTCCTTCACGAACAGGTCGCCGCCCTCCACCAGCTCCACGCCGAGTTTGTCGGCGAGAAAGGAATGTTCGTAATAGGCGGAATTGTAGAGGCCCGGCGTCAGCACCGCCACGCGCGGCTCGGACCTAGCGGACGGCGGCGCGACCGAACGCAGCGTCGACAGAAGCTTGTCGGGATAGTTCTCGATCGGCGCCACGCGATGTTGAGCGAACAGATCGGGAAACAGGCGGATCATCGCCTCGCGATTCTCCAGCATGTAGGAGACGCCCGAGGGCGTGCGCGCGTTGTCCTCCAGCACGTAGAAGTCGTGCGCGTCGATGCGCACGATGTCGATGCCCGCGATATGCACGTAGACGTCGTGCGGAACGCGCCAGCCCGCCATTTCGGGCCGGTAACAGGGATTGCGCAGCACCAGATCGGCCGGCGCGACGCCGGCGCGCAGGATGTCGCGCGCGCCATAGACGTCCTTCAGGAACATGTTGAGCGCCCGAACGCGCTGGAACAGTCCCTGCTCCAGCCGGTCCCATTCGGAACGCGCGATCAGCCGGGGGACGATGTCGAACGGAATGAGGCGCTCGGCCGCCTCCTTGTCGCCGTAGACCGCGAAGGTGATGCCGATGCGCCGGAACAGCATCTCGGCCTGCTCGTGGCGCGACTTCAAAACCTCCGGCGGAGTCGTCTCCAGCCAATGCGCCATCCGCCGATAGACGTCGCGCGGGGGCTGTCCCATCTCGTCGAAAAACGCGCCCGCCATCTAGCCCGTCCGGCCCTGAATGCGCCCGCCCGAAGGCTACCACGCTCCGTCGCGGGGGCGAGCCTGCGAACGCCGCGCCGACGCGCATCCGGCGCCCCGGTTTTAGCCGAACGCTCAAAAAAGCGCCCGTTCCCCGCGGCTGCGACCGCGCGTCGCGGCGCCCCTTTCGCGACCGCGCCGTCTGCGATATAGAAACGCCGCAAGACCCCGGCCCTTGCGCCGGGGTTTTGTTATGCGGCCAGGCCGAACTCTGGCCCGGCGATTGGGGATCGATCCGAAGCTCGCTTCGGGCATAGCGAAAAGCGCAATCATGGCGAACGTGGTCGTGGTCGGCGCCCAGTGGGGCGACGAGGGCAAGGGAAAGATCGTCGACTGGCTCTCGGTCGAGGCGGATGTGGTGGTGCGGTTCCAGGGCGGCCACAACGCCGGCCACACGCTGGTCATCGACGGCGTGACCTACAAGCTCGCGCTTCTGCCGTCCGGCATCGTGCGGCCCGGCAAACTGTCGGTCATTGGCAATGGCGTGGTGGTGGACCCGCATCATCTGGTGGGCGAGATCGCGCGGTTGAAGGAACAGGGCGTGGACGTGTCTCCGGCCAACCTGAAGATCGCCGACAATGTTCCGCTCATCCTGTCGCTGCATCGCGATCTGGACGCCCATCGCGAGGAGGCCGCATCCGAGGGCGTGAAGATCGGCACCACCAAACGCGGCATAGGCCCGGCCTACGAGGACAAGGTCGGCCGGCGCGCCATCCGCCTGCAGGACCTGGCCGAGCCCGGCACGCTCGACGAGAAGATCGCCCGCCTGCTGGCCCACCACAATCCGCTGCGCCGCGGGCTAGGCCTCGATGCGATCGACCCCGCCGCCATCCGCGCCGAGCTCATGGCGGTGGCCGCGCAGATTCTCCCCTACATGGACGCGGTGTGGGACCTGCTGTCGCGCGAACGGCGCGCCGGCAAGCGCATTCTGTTCGAGGGCGCGCAGGGCGCGCTGCTGGACGTGGACCACGGCACCTATCCCTATGTCACCTCCTCCAACACGGTGGCGGCCAATGCGGCGACCGGCTCGGGGCTGGGCCCGCGCGCCATCGGCTACGTGCTCGGCATCGCCAAGGCCTATACGACCCGCGTCGGCGGCGGCCCCTTCCCGACCGAGCTGCACGACGAGATCGGTCAGCTGATCGGCGACCGCGGCCGCGAGTTCGGCACCAACACGGGGCGCCGGCGGCGCTGCGGCTGGTTCGACGCCGCGCTCACCCGCCAGGTGGTCAGGACCTGCGGCATCGATGGCGTGGCGCTGACCAAGCTCGACATTCTGGACGGGTTCGAGGAAATCAAGGTCTGCGCCCACTACAGGCTCGACGGCGAGATCATCGACCATCTGCCGGCCTCCCAATCCGCGCAGGCGCGGGTGGAGCCGGTCTACGAGTCCATTCCCGGCTGGGAGGGGACGACCGGCGGCGCCCGTTCGTGGGCGGACCTGCCGGCCCAGGCGATCAAATACGTCCGGCGCATCGAGGAACTGATCGAGGCGCCTGTGGCCCTTTTGTCGACAAGCCCCGAAAGGGACGACACGATCCTGGTCCATAATCCCTTCCAGGATTGACGCAACAGAGCGGGGATGGTCTTAAACGCGCGATGGCCGACTATTATCCATTACTCGCCAAGGCGGTCGCGGGCCTCGCCCAGTCGAACGCGGACACGCGCCGCGGCGTTTACGACCGCGCCCGCAAGGCGCTGCTCGGCCAGCTGCGCGCCATCGAGCCGCCGATCGCCGAAAGCGACATAGCCCGCGAATCCAACGCCCTCGACGAGGCGGTCGCGCGCCTGGAAGGCGACATCGCGGCGCGCGCCGCCGCGGACTACGCGGCCAACGCTTCGCTTGTGGACGAGGCTGTCCGCGAGGAGCGCCCGGCCCCCGCCCCGCCCGGCGAGGACATTTCCGAACGCCCGCGCCCGACCCTGTCATTTCGCCGCAAGTCGCGCGAGACGGACGAGGACGCAGCGACCGAGGACGAACTGCCGCGCCTGCGCGAAGCCGGTCGGCCGCTTGCGCCGGCCCCTGTCGAACCGCGCCGCGCCAACCGGCGCATGTGGGTGTTCGGCGCGATCGTCGCGGCGGTCGTGCTGGCGGTCGCCGGCGCTGCGATCACGCTGCGCAACAAGCCCGAGGACCTCGCGCAACTGAAGGCGCCGCCCGGCCAGACCACCGAACAGCCCGCGCAAGGCAAGATCGGCGGACGGGTCGGCGGACCGCCGTCGGAAGAGACGAAAAGCGAGACCCGGCCCGACGCGCGCGTGCAGCCGCGCCCCGCCCCGCCCTCGGGCGCGCCGGCCCAGGCCCCTCTGGCCGTCGCCCATCGCGCCGCGTTGCTGATCGAGGCGCCGGAAGTCGAATCCAAGGTCAAGACGTTCGTCGGCTCGGTCGTGTGGCGGCTGGAGAACGTCGCGCGCGGGCCTGGCCAGCCGCTCGGCGCGGGCGTCAGCGCCGACATCGAGATTCCCGAGGCGCGCCTGCGCGCCACCCTGGAAATTCAGAAGAACATGGACGGCAGCCTGCCGGCGACCCATACGATCGAGGTGCGCTTCACCCCGCAGCAGGGGACCGAATTCCCCGGCGTGAAACAAATCTCGAACGTGCAGATGCGCCGCGAGGAAGCGCCGGAAGGCGATCCGCTCGCCGGCGTTCCGGTGCCGATCACCGAGAACTTCTATCTGATCGGCCTTGCGCGCGGCGATTTCGAGAAGCGCAATCTGGAACTGCTGAAAACGCGCGGCTGGTTCGATCTGCCGATCCTGATGTCGAACGGCCGCGTCGCCAAGCTGACCCTCGAAAAGGGCCCCTCCGGCGCGCGCGTCATCGACGACGCCATCGCCGCATGGGAGCAGCAGAAATAGCATCGGCCCAAAAAGTTGCAGACTTTTTGGACAAGGCCGATGCGGCCAGACCACGCATCGGCCCAAAAAGTTGCAGACTTTTTGGACAAGGCCGATGCGGCGAGAAGCATCGGCCCAAAAAGTTGCAGACTTTTTGGACAATGCCGATGCGTCGTCTGAACGCCTCGGCTCGCGGCCCTAGCCTGCCCAGCGACGCAGGAACTCGAAATCGACCAGCCCGGCCTGCTGCGCCAGCACGCGCCCGTGTTTCATCAGCGCCAGCGCCGGAATGCCGCGGATGTTGAAACGGGCGGCAAGATCGGGATTTTCGTCGACGTTCACCTTGGCGAACAAGGCGCGCGGCGCCAGTTCGCGCGCGGCGCGCTCCAGCACCGGCGCCATCGCCCGGCACGGACCGCACCACGGCGCCCAGAAATCGACGATCATGGGCAGATCGTTGCGGCTCGTATGTTTGTCGAACGTCGCCGAAGTGAGTTCGATCGGCGCGCCGGCGAAAAGATTGCTCTTGCACTGGCCGCAAACGGCCTGCCCCGCCGGACGATCGGCGGCCACGCGATTGACCGCGTGACACTGCGGACAGACGACATGCATGGGTTGGGTCATGGATCGGCCCCTCGTTTCCATGCAGACTTCGAAACTGCCCGGTGAAATTTAAAGAGCCGCGCGCTCGAAAGACGCAGCCAAAAAAAAAACGCCCGGCCGAGCCGGGCGAAAGTCGCGATGGCGAAAGTCTGTCAGCGGGCCGCGGCCGGCTGCGGCGCGGCCAGACGCGCGGGCGGCGTTTCGATCAGCGCCATGCCCTCGCGCACCGCCTGCTGCACCTTCTCGAACGCGCGGACCTCGATCTGGCGCACCCGCTCGCGCGACACGCCGAATTCTTCCGACAGTTGTTCGAGCGTCAGCGGCTCGTCCTGCAACCGGCGCGCCTCGAAGATGCGCCGTTCGCGCGGGTTGAGCACCGCAAGCGCGCGCTTGAGCGCGGCGTGACGGTTCTGACTCTCCTCGGATTCGGCCAGAAGGCTTTCCTGGCTTGCGCTGTCGTCGACCAGCCAGTCCTGCCACTCGCCTTCGCCGTCGATGCGCAGCGGCGCGTTGAGCGAGGCGTCGCCCGACAGGCGACGGTTCATTTCCGTCACCTCCTGTTCGGACACGCCGAGCTTGCGCGCGATCGCCTTCACGTTCTCGGGCCTGAGGTCGCCGTCCTCGAGAGCGGAAATCTGGCTCTTGGCCTTCCGCAGGTTGAAGAACAGTTTCTTCTGGTTCGCGGTGGTGCCCATTTTCACGAGCGACCACGAGCGCAGGATGTACTCTTGAATGGACGCGCGAATCCACCACATGGCGTAGGTGGCGAGACGGAAGCCTTTGTCGGGCTCGAATCGCTTCACCGCCTGCATCAGGCCCACGTTGCCTTCGCTCACGACCTCGCCGATCGGCAGGCCGTAGCCGCGGTAGCCCATCGCGATCTTGGCAACGAGCCGCAGATGCGAGGTGATCAGCTTGTGCGCGGCCTTGGGATCCTGGTGCTCGCGCCAGCGCTTGGCGAGCATATATTCCTCCTGCGGCTCCAGCAGGGGGAAGCGACGGATTTCGGCGAGATAGCGGGCAAGGCCGCTTTCGCCGGCGATCATCGGAATGGCGGACGCCATGATACCTCCTGAGGTCCCCTGTCGGCGGACCGTTGGCGGTCGCGATAAGCCGACCGCAACTGGCCGATATAGGGATGCCGGACCGTGGCCGAAAGAGGGCCGCGCCGGGCGCCGGGTCGCCGCAATCGCCTTAAATTTCGGTAATCCACCCATCGGCGCCTCCGCTCCGGCGAACCGACGGAGGAAAGAAAACCGAAATAAAACAGACGGTTCTATCCAGTCGCCGGCCAGCCGCCTTTACGACGGTCCCTATCCCTGAAGCTCACGCGCACGCAAGTTCCCTTATGAGACTCCGCAAGTCGGCCGGCGGTTCGCTGGCGAAGTCCAAAAATTCGCCGCTGACGGGATGCGGCAGCGCAAGCCGGGCCGCGTGCAGCGCCTGCCGCGGGAACGATTCGACCGCCTTGCGCGCCTTTTCCGGCAACTGCGCCGCCTTGGTGCGGAAGCCCGCGCCATAGACCCGATCGCCGATCAGCGGGTGGCCGATATGGGCCATGTGGACGCGAATCTGATGGGTGCGGCCCGTCTCAAGCCGGCACCGGACCAGGGCTGCGATCGGTTTGCCGGCCTTGTCGGCGCCGTAGGTCGCCTCCACCCGCCAATGGGTGATCGCCTCGCGCCCGGCGCGGGCGACCGTCATCCGCTCGCGGGCATGCGCATGACGGGCGATCGGCGCCTCCACCACGCCGGACGTCCGCTCCGGCGCGCCCCACACCACCGCCAGATATTCGCGGGCGAAATCCGTCGTGCGCCCGTGGTCGGCGAACAGTTTCGACAGGCCGCGATGGGCGGCGTCGGTCTTGGCGACGACCAACAGCCCCGACGTGTCCTTGTCCAGCCGGTGGACGATGCCGGGCCTCTGCACGCCGCCGATCCCCGACAGGCTCGCCCCACAATGGCCGATGAGCGCATTGACCAGCGTGCCGGCCCGATGGCCCGCCGCGGGATGGACGACCAGGCCGGCCGGCTTGTCGATGACGATCAGCGCGTCGTCCTCGTGGACGATGTTCAGCGGAATTTTTTCCGCGGCCGGCTCGGCCGGCGCCGGCGCGGGGGCCGTCAGTTCGATTTCGGCCGCTGCGGCGACCTTCGCAGCCGGATCGCGCGCGACGACGCCGGCGACGCGCACGCAGCCCTGTTCGATCAGCGCCCGGATGCGGGTGCGCGACAGCGCCGCCGCGTCCAGCGCCGGCTGGCGGCTGAGGAACAGGTCCAGCCGGGCGGGCGGCCCGTCCGCGCCGACGACGAAATGGTAGGTCGAACCGGAACGACTCATGGCGTTCCATAACATGGAACTTGCGGCGCGGGGCCCGTGCGGCGTTGATGCGCCATGCAGCGAATCGGGCGCACGATCGTGGTGGGGGGCGGACCGGCGGGGCTGATGGCCGCGCAGGCGCTGGTGGACGCCGGCGCGGACGCGACCGTGTTCGACGCCATGCCCTCGCTCGCCCGCAAGCTCACGATGGCGGGCGTGAGCGGCCTGAATATCACCCATGCGGAAGACTTCGCGCGGTTTCTGTCGCGGTACGGCGCGGCCGCGCCGCTACTCGTGGCCGCGTTGCACGCCTTTCCGCCGCAGGCGTTGCGCGATTTCTGCGCCGGTCTCGGGCAGGAGACGTTCGTGGGATCGAGCGGCCGGGTGTTTCCCAGGGCGATGAAAGCCGCGCCGTTGTTGCGCGCATGGCTCGCGCGGCTTGCGGCGGGCGGCGCGAGGGCGCGCACGCGCATGCGTTTCGTCGGCTTTGAGGGCGCGGCCTGCGTGTTCCGACGCGCCGACGGCGCGCGCGAGACGGTCGCCTTCGATGCCTGCGTGCTCGCGCTCGGCGGCGCGAGCTGGCCGCGGCTCGGCGCCGATGGCGCATGGGTCGAAACCCTGCGCGCCGCCGGCGCCGACGTCGCCCCGCTCGAACCGGCCAACTGCGGTCTGCTCGCCGACTGGCCGCAGGGCTTTCTCGAACGGCACGAAGGCGCGCCGATCAAGAACATCGTCGTGACGGCCGCCGGAGCCACCGCGCGCGGCGACATGACGATCACACGGCGCGGGCTCGAAGGCGGGCCGGTCTACGCGCTCGCCTCCGCCGTGCGCGCAGCCGGCGCCGAAGAACTCGTCGTCGATTTCAAGCCCGATCTCGATATCGACGCGCTCGCGGCGCGCCTTGCGAAAACACGCGCGAAAGATTCGCGCGCCAACGCCCTGCGCAAGGCCGGCCTCGCGCCGGCGGCGATCGCGCTGTTGCGGCTGTCGCGCGGCGGTCCTGCGCCGCGCGAGGCGACCGCGCTCGCCATGCGCATCAAATGCGCGCGCCTGCCGATCGCCGGCGTCGCCGGTCTCGACCGCGCCATTTCCACCAGCGGCGGCGTGACTTTCGAGTCGCTCGACGAACATTTCATGTTGCGCGCAAGGCCCGGCGTGTTCGTCGCCGGCGAAATGCTCGACTGGGACGCGCCGACCGGCGGCTATCTGTTGCAGGCCTGTTTCGCCACCGGCCGCGCGGCCGGCGTGGGCGCGGCGCGCTATCTCGAAAGCCTCAATCCTCGATGATCGCCACCGCGCGCGTCCAGCCGGCGGACGCGCGCGCGATCTTGACCGGGAAACACGCGATCATGAATCCGGTCGCCGGAAGGCTTTCGAGATTGTGCAGTTTCTCGATGTGGCAATAGCCGATATGACGGCCCGCCTTGTGGCCTTCCCAGATCAGCCGCGCGTCGTGCGTCGCCGCATATTTCTTCGCGGTATGGACGAACGGCGCGTCCCAGCTCCAGCCGTCGATGCCCGTCAGGCGCACGCCGCGCTCCAGCAGATACATCGTCGCCTCGCAACCCATGCCGCACCCCGACGACACATAATCGGGCGCGCCGTATCTGGCGCCCGCGCGCGTGTTGACGACCACGATGTCGAGCGGCCGCAACGTGTGGCCAATGCGATCAAGCTCCGCCTCCACATCCGCCGCGCTCACCACGTAGCCATCCTCGAAATGGCGGAAGTCGAGCTTCACGCCTGGCTGGAAACACCATTCGAGCGGAACCTCGTCGATGGTCCAGGCCCGTTCGCCGCGATTCATCGTGGGGTGGAAATGCCATGGCGCGTCGAGATGCGTGCCGTTATGCGTGGACAATTGCACGCGTTCCACGGCCCAGCCCTGGCCGTCCGGCAGGTCTTCCGCTTTCAGTCCAGGAAAAAACGGCAGAATCTGCGGAATGCTCTGCTGGTGGTCGACATAGTCGATGGTTGGAAACATGCCAGGCGGGTCCGCCGGTATGTCGTTTTGCAAGGCGACAGAAATATCCACGATCCGCCGGCCCATGATGTCCTCCTGTTCGTGCTCCCGTCGCCGATTTTCGCCACGCGCGGCCTTTGCGCAACAGTCCCCATGCGCGCCGCCGGAGGCGGGTCAACCATTAAATTTTGTTCAGGCGGTCCGCTTTTCGTTGAACAGTCGAACGCGTCGGGTAGAACCAGCCGCGACGAACCGGCCGCTTCCCCGCCGGTCGCTGTTCTGTGACAATCGCCGGCCGGTCTGGCCACGCCCCGCCCGAAAGAGACGACGACCACGCCATGATCATCGCGCGCGCACTTCTTTTGGCACTTTCATTGACGCCTCTCGCCGTCGCGCCCGCACGCGCCGAAACGCCGCCCGCCCGCCAGGTGGTGCTGAAACTGAGCGAGGCGCAGATCAAGGCCGCGGGCATCGAGACGCGCGTCATCGAATCGGAAAAAGCCGCCGACGAACTGGTGACGCCCGCCACCATCGTGGTGCCGCCGCAGCAATTGCGCATTGTCGCCGCGCCGGCCGCGGGCCTGGTCGAGACCATTCTCGTGTCCCCCGACGAGGATGTGCGCGAAGGCGCGCCGCTCGCCCAGCTCAAGTCGCAGGATCTGGTGGAGGCGCAGCGCGCCTTTCTCGCGGCCGCCGCCGAGGAAGCGCTCGCCGCCGAGAAATTGCGGCGCGACGAACAGATGTATCGCGAACGCATCATCGCCGAACGGCGGCTGTTGACGACGCGCGCGGAAGCCGCGCTCGCCCGTTCGCGGCTGGACGAACAGCAGCAGTTGCTGATCCTCCACGGCATGAGCGAGGCCGACGTCGCGCAATTGCGGAAGGACCGGCGCATGGTCCCGTCCTTGACCGTGCGCGCGCCGATTTCCGGCGTCGTGCTGCAGCGTCACGCCACGGCCGGCGAACGCGTGGCCGCCGCCGCTCCCCTCGCCACCATCGCCAACCTCTCGCCGATCTGGGCGAACCTGCAGGTGCCGCTCGCGCGCGTGGCGGCGCTCTCGCATGTCGACAAGGTCGTGCTGCCGTCGCTCGGCCTCGAAGGCCGGCTGGTGCGCGTCTCGCGTTCGGCCGATACGGCGACGCAGTCGGTGACCGCGGTGGCGGAGTT
The DNA here is from genome assembly GCA_937870755.1 of uncultured Methylocystaceae bacterium. GTDB lineage: Bacteria > Pseudomonadota > Alphaproteobacteria > Rhizobiales > Beijerinckiaceae > JAJXWB01. Next base: position 18,935 of record CALMZV010000166.1, read on the forward strand.
CGAGCCGCGCAATGCAGCCGTGCGGCCGGGACAGGCTGTGCAGGCGATCGTGCGCATTTCGAGCGACGGCGCGCCGCAATGGCGCGTGCCGGCGGCCTCCGTCGTTCATCACGGCGGCTTGGAGTGGGTGTTCCTGCGCACCGACCAGGGCTTTCGCGCCGTCACTGTCGAACTGATCGCCGAGACGACCGAAACCGCCTCCATCCGCGCCGACTTGCGCGCAGGCGAACGCGTGGCCACGCGCGGCATTCTCGCGCTCGTCGCCGAGCTTGCCGAACGAGCGGAGAAGTAGCGCGCGATGCTCGGTTTCGTGATCGATCTTTCGCTGCGCCAGCGCCTGCTGGTCTTTCTCGGCGCGATCGCGCTCGCGGTTTGGGGGATCAACGCCTATCGCAACCTGCCGATCGACGCCTTTCCCGATGTGGCGCCCGTGCAGGTTCTGGTGGCGATGCGCGCGCCCGGCCTCACGCCCGAGGAACTGGAGGCGCGCGTGACGGCGCCGATCGAACTGGCCGCGCGCGGCGTGCCCAATCTCGCGCGCATTCGTTCGACGACGCGCTATTCGGTCGCTCTCCTGACGTTCGAGTTCAACGAGGGCGTCGACATTTTCTGGGCGCGCGCGCAGATCAACGAGCGTCTCGCCTCGGTGCTGGACCAGATGCCGCCCGGCGCGAGCGGCGGCCTGGCGCCCATCGTCACGCCGCTCGCCGAAGTGATCATGTTCACGCTCGTCGGCGGCGAGCTGACGCCAACGCAGCAGCGCTCCATCGTCGACTGGACGATCCGTCCCGCCCTGCGCGCGGTGCCGGGCGTCGCCGACGTCAACGTGCTGGGCGGGCATGTGCGTACCTACGAGGTCGCGCCCTCGGCGTCGGCGATGGCGGCGCGCGGCATCACCGTCGCCATGCTGACCCAGGCGCTGACCGGCAACAACCGCAACGACGGCGCCGGCCGCGTGCAGGAAGGCGAGGAGGCGCTGCTCGTGCGCGTGGAAGGGCGCCTGCAAACGCTGGACGACATCGCCTCCATCGTCGTCGCCTCCCGCCCGACGGGAATCGTGCGCGTGTCCGACATCGCCCAGGTGCGCAACGGCGCGCTCGCGCGCAACGGCGTCGTCACGCGCAACGGCGAGGGCGAGGCGGTGTGGGGCATCGTGCTTGGCCTGCGCGGTTCGGACGCGCGACGCGTGGTCAACGGCGTGAAGACGAAACTCGACGACATCGGTCTGGAGCTTCCGGACGGCGTGCAGGTGGAGATCTTCTACGACCGCTCGGACCTGATCGAGAAAGCCGTCTGGACGGTGCAGAAAGTGCTGCTGGAGGCGATCGCGCTCGTCGTGGTGCTGCTGCTGCTGTTTCTCGGCAACCTGCGCGCGGCGATGGTCGTGTCGCTCATGCTGCCGCTCGCCGCGCTGGCCACGTTCGGCATCATGAAGGCGTGGGGGCTGAGCGCCAACATCATGTCGCTCGGCGGCCTTGCGATCGCCATCGGCCTGCTGGTCGATTGCGCGGTCGTGGTGGTGGAGAACGTCGAACACGCGATGGCGGGCGTGAAGACGGCGACGCCCGCCGAACGTCTGCGCATGACGTCGGTCGCCGCCAAAGAGGTGGCGCCGCCGCTCGTCTCGGGCGTCGCGATCATCGTTACGGTCTTTCTGCCGCTGCTGTCGCTCGAAGGACTGGAGGGCCGTCTGTTTGCGCCGGTGGCGCTCACCATCGCCTTTGCGTTGACGGCGGCGCTCCTTCTGGCGCTCACCGTCGTGCCGGCGCTCAGCGCCACGCTGCTGCGCCCCGGCGCATCGGACGAGCCCTGGCTCGTGCGCAAGCTGCTGGCTTTCTATCGACCGGTCGTCGTCGGCGCGCTGCGCCGCCCCTCCGCGGTCGTGGTGGTCGTGGTGGTCGGGCTGATCGCCGCCGGCGTCGCTTTCACACGTATCGGCCAGACCTTCATGCCGGTGATGGACGAGGGCACGCCGGTCATCACCGTGCGCAAGCTGCCCTCCGTCGGCATTCCCTTCACCGCCGAACTCGACATGCGCGTCCAGCAGGAGATTCTGAAGAACGTGCCGGAGGTGACGAGCATCATGGGGCGCGCGGGCGCCGACGAACTCGGCCTCGACCCCGTCGGCCTCAACGAGTCCGACATGTACGTCACGCTCGCGCCGAAGGAGAAATGGCGGTTCAAGTCGGTCGACGCGCTGGTGGAGGAAATGCGCAAGACGCTGGAGCCGCTGGTCGGCATTTCCTATTCGTTCTCGCAGCCGATCGACATGCGCGTGCAGGAGATGATCATCGGCGCGCGCGGCGACGTGGTGGTGAAAGTGTTCGGTCAGGAGATCGGCGAACTCAACCGCATCGCCGGCGAGATCGGCGCCGTCCTGAAGAAGATCGGGGGGTCGCAGGACGTGTTCGCGCTGCGCAACGCGGGCATGCGCTATCTGACCGCGCGCGTCGACCGTCCGATGGCCGGCCGACTGGGCCTCAACGCCGCCGAGATTCAGGATGCGCTGCGCGTATGGATCGACGGCCAGCCGGCCGGCATCGTCATCGAAGGTCCGGTGCGCACCCCGCTCGTCGTGCGCGGCGACGAGATGGCGCGGCGCTCGCCGACCGAGTTCGCGCGCACGCCCATCGTCACCCACGATGGCAGGTCGGTCGAGCTGTCGCAGGTCGCCGCCGTCAAGATCGAGGACGGGCCGATCCAGATCATCCGCGAAGAGACGCAGCGGTTCGCGACCGTGCTGTCGAACGTGACGGGCCGCGACCTCGTCGGTTTTGTCGACGAGGCCAAGGCCGCCGTCGCGCGCGACGTGAAGATGCCGGTGGGCTACCGACTCGAATGGGGCGGCCAGTTCGAGAACCAGCAGCGCGCCTCCGCGCGGCTCGCGCTCGTCGTGCCGCTCGCGCTGGGACTGATTTTCCTGCTGCTTTATTTCACGTTCGGCTCGGTCCGGCAGGCCACGCTCGTGTTCTGCAACGTGCCGTTCGCAGCCATCGGCGGCGTGCTCGGCCTTTGGCTGTCGGGCGAGTTTCTATCGGTGCCTGCCTCCGTCGGCTTCATCGCGCTCATCGGCATCGCCGTGCTGAACGGCGTGGTGCTGATCTCCTACATCAACAAGCTGGCCGAGGAAGGCGGCCGAACCTTGCGCGACACGGTGATCGAGGGCGCCGTGCGCCGCGTGCGCCCCGTGGTGCTCACCGCGATGATCGCCGCGCTCGGCCTTGCGCCGTTCTTGTTCGAAACGGGACCGGGCGCAGAAATCCAGCGCCCGCTCGCCGTCGTCGTCATCGGCGGGCTGGTGTCGGCCACCATTCTCACGCTCGTCCTGCTGCCGATTCTCTACGACCGGTTCGGCGTCTCGCGCGCCAGAAAGCTGGAGATGGATCTCGCGGCGGCGCAGTCGAACGGCGCAGCTCCGACCCACGCTCACCACGCCGCACACGGAGCCGCATCATGAAGCGCGCCCTCGTTCTCGTGCTTGCGTTGGCGGTCGCCGCGCCGACTGCGGCCGCCCCGCGCGCCAAAACGAAAGCGACGGGCTTTGCGCTGGCGCGCCATCTGTCGTCAGCCCTGTCGATCGACGCCGCGGGCAAGACGCTGTTCGCGCAACGGCGCGCCGCGGCCGCGCGCTACGCGACAGTCGACTCCGTCACGCCCGGCTCGCCCTACGTCGCGGGCTCCGCGCGCGGGGTCGGACGCGGCTCCTATCGCAACCTGGTCGACGTCGAACCCGGCACGAACCGCACGCGCGAGGCCGAACTCGAGGCCGGCATGCCGATCTGGCTGCCGGGCCAGCGCGACGCGCTGCGCAGCACGGTCGACGCGAGCATCGTCGAATTCGAGCAGCGGCTCGAATTGCGGCGGCTGGAGGTCGCGGGCCTGGTGCGCGATGCATGGTGGCGGGCGCAGCGCGCGACACGCGAGACGGCGATCGCGCGCGAGCGCGTGACGACCGCGCGCGATCTGCAACAGGACATGGACCGCCGCACGCAACTCGGCGACGCGCCGCAGCAGGACGCGCTCGTCGCGCGCAACGAGACGCTGGCCGCGGCCACCGAACTCTCCCAGGCCGAAGCCGCGGCGCAGGCCGCGCGCGCGGCCTACGAAACGCTGACCGCCGGCGGCAAGCCGGACGGCGTGCTTGAGCCGCTGATGGGCGATCGCGCGCTCGACGCGCACCCGGCCTTGCGCGCCCCGCTCGCCAGCCTCGCGCGGGCGCAGGCGCAGGCGCAGCTCGTCGCCGCCACGCCGATCGAAAATCCGGAAATCGGCGTGTTCGGTCGACGCGAGACGAACGCGCAGGGCAACACGCGCGCCGAGGCGACGACATTCGGTTTGCGCTTCCGCATGAGCCTGCCGACCGCCGGGCGCAACGAGCCGCGCCGCGCCGAGGCCGAAGCCGAAGTCGCCAGGGCGACCGCAGAACTCGCCGCCGCGCGCCGCGCCGTCGACGCCGAAATACGCGCCGCCCGCCGCGCGCTCGACGCCGCACGCCGCACCGGCGCCATCGCAACCCAGCGCCTGAAGACCGCCAACGAGCATTTCGAACTGTCGCGCAAGGCGTTCCGGTTCGGCGAGACGGGCGTGTCGGATCTGTTCCGCGCGAAACAATCGCTGCTCGAGGCGCAGAAGGCGCACGCGGCGAGCGTGGTGGAAATCGGCGTCGCCCAGTCGCGCCTCAATCACGCGCGCGGCTACGCGCCCGCGATGTGAGCGCGCTCAGTACTTGATCGACGTGCGCAGCCCGATCGTCGCCGCGCGCGCGGGCTTGATGCGCCCTTCGCCGTCGAACCCGCGGCCGGCGCCGCCAGGGTGGATGATGTACTGAACATGCGGTTGCACCGCGAAGCCGGGCGCGGCCTCGAATGCGTATGTCGCCTCCACGAGCGCCTCGCGATCGCGCAGCGGCGCGGTCCACGCGCCGAACAGCCGGCTGTCGCGATCGAACGCGCGCGCCGCCGACGAAATGCGCGCGTAGTAGGCCGCAAAGCCGAACCGGTCGTTGGGGCGGCCGGGAACGAGCCCGATGAAATTAACCCCGCCGTCGATGTAGAGATCGATCGGGTTGCGATCGGGCGGCGCGATGCCCGCGCGCGCCCACACGAATACGCCGTTGGCGGCGGTGTCGGCTGAACGCCACACCTGCTGGTCGATCACGCCGTAGAATGCGAAATCGCCGCGGTGGAAACGCGCCGCGCCCGCGCGCGCCGGCGCGGCCAGCGGCAGGCCGAGCGTATCGAACCGCTGGTCGGCGAAGCGGCCGAAATGGCGCCACGCGCCGATGCGGACCTGCCCCGAGAGCCCGCCGAAGACCGGCAGGGTGTATTTCACCTGCGCCTCGCCGATGACGAAAGGCGCGGAAAACCGGGCGCGCACGCCGGCGCGGTCGCGCACGTCCGGATCGCGCAGGCCGGGCCCGAGGGCGTCGCCATCGAACACGCCGATCTGAAGCGAGAGCCTCTCGCCGGCGTCGTAGCGCAGCCGCGCGCCCGGCCAGGCGAGCGGATAGCCGGGACCGCCGTTGGGCAGATTGAGGCTGGTCAACGGCGTCCAGCCGAACGCGCCCCCCACCGGCAGCGACGCCGAAGGCGCATAAAAGAAAAATTCGGAATCGCCCGCGATCCGCCCCACCCGCAACGACAGCCGGTCGCCGAATTTCTGTTCGATCCAGACGTCGTTGAACCGCAGCGAGGCGGTCGCCTCCAGGTCCGACACATTCGCCAGATTGCGCACGAAATGATGGCTGAGCCCGACGCCGTGAATGACAAACCCGCCGACATGGAACCGCGCGCCGCGCCAGCCGAGAAGCTTTTCGAGATCGGCCTCCATGACGCCTTCCGCCCGGCCCATGTAGCTGGCGCCCTGCCGACCTTCGCGCCCGAGCGTGCGCATGGCGTCCGACAGATAGGTGAAGGCGAACGTCACGCCGCGATCTTCGAGCGCGGGGCGCAGCCCGTTCCATGTCCGCCACGGTTCCGGCAGCGCGGACGCGATCGTCGGTTGGCCGGGTTCGGCCATCGTATCGTCGTCGGCCGTTTGCGCGCGCGCCGGGGCCGCAAGCGCGAAAGCGATCAGCGCGCACGCGCCCAGTCCCTTGCCGAAACCGATCGAACCCGTCTCGCCCATGCGCCCCGCCGGAAAATCGTCCGCCCGCGCACGCGCGCGCCGTGTAGCAAATCACGTTTGCATGACGCTTTCGCGTCAGATCACGAACTCGCCCTGGCGCATCACCGCCGTCGCGCGGCCGTCCGCGTCGAGACCGTCGACATCCGTTTCGCCCGAGCCGATCATCCAGTCGATGTGGATGAGCGAACGGTTGGCGCCCTGCGCCGACAACTGGCTCTCGCTGAGCGTGTCGCCGCCGACGAAACATTTCGAATAGGCCTGGCCGAGCGCGATATGGCTCGCCGCGTTTTCGTCGAACAGCGTGTTGTAGAACAGAAGCCCGCTCTGCGAGATGGGCGACGAGAACGGCACCAGCGCCACTTCGCCGAGCCGCCGCGCGCCCTCGTCCGTCTCCAGCACCTTCTGGAGAACGTCCTGCCCCTTGCGCGCATGCGCCTCCACGATCCGCCCTTCCTCGAACCGCACGGCGATGTCCTCGATCAGCGCGCCCATGTAGGAAAGCGGCTTGGTCGCGCGCACGTGGCCCGACACGCGCAGCCTGTGCGGCGTGGTGAACACCTCCTCGGTCGGAATGTTGGCGTTGCAGACGACGCCGTTTCTGGACGTGGAGGCGCCGCCCGCCCATTCGTGCCCGTCGGCGAGCCCGACCGTCAGACCGGCGCCCGGCCCCGTGAAACGCAGCGCGTGAAAGCGCCGCGCGTTGAGCATGGTCGTGCGGCGCGCGAGCGCCGCGTTGTGGTCGCGCCATGCGGCGACCGGATCGGGTCCGTCGACGCGCGAGGCCTTGAAGATCGCGTCCCACAGCTTGTCGAGCGCGACCGGTTCGGAATCGTCCGGAAACACCGCGCGCGCCCAGGCGGGCGTGGCGGCGGCGACGATCGCCCAGTTGATCGCGAAATCGGAAATGAGCTTCAGCGCGGGACTATAGGCCTTCGACCGCGCGCGATTGGCGCGCGCGACCTTTTCGGGGTCTTCGTCGGCGAGCAGCGCCGGATCATCGCCAACGACGGCGAGCCGCGCCGCGCCGTTGCGATAGGCGCTCGCCATGCCCTCGAACAGCCAGGACGGCGCCATGTCGAACGAGGAATTGTCGGCATGGCGATAGCGCAGCACGGTCTGCTGCTCGTCGCCGAGAATGGCGGTGACGAGCGAGGCGCCGGCGCGATAGGCCGCGCGCGAGATGCGGCGCGACAGGTCGAGCGCCTCCACCGGCGCCGTCATCACCACCTCCTGCCCTTTCTGCAGGCCGAGGCCGACATTGACGGCGATGTCGGCGAGGCGGTCGAGACGTTGGTCGAAGGTGAGGGGCGCGCTCATCGTGCAGGTCCGCAATGGCTGGAATCGTCCGTTCATATCCCGGCTCGGCGCGCAGCGCCACGCCCGCCCGTCACCCCTGCGCGAAAAGGCCGCCGCCCGCCTCCAGCTCCGCCCGCCGGCGCGTCGCCAGATCGCGCGCCCGCTCGTAGGCGAGGCGGAACCCGTCGAAACCCTCGGTCGACACCGAACCGTCGCGCAGGCCCTCCAGCGTTTCCTCCAGAATCGCGTCCAGCTCGCCCTCCGCATGGGCCACCGCCTGCAGATCGCGCGCGATGCGGATGTCGCGCGTGGCGTCGAGGATCGATTGCGCGAGCTGGCTCGCGCTCACCGGCTGCACGCGCGTGAACGCCGTATAGAGCGCCACGAACGTCGAGCCGACGATGCTGGCGACCGTGGCGCCGATATAGAAAAGATCGCCGTAGCGGTCGAAGATCGTCTGCACTTCGCCGTTCACGTAGTCGGCCGCCCCCGGATGGGCGAGCACGCGCGCGTCCTTCTCCACGTCCGGCGCCTCGATCGCGGCGGCGAACGCGCCTTCCTGTCCGAGCCCCTCGCGATTTTCGAGAATGAGTTCGGCGAGCGGCGACACGATCGAGGACGCGATCTTCGCGCGGATGACGAGCAGTTCCTCCAGCTCCAGCGAATCGACGTCTTCGGCGGGAATGCGCGGCGCCGCCGCCAGAGCGCCGGCTTCGATCGCCTCCTGCTTGGCGCCTGGCATTCTTCGTTCGAGCGCCTTGGCGCCGCCGACGGCGACGAGATCGAAGCCGGGTTTCTGCGCCGCCGCCTCCCAGCGCCGGTCCTTCACCAGCCGCGACCGCCGCTCCAGCGCCACGACGGCGGCCGGGCCGCCGGGCTCGAACAGCGGCGCGAGCGCGTCGGTCGTGCGTATGTCGAGTTCGCCGGCGAGCGCGATGTCCTGCGCCTCGAAGAACCTGCGGACGAAGGCCGCGTCGCGCGGGTCGGCGCCGACGAGCGCCACGCGCTTGTTGGCGAGCGCGGCGATCGACCTGAGTTTCGGCGACTTCGGCGCGGCGATCACCAGCGCGACATGGTCGAGGAGCGCGAGTGCGCGCGCCTGCGAGGGAATGCGCATGTCGGTGCGCGCGATGGCGAGGTCCGCCTTGCCCTGCGCGAACCGCGCGAGCGCGAGCGCGGGCGTTTCCTCCACGGACACGCGCAGCCGCGCGCGCCAGCTCTGCTGGGCGACGAGGCCGGCGAGTTTCTCCGCGAACGCCTGCTCCGGACCGCCGGCCGGCGCGACCGCGAAGACGAGCGTGACCGGCCGTGCGAAATAGCGCACCGCGGCGAGCCCCGCGAGCGTGATCGCGATGGTGATGAGGGCGAACAGCAGTTTCTGCCGCCGGTTGCGCGCCCGCGCCTGCGCGGTCGCCGCCATCAACGTTCGCGCGGTCTCGAACGCCTGGTGCTGCGGTTCGCCGTGCGTCATGCCGCCTGCCTGTCGAAGCCCGACCCCGCCCGACCATAGGCCAGTCGCGCGCGCCGCGACAGCGCCCGCTTCTTGACGCCGCCGCCCCGCTTCGGCATGAAACCAGCCCGGCGCGACCGGCGCGCGAGGCGTGGATTTCGCGCTTGTTCAAGGGTTTCGAGCCGCCATGATCCGCTCCGCTTTGATGAACGTGATGACCGCCGCCGCTCTCAAGGCCGGGCGCGGGCTCAAGCGCGATTTCGGCGAGGTGGAAAATCTGCAGGTTTCCGTCAAGGGACCGGGCGATTTCGTGACCGCCGCCGACCGGCGCGCCGAAAAGGTGCTGTTCGAGGAATTGTCGAAGGCCCGGCCGGGCTACGGATTTCTGCTGGAGGAAGGCGGCGAGATCGAAGGCGCCGACAAGGCGCATCGCTGGATCATCGATCCGCTCGACGGCACGCTCAATTTCCTGCACTCGCTGCCCGTATTCGCCATCTCCATCGCGCTCGAACGCGAGGGCCAGCTCGTCGCCGGCCTCGTCTACAACCCCATCGCCGACGACATGTTCGTCGCCGAACGCGGCCAGGGCGCATGGCTCAACAACCGGCGCCTGCGCGTCGCCCAGCGGCGCGATCTGGCCGACGCGCTGGTGGCGACCGGCATTCCGCATCTCGGAAAGGCGTCCGAACACCCGCGCTTCAAGGCCGAGCTTGCGGCCGCCATGGCGCGCGTGGCCAACATCCGCCGGCTGGGCGCGGCCGCCATCGACCTCGCATACGTGGCCGCTGGCCGCTACGACGGCTACTGGGAGCGCGCCTTGCAGCCATGGGACATGGCGGCCGGCGTCGTGCTGGTGCGCGAGGCGGGCGGATTCGCCAGCGATCTTGCGGGCGGCGGCGACATGCTGACCCGCGGCGCGATCCTGGCGGGCAACGAATATATCCACCGCGCGCTGGGCGAGACGCTCAAGAAAGCCTGATTCGGCGCAAACGACCCGGACGGGCGCATGCGCGCCCTGCGGCGTCGGTTCGGTTGCCGCGGGCGGTGCGAAAATGGCATTGTGGCGACGTTTTGGGCGGAACGATTTCCGCGACGGCGCGCCAGCGTGCAAACGCAACCAAGCGGAGAAGACATGGCCAGCGGCGAAGATCCGACACGGCTTTCCATGCCGCATGTGTTTCTGGTGCGGATGATCGTGTTTCTGGCGCTGGCGGCTTTCGTCGCCTTCATGCTCCACAAGCAGATCGAGCGCGCCTTCATGGCCAATCCCGGTCTCAACGGCCTCATTCTCGCGGTTCTCGCTGTTGGCGTTGTGATGGCGCTGGCCTCGGTCATCCGCCTGTTCGGCGAGGTGCGCTGGGCCAACAGCTGGGGCGCCGCCGCCGCCCCCGGCCAGACGCCTCTCGCCCCCCGCCTCCTCGCGCCGATGGCCGCGCTCATGCGCGCCGGCCAGCTCACCACCGCCACGTTGCGCGTCATTCTCGATTCGGTCGCCACCCGGCTCGACGAATCGCGCGAGATTCTCCGCTACATGACCGGCCTCCTGATCTTTCTCGGCCTGCTCGGCACCTTCTGGGGCCTGCTCGAAACCGTCGGTTCGATCGGCGACGTGATCAACGCGATGAAAGGCGGCGCGGATTCCTCGGTCATGTTCGAGGATTTGAAGAACGGCATCGCCAAGCCGCTCGCCGGCATGAGCCTGTCGTTCACCGCCTCGCTGTTCGGCCTGGCCGGATCGCTGGTTCTGGGCTTTCTCGACCTGCAGGTCGGACAGGCGCAGAACCGGTTCTATACCGAACTCGAGGACCGGCTGTCGGCGCGCGCCGAAACGTTGGGCGCGCCGCTCGCCGGCGAAGGGCAGACGGATTTGCGCGCCGCGCTCGACAAGCTCGCCGGCGCGAGCGACGCCACGGGATCGCGCGTGGCCACGCAGGCGATGGCGAGCCTGGCCGAGGGCGTGCAGGCGCTCGTTCAGCACATGCGCTCCGAACAACAGATGATCCGCAACTGGGTCGAGCAGCAGGCCGAGCAGAATCGCGAGATCAAGCGCGCGCTCGAGCGGCTCGCCGCAGAGCGCGAGAAGAACTGATGGCGCTCGGCCGCCAGCGGCGCCTGCGCTCCGGCCCCGATTACTGGCCGGGCTTCGTCGACGCGCTGTCGACGATGCTGCTCGCCTTCGTCTTTCTCATCAGCGTGTTCATGCTCGCGCAATTCTTCCTGTCGCGCGACGTGACGGGCAAGGACGCCGCCCTGCAGAAACTCAACCGGCAGATCGAGGAATTGACCTCGCTGCTCGCGCTCGAAAAGTCCGTCAAGGCGGATGCGCAGTCGAGCCTGTCGGCGCTCACCGCCACGCTCGAAGCCGCGCGCAAGGAAAACGCCGATCTCGCCTTGCGGCTGGGCGGCGCGGAAGGCGCGGCCAGCGGGGCGAGCGGCAGGCTCGGCGCGGCCGAAAGCGCGCTGACGGCCGAAAAACAACTGTCGGCGCAGGCGCAGGCGCGCGTCGACATTCTCAACCAGCAGATCGCCGCGTTGCGTCGCCAGCTGGCCGCCATCGAAGAGGCTTTGCAGGCCTCCGAAGCGCGCGACCGCGATTCGCAGGCGAAGATTTCCGACCTCGGTCAAAGGCTCAACGTCGCGCTCGCCCAGCGCGTGCAGGAACTCGCCAGATATCGTTCCGACTTCTTCGGCCGGCTGCGCGAGATTCTCGGCAATCGACCGGGCGTGCGCATCGTGGGCGACCGGTTCGTGTTCCAGTCGGAAGTGCTGTTCGACACCGGACAGGCGGCGCTGTCAGCCGAAGCTCCGGCCGAACTCGACAAACTCGCCGCCGCCATCGTCGATCTCGAACGCGAGATTCCACCCGAGATTCCCTGGGTGCTGCGCGTCGACGGCCATACCGACAAGCGTCCGATACAATCCGCGCAGTTTCCGTCCAACTGGGCGCTGTCGTCGGCGCGCGCGATCGCGGTGGTGCAGTATCTGATCGGCAAGGGCGTGCAGCCGAACCATCTGGTCGCGGCGGGCTTCGGCGAGTTTCAGCCGATCGAACAGGGCGACGGCGAGGAGGCGCTGCGCCGCAACCGCCGCATCGAACTGAAGCTGACCGAACGGTGAGCGCGATCGCCCTGCGCGAGCCCGACGAGCGCGAGCGCGCAGCGCTCGTCGAACTGTGGGTCGCCGCCTGGAACGCGACTTTTCCGCAGATGAATTTCGACGGGCGCCGCGCGTGGCTGCGCGCGCGTCTGGCGCAACTCGAGGCCGACGGCGCGCGACTGATCGCCGCCTTCGACGAGGAGGCGCCTCTCGGTTTTGTGGTGATCGACCCCGCGACGAACTGGCTCGACCAGATCGCGGTCCTGCCCGCCGCCTTCGGCCGGGGCGTGGCGCGCGCGCTGCTTGCCGAAGCGCGCGCGCTCTCGCCCGCGCGCATCAACCTCGACGTGAACGCCGATAACGCGCGCGCGCTGCGCTTTTACGAACGCGAAGGCTTCGTGAAGGTCGGCGAGGGCCGCAATCCCAACAGCGGCCTGCCGACATTCAAACTGGAATGGGCGATCAATCGGCCGCCGCGCGAATGAGGCCGCACAAGACCGGGCGCACCGCCGAATCGGCCGTCACCTGTCCCGCCTGTATCTGGAAATTGCCGTCGACGCGCGCGCCGGCGCCTTTCTTGCGCACCACCAGCCGCAGGTTCTGGATGCGGCCCGAACCCGACGTTTCCTGAATGGCGCTGATCGCGCCGAGACTCTTGTCGACGGAAATGTTGAGGAACCCCTCGGCCGCCACCGCGCGCGCGACATTGTCGAGCGCCGTCGCCGGTCTCACGCGCGGAAATTCCTGCCAGCTCTTGAAGGTCAGCGCCGTCATCAGCGGCACGCCGCTGGTCGAGAAATTCTGCTCGCAGCTTTGCGCCTGCGCGGCGCCGGCGCTCGCCGCCAGACCGGCTGCGACAAGAAGAAACCGAAACGTCATGCAAACCTCGATCGCTTGAATGGAGCCGTTCGATTGCCAGCGCGCCGCAAGGATGCGCCGTGCGCGAGCGCACATCGCGCGCGCGCGGCGCCGTCGCAGCCTGCGCGATTCGTCACTCGGCCGCCTTTTGCGCGAGCGCGGCCGCGCCCGTCTCGAACTGCAATCGCGCGAGCCGCGCATAAAGACCGTCGCGCGACACGAGCGCGTCGTGCGTTCCCTCTTCCACGATGCGACCGGCGTCCATCACAAGAATGCGGTCGGCCTTCAGCACCGTCGCCAGCCGATGCGCGATGACAAGCGTGGTGCGATTGTCCATCACATCGTCGAGCGCCTGCTGCACCAGCGCCTCGTTTTCCGAATCGAGCGCGCTGGTCGCCTCGTCGAGCAGCAGGATTGGCGCGTCTTTCAGAATGGCGCGCGCGAGCGCGAGCCGCTGGCGCTGGCCGCCCGAGAGCGTCACGCCGCGTTCGCCGAGTTCGGTCTCGTAGCCCTTGTCGAGATCGCGCACGAACGTGTCGGCGGCCGCGCGATGGGCGGCCTGTTCGATCCGCGCGCGCGCGGCGCCGTCCTGCCCGTAGGCGATGTTGTCGGCGACGCTGGCGGCGAAGATCGTCGGCTCCTGCGGCACGAGCGCGATCGCCGCGCGCAATGCGTCCGGATCGAGCGTCCTGATGTCGACGCCGTCGATCAGGATGCGCCCCTCGTTGGGATCGTAGAAACGCATCAGCAGCTGAAACACCGTCGACTTGCCCGCGCCCGACGCGCCGACAATCGCCACGCGCTCGCCGGGCGCGATCTTCAGCGACAGGTCTTCGAGCACGCCGGCGACCGGCGCCGCCGGATAGGAGAACCGCACGTGATCGAACACGATCTGGCCGCGCGTCGGTTTGGGGAGATGCTGCGGGTCGGCCGGAGCGACGATGCGCGGCGCGACGCCGAGCAGTTCGGCGATGCGCCCGGCCGCGCCCGCCGCCGCCGACACCTCCGTCCACACCTGGCTGAGCTCGCCCAACGAGCTCGCGCCGAGCACGGCGTAGAGCACGAATTGCGAAAGCTCGCCGCCGGTCATGCGGCCGGCCAGCACGTCGCGCGCGCCCAGCCACAACACCGCGATCACGCTGGCGAAGGCGAGAAAGATCGCGACGAAGGTGAGGATCGCGCGTGCGGCGGTGGCGTCGCGCGCCGCCGCATAGGCGCCTTCCGACGCGGACGCGAACCGGCGCGCGGCTTCGCCCTGCGCGTTGAACGCCTGCATGGTGCGCACGGCCCCGAGATTTTCGGCCGCATAGGCCGAGGCGTCGGCAAGGCGGTCCTGCGCATTGCGCGAGCGCCGGCGCACCGATCGGCCCGAGGCCACCAGCGGCAGCACGATCACCGGAATGGCGACCAGCGCGAGCGCGGAGAGCTTCGGGCTCGTCAGGATCATCAGAACGATGGCGCCGACGAACATGAACAGGTTGCGCAGCGCGACCGACGCGGACGATCCGAACGCGGCTTTCAGTTGCGTCGTGTCCGACGTCAGGCGCGAAACGAGTTCGCCCGTGCGGGCGCCGTCGTAGAAAGCGGCGTCGAGATGGGCGAGATGGCGAAAGAGATCGGCGCGCAGATCGGCCACGACCCGCTCGCCGAGCGTCATGACCAGATAGAACCGCGAGGCGGAGGCGAGCGCCAGCACGAACACGACCGCCGCCATTGCGCCGAAATAGGCGTCGATCCGCCCCGCCCCGGCCGAAAACCCGTGGTCGATCATGCCGCGCAGGGCCGCCGGCACGGTGAGCGTGGCGCCCGAAGCCGCCGTCAGCGCCACCAGCGCGAGCCCGATGCGCCCGCGATAGCGCCAGGCGTAAGGCAGCAGGGGCTTGAGGGCCTTCAGCGAATGGCGGCCGGTCTTTTCGTTGCGGTCGGAAGAAGCGTCGTTTGGCATTTGGGCGGTCTATACCCGGTTTGCCGCCCGTTGGCGCGCCCCCGGCGCGCCCTTAACCGGTTTTTTTGATCGCTCGGGCGCGCCAAAGCCTGCCGCGACGGCCCATTGCGCTTGATCCGGCCGCAGAAATGAGGCATAGGACCCGCCAATTCGAAGCGGGCGCGTCCCGGCTGTCGACCATCTCCGGGATCCGAAACGATGAAAGTCCGCAATTCCCTCAAGTCCCTGCGCGCCCGCCATCGCGACAACCAGATCGTGCGTCGCAAGGGCCGCGTCTACATCATCAACAAGACGCAGAAGCGCTACAAGGCCCGCCAGGGCTGATCGCCGGATCGCGGCTTGCCACGCAAAGCCCCGGTTTCCGGGGCTTTTTTGCGTTTTCGCCGCCTCTTTACGCCGCGCGTCCAAATCCCTACGTTCGGGCATGGCCCGCCTTCGCCTTCTGGTCTGCCTGCTGCCGTTGACGGCCGTCGCGCCGGCGATCGCCCAGGACCGGGCGCAGACGCCGCGTCCGTCCGATCATGAGCGGATGCTGCGCATTCCGGGCTTCGCGCCGGTTCCGCTGCCGCCCGGCGCGCGCGCCTTCGGCCCGCAGGGCCCCAACGTCGGCGGCGCGCAGTCGTCGCAAGACCCCCAACACTCGCAGGGACCCCAACACTCGCAGGGACCCCGACCCTCGCAGGGACCAAATGTCGGCGTCGACGACCCCGACGACGACGAGACGCCGCGTTTCGACCGCCGCCGCGGTCCCGCGCGCGCGGCGCCCGTCCCGCCCGAGAAACCGAAGGCGGCGGAAAAGCCCCGGCCCGCGCCGACGTCCGTCCCACCGCTGCGCGCCCAGCGCGCCCGCGTGCTCGACGCCTTGTTCGAACGGCTGGCCAGGGCGGAGGCGGACGATGCGCCCGCCGTCGCAGGGGCGATCGAGCGGGTGTGGGCGCGCTCGGGTTCGGACACCGCCGATCTGCTGATGAGCCGCGCCGGCGACGCCCTGACGAAACACGAGATAGCGAAAGCCGAGCGCCTGCTGGACGCGCTGGCGGAACTGGCGCCCGGCTGGGCGCATGTCTTCGCCCGGCGCGGCGCGCTGAAAGCCGCCCGCGAGGACATCTCCGGCGCCATCGCCGATTATGGAAGGGCCGTGGAGATTGAGCCGCGCCATTTCAGCGCGCAGGCCGCGCTCGGCGCGCTCTACGGCAAGCAGGGCGACAAGCCGCACGCGCTCGCCGCGCTGCGCAAGTCGCTGCAGCTGTACCCGGCCCAGCCCACGCTCGCCAAACGGGTCGAGCAGTTGCGCCTGGAAGTGGAAGGCCGCGACATTTGACCGGCGCGCGCGAGATCTGGCGCGTCGTTCAGTCGGCCGGCGCGACGGCGCCGGAAACGCGCTCCAGCGCGCCGGGGACGAGTTCGCAATAGAGCAGCCGGTCCGGATCGACGGGTCCCGGCATCTCGATCCGCCCGTCGGGCGCGCGCGCGAATCCCATGCGCCCGTAATAGGCCGGATCGCCGACGAGAATGACGAGCGCATGGCCGGCCGCGCGCGCCGCCTCGAGCGATTTCTGCACGAGTTGCTCGCCAAGCCCCAGTTGGCGGAACGCCGGCTCCACGACCAAGGGACCGAGCAGCAGCGCCGGCGCCTCGCCGATGCGGATCGGCGTCATGCGGTTGGCGCCGACCAGCAGCGTGCCGACGCGGGCCGCCAGCGACAGGGCATCCTCGGCCGGCCGCCCCTCGCGCAGCCGGTAGGCGGTCTTGGCGAACCGGCCGGGACCGAAGGCTCGCTCCGTCAGCCGTTCGATGGCGGGCGCGTCGGCGGGCGTCTGGGCGGAGAAGGCGAAAGCGGGCTGGACCATGATGCGATCTTGCAGCGGTTCGTCTTGCTTGGAGCATGAACGCGCGCGCGCGACAAGCGGCCTCACCAGCAGGGATCGATCGCCTGCGCGCCCGCGATCTCGGCCAGCCGCGCGCGCGTCGCCGTCGTCAGCCCGCCGGGCAGCGCCTCGGGCGCGAAGAACTGCGCCTCCTTGATCTCGAAATCGGGCGACTTCGGCCGCGCCTGGTGAAATGCGCGCACGACATAGAGCGCCACGTGGTCGCGCTTCAGCCCGGCGCGGTTGAGATAGAGGCCGAACAGTTGCGGTGGCGCGGACAGCTGCATTTCGCATTCCTCGCGCAATTCGCGCGCGAGCGCTGCAAGCGCGCTTTCGCCGGGCTCGACCCCGCCGCCCGGCAGATACCAGCCTGGCGTGTAGGTGTGGCGCACGAGAAAGACGCGATTGTCGGCGTCGAACACGGCCGCCCGCACGCCGAGCGTGAGCGCGCGGCGCGCCAGCCCCAGACGCAGGCCCACCGCCTGCGTGGCGCGCGTGCGAAAGCCGGGCTTCATCGGGCGCGCCCGCGAGCCGGGGTGGAAAAGGGCGAGGGAAACATTTAGACCGCTATCACAGAACGTTCCGGAGTTTGTCGGGCCGCAAGCCTGCCCGAGAGCGTCGCGAAACGCCACTGGGGACGCGCGTGAAAGCCTTTTCCGATCTGACCGAGCGCGAAATTCTCGCCATCGCCATCGCAGGCGAGGAGGAGGACGGGCGCATCTACATGTCGTTCGCGGAAAAACTGAAGGAGCGCTACCCGGCTTCCGCCAAAGTGTTTGAGGACATGGCGGAGGAGGAGAACGGCCACCGCGCGATGCTGCTGGAAACCTATCGCCAGCGTTTCGGCGAGCATCTGCCGCCGATCCGGCGCGAGGACGTGAAAGGTTTCCTCAAGCGCCGCCCGGTCTGGCTGACGCAGAACCTGTCGCTCGAGACCATGCGCAAGGAGGCCGAGAACATGGAGTTCCAGGCCGCGCGCTTCTATGCGGCCGCCGCCGAGCGCGCGACCGACGTCGGCGTGCGCAAGCTGCTCGGCGATCTCGCGATGATCGAGAAGGGCCACGAGCAGCGCGCCGGCGAACTGACCGAGCGCCACCTGACGGAGACGATGCGCGGCGAGGAAGAAGAAACGCGCCACCGCATGTTCGTGCTGCAATACATCCAGCCGGGCCTCGCCGGCCTGATGGACGGGTCGGTCTCCACCCTGGCGCCGCTGTTCGCCGCCGCCTTCGCCACGCATTCCAACTGGGAGACGTTTCTCGTCGGCATGGCCGCCTCCATCGGCGCCGGCATTTCGATGGGGTTCGCGGAGGCGCTGTCGGACGATGGCTCGCTCACCGGGCGCGGCTCGCCATGGCTGCGCGGCGGCATCTGCGGCCTGATGACGACGCTCGGCGGCGTCGGCCACACGCTGCCCTATCTTGTGCCGCAATCCTGGCCGAACGCATTCTGGGTGGCGACGGGCATCGCCGGCGCCATCGTCTTCGTCGAACTGTGGATCATCGCATGGGTGCGGGCGCGCTATATGGACACGCCCTTCCTTCAGGCGGTGTTCCAGATCGTGCTGGGCGGCGCCATCGTGCTCGCCGCCGGCGTTCTCATCGGCGGCGCGTGATCTCTTGGCCTTTGTTCTGGCTCATCTGTCCGATCCGCATCTCGGCCCCCTGCCGCGCCCGCGCCCGCGCGAACTGGTCGGAAAGCGGTTTACCGGCTGGCTGAACTGGCGGCGCGGGCGCTCCGCCATCCACGACATGGACGCGCTCGCCGCCCTCGTCGACGACATGAAGATGCAGAACCCCGATCACATCGCGGTGACGGGCGATGTCGCCAACCTCGGGCTGCCGGCGGAATTTCCGCTCGCCCAATCCTTCCTTGCCGATCTCGGCCCGGCCGAACGCGTGAGTTTCACGCCCGGCAATCACGACGCCTACGTGCGCTCCTCGCTGCCGGCGCTCGCCGACGCCTTCGGCCTGTGGACGAGCGACGACGACGAGGCGAAGGAGGCCGTCTATCCCTACATGCGCGTGCGCGACGAAGTGGCGATCATCGGCCTGTCGTCCGGCGTGCCGACGGCGCCGTTCCTGGCCTCGGGCAAGCTCGGGCCCGACCAGCGCGCCGCCACGGGCCGTCTGCTCGACGAGGCCGGCGCGCGCGGCCTGTGCCGCATCGTCCTCATTCATCATCCGCCCCATCGCGCCGGCGGCTCGTCGGCGCGCGGACTGATGGATGCGCGCGCCTTCGAGACGATGATCGCGCGTCACGGCGCCGAACTGATCGTGCACGGACACAACCATCGCCTGAGCGTGGCGCATGTGCGCGGACCCGATCGCAAGCCGGTGCCGGTGGTGGGCGTGGCCTCCGCATCCGCTTCCGGCGGCACGCGCACCCACCGCGCCGGCTACAATCTGTTTCGCATCGCGCGCGAGAACGGTCGTTTCGTCATCGAGGGCCGCGCGCGCGGCCTGACCGTCGACCGACGCACCTTCGGCGATCTCGGGCCGATCCCGCTCTAGGATCGGCGCCCGTCTTGTCGGAGACGGAACCGGTCGCCGACATCCATCCCGGGCGTTTTCGAGCGACGTTCGCGCGAGGTCTAAAGTCCGTAGTGGCGCACGAGCCAGGCGACTGCGAGCACCGCGCCGCCGAGCACGGCGAGCGCGCCCAGCATCTCCATGAGAACGCGCATCGCCCGCCATGCGATGCGCAAGCCGCGCGGCCGCGCGGGCTGCGCCGCGGCCTGCCGCGTGGTCTCGCCGACGCGCCGCGCGCGCGCGGCCACTTCGGCGTCGCGCGTGCGCGAGTCCACGATCGCATAGGTGAACGCGTCGGCGCGCGGCAATCGCGCCTGCTCCGGTTCGGCCGCAGGCGCAGGACCGGGCGCCGACAGCGCGGGCGCCTCCACGCGCGCGACGCTCCCGATCTCATGAGACGCAGGCGCGTAGATGTCGCCCGCGAGCATGCGCTCGCGCTCCACCAGCCGCCGCGCGACGTAATCGGCGACCGCGCGGGTCATGTCATCCATGCGCGCGCTAGCCGCCAGCCGCGCGCGACCGCGCCGCGTATCCTGCAACAGCGTGTAGGTCTTGCCGTCGCGCGCCATCTCCACGAACGCGATCATGTCGAGAAACAGGCGCGGCTTGGCGCCGTGCGAGAGGGCGAAGTCGAACGCATCGCAATCGTCCGGCAATTCGTCGAAAATCGGCGCGAGCCGGTCGCGCAGCAACTCGAGGCGCGCGGCCTCCGCGTCCCTCACCTCGCAGAGCGCTTCGGCGCGCTCGGCGTTTTCGACGCGCGCGCGGCGCAGCGCCTCGTGCAGCGGCCCGGATGCGCGCGACGACGACGAACCAGCCCCGGCCTCGTCCTGCGCGGCCGGCCGTTCGCGGGGATCAGGTTCGCCGATGGGTTCCACGTGCATCCACCCGGGTCGCAGGCGCAACATAATGCCGCCGGCCGAAAAAAGAAGCGGCCCCGGTCTCGACCGGAGCCGCCGCGTTCGGCGCGGATCGGTTCAGCGCGCCTGTTGGATCGCCGACAGCGCCCACCCGTCCGGGCTCGCGCCGGTCGCGCGGCGGAAGGTCCAGAATTCGACGACCTCCTCCGGCGCCGCCGTCGAGCCGGAGACCACGCGACCGGTGGTGCGATCGACCATGGCGTCCCTCAGCGCATACCGCATGGCGACGGTGGCGTATTCGGCGCCTGGCTCGCGCCAGGCTTCCGAGAGATCGCCGCGCACGAGCTTCACGTCCGAGATTTTGTTGATGAAGCCCTTCTCGCGGTTGTCGGCCAGTTCGCCCTCGAAATAGCTGGCCATTTCCGGGGTCGAGAACCGGCGCAGCGTGCCGATGTCCTCCGCGCCGTAGGCGGTCTGGATCTGGCCGAGCCGCTTCTCGAACGTGTTGTAGTCATCGCCCGCGATCTCGAGCTTGGCGCTGACCGGTTCGGCCGCGCCGCCGGTCGCCGGCCCGGCCGCCTCGCGATAGGCCGCGCCCTGCAGCGGGTCGCGCGGGGGTGCGCCCGCGCGGGACCCGGCGGCCGCCGGCTGGGCCTGGCGATTGCGGAAGAAGTTGATCGCAAAGCGGGCCAGCAGGAACAGCAGGCCGATCTGCAGCGCCAGCCCCAGGAACGACATCAGGCCGCCCATGCCGCCCATGAACCCGTTGCCGAACAGCAGGCCGAACAGACCCGCCCCGACAAGGCCGCCGAGCAGCCCGCGCCCGAACGCGCCCGAAAAGAACCCGCCCTGACGGCCGGCGTTCTGCGCGAGACCCGACTGCGGACCGGCCTGCGGCGCGACGGAGCGCTCCATCGGCGCGGCCGAACGCGGGGCGACCTGCGTCGGCGCGGGCGCGGAATAGGTGCGCGAGCCGCGACTGCCGGACGAGCCGCCGCCGCCCGGCCGCGCGAGCGCATCGCCGGCTGCCATCGCCAGCGTCGCCGCAAGCGCGGTGAATACGAATGTCTTGCGTAGGGACATGCCCTTCTCCCCGAAAAGCGCCGCTCCCCGTTTGCAGGGACTGGTTAGGAGTCTCCTGCGGCCGGCCGTCGGCGCGGTCCAGTATATGGGGGAGTCGATGCGGCCATGACAAGCGGACGCTGGCCGGGCGCGTCCGATTTCGTTAAAGCGGCGCGAACGAAGCCGCGCCACGGCGCCGAAATGCGTGGCCTCCGGCGGGCATTGGCCCCGGCTCGCAAAACGGCGCGCGGAAGATTAGATTGAAACGATGTCGAAACAGGACAATGGCTGCGGTCCGCGGCGCGGCTACCATCACGGCCGGCTGAAGGACGCGCTGATCGAGGCCGCGCGCCATCTGGTGACCGAGCGCGGCCCGGCCGGCTTCACGTTGTCGGAAGCCGCCAAACGCGTGGGCGTGACGGCCGGCGCGCCCTACCGCCATTTCACCGACCGCGCCGACCTGATGAGCGAACTGGCGCGCCGGGGTTTCGAACAGTTCAGCCAGCGCCTGGAGCGGGCCTGGGACGAGGGAAAGCCGGACGCCATCGCCGCTTTCCGGCGGATGGGCGGCGCCTATCTCGCCTTCGCGCGCGAGGAGCCGGGCCTCTACAGCGCGATGTTCGGCAATGTGGCGACGCTGTCGACGCCCGATTCGGGGGCGGCCGCCGACCGCGCGCTGGCCGCCATCCGCAACGCCGCCGCCGCCATTCTGCGCCAGCACGGCGCGAGCGACGCCGGGGCGCGCGATCTGGCCTTCCAGATCTGGGCCTATTCGCACGGCGTCGCCATGCTGGCGGTCTCGGGCCATCTCAACCCGGCGCACGACGCCGATCCCACCCGCATTCTGGAGGAAGGCGCGCGCAATCTCGTCGAGATGAGCATTCGCCGGGCGCTGGCGGGCGCGCCCGCGCCGCCGCCCTCTCCGTGGGGCCGGCCGGCGACCTGATCTGGCGCGCCCCTAGAGATCGGGAGAGGGACGGGCGCGCGCATCGCGGTTGGCGAAGGCGAGACCGGCGTAGAACGCCAGCGCGCCGACGATGAGATGCGGCAGGCTCGCCAGACCGCGGTCGGGCCACACGAGCGGAACGACCTTGCCGTTCAGCGCGGCGAAATCGAGATAGAACACGCCGCGCGTCAGCCCCATGAAGGCGTCGACCAGCAGCAGCAGTCCCACGCCCACCAGATAGACGTTGGAAATGCGCCGGCCCGCGAAATAGGCGACGACCCCGACGGCCGCCGCCGCGAGTTCCGCGGAGCCTTTGGTGGGATTTGCGTGAAACGGGCCGAGCGCTGCGCCGACCGCGACCGCGATCGCGCCCCACACGCCGAGCGCGAGCGCGACGATCAGCGCGACATTGCGGGACTCGTTCATTCGATCGTCCTTTCTGAAATTGCGCCGGCGCCTTGCTCTAGATAGACATTCCCCGACGCCGATCAAAGACGGAAAGCTCCGGAGGAAACGATGCAATCTGCGCCTGTGACGAAAGCGGCCGACCTGTTCGATCTTGCCGGCGAGGTCGCGATGGTCACCGGCGCCTCGTCGGGGCTGGGCTGGAGGTTCGCGCGGGTGCTCGCCGCCAACGGCGCCAGAACGGTTGTGCTGGCGCGCCGCAAGGAGCGGCTCGACGCGCTCGTCGCCGAAATCGAGCAGGCCGGCGGCGCGGCGCTCGCCGTGCAGGCCGACGCCACCAGCGACGACGACATGGCGCGCGCCTTCGATGCGGCCGAGGCGAAATTCGGGACCGTCACCATTCTCGTCGCCAACGCCGGCCATGCGCGCTCCGGCCGGCTGATCGACCAGCCGGACGAGGACTGGAACTCCACGATCGACCTCAACCTCAACGCGGTTCGCCGCTGCGGCCTGATGGCCGCGCGCCGCATGCAGAAGGCGGGCGTGGGCGGCGCCATCGTCAACATCGCCTCCATCCTCGCGTTCGGCGTGGGGCGCGGCAACGGCGCCTATTCGGCCGCCAAGGCGGGCGTCGCCGCGCTGACGAGCGCCATGGGGTTCGAATTCGCGCGCCTGGGCATCCGCGCCAACGCCATCGCGCCCGGCTATTTCGCCACCGAGATGAACGAGGACTGGCTGAAGGGCGGCGGCGCGGCGATGACGCAGCATATTCCGATGCGCCGCTTTGGGCAGGAAGGCGAACTCGACGGGCCGCTGCTGCTGCTCGCCGCCCCGCGCGCCGGCGCCTACATCAATGGCGCGACGCTCCTCGTCGACGGCGGCCATACGCCGGTGCTGGCGGGGGTCTAGCTTTCGCCGGCTTTCCGGAAAAATGCGTGAAACGGCCTGTCAGCCCTTCGCGGCCTTCAGTTCGATCCGCGCGCCGGCCTGCAGCATCAGCCCGTCGGTGGCGACCGCAAGCAGTCTGAACCCGCGATGGGCGAGGGCGTGCGCGCGCGCGCCCGTCGGGCAGAACACGGCGGCGACCTTGCCTTTGGCCGCCGCGCGCTGCGCCACATGGTCGAGCGCGGCCTCCACATCGTCGGACGTCGGATTCATGCTGGCCCCGCCCGACAGCGCGATCGAAAGATCGGCCGGCCCGACCAGCACGCCGTCGACGCCCTCGACATCAAGAATGTCGTCGAGCGCGGCCAGCGCCGCGCGCGTTTCGATCATCGCGAAAGCCATGTGCAGCGCATTGGCGTCCGCCAGATAGGCGGCGGCGTTGCGGCCGCTGAGCGCGAGCGCGCGATGCGGGCTCCACGAGCGTTCTCCGGCCGGCGGAAATTTCGCATGGGCTGCAAAGCGCCGCGCCTCGTCCACGCTGTTGATCATCGGGGCGACGACGCCGGCTGCGCCCGCATCGAGCAGCCGCGAGCACAATGCGAAATCGCCGACCGGAATGCGCACCAGCGCCGGCTTGCCCGCGAGGCCGACCAGGCCCACGCCCAGCACCGTGCTCGTGTAGTCGACCGCCCCGTGCTGCATGTCGATCAGCGTCGCGTCGAAGCCAGCGCGCGCGGTCGCTTCCGCCACCGCGGGATCGTTGAACCCGCACCATGACATGAACAGGGTCTCGCCGGCGCCCAGTCGTTCGGCCAGCTGTCCCATCGGCGCGTTTGTCATGTCGCTTCCCCCCGTGTGTGGCTGTCACGCTGAATGACCGGCCGCGCCGGCGCAAGCTCCGGCAGCGGCAGCGCGCGCGGCGCCGCACGCCGCTGCAGGACCGGCCGGTACAATTGTTTGGTCGCCTCCACCGCCAGAACGCCCGCGCCCGGCAGCGAGAACCGCGCGCCGAACGCCTCGAACGCCGGCGCGAGGCGCAGGAACAGCCGGCGCGCGAACGGCGGACCGTAGAGCGCCTCGCCCCAGTGGGTCGGCGAGAACCAGGTCGCGCGCATGAGGTCGCGCAATTGCCCGCGCGAATAGGGCTGGCCGTGACCGAACGGGGTGGTGTCGACGCGCGACCACAGGCCCCCGCGGTTGGGGGCGATGAGGATCATGCTGCCGCCGGGCGTGAGAATACGCCATACCTCCGCCAGAAGTTCGCGCGGCGTCTCGCTCACTTCGAGCGCGTGCACGACGAGCACGCGGTCGATGCAGGAATCGGGCAACGGCAGCATCGTCGCCTCGACCAGCGCCGCGGCCGTCGGCGCGCCGGTCGGCCAGTTCACCACGCCCTGCTCGGCCGGCATGAAGGCCATCACGCGCACGGCCGCCTCACGGAACTGGCCGATGAACGGCGTGGCGTAGCCGACGCCCATCACCGACAGGCCCGCGCAATTGCCCCAGCGCCGCGCGACGAACTGCGACAGATATCTGCGCGCCGATTGTCCGAGGGCCGAGCCGTAGAACGTGCGCAGGTCCACGATGTCGAGATGCATGAGCGAAGTTTCGCATGTTTCGCGATGCCCGGCGAGACGCGGCGCGGCAATCGTAAACGCGCGGTTAACCATCCCCCTTCACCATGAACGCGCATCAGCTGGGGACGAAGCTTGAACGTTCGAACGATCGTGAAGCGCGGCGGCGCTTTGGCCGCGCCCGATCCGCGCGCGCTGCTCGTGGCGACGCGCGCGGCCGTCTACGATTGGGACATCGCCGCCGACCAGCTGACGATGGGGCCGGATGCGGTCGCGCTGCTGGGCGCGGGATTCGCGGCGGCCAGCGCGAGCGCGCGGGCGGCGGCGATCCGCGCGGCCGCCGAAAGCGCGGGCGGCGCGGGCGGCGCCTACCGCGTACGCTATGCGTTGGAACGCGCCGGCGCCGAAGGCCGGGGCGCCGTGATGGTGGAGGATGCGGGCCGCTGGTTTGCGGGCGCCGACGGCGCGCCGCAGCGCGCGCACGGACTTGCGCGTCTGTCCGCCGAAGAACCCGCGCCGCGCGCAAGCGAAAGCGCGCCTGCTTCCTTGCTGTGCGATCGCGCGCGCTGGATTGGCGAGGTCGAGACGCTGATCGCGCGCGGGCAGCGGCGCTTCTGCATTCTTCTGGCGGCGCAGGACGCCGCGCGCGACGATGACGCCACGTCGTTGATCACGACGCTGGCGGCGCGATCGCGTGTGGCCGACCGCATCGCCTGTCTGGCGCCGGGCCAGTTCGCGTTGCTGATGCCAGGCTGCGACGCGGCGCAGATGGCGTTCGCCGCCGCGCGCCTGACCCGCGCCGCCCCCGTGCGCATCGGCGGGGTGACGGCCGCCGGCCGGCGCGACGCCTGCGCGCTCTTGAATGCCGCGCGGCAGGCGCTCGACATGGCGCGCGCCGGCCCGATGCGGTTCGTCGCCTTCGACGCGGCGCGCGCTCGCGCGGCCGCGCGGGCGCGTACGCAAGGCCTTGCCGACGCGATCGTCGCGGCGCTCAACGACCGGCGCATCGAACTGGCGCAGGCGCCCTGCCTGGGCGCGCGCGCAGGCGACATCGCGTTCCATCGCGCGAGCGCGCGGCTGCGCCGCCCGGATGGGGCGCGCGTTTTCGTCCGCGGCGCGGAAAACGACGAGATCGCCCGCCTGCTCGATGGGCGCGCGCTCGAACTGGCGGTCGCCCGTCTGCGCGACGATCCGCGTCTCGTGCTCGCGCTCGACATATCCGGCGCCACGCTCGCGGACGCCGATTTCGCGCGCCGCGCGACCGCGATGATGGGCGCCTGCGCGCCGCGCGCGATCCTCGCCATCGCCGAACGGGATGCGCACGAACATCCGGAAGCCGCCAAGGCCATCGTCGCGGCGCTGCGCGCCCGCGGCGCGCGCGCGATGATCGACGGGTTCGGCGCAGGTCGCCTGTCGGCCGGCGATCTCGCCCGCATCGGCTGCGACATCGTCGCCATCGACGGCGCGTTCATGCAGGACCTCTCGCGCTCGACCGAGGCGCGCTTTCATGTGCGCGCGCTGCTCGAACTGGCGCGCGCGCTGGGCGTGCGGACGCTCGCGCAATGGGTCGACGACGACGACGCGCGGCTGCTGGCCGAATGGGGCGTCGATTTCGTGCAGAACGATTGCGCGCACGATGCGTGGCAAGAAACAACTGCGAGCCGACGCCCTTCTGTGCGCGAAGAACGGACGGCGCGGCGCAAGACCCCGGCGTCTGGCGCGCGCCGCGCCTGACCGCGCCTGCCTGTGGCGACGTTGCGCGCGAAACCTATTCCTTGCCCGGCGCGAGATCGTCGAGCCGTTTCTGCAGCGCGCCGAGCTGGCGGCGCAGATCGTCGATCTTGTCCTCGTTCGATCCCTCGCTGCGCGCCGCGCTTTCGGCGCCGGCCACCGCCACGAACGGATTGAACATGTTCAGCGCCTGGCGGAACATCGCCATGTTCTTGCGCGTCTGATCGTCGAGCGACTGGAACATCTGGCGCGTGGGTTCGGCGAGCGGACCGCCGAGCGCGTTGGTGAACTGCTCGCGGAACTTCTGCTGCTCGCTGGTCAGCCGGTCGATGGTGAATTCGAGATAGGACGGCACGAGTTGCTGCATGCTGTCGCCGTAGAACCGGATGAGCTGGCGCAGGAACGTGACGGGCATCAGCGCCTGTCCGCCCTTGCCCTCCTGCTCGAAGATGATCTGCGTGAGCACGGAGCGGGTGATGTCCTCGCCGGTCTTGGCGTCGAACACTTCGAAGTCCTCGCCGCGTTTCACCATTTCGGCAAGGTCTTCGAGCGTGACATAGGCGCTCGTTCCGGTGTTATAGAGGCGTCGGTTGGCGTATTTCTTGATCGGAATGGGTTTCTTTTCACTCGACATGGCGCGCCTCGCCGATCCTGCGGGCGGCCACTGCCCTAAGGCCGCCGATCGCTTCCCTGATCATCTGCTGAACGCAGAATAAGCGCTTTGCCGCGCCGGGCAATCGGATTCTTGGGCGGCGCGCGGCGGTTGGTCTGCAACCAATTGCTGGGTTGGCGGGCCGCTATGGCTTCTTGACCGACGTCGTGGCAGGCTGTTGAAAGAAGCGTCAGATGAAATCGCTCCTGTCCGTAGCGAGGCGGTCGACGGGGCGATCCAGGAGGTTTTCATGTCGACAGATATCGTCATCGTATCCGCAGCGCGCACGGCTGTCGGCTCGTTCAACGGCGCGTTCGCCGCAACTCCCGCGCACGAACTCGGCGCGGCCGCCCTCAAGGGCGCGCTCGATCGCGCGAAAGTGGCGGGCGAAGAAGTGGACGAAGTCATTCTCGGCCAGATTCTCGCCGGCGGCGAAGGCCAGAACCCCGCCCGCCAGGCGGCGATGAAAGCCGGCGTGCCGCAGGAAAAGACCGCATGGGGCCTCAACCAGCTCTGCGGCTCGGGCCTGCGCGCGGTCGCGCTCGGCCTGCAGCAGATCGCCAACGGCGACGCCCGGATCATTGTCGCCGGCGGCATGGAATCCATGTCGATGGCGCCGCATCTGGCGCATATGCGCGCCGGCACGAAGATGGGCGACGTCAAGTTCATGGACTCGATGCTGCGTGACGGCCTGTTCGACGCGTTCCACGGCTATCACATGGGCGTGACCGCCGAGAACGTCGCCGCCAAGTGGCAGATCAGCCGCGACGAGCAGGACAAGTTCGCGCTCGGCTCCCAGAACAAGGCCGAGGCCGCCCAGAAGGCCGGCCGGTTCAAGGACGAGATCGTTCCCTTCGTCATCAAGGGCAAGAAGGGCGACGTGGTGGTCGACTCCGACGAATACATCAAGCCCGGCACGACGCTGGAGGCGCTCGCCAAGCTGCGTCCGGCCTTCAACAAGGACGGCACGGTGACGGCCGGCAACGCATCCGGCATCAACGACGGCGCCGCCGCCGTGGTGCTGATGACGGCGGACGAAGCCCGCAAGCGCGGCCTGACCCCCATGGGCCGGATCGCCTCCTGGGCGACGGCCGGCGTCGATCCGGCGATCATGGGGTCGGGCCCGATCCCCGCCTCCCGCAAGGCGCTGGAAAAGGCCGGCTGGAAGGTGAAGGATCTCGAACTGATAGAGGCCAACGAGGCGTTCGCCGCGCAGGCGCTCGCGGTCAACAAGGACATGGGCTGGGATCCCGCGATCGTGAACGTCAACGGCGGCGCGATCGCCATCGGCCACCCCATCGGCGCGTCGGGCGCGCGCGTGCTCAACACGCTGCTGTTCGAAATGCAGCGCCGCAACGCGAAGAAAGGTCTCGCCACGCTCTGCATCGGCGGCGGCATGGGCATTGCGCTGACGGTCGAGCGCTGAACGATTCACCTGTGGAACGGGCGGCGTGAGCCGCCCGTTTTGTGTCAGTGGCCTGACGTTAAAAGCGAGGAGAGAAGGGAATGGCGAGAGTTGCGATCGTGACGGGCGGAACGCGCGGCATCGGCGAGGCGATTTCGAAGGCCCTGAAGGCGGCCGGCTACAAGGTGGCGGCGAGCTACGCCGGCAACGACGAGGCGGCCGCGAAATTCAAGAAGGACACCGGCATCGCCGTCTACAAATGGGACGTTTCGAACTACGACGCCTGCGTCGCCGGCATCAAGCAGGTGGAGGCCGACCTCGGCCCGGTCGACGTGCTGGTCAACAACGCCGGCATCACCAAGGACGGCATGTTCCACAAGATGACGCCCGACCAGTGGTATGCGGTCATCAACACCAACCTGAACTCGCTGTTCAACATGACGCGCCCGGTGTGGGAAGGCATGCGCGAGCGCAAGTTCGGCCGCGTGATCTGCATTTCCTCGGTCAATGGCCAGAAGGGCCAGATGGGCCAGGTCAACTATTCCGCCGCCAAGGCCGGCGACATCGGCTTCGTGAAGGCGCTCGCGCAGGAGGGCGCGCGTTCGGGCATCACCGTCAACGCGATCTGCCCGGGATATATCGCGACCGACATGGTGAAGGCGATCAATCCGGACGTGGTGGCGAAAAACATCCTGCCGCAGATTCCGCTGGGCCGCCTCGGCGAGCCGGAGGAAATCGCGCGCGCGGTGGTGTTCCTGGCGGCCGACGACGCCGGATTCATCACCGGCTCGACGCTCACCGCCAACGGCGGCCAGTACATGGTCTGAGCGGCCGGGCGTCGCAACGAAAAACCCGCCGGGCGACCGGCGGGTTTTTTTTCGGCGCGACCTGTCGCGGAAACCTGCGCGCATCAGTCCTGCGACTTCAGGCCCTTCAGCTTTCCGAACACCGACTCCACGTCCACCTCGTCTTCCTCCTCGCGCGGCGCCGGGGCGCTCGGCTGGCCGAACACGTCTTCGGTCGTGCGCGCTTCCGGCCGCGTCGTCACTTCCGCCGGCAGCAGCGTCTGGCTCGCTTCCTCAACGCGCGGCGGCGCGTCCTTGGCGGCGCGGTTCACTTCCAGATCGAGATCGATCTGCGAGCACAGGCCCAGCGTCACCGGGTCCATCGGCGTGAGCGAGGCCGAATTCCAGTGCGTGCGGTTGCGGATGGCGGCGATGGTCGTCTTGGTGGTGCCGGCGAGCCGCATGATCTGCGCATCTTTCAGCTCGGGATGGTTGCGCACCAGCCACAGAATGGCGTTCGGACGATCCTGCCGGCGCGACAGCGGCGTGTAGCGCGGACCGCGACGCTTGACTTCCGGCAGAACGACTTTCGACTGCGCGAGCCTGAGCTGGTAGTTCGGATCCTTCTCGCCGCGCGCGATTTCCTCGCGCGTGAGCTGGCCGGACGTGATCGGGTCATGGCCGCGAATGCCGGCGCCGACTTCGCCGTCGGCGATGCCCTTCACCTCCAGCGGATGCAGCTTGCAGAACTGCGCCACCTGATCGAACGTCAGCGACGTGTTCTCGACCAGCCAGATCGCGGTGGCCTTGGGCATGAGCGGGGCATTGCTCATAGTTTTCTCCTGAGATCCGGTCCGGGCGTTGCGGCGCGAAGCCAAGGAGGCGCAAGCGCCGGCCCGGGGGCCCGGCCGAGGCGTCAGCCTCGAATTGAACTGCAAATGACGGGAACGCCGTTTATATATTCGGGACGCACCCCGAAAGCAAACGCCATTCGACAGGCCGCCCATGTCCATCGACGACGATCCGTTCGCGCCGCCGCCCAGGAAACGCGCCCACGAAATCGGCCAGAACCTCGACGCCCTGTCCGTCGACGAACTGGAAGAGCGCATCGCGCTGTTGCGGGAGGAGATTGCGCGACTTCAGGCCGCCCGCGCGGCCAAGGAAGCCTCGCGCGACGCCGCGGCGGCTTTTTTCAGATCGGCGCCCGGATCGTAACTTTTTGTTAAGGCTGACAAACTATGAATAGGCTCATCCCGATCGTTCGGGATTGCGAGCGGCTCCTCGCTGCTCTGTTTGACGCCTCCCTGTTGAAACCTTTCAGAGCCGCTTTCGAGCGGCTCTTTTTTTGGCGCCGCGCTCTCGAAGTGTTTTCGCTTTCGATGGAATGGGAAGCGAACCGGCGACCGCTTCGCTCCCCAACGTTTCAGCCGCCGGGCGATTAAGGTTAATCAAAACTGAACGGAGCGCCGACATGTTGAGGCGCGTATAGTGCATGCGGTCGGGTCGAACGGGCGTGGCGCAAGGCCGGCGCCCCAATTCGAAACGGTTGCGAGGCGTCATGGTTCAGGTCTTGAGTTCCCAATCCGGTCACCTGGCTCCGGTGTCCTTCGTCGAGCGTTTGGCGGGTTCGGAAGCCTTCCGCGCCATGTTCAAGGAAGGCATGGCCCTGGTGGAGGATGCCGCCGCTTATCTCGACGGCCCCGGCCGCGCGGAGGCCAAGGCCCTGCCCCGCGCCGACGCGCTCGCCTACGCCTCCGAAAGCATGCGCCTGACCACCCGCCTCATGCAGCTCGCCTCATGGCTGCTGCTCCAGCGCGCGGTCAACGAAGGCGAGATGACGACCCAGCAGGCCGCCAGCGAAAAGCACAAGGTGAAACTGTCGGTGCAGGAGGTGGCCTCGACGCCGGACGCGTTCCATCGGCTGCCCGCCCGGCTGCGCGATCTCGTCGCTCAGTCGATGCGCCTGCAGGCGCGCGTCATCCATCTCGACCAGCTGCTCTATGCGCGCAAGGACGCCTTCGCGCCGCAGGACATGCGCAGCCCGGTCGCCGACCAGCTCGCGCGCCTGCAGGCGGCCTTCGCGAGCTGATCGCGCCGAAGCGCCCGCCGCGCCAAACGAAAAGCCCCGGCCGTCGGCCGGGGCTTTGTCGTTTCGGCGGCGCGTTCGGGCGGCGCTTACTTCTTGCCGAAGCTCATGTTGCCGAAGCGCGAGTTGAAGCGCGACAGGCGGCCGCCACGGTCCAGCAGCTGCTGCGAGCCGCCGGTCCAGGCCGGATGGGTCTTGGGGTCGATGTCGAGATTGAGCGTGTCGCCTTCCTTGCCGTAGGTCGAACGCGTCGTGAACTCCGTGCCGTCGGTCATGACGACCCTGATCGTGTGGTAGTCGGGATGGATGTCGTTCTTCATGGCCTGATCCGGAAGGTCGCTTCCCGCGTGGGGCGCCCGGGCGAACCGCGCGGGATGGCGCCCGTGCGCGAGCACGGTTGAAACGGAAGGCGCTCGTGTAGCGCAACCGGGCAAGGCGCGCAAGAGCGGCGAAACTCGCGCCTGCCTCGCGATTGGAGTAACATTATCGACATGCATCCTGCCGCCGCCATCGCCCGTCTGGCGCGCGCCGTCATATTTGCGGCCGGCGCCATGTTGCTCGTGGCCGCCGCCGCGCCGGCCGCGGCGCAGGATACCGCCAATTCAGGCGCGGGTTTCTGGCTGCAGGAGCGCGCCCGCATTCTGCGCGTGCGACCGACCCAGCAATACCGCCCGCCGACCCGCGTGCGCCGTCTGGTGCCCCACCGCACACTGGCGCGCCCCACCATCTGGCGCCGGCCGGTCGAGCACCACCCCGCCGCCCTGCGCCAGCCCGGCGCCGAACCGCCGGAATTTCCGCGCACGCAGGATCCGCCCGCCTTTCCCGCGACCGCGCCGGCCGACGCCGCCCCGCGCGAGACCGTCGACGCGCCCCGCCCGTCCGGGCCGCCCGTCGCAAACGTTCCGCAAGCCAACGTTCCGCGAGCCGACGTTCCGCAAGCCGATCCGCCGCGCGCCGACATCGCGCCGCGCGATGCGCCGGCGCCCGCCGTCAAGCTCGACGCCGCCCCGCCCGCCCCCGCGCAGCCCGACCCGGCGCTCGCGGCGCCTGCGGGCGCCGCCCTGCCCGTGGTCGTCGTCGGCGACAGCCTCGCCTACATGCTCGCACAGGGTCTGACCGAGGCCGCCGCCGAGCGGCCGGGCTTTTCCGTCGTCCGCAAGACCAAGGAAAGCTCGGGCCTTGTGCGCGAGGATTTCTACGACTGGGGCAAGGCGCTGCGCGACATTCTCGCCGGACCCGAGCGGATCGGCGCCGTCGTATTGATGATCGGCTCCAACGACCGGCAGGAACTGCGCGACGAGGCGGGGCGGCACGAGCCGCTCTCGCCGCGCTGGCTCGCGCTCTACGCGGCGCGCGTCGGCGCGCTCGCCGATCTCCTGAAAGAAAGGAAGGTCCCGTTTCTGTGGGTCGGCATGCCGATCATGAAATACGAGCGCTATTCGGCCGACATCGGCAAGCTCAACGAAATCTATCGCGACCGGGCGGAGGCGGCCGGCGGCAGATATGTGGACGTATGGGACGCTTTCGCCGACGAGGCCGGCCGCTACAGCGCGTTCGGTCCGGACGTCGCCGGCCAGATCGTCAAGCTGCGCGCCAGCGACGGCGTGCATTTCACGCGGGCGGGCGCGCGCAAGCTCGCCCATTTCGTCGAACAGCGCCTGCGCGCGCTCATCGACCTCGACAGGAAGGCGCCGCCCCCCGTCGCGGCCCTGCCGCCGCAGCCCGACGCCGCGTCCGCCCCGCAGGCCGCGCCCACGCCGCAGGCCGCGCCTGCGCCGATCGTCAAACCGCTCGCCGGACCCGTTCTGCCGCTGACCGCCGCCCCGCTGACCGGCGACACGACGCTGGCCGGCCGCACGACGCGCTCCGGCGTCTTCCGCAACGCGCCCTCGCCCGAACTCGCCGAAGGCCGCACGCCCGCCCCCAAAGCCGGACGCGCCGACGATTTCGCCTGGCCGAAACCCTGAGCGCCGTCGCGGCGCGCGGGAACAAATCGCACATCCTCAGGTTGCCTCCCCGGGTAGTACGAGCGGGTCATTCACCGGGGGCTTTCCATGTTTCGCACATTCGCACTTCTCGCTGGCGCGACTCTCGCCCTGTCCGCCACGGGCGCCCAGGCGCGGGACTTCTGGAACAGCGCCGGTCTCATCGAGGGGCGTTCGGTCGCCGCGCCGAGCGCGCAGGATCTGACGATCGGCCGCGAATATCCGCGCACGACGCGCGTCGTGGTGGAGGATCCGACCGAAGCGCGTCCGGGCACGATCACCATCGACACCCGAAATCGCTATCTCTATCTCTCGCTGTCCGACGGCCGCGCGCTGCGCTACGACGTGGGCGTGGGTCGCGAGGGCTTCGAATGGGCGGGCGTGGCGCGCATCGGCCGCAAGGCTGAATGGCCGAGTTGGACGCCGCCCGCCGCCATGCTGAAACGCCGGCCGGACTTGCCGCGCCACATGGAAGGCGGCCCCGACAACCCGCTCGGCGCGCGCGCCATGTATCTCTACAGCGGCAAGCGCGACACCCTGTTTCGCATCCACGGCTCCAACGAGCCCTGGACCATCGGCGAGGCTGTGTCCTCGGGCTGCATCCGCATGCTGAACGACGACGTGACCGATCTCTACAACCGCGTGAAAATCGGTTCTACGGTGGTCGTGCTCAACTGACCCGATCGCGGCGACGCGCGAACGGCGCCTGCAGGCGCCGTTTTCGTTTGACACGGGACGACTTTCGCGACCCAACTGGCCATGGCCCATCGCGCGAAGCGGTGGGCGGGCTGTTCGCGCGCGCGCGACTCGAATGCGGGGAATTGCATGAAACCGGGCCGAGCGACGGCGCTTTCCACGGGGATCTTCGGGCTGCTCGTGATTGCCGGCGCGCCGGCGTCGGCGGCGGACAGGCTCGTCGTGCGCGTGCCGGTCTGCGCGGAGCGCCCCTTCCTTCTTCACGACCGATGCCTGGCGCGCCCGCCGCGCGTGCGGCCGGCGAGCTATGTCAAACAATACCCGTTCGGTCGCCTGCGCGAGGATTACACGCCATACGGCATGCCCGGCGTGCCGGCGCGCATCTATTTCGATTCGCTGCGCGGTCGCGGTTAGGCGTTATTTCGTCCAGACCGCCGGCGCGACCTGTCCGAACCGATAGTTGACGCCCGCGCGCAGCGTGTCCGACGCCAGCCGGCCGCTGTTGTGCTGGGTGAGCGCATAGGTGCCGTCGATCAGCAGCGAGGCCCCCACCCCGCTGATGCCGGGCAGTTCGGTGTGCAGATATTCGATCTTGGCCGACCAGCCGCGTCCGAGCGCCACCTCGACGCCGCCGCCAAGCGTCCAGCCGACGCGCCATGCCGCGCTCCGGTATGCTTCGACCTCGTTGGCGGCGTCCCAGAAATCGCTGTCGTAGCGGACACGGCCGAACGCCAGGCCGCCCGTGCCGTAGACCAGCATGCTCGCGAACGGCGTGAAGCCGACACGCGCGCGCAGGGTGGATGCGAAGGGATTGGCGATGCGTTGGTTGAACCCGAACAGCGAGCCGAATACCGGCACGATCCCGCCGGAGGTGCGCGAGCCATGCAGGCTGGAGAAGCTGAAGTCCCCCTCCACGCCGGCCACCAGATTGGTCCCGACCTGCCAGTTGTAGCCGATCTGCAACCCGCCGAAGGCGCCGCCGGAGAAGTGCATGCCGGTCGCCGCGCTATCGATGGTGGGGATCACGCCAGGCAATGCGGCCATCGTCGCGGATGTGACGGACAGAGAGCCGTAGGATTTCGCCCAGCCGCCGCCGCCGTGCGCGCCGACGTAGAAGCCGTTCCAGTCGGTCCGCCCCATGTCCGCCAGAACAGGGGGCGCGCCCCGCATGGGCCCGAGATCGGCCGCGGCCGCAAGTCCCGAAGCCAGACACCAAGAGACGGTCGCGATCAAAGGGGAGAGACGCATAATCGGTTCGTTCCGCACCAGGGGAATGGACGAACCCGACTATGCGCCGTTAAGGATAACAAACGGTAAACGCTGCGCGATTCCCTAGGGTTAGTCCCCGGGCCGCGCGTCGTCCAGGCGGCGGAACTGCTCGATCTCGCGCAGGATATCCGGCACGCTCTCCACCGGGCGGGGCGCGCTGAACAGATAGCCCTGCACTTCATTGCACCCTTCGCTCAGAAGATTTTCGAGCTGGTCTGCGCTTTCCACGCCTTCGGCCGTCGTGCAGATGCCGAGGTTCTCGCCCAGCCCGACCGCCGCGCGGATGATGGCGAGACTGCCGGGCCGGCCCATCTGCTGGATGAACGACTGGTCGATCTTCACCTTGTCGAACTGGAAGGCGCGGAAATAGCCGAGCCCCGCGTAGCCGGTGCCGAAATCGTCGAGCGAGATGCGCACGCCGAACGCCCGCAATTCGTTCAGGGTCTGCATGTTCGGCGCGTTCTGGCCCATGAAGACGCTTTCGGTGACCTCGATTTCGAGTCTCCGCGGCTCAAGGTCGGCGTCCCGCACCGCGGCCATAACCTTCGCGGCAAGGTTGCAGCCGCGAAACTGCACCGGCGACAGGTTGATGGCGACGCGGATGTCGGCCGGCCAATGGGCGGCGTCCTGGCAGGCGCGGCGCATCACCCAGTCGCCGATCGGCACGATCAGCCCCGTCTCCTCCGCGAGCGCGATGAATTCGGACGGCGGCACATAGCCGCGCGTGGGATGGTGCCAGCGGATGAGCGCTTCGAAACAGGCGACCCGGCGCGCCCGGATGTCGACGATCGGCTGGTAATAGAGCTGGAAATTCTCGTTCTCGACCGCATGGCGCAGGTCCAGTTCGAGGCTGCGGCGCATTTCGACCCGCAGGCCCATTTCGGACTCAAAGAAACGGTAGACCCCGCGCCCGTCCGCCTTGGCGCGATACATGGCGAGATCGGCCTGTTTCAGAAGCGTCGCCGAATCGACCCCGCGCCCCTGCAGCGTGGCGATGCCGACGCTGGCGCCGATGTAGACGCGGTTGCCTTCCACCGTGAACCCGCCGCTGACGGTGCCGATAACGCGCTGGGCGAGCGCCGCCGCGCTCGTATGCACATCCTGCGAGACATGAATGATGGCGAATTCGTCGCCGCCGAGCCGCGCGCAGAAATCCTGTGCGCCCACGACGTCGGT
Organism: uncultured Methylocystaceae bacterium; assembly: GCA_937870755.1. Taxonomy (GTDB): domain Bacteria; phylum Pseudomonadota; class Alphaproteobacteria; order Rhizobiales; family Beijerinckiaceae; genus JAJXWB01. Next base: position 55,622 of record CALMZV010000166.1, read on the forward strand.
CAGTTGCCGGGCGACTTCCTTGAGCAGCCCGTCGCCGATCGCGTGTCCGAGCGTGTCGTTGACGTTCTTGAACCCGTCGAGATCGATGAACAGCACCGCGAGCTGCTCGGCCGAGTCCTCCGCTCTGCGGCGCGCCGTCTTGATCTCCTCGTCGAACGTGAATCGGTTCGCCAGCCCCGTCAGCGTGTCGTGATGGGCGAGATGGGCGATCTTGTCCTCCGACGCGATGCGGCGGGCGACTTTCTGACTGATGACCGCATTGGCTTCCACGAGGCGCGCGCTGCGCTCCGACACCTTGCGCTCCAGATCGCTCTTGGCGCCCTGCAGCGCCTCGTTGGCGTCGCGCAGCTGCCCGTCGGCGCGCTTGCGCTCGATCTGCGCGTTCACGCGCGCGAGCGCCACCGCGAAATCGACAGGCTTGGTGACATAGTCGTTCGCGCCGAGTTTGAGCGACTGGACCACGTCCTCCGTCTGGCTCTTGGCCGTCACCATGATGACCGGCAGTTCCGACTGCGAATGTTGGTGGCGGATGCGGCGCAGCACTTCCACGCCGTCGAGGTCCGGCATCATCACGTCGAGCAGCACCACGTCGAACGGCTGCCTCGCGATCGTATCGAGCGCCGCCCGCCCGCAATCGGCCTCCACGATTTCGAATCCGCGCTTCTGGAAGCGGCGGGCCAGAATGGCGCGATTGTCGGCGAGATCGTCGACGATCAACAGGCGCGGCGCGACGGCAGGCGTCTCGTCTGTCGGTATGGCGCGGGCTGTGGCGCCTTCTATGTATTGTGCCATCTCTTGTCCTCAGGCGACCGCTTTGACGGGGGCGATCGACAAACCGGGGGGCTGTTCGTCCGTCTTGTGCGCAGGGGCGATTTCGGCCGGAACGCGAATGGTGAAGCAGGCGCCGTGGCCCGGCTCGCTGTCCACGAAAATTCCGCCGCCCATCATCGTGCAAAGTTTCTGGCTGAGCGCGAGACCGAGACCGGTGCCCTTGGCCTTGCGGGTTTCGCGCGACTTCAACTGGTGGAAGTCCTGGAACAGCGTGTCGATGTCCTTGCGCGAAATGCCGATGCCGGTGTCGTGCACCTGAATTTCGATCCAGTCTCGCGTTTCCGCGCGATACCGGCGCGCCGACAGCGTGACGACGCCTTTGGTCGTGAACTTGGCGGCGTTGCTCATGAGATTGAGCGCTGCCTGACGCAATCGCAGTTCGTCGGACTTCATGGCGCCGATATTGGCGTCGACATGCACTTCGAGCCTATTGTCGTTGGTCTGCATCAGCGGCTGGGCCGTCGCGACCACGTCGTCGATCAGTCCCTGCACGTTGAAACGCGCGATCTGCAGTTCGATTTCGTTCGATTCGATGCGCGTGATGTCGAGAATGTCGGTAACGAGCGCCAGAAGATGTTTGCCCGCCGCGTTGATGCGCGACAGGTCCTGCGAACGCTGCCGGTCGGCCGACAGATCGGCCTCCTCCTGCAGGATTTCGCTGTAGCCGATGACGGCGTTGAGCGGCGTGCGCAACTCGTGGCTCATCTTGGCCAGAAAGATCGACTTGTCGCGGCTCGCCTTCTCGGCCTTCTCCTTGGCCGCGATCAGCCGCTCCGAAGTGTGGCGGTGTCGGCCGACTTCCCGCTCGAGCGCGGACTCCGACGTGAGCAGCAGTCCGTAGTAGATGGCGAGCCAGGCCATATAGAGCGTGGCGCTGGCGACCGACATGAGGCCGACATTCGTCATCTCCTCCATCGGGATACGCTGCGGCAGCTGGCCCACAGCCAGCCACACGCCCACGAAACTGGCGAGATTGACCACGAAGACGACCATAACCGACAGCGGGCGGTCGTTGAGATAGAAGAAGCCGTTCGCCAGCGCGATGAGCAGCCATGGCAGGAACGGCGAGCTGACGCCGCCATAATTGTAGACGCCGAACAGCGTCACGCCGATCAGGGTCTGCACCGAAACGATCGCCACGAACCGCAGGTTGCCGGTCGCCCGCAGGACGAAAGGCAGCGCCCAGAAACTGGCGATGCCCGCCGCGATCATCCACACGTGATATCCGGCATATCCCTCGGCCATGAACAGGAACGGCACGATCGAGGCGCCGGTCGTGGGGCCCAGGATATGGGTGAAGACGAAGGTGCGCGCGCGCCCAAGCTCCGCCTTGCTGCGGCGCGCCCGCTCCGGGATGAACCAGTCGATGAAGCGCAGCGCTGTTGCGAGCATGCAAGCCTTCTGGTGGTGGCGCACGGCCACGGTTCGCAAATGAACTGGCCGAGCATCTTTCGCTCGGGTGAAAATTAGGTTTCCACCGCCGCCATCATTGTTCTGTCCGCGCTCGTGCGGGGCCTGTTTGTCATCGCGGTTAACCAAACGTAACCGACGGCGGGTCGCTATTTCGGCGATTGGCTGAGCAATTGCTTCACTATCTTGCTTAGTTCGCAAGTAACGGCCGTCCGTTAGAACGACGACACCTACAAAGGTGAATGCGATGTCGGACGGCGGCGTTTTCAACAAGATCAGCGACTGGTTCATCCCTGACGATCTGCTTGCGGAGCGCGAGATGCGCACCCGCGCGCGCATGTTCCTCGTCAGTCACATGTTCGGCCCCATCCTGGGCAACGTCATCCCGCTCTACCTGTTCTGGATCGATCGCAAATCGGCCGGAACGCTGGCCGTGCTGGCCGCCTCGATCACGGGCTTCTGGATCTTTCCATTCCTTTTGAAATTCACCGGGCGCTATACGCTGCTCTCGTTCATCTCCATCCAGAATCTCTTGTTCGCCATCATCTGGGGTTGCTACAATTACGGCGGCCTTTCCTCGCCGTTCCTGCCCTGGCTCGTGACCGTTCCGCTGCTGGCGTTCTTCTATCTCGGCGCGTCGGTCAGCACCTGCGTCACCATTCTGCTGCAGATCAGCATCAGCCTTGGCATCTTCGTTGGCCTCTACGCGTTCGGCGGCAGTTTCCCGCACAATGTCGAACTCGCCGACATGCAGGTCATCGGCGTCATCTCCACCATCAGCGCGTCGATCTACGTGTCGATGATGGCGCTGTTCTACGCCGGCATCCTGAAATCGCAGACCGAATTCGAGGTGGAAGTGCGCCGCCATATGGAAACCGCCGAGCAGTTGCGCGAGGCCGCTTCCCAGGCCGAACGCGCCGGCGCGGCCAAATCGGAATTTCTGGCCAAGATGAGTCACGAACTGCGCACGCCGCTCAACGCCGTCATCGGCTACAGCCAGATCCTGCTCGAGGACACCGATCCCGCCCAGAGCCCGCAGGACGTCGACGATCTCAACCGCATTCACGCCGCCGGTCATCATCTGCTGGGTCTGGTCAACGCAATTCTCGATCTGTCGAAGATCGAAGCCGGCAAGATGGAGGTTTATATCGAGCCCACCCCGCTCGCTCCACTGGTGCAGCGCGTGGCCGAGCGCTGGCGCACGGGCGATCGCCTGAACGCACGCGAGATCGTTGTGCGCGACGAGAGTGCGGACCGCCTGGCGCAGATCGATGTCATGAAACTCGAACAGGTGCTCGACGCGCTGATCGACAACGCGGTGCGCTATGCCCCGGACGGCCCGATCGAAATCTCGATCTCGCAGGTCGCACGCGCCGGCGCGGACGCCACACGCATTTGCATCGCCGATCACGGCCCCGGCATCGCGCCGGAACTGATGCCGACGCTGTTCGAAACCTTCAGCGACCTCGACGACCACAGCGCCAGCAAGTACGGCGGCGCGGGTCTCGGCCTGCCGCTGTGCTCGCGGCTGTGCGAACTGATGGGCGCCACGCTCGGCGTGCGTCCACACGAAGGCCGCGGCGCGCGTGTCTTCATCGACCTGTCTTGCGAGGCGAGCGCCGATATGGCGCTGCCGCAGGCCGCCTGACGGGGGATTCGATGGCGCGCATTCTTCTCGTCGAAGACAACGAACTCAATCGCGACATGCTCACGCGACGTTTGCAACGCAGCGGCTACGAAGTCGCGTGCGCGCACGACGGCCCGCAGGGCGTCGCGATGGCCGACGCCTTGACCCCCGATCTCATCCTCATGGACGTCGCGCTCGGCGAAATGGACGGATGGGAAGCAACGCTGCTCATCAAGGCCAGGCCGCGCCTGGCCGCCATCCCGATCATCGCGCTGACCGCGCATGCGCTCGAAAGCGACAGGCGCCGCAGCGTCGAGGTCGGGTGTAGCGATTTCGACACCAAACCGGTCGATTTCGGCCGACTGCTCGCAAAGGTCGAGCGGCATCTTTCGGCGAATTTAACTCTTGCCGCCGCAAGCTGAGAACACAACAGGGCAACAACAATACACGCAGTCAAACAGAACAGAGGCGTAAAATGCACAAGGCGTCGTCTTCCATGCTGCCGGCGACATTGACCGGCAGCCTTCGTGAATATCGCGTTGTCGAAGGGTCCGACCTTCTCAAGCGCATCGAATGTTTTCATGACTGGCAGAGCCAGCGTTTTCAGGATGGTTTCTGGCCCTATTCGCGCTCGACGGACGCCGGTCCCAAATCGGCCTGCGCGGTCGCCGACGACATGGGACGCAAGACCGACGGCGTGAACTTCGGCTCGCAGGACTATCTCAGCCTGTCGAACCATCCCGCCATTCGCGAAGCCGCCCACGCGGCCATTGAGCGCTACGGCGTGCACAGCGCGGGTTCGCCCGCCTTCATCGGCAACACGACGCATTCGATCGCGCTCGAGAAAAAGATTTCCGAGTTTCTCGGCATGGAGCGCACGGTGCTGTTTCCCACGGGCTTCGCCGCCGGCTTCGGCGCCATCAAGGGCCTCGTACGCTCAAGCGACCACATCGTGATGGATGCGCTCGCCCACGCCTGCCTGCAGGACGGCGCGGCCGCCGCGACCAAGAACGTCTATCTGTTCCGTCATCTGGAATCGGATTCGGCGCGCCGCTGGCTGGAGCACATTCGGGGCAAGGATACGACCAACGGCATTCTGGTCGTCACCGAAGGCCTGTTCTCGATGGACTCCGACACTCCGCGCATCGCGGAACTGGTCGAACTCTGCCGCGAGTTCAACGCCACGCTGATGGTGGACGTGGCGCACGACCTGGGCGCGCTCGGCCCGGACGGCCGCGGCCACATCGGCATGCAGAACATGCTCGGCCAGGTCGATATCGTGATGGGTTCGTTCTCGAAGACCTTCGCCTCCAACGGCGGCTTCGTGGCCACCCGCTCTCGCGCCGTGCAGCAGTATCTGCGCTATTTCTCGACGCCCGGCACGTTCTCCAACGCGCTGTCGCCCATTCAGGCGGCGGTCGCGCTGCGCGCCTTCGAGATCGTCGACTCCGACGAAGGCAAGGCGCTGCGCGCCTCGCTCATGCGCAACATTCTCTCGCTGCGCGAAAAGCTCGTCGCCGCCGGCATGGAAGTCTACGGCGATCCGTCGGCCATCGTCTGCGTGAAGATGGGCACCGAGGCGCTCGCCCGCCTCGTCAGCCGCCAGATTTCGCACATGGGGCTGGTCGCCAATCTCGTCGAGTTCCCAGCGGTGCCCAAGGGTCAGGCGCGGTTCCGCCTTCAGGTGATGGCCAACCACACCGAGGAGCAGATCGCGGCCGCCGTCGACATCATCCAGAAGGCCTATGCGGCCGGCGAGGCCGAACTGGCTGAAATCGTCGAACCCCCGCTGCGCGCGATCGCGTAAGGACCGCCGCGCATCCACCATGGCTGGAAGCCCGGCGCCGCGCCGGGCTTCTTTTTTGCGCGCGATGTTCGTCCCGCCGCACGCCGTTGGGCTATGCTGCCGGCTCTTCGCAGGGACAGGAGCGCCCCTTGATCCGCAATCTCGAAGCGCTGAAGACGTTCCAGACGATCGCCGCGCTCGGTGGCTTTGCGCGCGCCGCCGACCGGCTCGGCATTCCGCGCTCGATGGCCAGCAAGCGCGTGACGGGGTTGGAGGCCGAACTCGGCGTCAAGCTCATCAATCGCACCACCCGCACCATGAGCCTGACCGAAGCCGGCCGCAAACTGGCTGTCATGGCCGACACGGTGTTCGGGCTGATCGAGGCGACGGAGCAGGACATTCGCGCATCGACCGCCGCGCCGCGCGGCACGCTGCGCGTGAACGCGCCCATGTCGTTCGGCGTGCGTCATCTGGCGAGGATCGTCGACGCCTTCATTCTCGAACATCCCGATGTCGAGGTGGAGCTGACGCTCGACGACCGCGTGGTCAACATCGTGGAGGAGGGCTTCGACGTCGCCATTCGCATTCGCAAGCTGGAGGATTCCAGCCTGCTCGCGCGCCATCTGACGGTCGCGCGCATGGCGCTGTGCGCGGCGCCCGCCTATCTCGAACGCCGCGGCGAACCGCAAACGCCGCTCGATCTCGAAGGCCACGAATGTCTCGTCTACGATTATCTGGCGCGCGCCGGCGTGTGGTCGTTCTCGCGCGACGGGGAAATCCAGGAAATCCGCGCGCGCGGTCGCTTGCGCGGCAACAACGGCGATGCGCTGTTGCAGGCCGCCCTCGACGGGCTGGGCGTGGTGCTGGCGCCGACCTTCATCGCGCACGAGGCGCTGCGCGACGGCGCGTTGCGGCCGATCCTGCGCGAATGGCGCGCGGCGTCTCCCAATCTCTACGCGGTCATGCCGCCTGGCCGCGTGGATGTTCTGAAAGTGCGCGCCTTCGTCGATCATCTGGCGAAATCGCTCGGCAAGGAGCCCTATTGGGATCGCGGCCTCGAGTCGTTGCTGGCCTGAGCGGCGCGGTCACGCGCGCGCGCGCCGGCGCGTTCTCGTCGAAAAATCGATCCGCGGACCTTTCGGCACGACGCCGGTCGGATTGATCGTGCGATGGCTGCCGTAATAGTGCGTCTTGATCTCGTCGAACCGGACGGTGTCGGCCACGCCCGGCCATTGATGGAGGGCGCGCGTGTAGTCCCACAGTTCCGGAAAATCGACGAGCCGGTTGCGGTTGCATTTGAAATGGCCGTGATAGACGGCGTCGAACCGCACGAGCGTGGTGAACAGCCGCCAGTCCGCCTCGGTCGGCTGGTCGCCGGTGAGGAACATGCGATCTGCGAGCCGTTGTTCGAGCGCATCGAGCATCGCGAACAGGCGATCGTAGGCTTCCTCGTACGCCTGCTGCGTGGTGGCGAAGCCCGCGCGATAGACGCCGTTGTTGATAGCCGGATAGATGTCGTCGTTCAGCGCGTCGATCTCGGCGGCGAGTTCCGGCGGTCGCAGCAAGGGTCCGCGCGCGCCGGGCCATGTGTCGAACACGCGGATGATCTCGGACGATTCGTTGTTGACGATCGTGCGATGGCGCGTGTCCCAGAGAACGGGCACCGTCACCCGCCCGGTGTAACGCGGCGCGGCCTTCGCATAGACCTGCCACAGAAAGCGCGCGGCGTTGATGGCGTCCGCGCCCGGCGCCAGCGTCCAGCCGTCGTCGAGCATCAACGGCTCGACATAGGTGACGCCGATGATGTCCTCCAGGCCTTTCAGCTTGCGATAGATGAGCGTGCGATGCGCCCACGGGCACGCCCACGATACGTAGAGATGATAGCGCCCGGCCTCGGGCGCGAACCGTCCACCGGGTTCGATCCGGTCGCGAAACGCCGACGCCTGACGCTCGAACCGGCCGCCGGAACGCGCGGTGTCGTACCAGGCGTCGCTCCACACGCCGTCGACCAGAAGTCCCATGACGTCGATCTCCGCCTGCGGCGCCACGCCCCGCCGGACCGCCCGGCGGGGCTGGCGAACGCTCAGGCCGCCTGGGAATATAGCGCGGCCAGCCGCTCGATTTCCGTTTCGGCCGCCGAAATCGCCGCGCGCTGCGCATCCGCGCCCATGCCGAGCTTTTCGGCGCGCACGAACGATACGTCCGTCACGCCCATGAAGCCGAGCAGCGTGCGCAGATGCGGCTCCTGTGAATCGAACGGCTGGGCCGGGCCTTCGCTGTAGAAGCCGCCGCGGCTGACGAGCACGATCGCCGTCTTGCCTTTCACCAGCCCTTCCGGCCCCGCCTCGGTGTAGCGAAACGTCACGCCGGGGCGCAGCACATAATCGAACCAGGTCTTGAGCGTGGTCGGAATGCCGAAATTGTACATCGGCGCGCCGATGACCAGCGTGTCGGCGGCGATGAGTTCGGCGATCAGCGCATCGGACGTGGCGCGGGCCGCGCGCTGGGCTTCGCTTGCCGGCTCGCCGCGCACGCCGGCGGCGCCGTCCGCATCCAGATGGGGAATGGGGTTGGCGGCCAGATCGCGCCGCACCACGGCGACGCCGGGACGGGCCGCGGTCAGGCGCTCGACCGCGCGCGTCACGAGGCTATTGGAAACGGAGCCGGCGCCGGAAAGGCTGCTGGTGAGAACGAGAATGGACATGAACTTCTCCTGCAAGGACGGGCGGACCATATCCTGCGGCGAGGACGCAATAATGCTCGGCAATGGCGATTGACCGATACTTCGAAGGCAACAATGTCCTGCGCGATTGTTTCTCATGAGTGCACAGTCTTCTCCCCAATTGCGTATTGATGCTGTGCGGTCGATCCGGGCATCTGGCGCCACGCGGACGAGGCTCCGCAGCCAACCCTGGAGAGTTCCGATGACCACGCTCGAAAACGCCGCCTCCCGCCCGCTCAGCCCCTCCCTCGGCGCGATCACCGACCGCCTGGCGCCGTTCGCCGATCCGCTTGTCCGCGCCACGGCCGGCCTGTTTCTCGTGCCGCACGGCGCGCAGAAACTGTTCGGCTGGTTCGGTGGCTACGGACTGGAGGCGACGAGCCAGTATTTCGCGACCAAGCTCGGCATGCCGGCTTCCTTCGCGCTGATCGCCGGTCTGATCGAATTCGCCGGCGGCATCCTGCTGGCCATCGGGTTCCTCACGCGTCCGGTCGCGGCCCTCGTCGCCGGCCTGCTGCTCGTCGCGGCGCAGGTCCATATCGCCAAAGGGTTCTTCTGGTCCGCCGGCGGCTACGAATACCCGGTCTTCTGGGCCATCGTGGCGATCGCCTACGTGCTGCGCGGCGGCGGCCGCTATTCGGTCGACGCCGCCATCGGCCGGGAGATCTGAGGCCGCGCCGAAACGAAAAGCGCCCGGATTTCCGGGCGCTTTTTCTTTGGCTTTTTTTCTTTGGCTTTGGTGACGCGAAAGCGCCTTGATTGGCGCGAAAGCGCCTTGATTGGCGCGAAAGCGCCTTGATTGACGCGAAGGCGCCTTGGCGCTCCCTAGGGGACTCGAACCCCTGTTTTCGCCGTGAGAGGGCGACGTCCTGGACCGCTAGACGAAGGGAGCGTTGGCGGACCTATAGACGGCCCGCCGCCGCGCCGCAAGCGCGTTCAAAGCCGCTCGAGCCGCGCGAGCGTGAACAGGCCGAGCGGCGCGAGCTTGCGGCGCTCGGCGAGCGCGATGTCGGGTCGCCGGTCGATCCAGTCGCCCAGCACCGCCCACGGAAATTCCGGCCGCCAGCCGAGCCGCGCCGAGGCCTTGCCCATGGCCGTCTCCACCCACGCGATCGGGCCGCTTTCGGCGCCGATGTGGTTGACCAGCACGATCTGCCCGCCCGGGCGCACCACGCGCGCGATCTCGTCGAGCGTGGCGTGCGGATCGGGCACCACCGTCAGCACATAGGGCGCGACCGCGCAGTCGAACGCGGCGTCCGGAAACGACAGGTTCATCGCGTCGCCGCGCACCAGCCCTTCGACATTTTGCAGTCCGGCTTCGGCCACCCGCTTCTGCGCGATCCGCAGCATCGGCTCGGAAAGATCGACGCCGACAAGCCGCGTCTGGCGCGTGAACATCGGCAGTTCGAGCCCCGTGCCGACGCCGACGTCGAGCACGCGCCGACCGGCGCCGGAGGCCGCCGCCGCCGCCGCCAGTCGCCCGGGTTTCATGACGGCCGCGAACACCGCGTCGTAGAAGGGCGCCCAGCGCGCATAGGCCTCCTCGACATGCGAATGATCGATCTGCGCGAGACTGTCTTTCGCCAAACGTCGCCCCGCGATCAGTTGACCGCGCCGCGCCGCAGCGCGGGCGCCGGCGCGCGCGGCGCCAGGGCTGCGCCTTCGGTCGCGCGGATTGTCCCGCCGCCGAGCACGCGCGCGTCCGCCGCCGTCGATTCGTAAAAGACGCAGGCCTGACCGGGCGACACCCCGCTCTCGTCGTCCGCGAACGCCACGCGCGCGGAACCCGCCTCTCCTGCGAACAGGCGCGCCGGCGCCGGGGCGCGGGTCGAGCGCACGCGCGCGGCGATGGGCAGCCCCTCGCGGGGCAGATCGTCGAACGCGCCCGCGCCGATCCAGTTGACGTCGCGCAGCAACGCCGCACGGGCGTTCAGCGCGGCGCGCGGCCCCACGACGATGCGTGCGTCGGCCGCCTCGATCCGAACCACATAAAGCGGCTCCGCGCCCGGCGTCTGCGCCGCGCCGAGGCCCAGACCCCGCCGCTGGCCGACCGTGTAATGGATGACGCCGGCATGGCGTCCGAGCACCCGCCCGTCGACATGGACGATTTCGCCCGGCCGGGCGGCGTCCGGATGCAGGCGTTCGAGCACCTCGGCGTAGCGTCCGTCCGGCACGAAACAGATGTCCTGACTGTCGTGCTTGTCGGCGACGATCAGACCGTGGCTGCGCGCCAGATCGCGCACATGCGCCTTCGTGAAGCCGCCGAGCGGAAAGCGCAGCAGGTCGAGTTGCGCGCGCGTGGTCGCATAAAGAAAATAACTCTGGTCGCGGTCCGGCTCGGCCGCGCGATATAGCGCCCGCCCGCCCGCCCCGTCCGGCCGCGAGACGATGTAATGGCCGGTCGCCAGCGCATCCGCGCCGAGATCGCGGGCGGTGTCGAACAGATCGGCGAACTTGATGTGCTGGTTGCAGGCCACGCACGGCACCGGAGTCTCGCCGTCGGCATAGCTCTGCGCGAACGGGTCGATCACCTTCTCGCGGAACCGGCTCTCGTAGTCGAGCACGTAATGGGGAATGCCGAGCCGCGCGGCGACCGCGCGCGCGTCCGCGATGTCCTGCCCCGCGCAGCAGGCGCCCTTGCGATGCGTCGCCGCGCCGTGGTCGTAGAGCTGCAACGTCACGCCCACGACGTCATAACCCTCGGCGCTGAGCAGCGCGGCCACGACCGAGGAATCGACGCCGCCAGACATGGCGACGACGACGCGCGTGTCGGCCGGTCGCTTCGGCAGATCGAGCGAGTTCAGAGTCATGGGCGCCTTCTACCACATCATGCCCGCGATCGTCGCAGACTTTCGACAGGTCACACGCCCGCCCGCCCGACCAGCGCGCCGGACAGCAGCACGAGTCCGAACGCCAGCACCACGAGCGCGGCCAGCAACTCGCCCGCGCGGAGCGCCGTCGCGCCCGTCCCGCCGCTGGCCCCCAGGAAACGGACGGCCAGCCCCTTGGCCATCACCGCCATGGCCGCGAGCGCCCCCGTCGTCAATGCGACGCCGACCGACATGGCGAGCGCCGCCCCGACGCCGACCGCGAAAACGCCCTGCGACAGCGCGAAGACGAGCGCCAGAATGGCCCCCGAACAGGGCCGCGCTCCGGCCGCGAACACGGTCGTGGCGGCCGCCGCCAGCGAAAGCTCGCCCGCGAGGCGCGCCGGGTCCGGCGCATGCATCCGCCCGCAATCCGGGCACGCCTCGCGCGCCTCGGTCTCGACGCTCTCGCAGACGAACCGGCTCTGCCCGCCGCCCGCAGGCGCCGGCGTCGGCAGGGGCCGCAACGCCCGCGCGAGCGCCCCGCCCTTCTTCCAGACGAGCCAGGCCCCGAGCGCGGCGACAGCCGCATAGCTCGCCGCCTCGATCGCGAAGGCGGCCTGCGTCATGCGCTGCGCGGTGGCGCGGAACACGAGCGCGGCCACGCCCACGACCGCGATGGCGACCACGCCCTGCAGCAGCGCCGCGAGGGCGGTGATGAGGAGGCCGCGCCGCAGCTTCTGCTCGTTGGCGATCATATAGGCCGCCACCACCGCCTTGCCGTGGCCCGGCCCCGCCGCGTGAAACACCCCGTAGGCGAAGCTGACGCCCGCCAGCCACCAGAAGCCCGACGGGCTCTCGGCGGCGGCCCGCACCGCCGCCGTCAGCGCCTTGTAGAAATGCGCCTGCTGCGCCAGCGCCCAGGCGACGACGCCCGAGGCCGCGCCCGGCGCCGCCTCGCGCGCGCCCACCGCGAAGGGATGCGACGCGCCCGATTGCGCCAGCGCGGCGCCCGTCGCGGCCACGACAATTATGCAGAAAAGTACAAAAACGCCGCGTCGCGCGCTCACGGGCAGGCCACGACCACGCGCGGGGCGAGCCGCATGGAGATATCGGCGCCGGGCGAGAAATTCTCGGTCTTCGCGTCGCTGAGTTTTTTCGATTCGGACGCCATGAGCGGCGCCGGCTCCACGATCGACACCGAACATCCGGCCGGCGCGCCCTGCAGGGCGACCGGCGTCTGCTTTTCGAATCCGAACGCGACGAAATAGGTCGGATCGTAGACCTGGAACGAGTAGGTCTTGGCCGCGACGGGCGCCTTCAGCGGCAGGGTGAATTCCAGCGAGACGATCTTCCTGGCGTCCGCGTCGAGGTGAAAATCCTTCGGGCCGGCGAACTCCAGCTTGCGCGACCCGTCCTTGGCGAAGGTGAAATAGTCGAACTCGACCAGCGACTCCATGTTGGTCCTGGCGAGCGGCGCGAGTTCCTCGCGCGTCGGCGGCTTGCCGTCCTGCCCCAGCCCCTGGGTGGCGAAGGCGGAATACATTTCGTCGAACGTCCACACATGGCGCACGCCCTCGATGCGGCCCTCCTTGTCGAACAGGACAGTCGCACGCGCGGCGATCCACACATGGGGATGGGCGAGCGCGGCGCCGGGCGCGACCAGCGCCGCCGCGAGCGCGGGGACGAGGCGGCCAAACCGGGTCATGGCGCGAACATGCATGCGAAATGGATTCATGACGACAGTCTACCGATTTGGCGCTGGCCGTTTCAATTGCCCGCGGAAAGGGACGAAATTGCGCCCGCCCCTCTTGAGCGGCGCGCCGGCTTGGCGCAGAAGCGGCAGGCAACCGCCGGAACGCGCCGATGCTCTTTGTCCATTCCCCCGATGGCGGCCGTCTCGTGGCGTCGACGCCCGACCTCGCCGATCCGGCCGCCCCGCGCCAGGCTGTCTGGTACGACCTCATCGAACCGTCGGCCGCCGAGCGCGCCTGGGTCAACGCGCAGGCCGGCGTCGACATCCCCTCGCGCGAGGAGATGGAGGAGATCGAGGTGTCGTCCCGCCTCTATAACGAGGACGGGGTCGAATACATGACCATCACCGCCGTCGCACGGCTCGACACCGACGAACCGACAAAAACGCCGATCGTCTTCATCCTCAACCGCAACAAGCTGGTGACGGTGCGCTACCAGCAGATCAAGCCGTTCGCCAACGTCATCGACCGGCTGGGTCGGCCGCAGGGCGCCGCCAGCGCGGGCGCCGAATCGATCATGCTGACCCTGCTCGAGGCGCTGGTCGACCGGCTGGCCGACGCGCTCGAATGGATCGGCGGCAAGATCGATGCGATCTCGCACGACGTGTTCCGCAAGCGGGCGAACGCCAACGCGCTCAAGCGCGATCGCGATCTGCAGGCGACGATCGAGGTGGTGGGCCGCGAGGGCGACCTGCTGGGCCTCGTGCGCGAAAGTCTCGTCAGCCTCAACCGGCTCGCCGGCTACCATCAGGGCATGACGCAGGGCGAACGCTCGAGCGGCGACGCGCGCGCGCGCATTCGAACCATCCAGCGCGACGTGGCCGCGCTGTCCGACCACGCCTCCTATCTCGGCACGAAAGTGAATTTCCTGCTCGACGCGACGCTCGGCCTGATCAATCTGGAGCAGAACCAGATCATCAAGATCTTCTCGATCGCCGCCGTCTGCCTCATGCCGCCGACGCTCGTCGCCTCGGTCTACGGCATGAACTTCAGACACCTGCCGGAACTGAACCTCGACTACGGCTACCCGATGGCGCTGGCGCTCATGCTGGTCACCGGTCTTGCGCCCTACCTCTATTTCAAGCGCAAGGGCTGGCTGTAAACCTTCGTCAGACGGCGCGCGCGAAACTCAGTTGCCGCCTTCGAGCAGCCGGCGCGCGATCACCATCGCCTGCACTTCCGCGGCGCCCTCGAAAATGTTGAGGATGCGCGCGTCGCAGAGAACGCGCGAGATGGCGTATTCGAGCGCGAACCCGTTGCCGCCGTGGATCTGCAACGCGTTGTCGGCGGCCGCCCACGCCACGCGGGCGCCGAGCAGTTTGGCCATGCCCGCTTCCAGATCGCAGCGCCGGCCCTCGTCCTTCGCGCGCGCCGAGAAATAGGTGATCTGGCGCGCGATGTGGATTTCCACGGCCATCATCGCGATCTTGTCGGACACGCGCGGGAAATGGATCAGCGACTTGCCGAACTGGAGACGCTCCTTGGCGTAGCGCAGGCCGAGCTCCATCGCCGACTGCGCCACGCCGACCGCGCGCGCCGCCGTCTGGATACGCGCCGATTCGAACGTCTGCATGAGCTGCTTGAAGCCCTGACCTTCCTCGCCGCCAAGCAGATTGGCGGCCTTCACCTCGAACCCGTCGAACCCGATCTCGAATTCCTTCATGCCGCGATACCCGAGCACCTCGATCTCGCCGCCGGTCATGCCTTGGGCCGGGAACGGATTGGCGTCGTCGCCGCGCGGCTTTTCGGCCAGCAGCATCGACAGGCCCTTGTAGCCGGGCTCGTTCGGATTGGTGCGCACGAGCAGCGTCATCAGATCGGCGCGCACCGGATGGGTGATCCACGTCTTGGCGCCGTAGACCCTGTAGACATCGCCCTCGCGCACCGCGCGCGTGCGCAAGCTGGCGAGATCGGACCCGGTGTTCGGCTCCGTGAACACCGCCGTCGGCAGGATTTCGCCGGACGCGATCTTCGGCAGGTAATGCCGCTTCTGCTCGTCGGTGCCGCCCGACAGAATGAGTTCGGCCGCGATCTCCGGCCGCGTGCCGAGCGAGCCGACGCCGATATAGGCGCGCGACAGTTCCTCGGTGACGACGCACATGGATGTCTTCGACAGGCCCATGCCGCCGAATTCCTCCGGGATCGTCAGGCCGAACACGCCGAGATCGGCGAGGCCCTTCACCACCTCGAGCGGGATGTAGGCGTTCTCGAGGTGCCACTGGTGGGCGTGCGGGACCACTTCGGCCTCCGCGTATTTGCGGATTTCGGTGCGGATGGCTTCGAGCGTCTCTTCGAGGCCGGGCGCGCCGATGGTGGGCGAGGCTTCCGCATGGTCGATGAGATCGACGAGCCGCGCGCGGTTCTTGGCGGTGTTGCCGTCGGCGATCACGCTCTCGACCGCCGACGTGCGCCGCCGGGCGATCTGCTCGCCCGTCAGCCCGTAGTCGCCGGGGCGCACCATTTCGCCCTGGCTCATCGGAATGCCGCCGAAGACCTGCGCCGTATATTCCGAAAGGCCGATGCGCGTAAGCAACTCCTCGGTCTCGCCGAACTTGCCTTCGGCCTGCATCCGCTCGGCGTAATGCAGCATCTCGCGGATCGCCTGCACATAGGTGGCGAACCAGGCCAGGCCGTGCGTGGCGTGCTGCTCGCGCTCGATCAGCCCGGCCGACAGTTTGCCGTCCTTCGAGACGAGCCGCCGCACCGCCTCGATGGCGTCGCGATACAACCCCTCGACGCTGTCCGCCGCGGCGTTCGCCTGTTTCAGCCAATCGGTCGATCCGCTCATGTCGCGCTCCTGTCTGGTCGGCCGCTTCATGCCATCGCCCGCGATGCGGCGCAACATGCCGGCGCCGTCGAGCGAAACCATTTCGGGCGCCCGCGCGTTCAGCGGGAGGCGAGGGGGCGACCTGCGTGAGCGCGACGAGAAAACGGGACCTGCGGACCGGCCGCAGCGTGTGGCAGGCGCGCCGCGCGCCCGCGATCGCGACCCGGCCGCTGCGGCGGGACGCAAAGGCGGACGTGCTGGTGATCGGGGCGGGCGTCAGCGGCATTCTGGTCGCCGACCAGCTGGTCGACGCCGGGATGGACGTGATGCTGATCGATCGCCGCGCGCCGATCCGCGGATCGACGCCCGCGTCCACAGCCCTTCTGCAATACGAGATCGACACCCCGCTCATCCATCTGTCGGACGCCATCGGCCGCGCCCGCGCCGAGCGGGTGTGGCGGCGTTCGCGGCTGGCGCTGGACGCGCTGCGCCAGCGGGCCCGCGCGCTCGGCGTCGACGCCGATTGCGTCGACCGCGACAGCCTCTATCTGGACGGCGGCCTGCTGGACGAGGACGGATTGCGCGCGGAGGCCGAGGCGCGCCGCGCGGCGGGTTTCGCGGTCGACTTTCTGGCGCCCGGGGCGGTGCGCGCGCGGTTCGGCATCGGCCGCCGCGCGGCGCTGCTGAGCTACGACGACCTTGCCGCCGACCCGCAGCGTCTGGCGGCCGGGTTTCTGCGCGCGGCCATGGCGCGCGGCGCGCGCGTCCATGCGCCGGTCGAAGCGCGCGAGGTGCAATGCCTGCCCGGCGGCGTGTGCGTGGCGACCGACGTCGGACCGATGGTGCGGGCGCGCGCGCTCGTGTTCGCCACCGGCTACGAACTGGCCAGGGGCGTGCCGAGGCGCGACCATTCCATCGCCTCGACCTGGGCGCTCGCCACGCGTCCGCAGCCGCGCAACCTGTGGCCGGAACAATGTTTCATCTGGGAGGCGTGCGAACCCTATCTCTATCTGCGCACGACGCCGGACGGCCGCATCGTTTGCGGCGGCGAGGACGAGGATTTCTCCGATGCGCAAACGCGCGATGCGATGATGGACGACAAGATCGCCACGCTCGAAAGCCGGCTCGCCCGATTGTTTCCGAATGTCGATCCGCGCGCCGATTTCGCCTGGACCGGCAGTTTCGGCGCATCGGAAAACGGCACGCCGTCCATCGGCCCCGTGCCGCGCATGAAAAACTGCTACGCCGTCATGGGCTACGGCGGCAACGGGATCACCTTTTCGATGATGGCCGGGCAGATACTGCGCGCGACGATCGCGGGCGCGGGCGATCTGGACGCCGAACTCTTTTCCTTCACACGCCCGCTGTGAGCTTCAGCGCCCCCCGAACCGCGCGACGCCGGCTTCGAGATTCTGCGCAATCGCGTGCGCGCGGTCGATGAAATGTTCGGCGGCCGCCGGCGGGCACAATTCGCGCGCCGTCTCCTCGAACAACGCCAGCCAGCGCGCGAAATGCGCGCCGTCGATCGGCAGGCGCATGTGCTTTTCCATCGGCCGGCCGTGATAGGCGCCCGACATCAGCGCGACCGACGACCAGAACCGCATCATCTGCTGGAGATGCGGCTCCCAGTCGGAAATGCGCGCGGCGAAGATCGGTCCGAGCACGGGCTCCTGCGCGATCCGCGCGTAAAAGCCGCGCACCAGCCGTTCGATCATCGCATCGTCGATGCCGGTCGCCGCGACGATGCGCGCGATCGCCTCCTCGCGGCGGCGGCGGTGGGTTTCGAAATCGTCGTCCTCGGGCGGGGTCATGGCGCATGTCGTGGCAGGGAAGGATGGGGCAATCTAGCCTGGGCGATCCGCGCCCGCCATGCGGCGGCTTGACCGATGGGGTTGATTTGCGCGCCCGCGAGGGGAAAATGCAGTTATGTCGCCTCTCTCCCATCCGATCGTCGCGCTGCTCTATGACGACGGCGCCGCGGTCGAGCCCGTGCTGTCGGGCATCGTGACCGCGATGCGCGCCCGCGGCCTGCGCGTCGCCGGTTTTCTCCAGCACGACCGCGCGCGCGCCGACCGCACGCGCTGCGACATGTATCTGGAGGACCTCGCCAGCGGCGCGCTGGTCGCCATTTCCGAAGATCGCGGCGCGGACGCGCGCGGCTGTCGGCTCGATCAAGACGCGATGGCGCGCGCGGAATCGCTCTGCGCCATGTCGCTCGACGCCGAACCCGACCTGCTGGTCATCAACAAATTCGGCAAGACGGAGGGCGAAGGCGGCGGCTTTCGGCCGCTGATGGCGCGCGCGCTGGCCGACGGCGTGCCGGTCCTGATCGCCGTGCCGCGGCGAAATCTCGACGCATGGCGCGCGTTCGCGGACGGGCTTTCGCGCGAGATCGACGTGCGCGATCTGCCTGGCGAGGGCCAGGCCCTGGCGGCAGAGCTCGCGTTGTCCGCGTCCGCCTCGGCCTGATTCCGCTCAGTCCGCGTCGCCCTGCTGTTTCGCGCGCTCGGCCTCGAGCATGGCGTTGAACCGCCCGGCGATGCGCCAGGAGACGGGCGCCGCGATCAGCGCGCCCGCCACGATCACGACCGGAATGAGCGTCCACGCCTGCGCGGCGAGCTTCGGCACGGCCAGCACCGTCACGATCCCCGCGCCCATGACGACCGCATGCGCCATCATGAACATGAGCGAAGCGATACGGAAGCGCGTGGACATGACGCTTATCTCGGCAGGTCGGTGCGGCCCATGAGGAACCTGTCGACCGCATGCGCGGCCTGCCGGCCCTCGCGGATCGCCCACACCACGAGCGACTGCCCGCGCCGCATGTCGCCGCAGGCGAACACCTTGTCGCGCGAGGCGGCGTAGCGCAGCGTGTCTGCCGCCACGTTGCCGCGCGCGTCGTAGGCGACGCCCAGGTCCTGCAGCATGCCCTCGTGGATCGGCGAGACGAAACCCATCGCCAGCAGCACCAGATCGGCGCGCAGTTCGAATTCCGAGCCGGCGATCGGCTGCATGCGATCGTCGACGCGCGTGCAGACGAGTTTCTTCACCGCGCCCGCCTCGCCGACGAACGCCTTGGTCATCACCGCGAAATCTCGCTCCGCGCCTTCCTCATGGCTGGAGGAGGTGCGCAGTTTCAGCGGCCAGTCCGGCCAGGTGGCGAGCTTGTTTTCCTTCACCGGCGGCTGCGGCATGATTTCGAGCTGCGTGACCGACAGCGCGCCCTGGCGCACCGACGTGCCGATGCAGTCCGAACCCGTGTCGCCGCCGCCGATGACCACGACATGCTTGCCGCCGGCCAGGATCGGCTCGTTGGTGGCGAGCGGCTCCTTGCCGACGCGCCGGTTCTGCTGCGGCAGGAAATCCATCGCGTAGTGCACGCCGGCGAGTTCGCGGCCGGGGATCGGCAGATCGCGCGGCTTTTCCGCGCCGCCGGCCAGAACCACCGCGTCGAACTCCTCCACCAGCGCCCTAGCCGATACGCCGCCCTCCCCGCCCACATGCGCGTTGTAGACGAAGGTGACGCCCTCGGCCTCCATCTGCTTCACGCGCCGGTCGATGATTCCCTTCTCCATCTTGAAGTCGGGAATGCCGTAACGCAGCAGCCCGCCGGCCTTGGCGTGCTTTTCGTAGACATGCGTCTCGTGGCCCGCGCGCGCGAGCTGCTGGGCGGCCGCAAGCCCGGCCGGGCCCGAGCCGACCACCGCCACGCGCTTGCCGGTCCTGGCCTTCGCGATCTCGGGCTTCAGCCAGCCCTTCTCCCAGCCGCGGTCGACGATGGCGCATTCGATGGTCTTGATCGTCACCGGACTGTCGATGAGGTTGAGCGTGCAGGAGGCCTCGCACGGCGCGGGGCATACGCGGCCGGTGAATTCCGGGAAATTGTTGGTCGAGTGCAGGTTGCGGCACGCCTCTTCCCAATCGTCGCGATAGACGAGGTCGTTCCAGTCCGGGATCTGGTTGTTCACCGGACAGCCGTTGTGACAATAGGGAATTCCGCAGTTCATGCAGCGCGCGGCCTGGTCGCGCGTCGCTTCCTCCGACAGCGGAATCACGAATTCGTTGTAGTGGCGGATGCGGTCGGCGGCCGGCTTGTACTTGCGGTCCTGCCGGTCGATTTCCAGAAAGCCTGTCGCCTTGCCCATATCTTCAGCCTTGTCTTCAGCTTTCGCGTCGCCCGTCGCGGCGGGCGCCCTTCATCGAAATAGGTGAACGGGCGCGCGCGCCCGCTCCTGATGGCCTCACTCGCCCGCGGCCGCGAGCGGACGCGCCTGCTGCGCCTCCAGCTCCGCGAGCGCACGGCGATATTCGACCGGCATGACCTTGCGGAACTTGCCCTTGTAGGCGTCCCAATGGTCGAGGATTTCCCTGGCGCGCGTCGAGCCTGTGTAGCGCAGGTGGTTGGTCACGAGCTGATGGATGCGTTCGGCGTCGTAGCGCGTCATGTCGCGCATCACGTCCACGCGGCCGAGCGTCGTCAGGTCGCCGCCCTGATGATACTCCTCCTGCATCAGATCCTCTTCTTCCTCGACCGGTTCGAGATCGACCATCGACATGTTGCAGCGCTTTTCGAACACGCCGTCTTCGTCGAGCACGTAGGCGATGCCGCCCGACATGCCGGCCGCGAAATTGCGGCCCGTCTTGCCGATGACGACGACGACGCCGCCGGTCATGTATTCGCAGCCATGGTCGCCCACGCCCTCAACCACCGCGATCGCGCCGGAGTTGCGCACCGCGAACCGCTCGCCCGCCACGCCGCGGAAATAGCACTCGCCGGAAATGGCGCCATAGAGCACCGTGTTGCCGACGATGATGGACTCTTCCGGCGTGATCTTCTGCGCCTGGCGCGAGGGATAGACGACGATGCGCCCGCCCGACAGCCCCTTGCCGACATAGTCGTTGGCCTCGCCCTCGAGTTCGAGCGTCACGCCGGCGGCGAGCCACGCGCCGAAGCTCTGGCCGGCGGTGCCCGTCGCCTTGATGTGGATCGTCTCGTCCGGCAGGCCGGCGTGCCCGCGCCGCTTGGCGACCTCGCCCGACAGCATCGCGCCGGTCGTGCGGTCGACGTTGCGGATCGCCGTTTCGATGCGCACCGGCTCGCCCTTTTCGAGCGCCGGCGCTGCTTGCGCGATCAGCTTGTTGTCGAGCGCCTTTTCGAGCGCGTGATCCTGCCGCGTCGTGTGATGGATGGCGACGCCCGCGGGCGCCTGCGGCTTGTGGAACAGCCGCGAGAAGTCGAGACCCTTCGCCTTCCAGTGTTCGACCGCGCGACGGTTGTCGAGCATCTGCATCTGCCCGATCATTTCTTCGAACGTGCGATAGCCCATCGCCGCCATCAGCTCGCGCACCTCTTCGGCGACGAAGAAGAAATAATTGATGACGTGTTCGGGCTGGCCGACGAAACGCTTGCGCAACACCGGGTCCTGCGTCGCGACGCCGACCGGGCAGGTGTTGAGATGGCACTTGCGCATCATGATGCAGCCGGCCGCGATCAGCGGCGCGGTGGCGAAGCCGAATTCGTCCGCGCCCAGCAGCGCGCCGATCACCACGTCTCGGCCGGTGCGCAACCCGCCGTCGACCTGCACCGCGATGCGCGAGCGCAGGCGGTTGAGCACCAGCGTCTGGTGCGTTTCCGCAAGGCCGATTTCCCACGGCGAGCCCGCGTGTTTGATGGAGGTGAGGGGCGACGCGCCCGTGCCGCCCTCGAAGCCCGAGATCGTCACATGGTCGGCGCGCGCCTTGGAAACGCCGGCCGCAACCGTGCCCACGCCCACTTCCGAGACCAGCTTGACCGAAATGTCGGCGCGCGGATTGACGTTCTTCAGATCGTAGATCAGCTGCGCCAGATCCTCGATCGAATAGATGTCGTGGTGCGGCGGCGGCGAGATCAGGCCCACGCCCTGCGTCGAATGGCGCACGCGCGCGATCACCGCGTCCACCTTGTGGCCGGGCAACTGTCCGCCTTCGCCGGGCTTGGCGCCCTGCGCCATCTTGATCTGGATCATGTCGGAATTGACGAGATATTCGCTCGTCACGCCGAACCGGCCCGAGGCGACCTGCTTGATCGCCGAGCGCATGGAATCGCCGTTGGCCATCGGCTTGAAGCGATCCGATTCCTCGCCGCCCTCGCCCGTGTTCGACTTGCCGCCGATACGGTTCATGGCGATGGCGAGCGTGGTGTGCGCCTCGCGCGAGATGGAGCCAAACGACATGGCGCCGGTGGCGAACCGTTTGACGATGTCGGCCGCCGGCTCCACCTCGTCGAGCGCGACAGGCTTGCGCCCGTCCTCCTCGGCGCCCTTCACGCGGAACAGGCCGCGCAGCGTCAGCAGCCGCTCGTCCTGATCGTTCAGAAGCTGGGCGAAGGCGCGATATTTCTCGCGCGCGTTCCTGTCGTGCGCCTGGGCGCGCACCGCGTGCTGGAGCAGCGCCACCGTCTGCGCCGACCACGAGTGCGCTTCGCCGCGCATGCGGTAGGCGTATTCGCCGCCGACATCGAGCGCCGCGCGATAGACCGGCGCGTCGCCGAAGGCGAGCGCGTGGCGCGTTTGTGTTTCGAGCGCGACCTCGTCGAGCCCCACGCCCTCGATGCGCGTGGCGGCGCCGGCGAAGAATTCGTCGACGAACGACTGCGCGAGGCCCACGGCGTCGAAAATCTGCGCGCCGCAATAGGACTGGTAGGTCGAGATGCCCATCTTCGACATGACCTTCAACAGGCCCTTGTCGATCGACTTTATGTAGCGCTTGACCGCCTCGTAGCCGTCCACCTCCTCGGGGAAATCGTCGGCCATCGCCGCCAGCGTCTCGAACGCGAGATAGGGATTGATCGCCTCCGCCCCGAAGCCGGCCAGACAGGCGAAATGATGCACCTCGCGCGCTTCGCCCGTCTCCACCACGATGCCGACCGACGTGCGCAGCCCCTTGCGGATGAGGTGATGATGCACGGACGCCGTCGCCAGCAGCGCCGGAATCGGAATGCGGTCCGGTCCCACCTGCCGGTCGGACAGGATGATGATGTTGTAGCCGCCCTTCACCGCGCCTTCCGCGCGCTCGTTGAGCCGCTCCAGCGCCGCGCGCATGCCGGCCGCGCCCTTGTCGGCGGCGTAGGTGATGTCGAGCGTCTTGGTGTCGAACGCTTCTTCGTAGTGCGCGATCGAGCGGATCTTCTCGAGGTCCGCGTTGGTGAGGATCGGCTGGCGGACATAGAGGCGCTTGCCCTTGCCCGAGCCTTCGTGGTCGAGAATGTTCGGACGCGGGCCGATGAAGCTCACCAGGCTCATGACGAGTTCCTCGCGGATCGGATCGATCGGCGGGTTCGTCACCTGCGCGAAATTCTGCTTGAAATAGGTGTAGAGCAGCTTCGCCTTGTCGGAGAGCGCGGAGATCGGCGTGTCGGTTCCCATGGAGCCGACCGCTTCCTGCCCCGTCACCGCCATCGGCTCCATCAGGATCGAGAGGTCCTCCTGCGTGTAGCCGAAGGCCTGCTGGCGATCGAGCAGCGACACGTCGGTGCGCATGGAGCGTGGCTCGACGGGCTTGAAATCCTCGAGCGCGATCTGCGAACGCGCGACCCATTCGCCATAGGGATGCTCGCCGGCGAGCGTCGCCTTCATCTCGTCGTCGGAGACGATGCGCCCCTGCTGGAGATCGACCAGCAGCATCTTGCCCGGCTGCAACCGCCACTTGGTGACGATCTTCTCCTCGGGAATCGGCAGCACGCCCATTTCCGACGCCATGACGACGAGCCCGTCGTCGGTGACGAGATAGCGCGCGGGGCGCAGGCCGTTGCGGTCGAGCGTGGCGCCGATCTGGCGCCCATCGGTGAAGGCGACCGCCGCCGGCCCGTCCCACGGCTCCATCATGGAGGCGTGATATTCGTAGAAGGAGCGCCGGCCTTCGTCCATCAGCGGATTGCCGGCCCACGCTTCCGGAATCAGCATCATCATCGCGTGCGCGAGCGAATAGCCGCCCTGCACGAGAAATTCGAGCGCGTTGTCGAAACAGGCGGTGTCGGACTGGCCCTCGTAGGAGATGGGCCAGAGCTTGGAGATGTTGTCGCCGAACAGGTTCGATTCCACCGACGCCTGTCGCGCCGCCATCCAGTTGACGTTGCCGCGCAGCGTGTTGATCTCGCCGTTGTGCGCCACCATCCGGTAGGGATGGGCGAGCCGCCAGGACGGGAACGTGTTGGTGGCGAAGCGCTGGTGCACGAGCGCGAGCGCGCTTTCGAAGCGCGGATCGGCGAGATCGCGATAGTAGGCGCCGAGCTGGCCGACCAGCACCATGCCCTTGTAGACGACGGTGCGGCAGGAGACCGAGACCGGATAGTATTCCTTCATGCGGTCACGACCGCTGGCCGCGTAGATGACGTTGGAGGCGGCCTTGCGCGCGACGTAGAGACGGCGCTCGAAATCGTCCTCGCTCGTCACGCCCGGTCCGCGCCCGACGAAGATCTGGCGGTGCACGGGCTCCACCTCGCGCACGGCCGCGCCGAGATCGGAGGAATCGACCGGGCAATCGCGCCAGCCGAGCACGACGAGCCCCTCCTCCTCCATCGCGCGCGCGACGGCGGCCTCGCAATTGGCGCGCGCGACGGCGTCCTGCGGCATGAAGAACTGGCCGACGCCGTATTCGCCCGGGCCGGGCAGCGAAATGCCGATCCCGGCGCACTCCTGCGCATAGAAGCCATGGGGAATCTGCACCAGAATGCCGCAGCCGTCGCCGAGCTTGGGATCGGCGCCGACGGCGCCGCGGTGGTCGAGGTTGCACAGAATGCGCAGGCCCATCGCCACGATGTCATGGCTCTTGCGATTGCGCATGTCGGCGACGAAGCCGACGCCACAGGAATCATGTTCCTTCGACGGGTCGTAGAGACCCTGCGGGCCAGGCAGGAAGGGATCGCGGACGGTCATCTGGCTCATGGCGGAACTTTCGGAAATGCGGTTGCGGACGACAGGAAACGAAGACGCGGAGGCAGGCGCGCGGCCGCGCGCCTCGCCGTCCCGTTTTCGTCGCGTATCGCGCCACCCCCGACCGCTCATCGCTCACTCCAACGCTGCTCGAGCGTTCCTTGAATTTGACCGCTGCGGTCCGCCGCCGTCCGCGGCTTGCGGCGCCCGCATCGGAAATCGCGCCGTCGCAAACGCCCGCGCGCGAAACGCGCTTGCGGGGCGAACAACGAAGGGTCAGCAAGGCTGTCCTATCGGCGGCGACAGAAAATGGCAGATTTCGGAGGGTCGCACAAGCGACCGGCCCGCCCAAACTGCCGCAAAATTGCGCACGACCGTCGTTCTTCGGCAACGAGCGCAAAACCCGGGGGCAAGCCTAGCAAGTTTCGATCCCGGAGTCCCCGCGCGCCGTTCGCGCTTGACCGGGCCTTGGCGCGGCCGCGCCCGCCTGCCACAACACATCATGGACTTCACCAGCGACAATTCGGTCGGGGCGAGCGCCCCCATCCTTCAGGCCCTCGTCGCCGCCAACGCGGGCGCCGCGCCCGCCTACGGCGCGGACCCCTGGACGATCGCGGCCGAACGCGCGCTCGACGACGTGTTCGAACGCCAGACCGCCGCGTTCATGGTCGCCACCGGCACCGCGGCGAATGCGCTCGCCATCGCGCTCTGTGCGCCGCCATGGGGGGCGGCGCTGTGCCACGCCGGCGCGCATGTCCAGAACGACGAATGCGGCGCGCCGGAATTCTACAGCGGCGCCAAGCTCATCCCCATCGAGGGCGAGGCGGGCAAGATCTCGCCGCGCGCGCTGGCGGAGACGCTCGCGAGCCTGCCCAAGGCGGTCAAACAGGTGCAGCCCGCCGTGCTTTCGCTGTCGCAGGCGACCGAATGCGGCACGATCTACACCTGCGCGGAGATCGCGGCGTTGGCCGAGATCGCCCACGGCGCGGGCCTTGCGGTCCATATGGACGGCGCGCGGTTTTCCAATGCGCTGGTCGAACTCGGCTGCACGCCGGCCGACATGAGCTGGCGCGCGGGCGTCGATGTTCTGTCGTTCGGCGCCACCAAGAACGGCGCGCTGGCCTGCGAGGCGGTCGTCGTGTTCGACGCCGGCTGGCTGGAGGAGGCCGACGATCTCGCCTATCGCCGCAAACGCGCCGGCCACACGCTGTCCAAGGGGCGTTTCTTCGGCGCGCAGATGACCGCCTTCCTGGAAAACGGCCACTGGCTCGATCTCGCCCGCCGCGCCAACGCGCAGGCGAGCGCGCTCGAGGCTGGGCTGCGCGAGGCGCCCGGCGCACGGCTCGTCTGGCCGCGCCAGGCCAACGAGGTGTTCGTCATTCTTCCGGCCGCCGTCGACGCCGCCTTGCGCGCGGCCGGCGCCCGCTATCACGGCTGGACCGCGCGCGCGCTCGCGCCGCAGGACCGGCCACGCGCGGACGAGGTTTTCGTCCGGCTGGTCGCCTCCTTCGCCACGCAGACGGCGGAGGTGGACCGGTTCGTCGACATCGCGCGCAAAACCGCGTCCATTCCGTAAACCGCGCCGTTTCCGCCCAAATCTTTGCGCAATTGCGGGGAAACGTCGCGCCGTCGATCGATGCAGGAACCATCCATGGCCCGTCTTGTCCGTTACGCGCTCGCACCGCTGGCGCTTTCGCTCGCAGCCCTCACGCCCGCGTCCGCGCAATTCTTCTGGGGACCGCCGGCGCCGTTCTGGGCCGGGCCGGACATCGACGACGAACCCGTCCCCGCAGGCGTGGTGGCGCGGGTGCTGCGCGCCAGCGGCTATCGGCTCGTCGAGCGTCCGCGCGTGCGCGGCGACCGGATCGTGGCGATCGGCGCGCGCCCCGACGGCCGGCGCGCGCAATTCGTCATCGACGCTTACGACGGCGCGCTGATCCGCACGACGCTCCTGAGCGAGCCGCGTCCGAAACCGCCGGCCGCGCGGGTTCGGCCGCCCGCCACCGCCGCGCCGCCGGTCGCCGGCGTGCAGCCGCAGCCCGCCCCGCCCAAACCGCCGCTGACAGCCCCGCAGAAGCCGCCGGCGCCGGTGGCGCCGCCGCCCGCCCCGCAGCGGATGGCGCCCGCGACAACCCCGCCGGCCAGCGCGGCCGTCGCGCCCGATCCGGCGACCCCCGCCGCGCCCGCCGACATCGGCCCGACCGTCAAGCCGGTCGCCCCGCAGGCGGCCCCGCCGAAAGTGGAGCTGCCGGCCATTCCGCCGGCCCCGCCCTTCGTCGCCCGGCCCGACGAGCCGAACGGCGCGCCCTGATCAGGCGTCGCCGCGCGTCGCGCGCTCGCGGTAGAAGAGATAGAGGCCCGAGGCGATGACGACCGATGCGCCGATGAGCGTGTAGGGGCCGGGCGTGTTGCCGAACACCAGATAGCCGAGCCCGATCATCCACACGATCTGGGTGTACACATAGGGCGCCAGCACGGCCGCCGGCGCCCGCGCGTGTCCGGCGATCAGGAGATAATGCCCAAACCCGCCGAGCGCGCCGAGCGCGGCCAGGCCCAGCCATACGCCGGCCGTCGGCGGAAGCGTCCAGAACCACGGGAGCGCTGGCGTCAGCAGCACGACGCCCGACACCGAGCCGAAAAAGGCCGTGGTCAAGGCGGAGTCGGTGGCCGCCAGCATGCGCGTGAGAATGGAATAGAGCGCATAGCAGAACAGCCCGGCCACGCAGTAGAGCGCCGCCCAATGCATGCCGCCGAGACCCGGCCGCACCACGATCAGCACGCCGATGAACCCCACGACGATCGCCGCCAGCCTGCGCGGACCGACCCATTCGCCGAGCATAGGCCCCGCCAGCAGCGAAACCACGAGCGGCATGGCGAACAGGATCGCCATCGTCTCGTCGAGTTGGAGATAGCGCAGCGCCAGAAAGTTGAACGCCGTCGAGCCGAACAGCAGGCACGCCCGCAAGACCTGCAATGCCGGCCGCCGCGTGCTGAACCCTTCCGGCGAACGCCACGGATTCATGAAGGCGAGCGCCAGCATCGTGGAGCCGACATAGCGCGCCCAGACCACCTCCCACACCGGCACCGATTGCGACAGCCATTTGCCCGTGGCGTCGAGCGTGGCGAAACAGATCAGCGCCCCGCACATCAGGAGAATGCCGCGCCGGCGCGAGGCGCGCTCGGCGGAATCGACGTCGTCCAGCGTGACGCGTTTGGCCGGCGCGCTCCGGATGTTTTCTTGCGACATTGTGACGCTCATAGCCCGCATGCGCGCCGCGCGCGACCCGGCCGCGCCCTGAAAGGCCCGGCGCATGGGCCGCATGAGCCCAACGCATGACGGCGTTCAGGCGTCCGGGTGGAGCGCGCTTTCGTGCCAGCGCCGCAGCGCCAGTCGCGAGACGAGCGCGAGCGTCCCGTAGATCGCCAGCCCCGCCAGCGAGACGAGCGCGAGCGCGGCGAACATGCGGGGAATGTTGAGCCGGTAGCCCGCCTCCGCGATGCGGAAGGCAAGCCCCGCGCCCTTGCCCGCCGCCCCCGCCGCAAGTTCCGCGACGATGGCGCCGATCAGCGCAAGCCCGCCGCCGATGCGCAACCCGTTGAGAAAATACGGCAGCGCGGCCGGCAGTTTCAGCCGCGTGAGCGTGCGCCAGCGCGAGGCGCGATAGAGCGTGAACAGCTCCACCAGTCCGCGATCGGTCGAGGCGAGCCCCATCGCGGTGTTGGCCAGAATGGGAAAGAAGGCGACGAGAAACGCGCACACGAGCACCGCCGTCTCCTGGTCGAGCCAGATCAGCAGCAGCGGCGCGATGGCGATGACGGGCGTGACCTGCAGCACGATGGCGAACGGCAGGAACGCGCGTTCGATCCAGCGCGATTGGGCGAACACGAGCGCAAGCCCCACGCCGCCGGCCGTCGCCAGCGCCAGCGCTTTCGCGGTCGTGGCCAGCGTCACCCGCAACGCCGCCGACAGTATCGGCCAGTCGGCGACGAGCGAGGCGCAGATCGCGCTCGGCGCCGGCAGAACGAACGGTTCGATGCGCCAGAACCGCACGGCGAATTCCCACACGCCCAGCGCGAGCGCGAAGACGACGAGGGGCAGCACGTAATCGCGCAGGCGCGCGCGGGGCGCAGGCGCCGTCATGGCGCGCCCTCCGTGCGGTTGAGCGCGTCGGCGAGCCGGCGCGCATAGAGCGAGAACAGCGGCGAGAGGCGAAAGTCCGGATCGCGCGGCTGCGGCGCGTCGATCGCAAGCGTTTCGACGATGCGGCCCGGCGCCTGCGAGAAGACGGCGACGCGCGAGGACAGATAGACGCTTTCGAAAATCGAATGGGTGACGAACACCACGCTCGTGGCGCTGTCGCGCACGATGCGCGCGAGATCGTCGTTGAGGCGAAAGCGCGTGATCTCGTCGAGCGCGGCGAACGGCTCGTCCATCAGCAGCACGGACGGCTCCGAAACGAGCGCGCGCGCGATCGATACGCGCATCGCCATGCCGCCCGACAGTTCGCGCGGGTAGGCGCGCGCCCGGTCGGCGAGGCCCACGCGTTCGAGCGCCGCCTCCACACGCGCGCGCGCCTTGCGCCAACTGCGCCCTTCGAGCCGCAATGGAAGAAACACGTTCGTCCGCACGTCCGCCCACGGCATGAGCGTCGGCGTCTGGAACACGAAGCCGATTTCCGGCCGCGCGCCGCCCGCCCATTCGATGGCGCCCGATGTCGGCGCGATCAGCCCGGCGATCAGCCGCAACGCCGTCGACTTGCCGCAACCCGAAGGACCGATCAGCGACAGGAACTCGCCGCGCCGGAGATCGAGATCGAGCGCTTCGAGCGCCGGCGCATCGGCGAAACGCCTGGAAACGCCGCGCAGCGTGAGCAGCCGCGCC
The DNA here is from genome assembly GCA_937870755.1 of uncultured Methylocystaceae bacterium. Lineage (GTDB taxonomy): Bacteria > Pseudomonadota > Alphaproteobacteria > Rhizobiales > Beijerinckiaceae > JAJXWB01. The sequence goes on from CALMZV010000166.1 coordinate 85,117, forward strand.
TCCGCTGCGCTCATTTCGGTCGGCCCGGACAGGCGAGCCCCTTGTTCACGAACGCCAGCGTGTAGGACTTCCGGTAATCGAGATCGGCCGCGACCACGCCCGCCTTCGCCATCTTGTCGAAGAAGCTTTTCATGCGCGCGTCCGTCATCGCGCCGACGCCCAGCGTCAGCGAATCGCCGGAATCGACGATGCCGTATTCCTTCATCTTCGCGATCGAGAAGGCGATCTGCGCATCGCTCATGTCGGGGTTGTCGCGCTTGATCATGTCGTTGGCGGCGCGGTTGTCGCCATAGAGATAGTTGCACCAGCCGATCATCGAGGCGTCGACGAACCGCTGCACGAGACCGGGATTCTTCTCCACGAAATCGATCCGCGCCTCGATCGTGGTCGAATAGGAATCGTAGCCGTGGTCGGCGAGGAGGAACACGTTCGGCCTGAACCTGCCCTGCTGTTCGATCGCATAGGGCTCGGACGTCGCATAGCCTTGCTGGATCGACGTCTTGTCGGCGAGGAACGGCGCGGGATTGAACGTATAGGGTTTGACGGCTTCGTCGCGGAAACCGTAGGCCTGTTTCAGCCACTGCCACACGCTCACCAGATTGTCCTTGCCGATGAAGGCGGTCGCGGCCTTCGGCAGGTCCTGCAGCCGGTCGAGCCCCTGCCCCGGATGCGACATGAGGACGATCGGGTCCTTCTGGAACGCGCTCGCCAGCACGATGGTCGGCACGTTGTTCTTCACCGCATCGAACGGCGCGAGCATGTTGGCGCCCATGTAGAAGTCGACCTTGCCGGCGGCCAGCAGCAGCCGGTTGGCCGCGAGCGGCCCGCCGGGGACGATCTTCACCTCCAGTCCGTATTTCGCGAAAGTTCCGTCCGCGACCGCCTGATAGAAGCCGCCGTGCTCGGCCTCAGCCAGCCAGTTGGTGGCGAACGAAACCCTGTCGAGCGCGTGTGCGGGCGAAAGCGCGAAGGCGGCCAGCGCCGACGCCACGAGACCATGCCATTTCACTGAACCTCCTTCGGCCGATGCGGGCCCCCCGAGACGATCCCCGATACCGTTGCGCGCGCACTATAGCGATTCCGCCGCCGCGCGCGAACGCGTGCCTCATGCAGGCGCTCCAAGCGCCTTCTCGAACCGCAGCGCCGTCGCCCCGTCCTCGTAGTAATCGGCGATCGTTCCGGTCTGGCGATAGCCCGCCGCCCGGTAGAGCGCGATCGCGCGGTCGTTGTCGGCGCGCACTTCGAGCCGCATGAACGTCAGTTCCTTTTTGCGCACGGCGTCTTCGAGCGCCGCCAGCAGCGCGCGCCCCGCACCTTTCGGCCGGTCCCGCGCGACCGCCAGCGACGTGATGCGGGCGCCGCGCGCGCCGCGCCGCAGATGAACGAGGCCGTAACCGGCGACCCGCCCGCCCGTTTCGGCGACCAGGAGGATCATCGTCGGCGCCTTCAGCGAATAGGCCAGACCCCGTCGCGAAATGCGGTCGCCCTCGAACGCCGCGTTCTCGATGGTTTCGAGCGCGTCGAGATCGGCGCGTGCGCCGCGCCGGATGGCGATCATCGCGCCCGACCGTTCACGAGGAGGCCCAGGGAAACGTCCACGTCTCGGTCAGCACGTCGCCTTTGGTGCGCAGAAAGACGCGAATGTCGCCCGTCTCGCCGGGGGGCGTGGCCACGTCCACCACCGCGCGCACGCCCTGCACATGCGGGTTGGCGAGCGGGAACGCGCGTAGAACCGAGCCTTTCGAGATGGCGGCGACCACTTCCACCAGATTCGGATCGGCCGCGTGATAGGCGAGATCGCCGTAGGCGAAATCGATCAGGAAACGGCGCGAGCCTTCGGGCGGCGTCTCGCGCGAGCCGAGCGCGCGCGCCACCGTCTGGAACGTGTTCACCGTGCGCCCGTTGGGCGACAGCCGCGCCAGATCGAGGCTCGACAGCAACCGGTAGCCGTAGGAGAACGGCTTGCCCGGCTCCGGCGAGTCCTTGGGCACGAACGAGGCGACGATATTGTCGTTCGTCTCGTCGGTCGTCGGCAGCTCCACCAGCTCCACCACGCCCTCGCCCCACTCCCCGCGCGGCTCCACCCAGTAGGAGGGGCGCGACTGATAGTTGAGTTCGAGATCCTGATAGGAGGAAAACTCGCGGTCGCGCTGCATGAGGCCGAACCCGCGCGGATTGGCGTCCATGAAATGGGCGATCTTCATCGACAGCGGATTGCGCAACGGCCGCCAGATCCATTCCCCGCGCGAGGTTTCGATCTGCAGCCCGTCCGAATCGTGCAGTTCGGTCCGGAAATCGCTGTTGGAACGACGGTCGTTGTTGCCGACGAAATACATGGAGGTGAGCGGCGCAAGCCCGACCTTGGCGCCGGCGCGCCGCGCAAACAGCGTCGCGCGCACCTCCATCGCCGTATCGAGCCCCGGCGTGAGGTCGAACCGGTAGGCGCCGGTCGCCGCCGCCCCGTCCAGCAGGCCGTAGATCGTCACCCGGTCGGGCCGCGTATCCCCCTGTTCGATCCAGAACTCGCGGAAGAAGGGAAACTCCTCCTTGTCGGTTCCCGCGCCGACCGCGAGCGCGCGCGCCGAAAGGCCGTAGGACTGGCCGCGCCCCAGAATGCGGAAATAACTCGCCCCGATGAACGAGCATACCTCGTCGAACACGCGCGGGTCGTTGACAGGAAAATGCAGGCGGAACCCGGCGAAGCCCGTGTTCACCGGCAGGCGCTGCTCGAACTTCGTGCGCCCGTAGTCGAACATCTGGTTCGAATAGGGAATGGGCGTGGCGATGCCGTCGCGGATCGTGTTGATCGTCACCGGCCGGCGATAGAGGTGGCCGAGATGGAAAACATGGAGCCGGTAGGGGCCGATCGCGATCGCCTTGTCGGACTTGAAACGGATGTCGCGCCAGGCGTCGAAATCCAGCGCATCGAGCGGGGCCGGCAATTTGGCGTAAGCGCCGTCGAACGGCGCGAGGCTGAGCTGGCGGGCGCGCTGGACCACGTCGTTGAACCCGAATCGCGGTTGCTGCGCCGGCGCCATCTGGCTGTCCATGGAAGACTTGGGCGCGCCCTGCGCGAACGCGGGCCCCACGACGAGCGCGCCGGCGCTCAGGGAAACTGCGCCCAGAAGGCTGCGGCGGGTTGTTTCGTGCATGGCGTTTCCGGGAACCGCGGAGAGGCTTGGTCGGCCGCAGCACCTAGTATTTTGCGCCCCCGTCGGCAAGGGGCGGCAAAGGCGCCGCTGCAGCGCGCAGGCATTGGCGCGCGATTGCGGCGCGACGGCGACGAGCGGCGAAAAAAATCGTCGAACATCGTCGGATTTCCGAAATTTAACTTGCGCCCCACGCAAAACGGCCTATGTTCCGCCTCGCCCAAATCGCACGTGCCTGTGGTCGTGTGTCGGTCGGCGGGGATCCGGACAAGAGGCCGGTTAATCGTCGAGAAAAAACCGGCAGCCGGAGGCGAACCGGCGAACCCCGTCTGAACGGGGGATCGCGACTTAAAGCAACGACGGACCGGGCTTTTTTGGTCTCTGTCGGCCCTTCCAACGGTCGACAACCGAAGAGGCTTGTCTTTCTTGCCGGGCGTGCGGAAGGGATCTCCCCTCCAAACGATGGCCACTGACTTCGACGGCGCGCTCCGGCGACGGATGCTCCTTCGGAGAACCTCGGGAAGCCTGCGGCTTTCCGGGGCGAACGTGTCCAGACGGCTGACTGCCCGATCGCTTTCGACGGCGCTGCGTCCGTCGGCGGCGGTCAAGACCGCAAACAAGGGTGTTTGCGGTCGCGAAGCTCTTGGCTGGCGCGCGAGCGCCACTTCGTAGGGGAGGCGGCGATGACCGACCGTATTCTTGAATTCCTGCGCGCCCGCCGCGAAACCGGCCGTGACAACGGCCCGTGCCTGGTCGTCGACCTCGACGTCGTGCGCGACAATTACACGGCCTTTGCGAAGGCGCTGCCCGACACGCGCGTATTCTACGCGGTGAAGGCCAATCCGGCGCCGGAAGTGCTGTCGCTGCTGGCGAGCCTCGGCTCGTGCTTCGACACGGCTTCGCTCGTCGAGATCGAGCAGTCGCTGGCCGCCGGCGCCACGCCCGACCGCATCTCCTTCGGCAACACGATCAAGAAGGAGAAGGATATCGCGCGCGCCTACGCGCTCGGCATCCGTCTCTATGCGGTCGACTGCGAGGCGGAGGTCGAGAAGATCGCACGCGTCGCGCCCGGATCGAAAGTGTTCTGCCGCATTCTGTCGAACGGCGCCGGCGCCGAATGGCCGCTGTCGCGCAAGTTCGGCTGCGCGCCGGAAATGGCGCCGCGCGTGCTCGAACACGCCCATCGCCTGGGTCTGTCGGCCTATGGCGTGTCGTTCCACGTCGGCTCGCAGCAGCGCAACCCGAAGATGTGGGACGGCGCGCTGAAGGACGCTTCGGCGATCTTCCGGGATCTCGCCGAGCGCGGCATTCACCTGCAGATGGTCAATCTCGGCGGCGGTTTCCCGACGAAATACCTGAAGGACGTGCCGGCGGTGAAAGCCTACGGCCAGTCGATCTTCCGGTCGCTGCGCAAGCACTTCGGCAACCGCATCCCCGAGACGATCATCGAGCCGGGCCGCGGCATGGTCGGCGCCGCCGGCATGATCGAGGCGGAAGTCGTGCTGGTGTCGAAGAAGTCGGACGACGACAAGGTGCGCTGGGTCTACCTCGACATCGGCAAGTTCAACGGTCTTGCCGAAACGATGGACGAGATGATCCGCTATCCGATTCGCACGGAGAAGGATGGCGAGGAACTCGGTCCCTGCGTGCTCGCGGGCCCGACCTGCGATTCGGTGGACGTGCTGTACGAGAAGGATCCCTATCTCCTTCCGTTCAGCCTCGAGATCGGATCGAAGGTGCTGATCGAGGGAACCGGCGCCTATACGACGACCTATTCGGCCGTCGGCTTCAACGGCTTCCCGCCGCTCGAGACGCACGTCATCTGACGCGCGCCCCTGTCCTCTCCCGACGCCGGGAGAGGACGCAAGACATCCCCAGTCCCGTTCGGCAGGCTTCGCACGCCCGGCGCGAGGGTCGCTTCCTCTAGGAGGAGGAGACGATGACCTCTGTTGCTCGCTCTCGCGCGCCCCAGGCGCGCCCGTTCTGTCTCGACATCGAACGCGACGGCGACGTCGTCGCGCGCGAGCGCCTGCTCGACGCCGCGATGGGCCCGGAACGTTTCCGCAAGACGTCCGAGCGGCTGCGCGCCGGCCGCAAGCCCGCGCTTGCGATGGTCGCGCGCGACGAAACCGGCCGGCTGATCGGCACGGTCCGGCTGTGGCATGTGGCGGCAGGCGGACGCGCGGCGCTGCTGCTCGGCCCGCTCGCGGTCGATGCCGCGCGCCGCTGCGACGGCGTTGGCGGCGCGTTGATGCGCGCGGCGATCGCGGCGGCGACGCAGGCCGGACACGGCGCGATCCTGCTCGTGGGCGATGCGCCCTACTACACGCGCTTCGGCTTCGCGCGCGCCCCGCGCGTCGTGCACATGCCCGGCCCCGTCGAACTCGACCGTTTCCTTGCGCTCGAACTGCGCGCGGGCGCGCTCGACGGCGCCGAAGGCCGCCTGGTCGCGACCGGCGAACGCGCGGGGCGGCGGCGGGCGACGCGCAAGGCCGCGCACGCCCGCGCGGCCTCGGCATGACGATCCGCCGGCGCGGCGCGCGTCGTCGCGCCGCATCTTGACCTCCCCGCGCGCCCCTGCTTTCAAACGCGCGGTCCTGCACGCACTCGAAGACGGAGTTTGTTTGAATGTCCCAATGGCCCGTGCACGCGCGAATTTCCGGCCCCATCGTGATGATCGGCTTCGGCTCGATCGGAAAGGGGGCGCTGCCGCTGATCGAGCGCCATTTCGACTACGACCCCAAACGCTTCACCGTCATCGACCCGGACGACACGGACCGCGCGCTGCTGGACGTGCGCGGCGTTCGCTACATCAAGGCCGCGCTGACGCGCCAGAACTACCGCGACGTGCTGCGCCCGCTGCTGACCGAAGGCGACGGCCAGGGATTCTGCGTGAATCTTTCGGTCGACACCGGCTCCGTCGACATCATGCATTTCTGCCGCGAGCTCGGCGCGCTCTATATCGACACGGTGATCGAGCCGTGGGCCGGCTTCTACTTCGACCACAATCTCGGGCCCGAGGCGCGCACCAACTACGCGCTGCGCGAATCGCTGCTGGCCGAGCGGCGCGCCCATCCCGGCGGTCCGACGGCGGTGTCCACCTGCGGCGCCAACCCCGGCATGGTGTCCTGGTTCGTCAAACGCGCGCTCGTCAATCTGGCGCACGACATCGGCGACGCGTCGCCCGAACCCACGACGCGCGCGCAATGGGCGCAGCTCGCCATGCGGCTCGGCGTGAAGGGAATCCACATCGCCGAGCGCGACACGCAGCGCGCGATCCATCCCAAGCCCCGCAACGTGTTCGTCAACACATGGTCGGTCGAGGGTTTCGTGTCCGAGGGCGTGCAGCCGGCCGAACTCGGCTGGGGCACGCACGAGAAATGGATGCCCGAAAACGCCGCCACGCACGCCCAAGGGTGCGGCGCGGCCATCTACATCAATCAGCCCGGCGCCAACACGCGCGTGCGCTCGTGGTGCCCGACGCCCGGCCCGCAATACGGTTTTCTCGTCACGCACAACGAAGCGATCTCGATCGCCGATTATCTCACGGTGCGCGACGAAGGCGGCCGCGCGATCTACCGCCCGACCTGCCACTACGCCTATCATCCGGCTAACGACGCGGTGCTCTCGCTTCACGAGATGTTCGGAAACGCCGCCAATGTGCAGCCCGCCCACCACATTCTCACCGAACGCGAGATTGAGGACGGGATCGACGAACTCGGCGTGCTGCTCTACGGCCACGCCAGGAACGCCTACTGGTACGGTTCGCAGCTGTCGATCGAGGAGACGCGCCGCATCGCGCCCTACCAGAACGCGACCGGCCTGCAGGTGACCTCCGCCGTGCTGGCCGGCATGGTCTATGCGCTCGAAAACCCGAACCTCGGCATCCTCGAGGCCGACGAGATGGACTTCCGCCGCTGCCTGGAGATCCAGTCGCCCTATCTGGGCCCGCTCGCCGGCTTCTACACCGACTGGACGCCGCTGAAGGATCGACCGGGATTCTTTCCCGAGGACATCGACGAAAGCGATCCCTGGCAATTCCGCAACGTTCTGGTGCGGTGAGCGCGAAGGCCCGGAGCGATCCGGGCCTTTATTTCCGCTCCGGCTCGTCGCCGGACGCGATCGCTTTCACGCCGGACGCCGCGCCCGAGGCGACCGCGCCCGCCCCCGAAACCGCAAGGCCGCCGGCTGTGGTCGCCACGCCCACGCCCGCCGAGGCGACGGTCGTGACCGCGCTCAGGGCGGCGCAGCCGGCAAGGTGAGGCGCGCAGAAGGCGACGGACAGGATGGCGAACGTGCGAATCATGCCGGCATCATGTGGCGGCGACCGTTACGCGATCGAAAACGCCGGTCTTAACCCTGATCGGCAACCAGCCCTTTACCCTGCTCGCCGATAGCCGGCCCACGGTAACCGGCGCGCCAACAAAACCGCTCACATTGTCGAGGTTCGAAGACCGCCTCCGCGTCTTTTGGGAGTTGCGTCATGTCGCTCGCCAATGTTCTGGGCCCGCGCCCGCCCGCCTTCGCTTTCGCGCTGCGCGACCTGCGCCGGGCGTTGCGCATGTTCGCCGACGGCGTGCGGTTCGTCGTCCGACGGCCGGCGCTGGCCGGCGCGACGGTTTCGGCGCTGGTCTTTTCGGCGCTTCTGATGTCGGGCGCCGAACGGCTGGCGGTCGCCGAAGCGCCGCCCGCGCCGGCGCCGGCGCGCTGGATCGACATTTCCAGACCGCTGCCGATGTACGGGTTCGAGGCGCCGGAGCTGGCGCGAACCGCCCTTTCCTACGCCGTGCGCCGCAAGAGCGACGACAGCGCGCGCGAGGACGTGCTGACTTTCGGCGCCTTCGCCGACAAACAGGCGTTCGTGCGCCTGACCGTGCGGCGCGGCGCGCCGGAGGCGGGCGCGACGTTCTTTTTCGTGGAGGCGGCGCGTCGCGCCGCCGAAGCCGGCCTCGCGCTCGACCGGCTCGGCCAGCCGGCCGCGCTGAAAACGCGGTTCGGCGATGGCGAATTCGCCGAGGCGAAACTGGCGACGGCGACCGGCGAGAGCCGCGAAGGCTGTCAGGCCTTCGCCGTCGCATCCGGCAATCCCGAATTGCGGATCGCCGGACTTGCATGCGGACCGGACGGCAAATCGTTCGAGCGCCGGCGGCTCGCCTGCCTCGTCGGCCGGCTCGATCTGCTCGGCGCGGGCGACGATCTCGACCTGAAGGCATTTTTCGCACAAGCCGAATTGCGGCGCGATCCGTCCTGCCCCACCCGCAGCCGCGCCGCGTTCGCGGATGCGAGCTGGGTGGACGAGCGCCACGCCGCGCCCGCGCTGCGCGGTGGCCAGAAACGGTGACGAAGGGCGCGATCCGCGCCTTTCGCGGCGAACCAAAGCGTGAAAAACTCGTTGTTCGGAGATACTGCCGATTCGCGCGCTCGATTGGGGAGAATGTCATGCGCTTCCATGCAAGAACCCTGGGCCTGGCCGCGGCGGCGGCGGCGGCCGCGTTGATCGCCACAGCCGCCGACGCCCGCCCGCGCTACCGGCTGGCGGAAGGCGAACGGCTGATCGTGGTGAAACCGCGTTCCTTCCTGGACTCGGGCGTCGTCGTGCCGCGGTTCAGCCGTTCGGCCTATATGCAGGAGATGACCATCTACAACCGGCAGCCACTGGCGCGCACCTCGCCCGGCCTGCTCTGGCGGCCCGACCCCGGCATGAGCGGGTTCTGACGGCCGAAACAAAAAGCGCGGGACGTCCCGCGCTTTTCATTTTTTGCGATGGGCGCGCCTCTCAGGCCGCCTTTTCCAGCCGTGCGACGATCGCGTCGCCCATTTGAGCGGTCGAGATGACCGCATCGGCCGCGCCCTTGATGTCGGCCGTGCGCAGACCCGCGCCGAGCGCGTGGGCGATCGCGGATTCCAGCCGGTCGGCCGCCTCGCCCAGTCCGAACGAATAACGCAGACACATGGCGAGCGAGCCGATCATGGCGATGGGGTTGGCCATGCCCTTGCCCGCGATGTCGGGCGCGGAACCGTGCACGGGCTCGTAGAGCGCCTTGCGCCTGCCCTGCGCGTCCGCCGCCCCCAGCGAGGCGGACGGCAGCATGCCGAGCGAGCCGGTGAGCATGGCGGCCACGTCCGACAGCATGTCGCCGAACAGGTTGTCGGTGACGATCACGTCGAACTGTTTGGGCCAGCGCACGAGTTGCATGCCGAGCGCATCGGCGAGCTGGTGTTCGAGGGTCACGTCCGGATACTCGCGCTTGTGGAGCGCAGTGATGACCTCGTGCCACAGCACGCCGGATTTCATCACATTTCGCTTTTCGGACGAGGTGACCTTGTTGTTGCGCTTGCGCGCGAGTTCGAACGCCACGCGGCCGATGCGCTCGATCTCGTATGTGTCGTAGACCTGCGTGTCGATGCCGCGCTTCTGGCCGTTGCCGAGATCGATGATCTCCTTCGGCTCGCCGAAATAGACGCCGCCGGTCAGTTCCCGCACGATCATGATGTCGAGGCCTTCGACAATCTCGCGCTTGAGCGAGGACGCGTCCGCCAAGGCCGGATAGCAGATGGCCGGACGCAGATTGGCGAACAGGCCAAGGTCCTTGCGCAGCCGCAACAGACCCGCCTCGGGCCGCACCTCGTAGGGCACGCCGTCCCATTTCGGGCCGCCGACCGCGCCGAACAACACAGCGTCGGCCGCCATGGCGAGCCCCATGTCGCTTTCGGAAATGGACTTGCCGTGCGCATCGTAGGCGCAGCCGCCGACCAGTCCCTTCTCGGTCTCGAATTTCGCGACGCCGAGCCGCTGGAGCGCAGCCAGAACCTTTTCGACCTCCTTCATCACTTCGGGGCCGATGCCGTCGCCGGGCAGAAGCAGGAGTTTGCAGGTCATGGAGCGTCCCTCGGGTGGATTTGGCGGCCTTGCTAACCTCAGCCGACCGGCCCCGCAAGCGCCCCGGGCGAATTCGTTGACTTTGCCGGCCGCCCGCCCTAGAAACCCGGCTTCTCGCAAGAGATGCACTCCGAAAAAGCGCCGACTGACGCCCAAGGGATCAGCGGTCCACGCCCGGCAGCGCGATGCGCCCCCGGGCGCGTTCGTCGTTGTGCGGCGGCTTTCGCCGCGTGAAAAAACCTGCTCGCGCCGCAGGCGGGGCCAGGAGCGAACGCGACGCGGCGCTCGTGCGCCGAAACCACGCGGCGGCTTT
>CALMZV010000167.1 GCA_937870755.1 uncultured Methylocystaceae bacterium
CGCCAGCAGGTCGTCAGGATCGTCCGCATCAACCCGACGCAGGCCGCCGCCGCGCGGCCCGCCAGCGTGACCGGAGACTCCCCCTCATGACCGACAACACCATCACCGATACCGCCGCGCCCATGCGGCTGCGCGCCGAACCGCCCCGCGTCACCCGCCTGTCCCGCAGGATGCTGGCAGGCGTCGGCGCTGTCGCCTTGCTCGGTATCGGCGGCGCGCTGATCTACGCGCTCCAGACCCGCGATGCTGGGCCGGGCGGGGACGAACTCTATTCGACCGAGAACCGGCCCACGGCGGACGGCTTGTCCGGTCTGCCCCGCGACTATACCGGCCCGGTCCTAGGGCCAGCATTGCCCGGCGACCTCGGCCGCCCGATCCTCGACGCGCAGAACCGGGGACAACCAGTCGTGCCGCCCGTCATGGCGACACCCGCCGTCGATCCAGAGGAAGAACGCCGCCGCGCCGAGGAAGAAGCCGCGCGCTTGAGCAACGTGTTTTTCCAGTCCGGCCCGCGCACGGGAGTGCCGGCAGGAACGGCCATGCCCGGCCTTGCCGGTCTCGGCCTCGCCGGTCAGCCCGGCGCTACGGGGACGCAGGATCGGCACACGGCTTTCCTCAATGGACCCGTGGACCGGCAGACCGTCGCGCCGGATCGCGTCACGCCGCCGGCCTCGCCCTGGATACTACAGGCCGGGGCCGTCATTCCGGCCGCGCTCATCACCGGCATCCGTTCGGACCTTCCCGGCCAGATCACCGCGCAGGTCACGGAGAACGTCTATGACAGCCCGACCGGCTCGCTGCTTCTGATCCCACAGGGAACACGCATCATCGGCCAATATGATGACGGCGTGACCTTCGGCCAGCGCCGCGTGTTGCTGGTCTGGAATCGCCTGATCCTGCCCGGCGGACGCTCCATTGTGCTTGAGCGCCTGCCGGGCGCGGACGGCAGCGGCTATGCCGGCCTTGAGGATGGCGTCGATTATCACTGGTGGGATCTGATGAAGGCCGCAGGGCTGTCCACGCTGCTCGCGGTCGGCACGGAGTTGGCGACCAGCGACGAGGACCGGCTGATCCGCGCCATCCGCGACGGCGCGCAGGACACCATCAATCAGGCAGGCCAGCAGATCGTCCAGCGCCAGTTGCAGGTCGCGCCGACGCTCACGATCCGGCCGGGCTTCCCGGTCAGGATTATCGTCACCCGCGACCTTGTGTTCGACCCGATTGGAGGCTGACTATGACGAAGCTGAAACTCGGCCCGCTCCCCGACGACAAGCCCGTCAAGGTGACGGTGGAGTTGCCCGCGCCGCTTCACCGCGATCTGGTCGCCTATGCCGAGGTGCTGGCCCGCGAAACCAGCCAGCCCGCCGCCGATCCCGTCAGGCTCATCGTGCCGATGCTGGAGCGGTTCATCGCCACGGATCGCGGCTTCGCCAAGGCGCGGCGCGCAACATCATCCTAGATGGTTGGCGGGGCTTCTGGATTCATTCAGCGCCGCGCGTGCGCTGCAATGCTTCCAACAGAAATTCCTGCATGAGGCGCTGTAGTGTCTCGGTCGCTGCGCGCACATCCAGCATCGCGCGTTCGACTTCTGCGTCGTCGAATGGGGTGGCGTTCGCCGCCGTCGCGAGATTCTGACGCGCTTGCCGCAGATCGCGAAGGGCAGCAACCGTGCGTGGCCGGTTCTCGCGCAGCAGGTTTCGGAACTCGGCGCGGACCTCGGCCGGATAGGACCCGCCGACGCTCTCGGCCAGAATGCCTGCATCGGGACCCGCGCCCATGTTCCTTGCCGCGAAGCCGAGAAGAAAGACATTTGCCAGCACGGATAGCGCGAGCACGGCGACAAGTGCCAATTGGGACCATGAACGCCGCCTCATAGGAAACCCTCGCCGAGGCTCCGGAAGAGACTTCGATTCAAGCCGGTCTCAATACCGCTGACGGCCGGATCGCCAGTAGCAAGCGCAAGCAAAAAGTCGTCCATCATCGGATAGCCCGGCCCCGCCACGGAGTAGCCGGCGATGCCGGCTGCAACGAGGATGGCAGCGAAGCTCGCGGTTGCGGCGGGAAGCTGCCATGACGGCATCATCGGGAAGAAGCGGAAGAAAGTTCGCCGCTCCCGGCCAATCCGCTCCCGAACCTTTCGCGTGAGTGCCTGTTCGTCTGTCTCCATTCGGGCGGCTTCCAGAATGAGCCGGTCGAGATAGGCATCTTCACCAAAATCGGAGACCTTGCCTGCCCCGGCCAGAAATAGCCACGCTTCCTGCCGATACGGCGCGGGCCAAGCCGATATATCGACGCCGAAACGGCGCTTCATACGTTCAAATTCTTCTTCGGTCATGTCGGAGTCCCTTTCGGATCATCGTTCGTGTTCACCACTTTCGCCATGTGTTCTCGCAGGGCGCGCCTGCCGCGCACGAGCAGTTGTTCAACGGAGCCGGCGCTCACGCCCATCACCTCCGCGATGGCGGGCACATCAAGGTCGGCGACGGCGCGCAGCAGCAACGCCATTCGCTGCCGCTCAGGCAGGCGCGAAAGACTGTGGCGAACAAACGCAAGTTCCTGCCGTGCTCCGACCCGCGCATCGGCACGCGGGTCCTCGTCGGCCAGCATATCCTGCACATCTTCGAGGCCGATGAAGACGCGAAAGGCACGTCTCCGGTGCGCGTCGATGCAGCGGTTTGCCGTGATCCTGTAGAGCCATGTCGAGGCGCGTCCCTTCGCCGGATCGAAACGCGCTGCGTGCTTCCAGACCGACACGAACACATCCTGCACGACATCCTCCGCGTCGGCGGCGCTGCCGAGATACCGGGCAGCGAAGAGGCGAAGGCCACGACCGTGGCGGTCGATAAGGCGCGCCAGCGCGCCTTGATCGCCCGAGGCGACACGGGCGAGAAGTTCGGCATCCTCGCCAAGTTTACCCCGCTCGTCATCGCTGGAATCTCCCGTGCCGCTCACGCCACTTCTATCTCCAATGACGGTGGACACCGGCGATGGTGTTCCCGCGCGGCCCGGTGAAGCTTCCTGCCGACCGCATCAGGAACGGTCCATGCGCCGAGGCGCGGTAGCCTGCAAACGACTGTCCGTTGGAAAGAGCGCCCACGTCAACCGGGACGGCCGACGAGAAGGCTGCGGATGACGGCGAACTCTGCCGGCGAGAGCTTTCCGTCGCCATCGCGGTCGGCTAGGTCGAACAGGAGGGTTCTGGTTCGAAACTCCTCTGCGGAGACCGTGCCGTCGCCATTCGCATCCATCCGTCGCAACTGGCTGCCCAGCCGCGCCTGCATGGCAACGGCGCGGTCCATGATCGCATCGCGTAAGGCGTCGATCTCGCCGGCATCGAGATTCCCGTCGCCGTTCGCATCGAGTCGCTCGAACAAGCGCTCGCGCGCCGCAGCAATCTCGTCGCGCGAGACAATACCGTCGCCGTCACTGTCGAGACGATCAATGAGCGCAGCTATGGGCGTCGTTTGCGCCTGAACTGCGCCGGGCAGCGCTAGGCCGGATATGAGAACGGCGAATGCAGCAGCAGCAAGTTTCATGACGGGTTTCCTTTCGTCGTAAGGCAAACCACCACAGGGCGGTGATACTGCCGATACGCAGAAGCCCGGCTCCTCCTACGCTGTCATGGAAAAATGCACCCCATTTGAACACTGCCGCTGCATGGCCGGAAGATTCTCGGGCTGTGCGTAGGACTGTGCGCGCGTCTGCGTAGGAAGCGTGAAGAGAGGCCGCAGCGGTCCTCTCGCACGGAGAACGCGCATGAACACCAAACTCCTTTCCCTAGCCATTCTTCTGCTCGGCAGCGGCAGTGCCTACGCTTCCGATTTCCCGAACGCTCGCGAGATGTTTCGCCAGTTGGATACGAACGGAGACCGGGCAATCCAGTTTTCCGAGATTCAAGCCGCACGAGCCACGTTGTTCGACCGGCTCGATGCGAACCGTGATGGATTTCTCGATGCGGAAGAAGCGCGCGCGGCCGCGCAACAAGCCGGGAATCGGCGAAACATCGCAATGGTGTCCGTCGACGATCTGGCTGCACACGTCTCTCGCATGGACTCTGACGGAGATGGTCGAATTTCGCGTCAGGAGTTCTCACGCTTCATTCCAGACCGCGTGAGGCGCGCCGATACGAACGGGGATGGCGTGCTGTCGCTCCGCGAATTGAGGGCGCTGCGCCGACAATAGAGCGCATCACGCCGATCCATACAGAACCCGAAGCAGGACGATAGCACAAAGCTCCGAATCGACGGCGCAACTCCTGCTTCCCTTGCCAGTCCAATTAATCAGGAGATGGAAATGAAACTGAAGCTGACCTTCGCAGCCGCTTTTGCGGCATTTGCAATGAGCGGCACGGCCGCGCTGGCGCATCCGGGCATGACGACAGGAACCGTCAACATGCGAATCGGTCCCGGAACGCAGCATCCCATCATCGTCGCAGTTCCGGTTAGCCAGCCCATCACGATTGTGGGCTGTCTCTCCGGTTCGGCATGGTGCGATGTCGTTTGGGCAGGACACCGGGGATGGGTTTCCGCAAGCTACATCTACTACACAGCACCGGGATACTCGGTGCCCATCGCGACCGTCTATCATCGCGTTCCGACTGTTTCCCCATGGGTCGAGGCCCGACGCGACGCACGCGTCCAATATCGCGTCCATCGGCGCATGGATCGCAGATGGGATCGCTGGACTGGAAACTGATCTTCGCGAGTCTCCAGTGTTGGGATCGTCGGCTACATCGGGTGGGGCATCCCTTACCATCACAGGGGTGCCGTCAGCGCATCAACGCAAATGCGGCACGCTACAGGCCGCCGATCCCCCTCCATGGTTCGCTTAATTCCGGGACCGTGAGTGCCCCGGAATCCACCAGAGCCAAGGAGGATTCCATGTGCGCAGAGCGCCGCCGCGCCCGCAAAGGGCGACCGCGACAGCCGGTTCCCGAGACACTTCCCGACGATCTTTTCGACTATGCGGACGAACCCACGCCGGACGGCCGGGAGCGCCGAAGGTCGCCGCTTCGCATCGTCGATGTGGAGTCGTTGCCTGTCTTCGATGACTGGCCCGAGAAGGTGCCGATCACCGAGGAAGAACTGCAAATCTTCGAGCGGTATTTCGGCGACGTGCTCGACCGGCTGTTCGGCCCAATCGACGATCCTGACAATCAGGGCTTGCAATCGTTATCTTCCGATGATAACAGTAAGTCATGAGCGAGGATCGTGACCCGAGCCTCGACACGCTTCTCGACCTCGACGGTCAGGTGCTCGTTGTCGATCCCGAGGGCGGCCATTGGGTGAAGTTCGTCGTCACCCGCGTTCCGGCCTCGCCGGACAAGCCGCACGGCCTCGATTACTCGCTCACGCTTCACGGGCCTTCGGGCGAACGGCTGGTCGGCTTCGATAACGCCCATCCGGTCGGCCGGGGCAGGCGTGGCGAGCCGATGGACCATCGGCACCGCCTCCAGACCGTGAAGCCCTACGCCTACGAAGATGCGGCCACGTTGCTGGCCGACTTCTGGCAGGCGGTGGACGCGGTGTTGAACGAGCGAGGCGTAACATGACCACATTGAAAGTCGGGATTGCCGACTACGACGAGATGAAGGCCCGCACCATGCGGATCGCCAAGGGCGAGGAAAAGCCCGCACCCGACGATCCGAAGGTGTGGTTCACGTCCATGGAATCCTTCGCGCAGCTCCTTTCGAGCGGGAACCGGGAGTTGCTGCGCGTCATCGACGAGCAGTCGCCCGGTTCGCTGGAGGAACTGTCGCGGATCACAGGACGGGCGAAGCCCAACCTGTCCCGAACCCTCAAGAAGATGGCGAGCTATGGCCTGATCCGCATGGACCCCGGCGAGGGCCAGAAGCTCGTGCCCAAGGTGCTGCATGACCGCGTGGAGCTGGAATTGCCGCTGATAGAACGCCGCACGGCGGAAGGAGTTCGGTCATGAATATGCAAAGTCCCCATGTTGCGCTCCGCGCCGCACTCTACCTGCGCGTCTCCACCACGCGGCAGGCCGAGCATGACGTGTCGATCCCCGACCAGCGCAAGCAGGGCGAGGCTTATTGCGCTTCGCGGGGCTACCAGCTTGTCGAAACCTTCGTGGAAGCTGGCGCTTCGGCCACCAATGACCGCCGCCCCGAGTTTCAACGGATGATCGAGGCCGGCACCAGCAAGCCCGCACCGTTCGACGTGGTGGTCGTTCACAGCTTCTCTCGCTTCTTCCGCGATCACTTCGAGCTGGAGTTCAATGTCAGGAAGCTCGCCAAGAACGGCGTCAAGCTGGTCTCCATCACACAGGAAATGGGCGATGATCCCATGCACGTCATGATGCGGCAGATCATGGCGCTGTTCGACGAATACCAGTCGAAGGAGAACGGCAAGCACGTCCTGCGCGCCTTGAAGGAGAACGCCCGGCAAGGCTTCTGGAACGGCTCGCTGCCGCCCATCGGCTACCGCGTCGTCGATGCCGAGCAGCGCGGCGCGAAGATGAAGAAGAAGCTGGAGATTGACCCGCTCCATGCCGACACCGTGCGGCTGATCTTCCGTCTCGCATCGGAAGGCGACGGCACGTCCGGCCCCATGGGCGTAAAGAACATCGTCAGTTACCTGAACAAGCACCGCATGTTCACTCGCAACGGCGGACGTTGGGGCATCGGCCAGCTTCACCGTGTCCTGACCCGGCGCACCTATATCGGCGAGCATCGCTTCAATCGCCGATCCAACAAGGGAGTTGTGAAGCCCGAGGAAGAAATCGTCACCGTCCCCGTGCCGCCGCTGATCGACCTTGAGATATTCGAGGTCGTGCAGAATCGGTTGAAGGTCAACAACCCGAAGGTGACGCCGCCGCGCGTCGTCAGCGGCCCGAACCTGCTGACTGGCATTTGCCATTGCGGCAACTGCGGGGGCGCGATGACGCTGCGCACAGGCAAGAACGGTCGCTACCGCTACTATGCCTGCTCGATCCGGGCGCGGCAGGGCGAAACCGGCTGCAAGGGTCGGGCGATCCCCATGGACAAGCTCGACCGCATCGTGGTCAGCCATATCGAGGAAAGGCTACTCGACCCCGAGCGGATCGAAGATGTGCTCGCGTCGCTTCTGGATCGCCGGCAGGAGGGTGTCGAGCGGCGCAGCCAGCATATCGCAGAGTTGAACCGGCGCGCGGCCGAGGCCGACATGCGCCTCAAGCGGCTCTATCACGCCATCGAGGCGGGTTCGCTCGACCCGGCCGAAGCCGCCCTTGGCGAGCGGATAGCGGGCCTTACCGCGCTACGCGATCAGGCACGCGCCGACGCCGAAAGGACCGAGGCCATGCTGAAAAGCTCCGCACATCAGGGCCTCACAGGGGCGGCCGTGCGGGAACTGGCAGGCGAAGCTCGCACCCGTCTCCGGCTTGGAAAGGGCGGCTATCGGCGGGAACACGTCCGGGCGTTCGCCCAGCGTGTCGAGGTTGCGGACGATGCTATCTACATCAAAGGCAGCAAAAGCACCCTGTTGAGGACGCTGGTAGCCACCAAAGGAGGGAAATCGGCGGGAATCGGCGTTCCCGGTTTTATACCAAAGTGGCGGAGAGGGTGGGATTCGAACCCACGGTACGCGTGAACGTACAACGGTT
>CALMZV010000168.1 GCA_937870755.1 uncultured Methylocystaceae bacterium
TACCGTCGCATTCAAGCAGATGTTTCGATCCGGTGACGGTGCCGGCAGCACCGAGTGATTTGAGTTTGAGCAATTTTGGCCTTTCTACGAATTGAACCATTACGATCCGAATTTGCGAGCTTGAGGTGGGATCGCGCGCTCTCGCATAGCGTCAAGAATCGTGTCGACAAGCGATATTGTGTTGCTGACGTGTTTGACGGAGTTCGTCGACACGACCCTGCCGGCGAGAACCGAAAGCTCAGCGTAGGCTTCCTCTGCGAATAGGGCGTGGACCACAACGCAAGTCGGTTTCGTGAGGCCCTGCGAACCGATTTGCCGCGCTGCCTCGATCAGAGTGCGGCCGGAGGAGGCGATGTCGTCCACGAGAACGGGTTGCCTACCCTTCCAAGCCGAGAGATTGGGCACTTCGATGCTGACCTTGCGGTCGCCGTGCCGCGTCTTCCTGAGTACTGTGAAAGGCGCCCCACATTTGGAGGCGATACCCTCGACCCATTGCGCACTTTCCTCGTCCGGACCGATTAGAAACGGAGCGGTCACATTGTCGACGATCCACTGCGCCATCGCTGGCGCGGCGTGCAGGTTGCGGGCGGGAATGGAGTAGATTTCGCTGAGCGCGCCATAGCGATGCAGATGCGCGTCGACGGTGAGAAAGCCGTGGAATAACGATGAGACGAGGCGGGCAAACGTGCACGACGTTACCGCCTCGCCGTCATGGAAGCGCTTGTCCTGCCGCATGTAGCTCAGATAGGGAGCGATCAGATGTACCTCCATGGCACCGAGGTCCCGTGCGGTATCGGCAACAAAAGCCAGCATCAGAAACTGGTGGTCCGGACGCGCCAGCGTGCAGACGACATGCACGATCCGACCGCGCACGTTGCTTGCAATGCGCACGTAAATCTCGCCATCGGGAAACTGGCGGGTTTCAAGCTGACCCAGCTCGTACCCGCCTGCCCTCGCGAGATCCCGCGCGAAATCCTCGTTTCCGGGAATGGCAAGAATCAACCGGTTATCGCAGACCGCCGCTTTGGTTTCGTCAGTCAAAATTTCGTTGCTCCTCGGGCAATGTTGCAAAGCGTTCGGGAAGCTCTTGCGCCCGAAGCCTAGATACAGATCTGATGAGAACAACTAACTGGCGCTCACGTCTGATCGTGGATATGGCCACTTCCATTCCGAGATGTCGGGCATATCCTTGCCATGTTCTTGAATGTAGGCCTTGTGCAGGACGAGGCTCTCCTGCAGCGCGGCGACGATCTCTGCACCTTTGCCTTTAAGGGCGGGCAGACGTTCAACAGCTTCGATTGCCAGATGGAAGCGGTCGAGCTCGTTCAGAACGGCCATGTCGAAGGGCGTAGTGGTCGTGCCTTCCTCGATGAAGCCGCGCACGTGGAAGTTCGGATGGTTGGCGCGTTTGTAGACCAGCCGGTGAATGAGATACGGATAGCCGTGATAGGCGAAGACGACCGGACGGTCGCGCGTGAAGATGCGGTCAAATGTTTCGTCCGCGATACCGTGTGGATGGTGCTGCGGCGATTGCAGCGACATCAGGTCGACGACATTGACGACGCGGATGCGCAGGCGCGGCAGGGCCTGCCGTAGAATGTCCACGGCGGCAAGCGTTTCCATGGTGGGAACGTCCCCGGCGCAGGCCATGACAAGATCGGGCTCCAGCCCGTCCTCGGTACCTGCCCATTCCCAAACGCCGAGGCCTGCTTTGCAGTGCTTTTCAGCCTCCGCCATGGTCAGCCATTGCGGCGCCGGCTGCTTGCCGGCGACGATGACATTCACGCGATCCCAGGTCTTCATGCAGTGGTCGCCGACCCACAGCAGCGTATTAGTGTCCGGCGGGAAATAGACGCGAACGATGTCGGCACTCTTGTTGGCCACGAGATCGACGAAGCCGGGATCCTGATGGGAGAAGCCGTTGTGGTCTTGCCGCCATACGTGCGAGGTGAGCAGGTAGTTAAGCGAGGAGATCGGCTTGCGCCATTCTAACTCGCGCGAGACCTTCAACCATTTAGCGTGCTGGTTGAACATCGAATCGACAATGTGGATGAACGCCTCGTAGCAGGAAAAGAAGCCATGCCTGCCGGTGAGCAGGTATCCCTCCAGCCAGCCTTGGCACAGATGCTCGGAAAGCACCTCCATTACTCTGCCGTCCGGAGACAGATGATCGTCGCTCGGAAGCGTCTCGGCCATCCAGACGCGATCCGTTGACTCAAACACGCTGCCGAGGCGGTTGGACGCTGTCTCGTCTGGTCCGAACACGCGGAAGTTCCGCTCGGCCTCGTTCAGCCGCAATACATCGCGCA
>CALMZV010000169.1 GCA_937870755.1 uncultured Methylocystaceae bacterium
CTGCCCTCCGAAGGCAAACGCAAGCTCTTTCTGCTGATTGAGGGTGGCGAAAAAATCGAGCGAAACCAAGCGATTGGCAAAACTCGAAGGAAGCATGAAAATCGCGTTCGAGGCCGCGGAAGCACCACGGAAGCAAATCGAAAGGAGGTCGTGGAGTACGAACGGCGGCGATCGACGAGGCTTGAGCCCGCGTCGTTTGAACCCTTTCGATTCTTAAATTCGCGATTGACCCAGCTCGATCTCGAACACTATTTGAATATCGATGCGCCCGTAGCTCAGCTGGATAGAGCGCCACCCTCCGAAGGTGGAGGCCACACGTTCGAATCGTGTCGGGTGCGCCAAATTTCAGTCTTCCACGCCGCATTTCCCCGGTCTTGGTCACAAACTAGTCGTTCCACCTGCCCAAATCATGGAGGATCAAGTTCGATCGCCGTGACACGGTGGATCGCAACCTAAGATGATCAGGTTGGTCCGCTATATCGGTCGGTAAGCGTTTTGCGACGAGTCCTTACGAAGTGCAGCGATTTTCAATCAGTATGCCAGTTGTCCTCACCTCCGCTACTGTGATGGGGCTTCTGATCGCCCTCGCCGGTACGTGGCTGCTGAGCGGCGAAGCAAGGGTGAACACCATCGGTATCGGAGCAGCTCTCGCTTATCTGGCGGGCGGAGTCCCGGCCGGCTGGCGGGCGCTGAAGGCGCTGAGGAACGAGCATATCCTCGATATCGACCTGTTAATGATCGTTGCAGCGATTGCGGCGGCGGCCGTTGGAGCGGTGGTTGAAGGCGCGGTCCTGCTGACATTGTTTAGCCTGTCGACGGCGATGGAGGAGCGCGCAATGGGGCGGGCTCGCCGTGCGATCGAGGCGCTGATGGAGCTGCGCCCGGAAACGGCGTTTCGTAAAACCGTGGAAGACGCGGTGGAGGAAGTGCCGGCCGCGCAGCTTGACGTTGGCGATATCGTGGTGCTTCGCCCCGGCGCGCGGGTTCCGGCCGATGGGACGATCCTGCGCGGACGGGGCGCGCTGGATGAATCGACCATCACGGGTGAATCCATGCCGGTCGGCAAGGAGCCCGGCGGCAAGGTATTCGAGGCGACGGTCAATCTCAACGGCGTACTAGAGGTACAGATCACAAAATCGCTCGAACAGAGCACCGTCGCGCGAATGATCGCGTTGGTGACGATAGCGCAGGCCGCCAAGGCTCCGTCAGAGCGGTTCAGTGCCTGGTTCGGTCAGCGCTATACGATTGCGGTACTGGTCGGATCGGTCGTCGCCCTCTGCGTTTTCTACGGGCTTGGGCGGGACTGGGAGACCGCGCTTTATCGGGCCGCGACATTGCTGGTTGCAGCAAGCCCGTGCGCAATCGTCATTTCAGTGCCTGCCGCCATCTTGTCCGCGTTGTCAGCGGCGGCGCGCGGTGGGGTGCTTTTCAAGGGTGGCGCGGCGCTAGAAACCTTGGCTGCCGTCGACATATTTGCCTTCGACAAAACCGGAACATTGACGACGGGCCGCGCGGAGGTGACGGGGGTTGTCGCTCTTGGCAACAGCGAGACGGCTTTCCTGTCCACCTTGGCCAGTGTCGAAGCCCACTCGGAACATCATATTGCTGAGACGCTTCGGCGTGAAGCGGCGCGCCGCGGGCTGGTCCTCCATGACGTGCATGATGTGAAGGCAATCCCGAGCGCTGGCATCATCGGGCGGAATGCCGATGGTCCGGTTTGGGCGGGGAACCGGCGAATGGCGGACATGATGGGAGCATCGCTCGATCAGGACGCGCTTCGGGTGTTTCAGGATGGGGCCGAGACCGTGGTCTACCTTGGGAGTGAAACACGCATTCTCGGCGCGGTCAGCGTCGCCGACAAACTCCGCGAGACGTCGGCCGGCGCTCTTGCAGCCTTGCGGGCAAGCGGCGTCAAGACCATCGCAATGATGACGGGCGATCGGTGGGCCGTTGCCTTGCGCATAGGCAGGGCGTTGGGGCTGAAGCCAGACGAAATCCATGCCGAGATGCTGCCGCAGGACAAGGTCCGCCTTGTCGGCGAGATAGCCGAGGGGAGAAAGGTTGCCTTCGTTGGTGATGGTGTGAACGATGCCGGAGCACTGGCGCGTGCTGATGTCGGCATTGCTATGGGAGCCGCTGGTTCGGAAGTCGCGCTTCAGGCGGCCGACGTCGCATTGCTGTCCGAGGATATGGAAAGGCTGGCAGCCGCACATCGACTCTCGAAGCGGACCACGTCGATCATCCATCAGAACCTAATCTTGGCCCTCGGAGCGATGCTCCTGCTAGTC
>CALMZV010000170.1 GCA_937870755.1 uncultured Methylocystaceae bacterium
AGCTGACGATAGCTGGCCACGCTGCAAGCGTCCGCCATGCGCGTGAGGCCGAGATTGGTGGCGTCGGCCAGTACCGCCGTCAGGATGATCCGCTGATCTTCTGCCGGCAAACCTGTCCGCAGATGGGGGAAGCAATCCGCCAGATCGGTCCAACGGCACACCTCGGCAAGCAGCTCGGTGATGCGCACCCGCGGCATCAGCGCCAAGATATGGGCAGCCAGATGCTCGGCTGCCTCGGGTGTCGTCGCCTGCAGCGGAGAGATCTTCAGGGTCGATCCGGTGATGCGGACATCGGGAAGGAGGTGCCGGCCGGCTCGCGCATCGACATCGCGCAGTCGTTCATCGAGCACCGCCCGGCGCTCTTTCAGGTAGACGGAGGCCTCACTGGCGACAGCGACCGGTAGCGGGCCCGCCGTCTTCATCGTCGTGAACAGAGCCCTGGGAACCATCTGATCCTCCACGGCCCGGTATTGCCGGCTTCCGATCACCCAGACGTCGCCGGCACGCAGTCGGTCGCGTAATTCGGCAAACAGGCAGAACTCGTAGGCGGCGGCATCGACGCCGCTGTCGCGAAGCACCGCTGCCCGCCAACCGCGGCGAATGAAGCCGGTCGGCAAATCCTTGGGCAGCGTCCGCCGCGATCCGGCGTAGAAGATCCTCATGACGTCGAGTGCGCGCAACAGGTTGCCGGCACCGGCAACGCTTTTGAAGACGAAAGCGTCGAGGAACAGTGGGCCGATGCGGCGGAGAACCGCGTGATTGGTGGCGGCCAGGGTGGCGTAGTCCGGGCCGTCCTCGCGCGACAGTTTCTTGGCTTCGGC
Organism: uncultured Methylocystaceae bacterium; assembly: GCA_937870755.1. Taxonomy (GTDB): domain Bacteria; phylum Pseudomonadota; class Alphaproteobacteria; order Rhizobiales; family Beijerinckiaceae; genus JAJXWB01. The sequence goes on from CALMZV010000170.1 coordinate 822, forward strand.
GACGACGGTTGCAAACTGCTCCCAGGGTAGAACGGTCTCGATGGCGGCGAAGGCGCCGACGTTGTGCGCCTCGATCAGTGCGTCACCCAGTTTGGCGAGAAGCCGCACCTTGTCGTTGATCGCACGAGCATTGACCTGCAACGCCTCGGATGCGCGGCGTTCCGCCCGACGAAAGAGCCCGCCGATCAGTCGGTCGAACATGCCGATGGCATCGTCGGTGAGGCGGGTGATGGCTTCCAACACCGTCACGGTGAGGATGGCGCGCCGGCGGAGCGGCGCCAGGGTCTTCAAGTGCCTCGCCGAGAGCCGCATTCCCTCTCGCATCAGCACGCGCCGGCGATCGGCGTGGATTTCTTCGAGGATCGCGGGGTCGATCTCCAGGGATCGCAGCCGTGCGAGTTGGTCGGTCAGTCGAGCCAGAGCACGGTGCCCTGCAAATCCCGGAGCCTGACGTGTCCAGGCCAAGACGCTGAGCGCGGTGCCGGTCTGGATCTCCAATAGTGCCTCCAATGCACCGCGTTGCGGATCGGTGAGGCCGGCGTCGATCTGCCGTTCCACATGGCGCTCGGCGTGCAACAGCGCAGCCGCCACCAGACGCTCGATGACACTGGGTCCGAGTGCGGCGATGGCGCGGCGGCGTAGTTCCTCCAACAGCAGACCGGCGAGGACCGCACCGCTGGTCGTGACGAGAGCTACCGGGAGTAGCCACTTGGCCATCTCGATCTGGTCGGGACGAGTGAAGGTCCGGAAGCCGTAGATGCTCTGCAGGGCTTCCAGTTGGTCGTATCGCGTCGGTGCCCGGGTGGCATAATTCTCCAGAGTATCGGGATCGACGTCGAGTTGCTCGGCGATGAAGACCAGGACCTGCCGGGGGACGACTTCACCCGGGCTCAGCAGACGGCCGGGGAAACGCAATGCGCAGAGCTGGATGGCGAAGCCCAAGCGATTGTGGGGCCGTCGACGCCGCGCGATGACGGCGAGATCGGCGGGGCCGAGGGTGTAGTGTCGGATCAGGTCGGGCTCTGTCGTGGGCAGCGCGAGCAGCGCCTGGAGTTGGGTGTCGGTGATGGCGCGGCGGCGTGGCATCGGCATCCCTCATTCAAAGCGCGACTATGTTTGAGATCCTTTGTTTATGATGCTGGTTGAGATACGCTTCCAGCTCGCACTTCACTCCCGGCCCCCGCGCCGCCCCAAACCACCGTTTGTGATACATGCTGATCGGATATGCCCGCGTCTCCAAAGCCGATGGTTCCCAGTCCCTCGACTTGCAGCTCGACGCCCTGTCTGCCGCCGGTGTCGAGCAGAGCAACATCTATGAGGACCGTGCCTCTGGCAGCCGCGACGACCGGCCTGGCCTGACGGCGTGCCTCAGAGCCTTGCGCGCCGGTGATGTGCTGGTGGTTTGGAAACTCGATCGTCTCGGACGAACGCTTGCTCACCTCGTCAACACGGTGAAAGACTTGGCGGAGCGCGAGATCGGCCTCAGGGTTCTCACTGGCAAGGGCGCCCAGATCGACACCACGACAGCATCCGGCCGGATGGTCTTCGGCATCTTCGCCACTCTTGCCGAGTTCGAACGGGATCTGATCCGTGAGCGAACCATGGCCGGTCTCGCCGCTGCCCGAGCACGCGGACGAAAAGGGGGTCGAAAGTTCGCTGTCAGCAAAGCTCAGGTTCGCCTTGCGCAGGCTGCCATGGCTGAGCGTGACACGTCGGTGGCCGTCCTTTGCAAGGAACTCGGGATCGAGCGCGTCACCCTCTATCGTTATGTCGGACCGAAGGGCGAGCTCAGGGATTACGGAAAGCGCGTCCTCGGCTTGGCATAGGGGCGGCCACAGTCCCCGCACTCCGCCGATCACGGCAGCGACGTTCTCTTTATGTCCGCTTAGCGTATATTCCTGCCCGTTCTATGTCGTCACCCCA
>CALMZV010000171.1 GCA_937870755.1 uncultured Methylocystaceae bacterium
TGCGCGTCAACGGGAACGTCGTCACGCCGACCATCGATCACGCGACGGGGCGGCTAACATTCGGCGCGGCTCCGGCGGCGACGCCGGTCGCGACCTTCCGCTTCGACGTGCCCGTGCGTTTCGACACCGACCACCTTCAGGTGATCAGCCGCGCTTACAATCTGCAGAACGTCCAGTCGATCCCGCTGGTCGAGATCAGGGCGTGAGGGAGCGTAGCCAACCCGGAAGTGTTGCGATCTGCATTGCGGCTATTGGCCGAAAAATGCCGCTACAAGAACGGGTGATTTTGTGATTTTCGCGAGCGAAGAAGACGCTGCCGAGGCAGATAACTCGTCACAGGTCTTTAGGACGATATTGCAGCTGAATTTGGAGCCTCTCCATCGCGATTGTTCCGATGGCAAAACGCTTGGAACGCTTGCCGCCCATTCGCACTGAAGCGCACCGTACGCCCGCCTTCGTCGCGTCTTGCCCAGCCGCGGCGGAACACCAGCTGGAGCAGCTGCGCTCCGAGCGGTCCGGCCAGATGATGCCGGCGCTCGCTCCAGTCCAAACAAGCGCGGCACACGGTCTTGCCCCGACGCTCCAGCAGGGCGAGGTCGATGCCTTCGGCCAAGAAGTGTGAGCGCCCGCTCGCGGAGAGACCAAGTCCGTCGCTGGTCGCCACAACCAGCCCCTGCGATACGAACGCTTCATGCATGGCTACGCCAGCTTCGCCGGCGAGGTGATCGTAACAAACTCGTGCCTGTCGCATTTCTTGGTCACGGGGCCCGGGGCGCGTACGCATTCGCCCGGTGCGGGCGGCAAGCTCCATCAAGCCTTCGAGCGCACCGGCGACATCCTGCCCTGCAAGGCGAAAGTAGCGATGGCGACCCTGGACCTCCACGACCACCAAGCGCGCATCCTTCAACTTACCCAAATGGGTGCTGGCGGTCTGCGCAGTGACGTTCGCCTCGCGCGCCAACTCGCCAGCCGTCAGCGCCATGCCGGACATCAGCGCTGTCAGCATGTTGGCGCGGGCGGGATCGCCGATAAGCGACGCTAGGCTTGCGAGATCGGGACCTTCTCTCATGCGATGATGCTAGCAGCTTCCGCTCGTCAATGCTTCGACCGTGATCGAAACATCGGCGTCGCGTCCGGGCCTAGAGTCTCGGCATGTCGTGCTCTTCACCTCTTAACCCTTGGCGGCTCATCGGTCGCGACGCTTTGAGCCTCCAGCTCTTCACTTCGAACGACGTAGCTGACGACCTGCCTGTGCTCGACCTGATCGAGCGCGTCGTGGTCCGTTCGCTTACGACGCTTGCGGGAGAGCTGGATGATGCCTTTGCCTGGCTGTCAGCTGCCGGCGGCACGAGATGGCGTCTCTCCGTCTATGTCTGGTCTGCCGAAGACCTCGAGCGGTTTGTGACGATCATCGACGCCTCGACCGGCGAAACGTGGAGGGCGGACGACGCCGCGTTTGTGATCGGAAGCGACAATGAGGTCCGGCTGATCGCTGAACAATGGCGGGCGCGCAAGCGTCGCCGCGCCGCAACCCTTCACCAAACGCAACGGGAACTCCAATGAACTCAACAGCGGACACCTCAGCACAACCTTTCTTCGGCTGGCGTGTGGTCGCCGGCGCGTTCGTTGTGGCCGTCTTCGGCTGGGGTCTCGGGTTTTACGGTCCGCCAGTCTATCTGCACGCCGTGCGGGAGATGCGCGGCTGGTCGGTTGGCCTCGTCTCGGCGGCCGTCACTGTCCACTACCTGTGCGGCGCCATTGTCGTGGCGAACCTGCCGAAACTCTACAAGCGCTTAGGGCTGCCGGCGGTGACGCGGGCGGGCTCGGCGCTTCTCGCACTCGGCCTGGTCGGCTGGGCGCTCGCGGTGGAGCCTTGGCAATTGTTCGCCGCGACCATCCTCACGGGATGCGGCTGGGTCACGCTCGGCGCTGCGGCAATCAACGCCATGGTATCACCATGGTTCGTGCGGCAGCGGCCCAAGGCGCTGTCGACCGCCTACAATGGCGCGAGCGTCGGGGGCATCATCTTCTCGCCGCTCTGGGTCTGGCTCATCGGCTGGCTCGGCTTCGCGCAGGCGGCCGCGCTGATCGGCGCGGTCACCATCGCCATCATCGTCTGGCTGACTGCCAAAGTGGTCGGGCGGACCCCAGCCGACATGGGGCTGCAAGCCGATGGCGATGCGAGTGCCGGCTTACCGCAATCGACGCCATCGTCTGTTGCCACCGTTGCAGGCTCCGCGCTGTGGGCCGACTGGCGCTTTCGGACGTTGGCGGCAGGGATGGCGCTCGGGCTCTTCGCGCAAATCGGCCTTCTTGCTCATCTGTTCTCGCTGATCGTCCCGGCGTTGGGCGAAGGGTGGGCCGGCATCGTGGCAGGCCTCGCGACCGCCTCAGCTATCGCCGGCCGCACGGCGTTCGGCTGGCTGATGCCTCCAGGCGCGGACCGTCGGCGCTGGGCTGCTCTCAGTTATGGCGTTCAGATCATCGGCATCGTGCTGCTCGTTGTCTCAGACCTTCAGGCACCGGCGGTCATCCTGGCCGGCGTACTTCTGTTTGGGTTCGGAATTGGAAACGCGACGTCGCTGCCCCCCTTGATTGCGCAAGTCGAGTTTGGTTCCGAAGCCTCACGCGCCGTTCCGCTGATCGTAGCCATTGCGCAAGCCGCCTATGCCTTCGCTCCGGGCGCGTTCGGCTTGATTCGGGAAGCGTCTCCCGCTTCTGTCTGGCCGATCCTCCTCGTCGCTCTCGCCATCAAGCTCTGCGCGATCGGCGCATTCGTGGCAGGGGTGCGAATTCGGCCTCGATCGAACTGAGGCCCAGCGTCCGGTTACCGGAATAGGTCCGTTGGGCGCATAGCGGTCCCGCTGAGCGCTGCGGCCAGCACGTATTCCGCGCACGGCGCGACATCCACAAGAGATACATCCATGAAACTCACCACCCCCGCGCTCGCCGCGCATCTTGCCGGCGAGGTGACCACGCTTGCGACCTGTTGGCGGCTCGAACGGGCCGATGGCTGGGTTCGCGGCTTCACCGACCATGACCGCGAGCTTGTCGTCGACGGACTGACCTATGTGGCGTCCACGGGCTTCCTTCCGTCCGCCATCAAGACCGCCTCGGATCTTTCCGTCGACAACCTCGATGTCGACGGCTTTCTCGACGATGCGGCGCTCAGGGCCGAGGATTTGATCGCCGGGCTGTTTGATGGTGCGCGGATCGAAGTCTTCATCGTCAACTGGGCAGACCTTGGCCAGGGGCGGCTCCTCCTGCGCAAGGGCTTCCTTGGCGAGATCAAGCGCGCCGATCAACGCTTCTCTGCCGAGATCCGGGGCTTGTCGAACCGGCTGCAGCAGACCGCGGGCAAGCTCTATTCGCGCCTGTGCCGCGTCGATCTCGGATCGAGCGAATGCGGCG
>CALMZV010000172.1 GCA_937870755.1 uncultured Methylocystaceae bacterium
GGTCCTCAAAATACGGGATCATTGATCGGATGGCGTTTGGATACTTCGCTCCCCACTCCTTGTGACGAAGCTGCTCATCGATGTCTGACCAGCTTACCCATTCGCCATCGTCGTAAAATGCTCGATCTGACCAATCGATTTCTGCCATAGACTTTAACCCGCAGCCTTCCACCCAACAATATAGCCACCGTAGAGGTAGAGCCGATACTGGTCTACCAGACGCATCAGCTTTCTTGTTCAAGCGGCGAGTTTACAGAGAGGCTTGACCTTACAAACTATCTCATCTCGCCCGGTGAGAGAAACGCTGCTATTCTGTGGCTGCGCCGTGGTGGTGGTGGAAGGCGCAACCGTCCAACCTTTTGCACGGAGGCACCACCATGATCGTTCTCGGAATCCTCGTTTCCATCGCAGCCATCGGCACCATGTGCTGGCTGCTGTTCAATCTCGCCGTATTCGCTTTGCCGTTCTTTATTGGCCTGAATGCAGGCGCCTGGGCCTATGATACTGGGGCTGGCTGGCTCGGCGGCATCGTCGTTGGTCTTCTCGCCGCCGGTCTGACGCTGGCTGTTGGTCAGGGCCTGCTCATGCTGATCCGCCCGATCTGGGCGCGTCTGCTGATTGCTCTGGCCTTCGTCGCTCCGGCGGGAATGGCCGGGTTTTACGCCACGCTCGGTATTGTCAAGCACATGATGCCCTCGGAGACATGGCAACTCATCTTCTCGGTGATCGGAGCGGTTGCGGTGGGCGTGACGGCGTTCCTGCGCGTTGCGGGCATGGCGGCAACCGACCACGCGGACGGCGGCTTTGCACGAACCTGAACCGCAATGATCCGTTGATGGGGACCAGAAGCGGATGCGGATCGTCTTCCGTCTTCGTCAGGAAAATGGTGACAGACAGCGGCCAATCACCGGATCAACCTGGGGCACAGACGCGGCCCATAGGAGCGCAGGACGGTCGGCACCAGCGCGTGCAAACTGACGGGAACCCGCGTGTGGTGGCATGCCGGTGGAACAGGCCGGAAGCAGAGATGCGCATGATCTGAGACGCAGGGTGACAGGAAAGGCCGGTGTTGCCGGTCAGGTCATCCTGATGGAGCCTCAAGGTTGCCACGTCTCCGTTCAGCCCCCGTGTCTCGACCGCTCCAAACGGCCTCTTCAATGGCCTGATCTGGCCGAAGAACAGCGCGATGCGCTTCGACCGCTTTAGCGCAACAGCGTCGTCACAACTTTCTTCCCCTGCCGGCAAAGCCGCCATTCCGCGCGGAACAAGAAAGTTCCTCCTGTGCTGTCCAGCCCCTTTGGGGTGCGCCAGCGTTCGTCTCCGGCCGGTCGATCGCCATAGAGGCCGCAATGGTGCGGGCTCGGAAACGGAAAACGGAGACTTAAAATGGCAACCATCGGCACCTTCAAGAAGACCGGCTCGAACGAATTCACCGGCGAAATCGTCACCCTCAGCGTCCAGGCCAAGGGCGTGCGCATCATCCCCGACCTGCGCGCCACCGGCGAGAACGCCCCCAGCCACCGGGTCCTGGTCGGCCGCGCCGAAATCGGCGCCGCCTGGTCCAAGCGCTCCAACGAGGGCCGCGACTATCTGGGCCTCAAGCTGGACGATCCGAGCTTCAACGCTCCGATCTACGCCAACCTCTTCGACGAAGAAGACGGCGAAACCTTCTCCCTCATCTGGTCCCGCCCCAACGGTCGCCGCGGCGACTGAGGCGCGGAACAAAGGCTCCGACCGCAAGGTCGGGGCCTTTCCCGTGCCCGCGGGAAAGCCGCCAGGCCCGGTGACCTGTCCGGGCTGGAACTGCTCAGCCGGTCAGGATCGGGATCATGGTTTTCACATGGGCGTCGATCCGTTCCAGCACGAGCGGGGGGACCACCTCGCGTTCCGGCAGTGTCCACCATTTTGCATCGATCCGCCGCACCGTCTCGACAACGGCCTTGAGCACGGCTGGCTCGGGAAGCCTTGCCCGATTGGCAAACGTCTTCCAGCGGGCCGGAGCCAGGCCCTTGAAGGCTCGCTCGCCGCCCAGAGACAGCGCCAGCCCATCTGCCGGAATATAGGGAACGGTCGAAAGCATGTCGTAGATCGGTGCAAGAGCGGGCGTGTCGCCGTCGCCCGGATAGATCAGCGACCAGTTCTTGAGGTGCATGTCGCCATTGCCCATGACCACCGAGAAGGTCAGCCGCCGGACAAACTCCAGCGCGGCGAACGGCGAGATCGCAACATTCAGCACAGAGGCGATGTCGTGGGAGGCGGCGCCATCATATTTGCGCGCCGGGTACAGGCCGAAAACCTGCGCGAAATCCTCGATATGGATGCGCTGCCCGTCTGCCCCGCGATCAAAACGCCGCACGAGCAGGACCAGCCCCTCGGCAAGTGTTTCGAACTCTTCGGGAATGCCCTCGAACTGGTCTCGGTTGACCAGTTCTCGCTCGGGCACGTCCATGCCGATGGCTTCGGCAAGCGCGAGGTTCGCGAACTCGTTTTCCGACACGCCCGGAAAGGCGGTCGAGGGGAATTTCGCAATATATTGGCCCTCGTCATCCCCGAGCGGCAAGGTCAGCCCGCCGCCCTTGCCGGTGTTCTTCATCACCGAGAGCTTCATCTGCACGCCTGCCAGCGAGAAGCGGGCCTTGGGCCGCCCTTGGGATGGCACCGCCCCGATGCCGGGTTGACCGTCACTGGGCAGCACCCGAACGGCACCCGGCAGATCCGCGCCCAGAGCTGCCAGGAGATCGAAATCATTCCCCGGCCGCACATTGCCCGCATGGTGCTTTTCCATCGCCTCGCGTAGCCGGTCTTCGGGCAGCAGGTTGGCAAAGAAGGGCGGCAGGCTACCTGCGACAGGTCGCGGATCCTTGCGCAGGCCCCCTGATGCCGCGCGCAGGGACAGGCTCAGAACCGGAATACCGCCGGTCGCGCGATAAGCCGGATCAAGGCTGAAGGCGTTGAAATCCCCCGGCGTCCTGACGATCGTGCCAACCTTCGCACTGTTTAGGAACACGTCCAGCGAGGTAATCGTCTCAGCGGTACGGGCGGCTGTCATCGTCGCTCTCCGGTTGTGGGCTGAAGGCGGGATGATCGTCCTCGGCATCGGGGCGCAAAAGCGCTTCGATGGCCGGCACCATTGCCTGCGGGACCAGCATCATTTCCAGCCCAAGCGCCCTGGCAATGT
>CALMZV010000173.1 GCA_937870755.1 uncultured Methylocystaceae bacterium
CGCTCGCCTCCGGCCGCTTCGCCATGATCGACGACGGCCTCGGCTTCCAGCTCGTACCCTGGTCTCCCTCTCTCGAAAAGCAGATCGGCCGCCACGTCTCCGGCGTCGCCCGCGACGATGGCGGCGTCGACTGGGACTTCGGCCGCAAGCGGGGGATCGGCCTCTAACACCCGTCAGAAAGGAGCCTCGCCATGTCCGGCACCAAGATCCTCTGGGGACAGATCACGATCGTCTTCCTGATCGTGCTCGTTACCACCTGGGGCGCGACGCAGTATGTTGCGTGGAGCCTCGGCTATCAGGCGCAGCTCGGCGAGCCGTGGTTCAGGCTCTTCGGCGTTCCGATCTATTTTCCGGCCGCTATCATGTGGTGGTGGTACTTTTACGACGCCTACGCGCCGGGCATATTCGCGACCGGCGGCATGATCGCTGCGTCGGGCGGTTTCATCGCGATCGCGGTCGCCATCGGCATGTCGGTCTGGCGAGCGCGCGAACAGAAGAATGTCGCCACCTATGGCTCGGCCCGCTGGGCAGAGAAGCCCGAGATCGAGGCTGCGGGTCTGCTCGATCCCGACGGCGTGGTACTCGGCCGATACGATCGCGAGTATCTGCGCCATGATGGGCCGGAGCATGTGCTGTGCTTTGCGCCTACCCGATCCGGCAAGGGTGTCGGTCTCGTCGTGCCTTCGCTCCTCACCTGGCCGGGCTCGGCGATCGTCCATGATATCAAGGGTGAGAACTGGACGCTGACCGCGGGCTTCCGGTCACTCCATGGCCGTGTGTTGCTGTTCGATCCGACCAATCCCAAATCCTCCGCCTGCAATCCGCTGCTCGAGGTCCGCCGGGGCGAATGGGAGGTTCGCGACGTCCAGAACATCGCCGACATTCTCGTTGATCCCGAGGGGAGCCTGGACAAAAGGAATCACTGGGAAAAGACCAGCCATTCACTTCTGGTCGGTGCAATCCTGCATGTCCTCTATGCCGAGCCGGAAAAGACTCTGGCCGGCGTCGCCAACTTCCTCTCCGATCCGAAGCGCCCGGTTGAGTCGACGCTGCGCGCCATGATGAAGACAGCGCATCTGGGCGAGGCCGGCCCACACCCTGTCGTGGCCAGCGCGGCGCGCGAGCTCCTCAACAAATCCGACAATGAGCGCTCCGGCGTTCTATCAACCGCCATGTCGTTTCTCGGATTGTACCGCGATCCTGTCGTTGCCGAGGTCACGCGGCGCTGCGACTGGCGGATCAGCGACATCGTCGGCGGCGAGCATCCGACGACGCTCTACCTCGTCGTGCCGCCCAGCGACATCAACCGGACCAAGCCGCTGATCCGCCTGCTGTTCAATCAGATCGGCCGTCGCCTGACCGAAGAGCTCCAGGCGAAGACCGGGCGCCATCGTCTCCTCCTCATGCTCGACGAGTTTCCCGCGCTCGGCCGCCTCGACTTCTTCGAGACCGCGCTGGCCTTCATGGCGGGGTATGGGTTGAAGAGCTTCCTGATCGCGCAATCGCTGAACCAGATCGAGAAAGCCTATGGGCCGAACAATTCGATCCTCGACAACTGCCATGTTCGCGTGAGCTTCGCGACGAACGACGAGCGGACGGCCAAGCGCGTCTCGGACGCGCTCGGGACGGCCACCGAGATGAAGGCCATGAAAAACTATGCCGGGCACCGTCTGTCGCCCTGGCTCGGCCACCTGATGGTGTCCCGCTCGGAAACCGCCCGCCAGTTGCTCACGCCGGGCGAGATCATGCAGCTTCCGCCGGCCGACGAGATCGTCATGGTCGCCGGCATTCCGCCGATCCGGGCGAAAAAGGCTCGCTACTATGAGGATGCCCGTTTCCGCGAACGCCTAATGTCGCCGCCCGCCCTGAACCGCCCGGAACATATTCGTCCGGACGACTGGACCAGCCTGCCGATCCCGGCGCGGCCGGAAGCGCTCAATGCGCAACCCGCAGGTCGATCCGACGACGAGGACCCGACCGAATCCGAACGGCGGCTGCAGCACGAGCTCCACCGGGTAAAGCCGGTAGAAAAGAAAGCGCCGATCGAGAACGAGTTCGAGATCGAGCCGCCTGACGACGTCGATGAGGATGCCGTGCGCAACCAGCGCATGATCCGCCAGATGCAGGGCGTCGCACGGCAGGTCTCGCTCGATCCGAATGACGGCATGGAACTGTAGGCGCCATGACCAGTCACCGGAAGAAGATAAAGACCACGGTCTATCTGGACCCCGATGTCGAGAAGACGCTGGCGGATTTCGCCGCCCGCCGCGATCAATCGCAGTCCATGATAGCAGAGGCGGCTATCGCGTCGTTCCTCTCGCCGGACGATGCCGAGCGACGGGAGGCGATCGTCGCCAAGCGCCTCGACCAGATCGACCGCCGCATGACGCGCCTGGAACGGGACGTTGGCATCGCCGTCGAGACCCTTGCGGTGTTCATCCGCTTCTGGATCACCACGACGCCCGCCTTGCCGGAGCCGGCGGCGCAGGCAGCGCGTGCCAAATCCAGCGAGCGATATGAAGCGTTCATCACCGCGCTGGGCCGGCGTCTGGCGCAGGGGCCGAAGCTCCGTCAGGAGATTTCAGAAGATGTGCCCGAATCGGACGCCTGAACACCTCGCGCGCGGCATCTGGGAATCGATACGACCAGTTCAAGAACAGAGGCGCACCGCCGTTCTCCTGTATTTGCACGCCACGCTACTACTACGACCGAAACTTGTTGAATCGGCCTGACTCCGGGCTCTTTTAATCATCCCCGATCCGGGGATCATCTGTTGCGTCCCCACGAGAAACGGGGACGAAATGGCATCTATCCACCACAGGCAGGAAGCGAGCCAGCGTGGCGCGCGCATGCTGCGCACCGCGCTCGGCAGCGCCATCGCGCGATTTCTGGAAGACCCGGCCGTGGTCGAGGTGATGCTGAATCCCGATGGGCGCATCTGGGTGGATCGGCTTTCCGAAGGGCTGGCCGACACCGGCGAGACGATGACGGCCGCCGATGGCGAGCGCATCGTGCGTCTGGTCGCGCACCATGTCGGTGCGGAGGTCCACGCCCGCTCGCCGCGCGTCTCGGCCGAGTTGCCGGAATCGGGTGAGCGTTTTGAGGGGCTGCTTCCGCCAGTCGTAGCATCACCCGCCTTCGCTATTCGCAAGCCGGCTGTCGCGGTCTTCACGCTCGACGATTATGTGGCCGCCGGCATCATGACGGCCGACCAGGCGGTGAAGCTGCGCACGGCGGTCCAGTCCCGCGCCAACATACTCGTCGCTGGGGGCACTTCTACCGGCAAGACAACGCTGACCAACGCGCTGCTCGCCGAAGTGGCGAAGACAGCAGATCGCGTCGTCATCATCGAGGATACCCGCGAGCTGCAATGCGCAGCGCCGAACCTGGTCGCGATGCGGACCAAGGATGGCGTTGCCACGCTTTCCGATCTCGTCCGCTCCTCGCTTCGCCTCCGGCCCGACCGCATTCCCATCGGCGAGGTCCGCGGTTCAGAAGCTCTCGACCTGCTCAAAGCCTGGGGCACCGGCCACCCCGGCGGCATAGGCACCATCCACGCTGGCTCCGGCATCGGCGCGCTGCGTCGCCTCGAGCAACTCATCCAGGAAGCCGTCGTCACCGTTCCGCGCGCGCTGATCGCCGAGACCATCGATCTCGTCGCCGTCCTCTCCGGCCGCGGCTCGTCGCGCCGGCTCGCCGAGCTCGCGCGTGTCGACGGCATCGATCCCGCCACCGGCGACTACCGCATCACCCCCGCAACCACCTCGAATGGAGAAGCTGAATGAATTCGCCCGTCGTTCCGAATGTGACCAATCCACCCGTCCTGTCGTCCGTGCCCATCGGTCCAGATCTGCCCGCCGACTCGATCATGCGCGGCAGCTACCGGCGTCTCGCCAGTTCGACCGCGCTCTTCACCATCATGATACTGGCCGCCACGCCGCCGGCCCATGCCTCCGGCTCCTCCATGCCGTGGGAACAGCCGCTTCAACAGATCCTCCAGTCGATCGAGGGGCCGGTCGCCAAGATCGTGGCGGTGATCATCATCATCGCCACCGGCCTGGCGCTCGCCTTCGGCGACACCAGCGGCGGCTTCCGCCGCCTGATCCAGATCGTATTCGGTCTGTCGATCGCCTTCGCGGCCAGCTCGTTCTTCCTCAGCTTCTTCAGCTTCGGCGGCGGGGTACTTGTCTGATGGCGGCGGTCCTCGAACAACTCGACGCGGTGCCGGGCTTTTCGGTGCCCGTCCATCGCGCCTTGACCGAGCACATCCTGCTGGGCGGTGCGCCGCGCTCCATCGCGATCATGAACGGCACGCTGGCCGGGGCCGTGGGCCTCGGCCTGCGCCTCTGGCTCGTCGGCCTCACCATCTGGGCAATCGGTCATTTCGTGGCCGTCTGGGCGGCCCGTCGCGATCCGCTCTTTGTCGAGGTCGGGCGCAGGCATCTGCGCATTCCGGCTTTCCTCGCGGTGTGAGGAGGCGGCCATGATGAATCTCGCCGAATATCGTCGCACTGCCGCTCGCCTCGCCGACTATTTGCCATGGGTCGCTCTGGTCGCTCCCGGCGTCGTGCTGAACAAGGATGGCTCGTTTCAGCGCACGGCCCGCTTTCGGGGTCCGGATCTGGATTCCTCCGTCGCGGCCGAGCTGATTGCCGTTGCGAGCCGCATCAACAACGCTTTCCGCCGCCTTGGCCTGGGCTGGAGCATTTTCGTCGAGGCGCAACGGTACGAGGCTGCCACCTATCCCGACAACATCTTTCCCGATCCCGCGTCGGCTTTGGTCGATGCCGAGCGCAAGGCCGACTTCGAAGAAGCCGGCGCACATTTCGTATCGAGCTATTTTCTCACATTCCTGTTTCTTCCACCGGCCGAGGAAGCAGCGCGCACCGAGTCCTGGCTTTATGAAGGGCGTGAGCGCTCGGGCGTCGACCCGTACGAGATTCTGCGTGCCTTCACCGACCGCACCGATCGCGTGCTGGCGCTGCTCGACGGTTTCATGCCGTCCTGCGGCTGGCTCGATGACAGCGAGACGCTGACCTACCTGCATTCCAGCGTGTCGACGAAACGCCATCGTGTCCGCGTACCGGAAACGCCGATCTATCTCGACGCGCTGCTCGCCGATCAGCCGCTCACCGGCGGTCTGGAGCCACGTCTTGGCGATCAGAACCTGCGTGTGCTGACCGTCGTCGGCTTCCCGACCGCGACAACGCCGGGCCTGCTCGACGATCTGAACCGGCTGGCCTTCCCGTATCGCTGGTCAACGCGTGCGATCCTCCTCGACAAGACCGACGCGACCAAGCTGCTGACCAAAATTAGGCGGCAGTGGTTCGCCAAGCGCAAGTCGATTGCCGCGATCCTCAAGGAGGTGATGACCAACGAACAGTCGGTGCTGGTGGACACCGACGCCGCCAACAAGGCCGCCGACGCGGACATGGCCTTGCAGGAGCTCGGCGCCGACGTCGCCGGCATGGCCTATGTCACCGCCACGATCACGGTCTGGGACGCCGACCCGCGTCTTGCCGACGAAAAACTGCGGCTGGTCGAGAAGGTCATCCAGGGCCGCGACTTCACGGCGATGATCGAGACGGTGAACGCGGTGGACGCCTGGCTCGGCAGTCTGCCCGGCCATGTCTATGCAAACGTGCGTCAGCCGCCGATCTCGACGCTCAATCTCGCCCACATGATTCCCCTCTCCGCCGTGTGGGCGGGGCCGGAACGGGACGATCACTTCGATGCGCCCCCGCTGCTTTACGGCAGAACCGAAGGTTCGACCCCGTTCCGGTTGTCTTTGCATGTCGGTGATGTCGGCCACACGCTCGTCGTCGGCCCAACAGGGGCGGGCAAATCCGTGCTTCTCGCCCTCATGGCGTTGCAGTTCCGCCGTTACCTCCGCAGCCAGGTCTTCGCTTTCGATTTCGGCGGTTCGATCCGCGCAGCATCGCTCGCCATGGGCGGCGACTGGCACGATCTCGGCGGCGGCCTGACCGAAGGATCGGAATCCTCGGTATCGCTCCAGCCGCTGGCCCGCATTCACGACACCTATGAGCGTGCCTGGGCCGCCGACTGGATCGTCGCGATCCTCCTGCGGGAAGGGATTAAAATCACCCCGGAGGCAAAGGAGCACATCTGGACGGCGCTCACCTCCCTCGCATCGGCGCCGGTCGGTGAGCGCACGATCACTGGCCTCAGCGTCCTTCTCCAGTCCAACGAACTCAAGCAGGCACTCCGCCCGTACTGCGTCGGCGGTCCCTATGGCCGCTTGCTCGATGCCGAAGCCGAGCATCTCGGCTCGGCCGACGTGCAGGCATTCGAGATCGAGGGGCTGGTCGGAACGGGCGCTGCGCCTGCTGTGCTCGCCTATCTCTTCCACCGCATTGGCGACAGGCTGGACGGGCGGCCGACGCTGCTCATCATCGACGAAGGCTGGCTGGCGCTAGACGACGAAGGCTTCGCCGGCCAGCTCCGCGAATGGCTGAAGACGCTGCGCAAGAAAAACGCCTCGGTCATCTTCGCCACCCAGTCGCTCAGCGACATCGATAATTCGGACATTGCCCCGGCCATCATCGAAAGTTGCCCGACGCGACTGCTCCTCCCGAACGAACGGGCAGTCGAACCGCAGATCACAGCCATCTATCGCCGCTTCGGTCTCAATGACCGTCAGATCGAGATCCTCGCGCGAGCGACGCCCAAGCGCGACTACTACTGCCAGTCTCGCCGCGGAAATCGCCTTTTCGAGCTGGGCCTCTCAGAACTCGGCCTGGCGCTCTGCGCCGCATCGTCGAAATCCGACCAGACCCTGATCGCCAACCTCGTCGCCGAGCACGGCCGCGAGGGCTTCCTCGCCGCTTGGCTCGAAGCCCGCGAACTCGGCTGGGCGATCGACCTGCTCCCGAATTTCCCAACGCTCACCCCCCAGCCCGAAAAGGATCTTCAGCCATGAGCATCCATCGACTTCGCAAATCCTCCGCCGTTCTTGCTGCCGCCATGCTGGCCGTCCCGATCGCAGTTTCGCCGTTGGCGACCGTGCCCGCTTATGCGTGGAAAATTGTCTATGACCCCAGCAACTACGCGCAAAATGTCCTAACAGCCGCGCGTACGCTGGAGCAGATCAACCACCAGATCACCTCGCTTCAGAACGAAGCGACCATGCTCATCAACCAGGCGAGGAATCTGGCAAACCTGCCGTTCTCCTCGCTCCAGACCCT
>CALMZV010000174.1 GCA_937870755.1 uncultured Methylocystaceae bacterium
AGACCAACCTCCTCGCCCTCAACGCCACCATCGAGGCGGCACGCGCCGGCGAGGCCGGCCGCGGCTTCGCCGTCGTCGCCCAGGAGGTCAAGGTGCTGGCCGGTCAGACCTCGAAGGCGACCGAAGAGATCGAACGCCAGATCGCCGACATCCGCGCCGCCACCCAGGACGTCTTCGCCTCGGTCGGCGAGATCGCCGACGCCATCGGTTCGATGTCGTCCTTCTCGACCGCCGTCGCCGGCGCCGTCGAGGAACAGAACGTCGCCACCCAGGAGATCACCGGCAGCCTGCATCGCGCCACCGACGCGACCCAGGCGGCGGTCCAGGCGATCAACGACCTGCCGCGCCTGGCCGAGGACACCGATCACGCCGCGGCGACCCTCTCCTCCCTCGCCGGCGACCTCACCGATCGCGCCGGCGACCTCTCCGCCGAGATCGAGCGGCTCCTGCGCGAACTGATCGACGGCCGCCGCGCCGCCTGACCGACGGAGCGGATCGATCCATCGCGGTGTCGACGCCGGTTGCTCCGCGCTCGGCGATCGGCTAAGACGAACCCGCGAACGCGCCCGGGTCCGATTGCGACCCCGTCGAATCGCCTCGCGATCGGCGGCCAGCCGCAGGATCGGGAAGCCCGGAAGCACCCGTAGCTCAGCTGGATAGAGTGCTGCCCTCCGAAGGCAGAGGTCACAGGTTCGAATCCTGTCGGGTGCGCCATTTCAGAACAGAACTATGAACGCCGAACGCCGCCGTTTCTACGCTTGAAGCGGCGACCAGCGTTCGCAGCAGTTCCGACTTTGATCCCATGATGCGAACCTCGTCGTCGGCGACCTCGACACGCTGCGCGAGCGCGCGCAGGTGGTCGCGGCGGTAGCCGCCATCGTCGAGGCGTATGCGTTCACGGGCCTTAAGGGCAAACCCCTTGAGCATGTCAGGGCTGATGCCCTGATTGCCTGAACTGTCGAGCGCGAGTTGCGTGCGCTCGGCATCAGCGGCGGCTTGATCCCGCAACGCCTTGAGGCTCGCCATGCGCTCTTTCGCCATGGCGTCGTCCTTGTCCACCATGCCTGCTTCGATGGCGTCAAAGAGACGTCCGAGCCGCTGGTCGGCGTCCGTGATTCGCCGGTTCAGCTCGGCAAGATGCTCGCGGCGGCGCTCGGCTCGCTCCTGCCGCCGGTCGATGACGCTGGCGAGCACGGCTTCCAGCCGCTTGGGCTGGAGCAGCCGATCCCCGATATGATCGGCGACAAGGTGGTCGAGCTTGTCCATCGGGATCGTGCGGCCCTTGCAGCCGGTCTTGCCCTGCCGCGCCTTGGTCGAGCAGGTGTAGTAGCGATATGTCTGCCCTGCGCTGCCCCGGCCGGTGCGCAGCGTCATCGCGCCCCCGCATTTGGTGCAGAAGCAAATGCCGGTGAGCAGCGTCGGGCCGCTCGAGACGCGGGCGGGAGTCACCATGGGGTTGCGGGATTTCAGGCGGGCTTGCACCGCATCGTAAACCTCGCGCTCGATCAGGGGCGGCACCGCCATGATGGCGACCTCGCTCTCCGGCTTCTTCTCCCGGTTTTTATGCGAGCGCGTGTTGAACCTGTGTTCGCCGATGTAGGTGGTCCGGGTCAGGATAGCGTGGATTTGCGCTAGCCCCCATCGTCCGCCATCGCGGGTGAAGAAACGGCGCTCATTGAGATAGGTGGCGATGGCCTTGACGCCCATCGCGCCGCGCGTGCCGTCGCCTTCCAGAAACAGGCGATAGATCAGCCGCACGGTGTCGGCGTGCAGCGGGTCGATCTCCAGTTTCTTCTTGATCTTCGATCCGCGCTGTTCGGCTGCGACAATACGGTAGCCGATAGGCGGCCGTGCGCCATTCCAGAAGCCTTGCCGGGCGTTCTCGTTCATGGCGCGCAGGACGTGCTTGGCGTTCTCCTTGGACTGGTATTCGTCGAACAGCGCCATGATCTGCCGCATCATCTGGTGCATGGGATCGTCGCCCATCTCCTGCGTGATCGACACCAGCTTGACGCCGTTCTTCGCCAGTTTGCGAACGTAGAACTCCATCTCGAAGTGATCGCGGAAGAACCGGCTGAACGAATGGACCACGACAATATCGAAGGGAGCAGGCTTCGATGTGCCCGCTTCGATCATGCGCTGGAACTCGGGGCGCTTGTCGTTGGTGGCGGTTGCGCCCGGCTCGACATAGGTTTCAACGAGCTGATAGCCGCGTTGTTCGCAATAGGCTTCGCCCTGCCGCTTTTGGTCGGGAATGGAAATGTCATGCTCGGCCTGCCGGGCAGTCGAGACGCGCAGGTAGAGGGCGGCGCGAGCGGTCATGGTTGGGCTGTGCATGTTCATGGCCGATCTCCCATAGCCTTCCTCGGCTTTGGACGGTCGATCAGGGGCAACGCCAGTTCCACGCGATCATGCACCACCTTGGGCGCGAGCTTGCGGCCGTGGCCCGGCTCAAACCGAACGAGGCCGTAGCTCTCCATGGTTTTCAGGGTGCGTGACAGATTGGAGCCGGCCCGGCCGGTGATTTCCGCCAGTTCTTCCAGCGATGCCGGGGCCTTCTCGGCGATGACGCGAAGCAACTCGCGGTTCCCGGCCGACAGCACCTTGGCGAAGGATTCGGTCGAGGTGAACCACACCTTCGGGTCGCCGGGCGCGGGCTTTTCCTCGCCCTTGGCAATCCGCATGGTGCGGGCCTTCATTTCTTCATAGTCGGCAATCCCGACTTTCAATGTGGTCATAGGGCACCTCGCTCCTTCAAAACCGCGTCAACCGCCTGCCAGAAGTCGGCCAGCAACGTAGCCGCATCCTCATAGGCGTAGGGCTTCACGGTCTGGAGGCGATGCCGATGGTCCATCGGCTCGCCGCGTCTGCCCCGGCCGACCGGATGGGCGTTGTCGAAGCCGACCAGCCGTTCGCCCGAAGGCCCGTGAAGCGTGAGCGAATAATCGAGGCCGTGCGGCTTTTCCGGCGAGGCCGGAACGCGGGTGACGACGAACTTCACCCAATGGCCGCCCTCGGGATCGACAACGAGCACCTGACCGTCGAGGTCGAGAAGCGTGTCGAGGCTCGGGTCACGATCCTCGCTCATGACTTACTGTTATCATCGGAAGATAACGATTGCAAGCCCTGATTGTCAGGATCGTCGATTGGGCCGAACAGCCGGTCGAGCACGTCGCCGAAATACCGCTCGAAGATTTGCAGTTCTTCCTCGGTGATCGGCACCTTCTCGGGCCAGTCGTCGAAGACCGGCAGCGACTCCACATCGACGATGCGAAGCGGCGACCGGCGGCGCTCCCTGCCGTCCGGCGTGGGTTCATCGGCATAGTCGAAAAGATCGTCGGGAAGTGCCTCGGGGACCGGCTGTCGTTGTCGCCCTTTGCGGGCGCGGCGGCGCTCTGCGCACATGGAATCCTCCTTGGTTCTGGTGGATTCCGGGGCATCAAAACCCCGGAACAAGCGAACCATGGAGGGCAGTCGGCGGCCTGTAGCGTGCCGCATTTGCGCCTATGCGCTGGCGGCCCCCCCCCGATGTCAGGATGGAACTTAGCTTGCGGCTCGCCGTGCCTTTGCGAAGCCGCGATCCGTGGCGATGAATCGCTCCAGCATTGGCACGATCAGCCTGACGGGATCGGCGACGGGCTGGCCGCTCTCGCGAGCCAGCACCTCGGCATAGGCGGTCAGATCGCGGTGAAGCGGCGCGGGTAGCTCCACCGTCACCTTCACGGGCTTGTCGTCGGGAAGCGGGCCGAGTTTCAGCTTGGTCATGGTCAACCTCCTGCCGGCTCAAATACAAGGTCGCGGGTGACGATGATCCTGACCGGGAAGCCGGGCCGGATGGTGAGAGTCGGCGCAACCTGCAACTGGCGCTGCACGATCTGCTGGCCCGCCTGATTGACGGTATCCTGCGCCCCGTCGCGGATAGCTCGAACAAGCCGGTCCTCGTCGCTGGTCGCCAGCTCCGTGCCGACCGCGAGCAGCGTGGACAGTCCTGCGGACTTCATCAGATCCCACCAATGATAATCGACGCCATCCTCAAGCCCGGCGTAGCCGCTGGCATCCGCGCCCGGCAGGCGCTCCAGAACGATGGAACGGCCTCCGGGCAGGATCAGACGAGTCCACACTAGCAACACGCGGCGCTGGCCGAAGGTCACGCCGTCATCATATTGGCCGATGATGCGCGTCCCCTGCGAGATCAGGAGCAGCGAGCCGGTCGGGCTGTCATAGACGTTCTCCGTCACCTGTGCGGTGATCTGGCCCGGAAGGTCGGAACGGATGCCGGTGATGAGCGCGGCCGGGATCACGGCCCCGGCCTGAAGGATGTAGGGCGATGCCGGCGGCGTGACACGATCCGGCGCAACCGTCTGCCGGTCCACGGGTCCATTGAGGAACGCCGCGTGCCGGTCCTGCGTCGCAGGCTGTCCACCAAGGCCAAGACCGGCAAGGCCGGGCATGGCCGTTCCTGCCGGCGCTCCCGTGCGCGGGCCGGACTGGAAAAAGACGTTGCTCAAGCGCGCGGCTTCTTCCTCGGCGCGGCGGCGTTCTTCCTCGGGATCGACGGCGGGTGTCGTGATGGCCGGCGTCACAACGGGCTGCCCCCGGTTCTGCGCATCGAGGATCGGTCGGCCGAGGTCGCCCGGCAACGCAGGCCCCAAGACGGGGCCGGTGTAGTCGCGCGGCAGGCCGGACAAGCCGTCCGCCGTGGGGCGGTTCTCGGTCGAGTAGAGTTCGTCGCCGCCCGGTCCTGCATCGCGGGTCTGGAGCGCGTAGATCAGCGCACCGCCAATACCGAGCAAGGCGACAGCGCCGACGCCTGCCAGCATCTTGCGGGACAGGCGGGTGACGCGCGGCGGTTCGGCGCGCAGGCGCATGGGGGTGGCGGTATCGGTATCGCTCATGAGGACGATCCTCCCGTAGTCGTGCTGGCTGATTCTGCTGCGGCCTGCGTCTGGTTGGTGCGGACGATCCTGACGACCTGCTGGCGGTTGCCGCTGCCAAGGCGCAGCTCGGCCGCGCCGAACAGGCGGTCCACGATCAGGATGTTCTGGTGGATGCGGGAATTGACGATCTGCGGCTCGCCATCGGAGCCGAGCACGAAGATCGGCGGCATCTCGCCCTGCACGATCCCGGCCGGGAAGACGACATAGACGCGCCGGCCATCGTCGAACACGGAAGCCGGCCGCCATGGCGGGTTGTCGCCCTGCACGTGCAATGCATAGCGGTAGTTCCGCGCAGCCTCGGCCGGGATGATCGGTGCGGCTGGAACGGTGTGACGCTGGCCGGCAGGCGGTGCGGGATAGGCCCATGCGACGGCCGGCATGTAGAGTGATTCCCGCGCGCGCAACTCGATCATGTAGGTGCGCCGGTCGGTGGTGACGACAAGGTTGGTGGAAATGTCAGGTCGCGTCGGTTTCACGAGGATATGGACGCGGCGGTTCGCACCGCTGCCGCTCTCGGTGTCGCCGATGATCCAGCGGGCGGTGTCGCCGGCCGCGATCGGCCCCGCGCCGGTCAGGCTCTCGCCCGGCTCCAGCGCAATGGTCGTGATCTGCCCGACTGCGGCATAGACCTGATAGAGCGCGCCTTCCGACCACGGATAAATCTGGATCGCGTTGTAGTAACCTTCCCGGCGCGGTTCGACGCGGGCGGCGGCGTTGGCGTTCTCGACACGGCCGGTCGGCGTGCCGGCAGGAGTGCCGCCGCGTGCGACGGTCCATGCCGGGGGCACATGCAGCGGCCGGGGCGTGTTGTCGGTTGCCGCCGCCTGCACGGTCGGCAGCGGCGGCACGCTGGCGTCGTAGCTGAATTGCGGCGTCCGGTTGGTGGCGCAGCCTGCGAGCATAGTAGCCGAAAGCAGCACGGCCGCGATTGTAGGGGTGCGGGTGATCGTCCTCATTGGCTCATCTCCCGCGACCACGAAATTGCATTGACGTAAATACCCAGCGGATTGGCGCGCAGCCGCTCGGCATTGCGCGGTGGCTGGATCACGATGGTCAGGATTGCGGTCCATCGTTCGGTGGTGGAAAGTTGGCCGTTCTCGAAGTGCCTTTCCGTCCACGCGACGCGGAAGCTGTTGGGCGAGGCCCGGATGACGCTGGACACCTCGACGGCGACCTGCTGGCGGCCGACCTTCGTGAAGGGGTCATTGGCGCGGGCGTAGTCGTTCAATGCCGCCGCGCCGCGATCCGTGGTCCACTCATACGCCCGAAGCCAGTTCTGGCGCACGATGATCGCGTCGGCCGGGATCGCGCGGACCTGCTCGATGAAGCGGCCGAGATGAAAAGCGATCTGCGGATCGGTCGGGCGATAGTCGGCGGCAGCCGGCGCGACGGTTTGCGCCTGACCGAGATTATCGACCTGCACCACCCAAGGCACCACGGTCCCGCGCGCGGACTGCCACACCAGCGCCGAGGCGAAGCCGGCCGAAAGGATCAGGGAGCCGAAGGCCATGAGCCGCCAGTTCCTCGCCTGCACGCGGGCCGAGCCGATACGCTCGTCCCATGCCTGCGCGGCCTTCTGATAGGGTGTCTCTGGTTCCGGCGATTTGCCGTAATGGGTCGATGGTCGTTTGAAGATGCTCATGAGCGGTCACTTTCGGAAAGGTTGATGGAGGAACCGGAGCCGTGGCTGTCGCCGGAGCGCACCGCATGGGCGGCCATGGTCGTGCCGTGGTTCATGGCCTGCGAGCGCCGCATCCGTTGCGCCCATGCGGGCGGGCTGCCGGCCGGGCCGGATGCTGCTGCGGTGGGATCGGCGCTCGCGCCGCCGACCGTGCCTGCGGTGGATGAGCCGCCGGTCACACCGAAGGCGGCGCGTGCGCCACCGGAAAAGCTGGACTTGACGCTCTCGGTGGCTTTCGAGACGGCGCGCTTCAAGGGAGAGACGGCGGCCGAGCCTGCGGCGCGGGCAACACCACCAAGGCCGGAAGCAACACCGACCGCGCCGGACTGGCCGAGCGCGCCGACGCTATAGGCTGCGGTTGCCGCGCCCGCGGCGGTCGCACCGCCGCGGACGGCCGCGGCCCCACCGGAGAGGGCGGCAGCACCGCCCTTGGCCGCAAGCATAGCCCCGCCGCCAGCGGCGACACCTGCACCTGCGACCGCAAGGCCGGTTCCCACGGCCGCGCCCGCGCCGAGCTGCGGGCCGCCAGAGACGATGCCGTTGGCGATGCCGGGGCCGAAGATGCCGAGGCCGAGCAGCGACAGCGCGGCGAGCACAATCGCCATGGCGTCGTCGATGGTCGGGGTCGCCCCGCCGAAACCGGCCGTGAACTGGGAAAACAAGGTGCTGCCGATGCCGATGATGACGGCGAGCACCAGAACCTTGATGCCGGACGACACCACGTTGCCAAGCACCTGCTCGGCCATGAAGGCGGTCTTGCCGAACAGGCCGAAGGGGATCAGCACGAAGCCGGCGAGTGTGGTCAGCTTGAACTCGATCAGCGTCACGAAAAGCTGGATGGCGAGGATGAAGAAGGCCAGCACCACCAGCGCCCATGCGAACAGCAGGCACGCGATCTGGATGAAGTTCTCGAAGAACGCGATCCAGCCCATCAGGTCGGAAATGGAGTCGAGCAGCGGGCGGCCGGCGTCGAGGCCGGTCTGCGCCACGCGGCCCGGCCGCATCAGATCGGTGACAGAAAAGCTGGTCCCCGACGCCATCAAACCCAGCCCGGCAAAGCTGTCGAACACGATCTGGGCGAGATTATTCCAGTTGGAAATGATGTAGGCGAAGACGCCGATGAACAGCGTCTTCTTGACCAGCCGCGCGATGATGTCGTCATCCGCGCCCCATGCCCAAAACAGCGCGGCGAGCGTCACGTCGATAA
>CALMZV010000175.1 GCA_937870755.1 uncultured Methylocystaceae bacterium
TTGGCCGAACCTTCCGGCTGGCCGTAGGAGGCGACCACGGCGTTGGCCGAACCTTCCGGCTGGCCGTAGGAGGCGACCACGGCATTGGCCGAACCTTCCGGCTGGCCGTAGGAGGCCACCACCGCATTGGCGGAGCCTTCCGGCTGGCCGTAGGAGGCGACGACCGCGCTGGCGGTCCCTTCGGGGCGAGCGGAGGCGACGGAAAGACCGGCGACGCTGGCGAGAAGAGCGGCGGCGAGAGCGAGCTTGGAGGCGTTCATTGTCCTGTCCTTTCAATCTGGCCGGTGGCCCGGCGTTGTCGAATAGGTAGAACAAGCTCCCAGAAATGATAATTGCCGATTTGGGAAAGAGATTATTGCCGGCGAGCAATAATCCCCCTCATGCGGCCACCGTTCCGGAGGATGAAGCCGCCTGACCGCCCGCCCGCCAGCGCCGGGTCAGCAGGAAGGCGATCAGCGCCACGTTCACCAGATTCCAGACCAGCCCGTTGAGGAAGGCGAGTCGGTAGGAGCCGGTGAGGTCGAAAATGGCGCCGGACGCCCAGCCGCCGAGCGCCATGCCGACGAGCGTCGCCATGAACACCCGGCCGACCCGCTCGCCGGCCTCGCGCGGCGAGAAACTCTCGCGCACGACGATCGCGTAGCTGGGCGTGATGCCGCCCTGAAACAGCCCGAACAGCCCCGAGACGACATAGAGCGCGACGAGGCCGTCGAACATCAGATAGAGCAGCAGCGCCAGGCCCTGCAGGAACGAGCCGACGAGCAGCGTGGCCACGCCGCCGATCCGGTCGGCGAGGAACCCGGAGCCGACGCGGCTGAAAATGCCCAGCCCCATCATCAACGCCAGCATTTCCGCGCCGCGCGCCGGCCCGTAGCCGAGGTCCGCGCAATAGGCGACGATATGAGCCTGCGGCATGGCCATGGCGATGCAGCAGGCGACCCCCGCCGCCAGCAGCAGCGCTTCCACCGCGCGCCGGCTCATGCCGTCCGGCACGGGCGGCTGGTCGAGCGCGATCTGCGGCGCATGCGTGTGCGGCGCGCCGGACTGCCGGCGCAACAGCAGCGCGAGGGCGGGAATGGCGACCAGACAGAACGCGCCCACGCCCGCCTGCGTCGCGCGCCAGCCGTCGGCGGCGATGAAATGCTGGACGATCGGCGGCCAGACCGCGCCGGCGACGTAATTGCCGGCCGCGCACAGACCCACCGCCAGGCCGCGCCGTCGTTCGAACCAGTGCGAGATATCGGCCACCAGCGGGCCGAACGTGGCCGACGCGCCGAACGCGACGATGACGCCCTGCGCGAAGGTGAATGCGACGATGTTGGGCGCAAACGCCGAGGCGATATAGCCGAGCCCCACCAGCACGCCGCCGAGGATGGCGGGCTTGGCCACGCCCGCCCGGTCCGCCCAGCGCCCCATCCACATGCCGCCCAGGCCGAACACGAGCATGCCGACCGTGAACGGCGTGGAGGCCCACGCGCGCGCCACGCCGAAGTCCGCCTGCACGGTCGGCAGCGCCACGACGGGCGACCACATGCCCACGCCGCCGATGGCGCACAGCGCGATGCAGATGGCGAGCCGCATCCACGACTGGCGCGAATCGGGCGCGACCGCGCTCTGGCCAGGTTCGAGAGGGCGTGACATGTTCATGAATGCCTACCGCCGCGCAGGAACTCCATCCGTGACCGCCTCTCCTGAAGGGACATTCGCAGCGACTTCGTCGGCCGCCGGACAGCCGGCGATCCGTCTCGTCGGCGTGAGCAAATGGTATGGGTCTTTTCAGGTTTTGAAAAACATCAATCTGGATGTCGCGCGCAAGGAGCGCATCGTCGTCTGCGGCCCGTCCGGTTCCGGCAAGTCGACCATGATCCGCTGCATCAACCGGCTGGAGGAGCATCAGCAGGGCCAGATCGTGGTCGACGGCGTGGAACTGACCGGCGATCTCAAGCGAATCGACGAGGTGCGGCGCGAGGTCGGCATGGTGTTCCAGCACTTCAACCTGTTTCCGCATCTCACCATTCTGGAGAACTGCACGCTCGCGCCCATCTGGGTGCGCAAGATGCGCAAGGCGGACGCCGATGCGCTGGCGATGAAATATCTGGAGCGCGTGCGCATTCCCGAGCAGGCCGGCAAGTATCCCGGCCAGTTGTCGGGCGGCCAGCAGCAGCGGGTGGCGATCGCGCGCGCTCTCTGCATGAACCCGAAGATCATGCTGTTCGACGAGCCGACCTCCGCGCTCGACCCGGAAATGGTGAAGGAAGTGCTCGAGACGATGGTCTCGCTCGCACACGAGGGCATGACCATGCTCGTCGTCACGCACGAGATGGGGTTCGCGCGCCAGGTCGCCGATCGCGTGATCTTCATGGACAACGGCGAGATCGTGGAGATCAACACGCCGGAGGAGTTTTTCGCGCGCCCGCGCCATGAGCGCACCAGGCTCTTCCTCAGCCAGATTCTCCATTGATGAGCGAGATGCGCCTGCGGCCGCGCGCGGTCGTGTTCGACATGGACGGACTGCTGGTCAACACCGAATCCCTGCGCATTCGGGCGGTGGAGGATTGCGCGCGCGCGCTTGGCGCTCCCGTGCGCCTCGATCTGTTCGTCGCCTTCGTCGGCGGCGCGAGCGCCGATGCGCGCAGCGCGCTGGAAAAGCATCTGGCCGAGGATCTGCCGCCGCAGTTCTGGCGGACATACCGCACATGCGTCGAGGCGCGCATGGAGGAGTTGGCGCCGATGCCCGGCGCGCTGGAACTGCTGGCGTGGCTCGAGGACCGCGACATTCCGCGCGCCATCGCCACCTCCGCCGCGCGCGCGGCGGTGGAGAAATACTGCGCGCCGCTCGGACTGCTTTCGCGGTTTCAGACAGTGGTCGCCAAGGAGGATTATGCGCGCAAGAAACCCGCGCCGGACGCCTATCTGGAGGCGGCCGCGCGGCTTGGCGTCGCCCCGCGCGACTGCCTGGCGCTGGAGGATTCCTACAACGGCGTGCGCGCCGCCGCCGCCGCCGGCATGCCGACCATCATGGCGCCGGACGTGCTGCCGGCGACCGGCGAAATGCACGAACTGTGCGTCGCCGTCGTGCGCGATCTCAACGACGTGCTCGCGCGCCTGCGCGCCCGGCCGCCCCGCGCGTAAACTCGCGAACGCGCGCGCAGCCTCACGAAGGCGGCGGCGCGGTCTTCTGCATCGAGGGCCGCTTGGCGAATTGCGCGTAGAAGGCCGCCAGTTTCGGCGCGCGCGCGCGCCAGTCGAATTTTTCCTTGAAGCGCAGATCGAGATAGCCGAGCGTGCAGGCGGTCGTCACGGATCCGAGATCGACCTCCGCCAAATCGCCCGCGCGCGCCTCCAGCGCGTCCGCCGCGCGCGCGATCTTGTCGAGCTGCCGGTCGAGATTGCCCTGGTAGACATAGTCCTGCGGGCGACGCAGCGCCTCGATCACATAGGCCACCGCCGCCTCCATCGCGCCGTCGGCGAGGCCGTGAACCTGCATCGCGCGCCAGCGCGCCGCCCCGGTGTCGGGAATGAGCCGCCGCGCGCCGTTCTGCCGGTCGAGATAGTCGCAGCACGCGAACGAGCCGACGAAAACGCCGTCGTTGGTGACGAGCGCGGGCACCTTGCCCAGCGGATTGTCCTTGAAGATATCGGTGCTGGTCGACCACACGTCCGTGTTCACGCGATCGATGCGGTCCACCACGCCCACCTCGTCGGCGAACACCAGCACCTTGCGCACGAATGGCGAGGTCGGCGAATAGCGCAGCTTCATCATCGAATCGCCCCTCCCCACCGGCGGCCTGCGTTCAGGCCGCCCGCTCCCGATTGCGGAAATGATGCACGATGCGCGCCACGGAGCAACAAGGCGCGAGCCCGATAGTTTATGCGCCCAGGACGTGCAGGACGATTTCCCGCCTGTGCGGGCGGCGGCGATGTTCGAACAGGTATATGGCCTGCCACACGCCGAGCGCGGGTCGTCCCGCGAGCACCGGGATCGAGAGGTGCGTCTGGGTGAGGGCGGCGCGCAGATGCGCGGGCATGTCGTCTGCGCCTTCCTCGTCGTGTTCGTATGTCCCGCTCTCGGGCGCGATCGTCTCGAAATAACGCAACAGGTCGCGCTGCACGCTGGGATCGGCGTTTTCCTGAACGAGCAGCGAGGCCGACGTGTGCCGGCAGAAGACGGTCGCGAGACCCTCGCGCACGCCCTGCGCCTCCACGAACCGGCAGACCTCGCGCGTGATGTCGAGGAGGCCCCGGCCGTGCGTGGCGAAGGTGAGGACAGTGGAGGCCTGGCGCATGGGACCGCTCGCATTGAACGCAGGTTCGGTTACTCTCGCCCGTATGAACGCGCAATGCGAGACCGATTCATGACCCTACGCCCGTCCAGCGAGCCGCAGAAGAATTCGCCCTCCTACCGCGTGGCGGCGATGGATCAGGATTTTCTGTTGTCCGACTCCCAGCGCGGCCTGCGTTTTCAGCTCGAATACGCCAAGGCGGAGGAGGCGCTCCGCAATTTTCGCATCGTCTCCACCGTCGTCGTGTTCGGCTCGGCGCGCGTGCGCGAGGACGGCCCGCCGCGCCACGCGGCGTGGTATGCGGCGGCGCGCGAGTTCGGCCGAATCGTTTCGGTGGAGGGCGGCGCGAAGTTCGTGCTGGACGGCGGCGTGCGCGAGAACGTCATCGCGACCGGCGGCGGGCCGGGGCTGATGGAGGCCGCCAATCGCGGCGCGCAGGAGGCCGGGGCGCCGACCATCGGCTTCAACATCACGCTGCCGCACGAGCAGGAGCCCAACCCCTATACGACGCCCGGCCTGACCTTCAATTTCCATTATTTCGCGATGCGCAAGATGCATCTGGCGATGCGCGCCAACGCGCTGGTCGCTTTTCCCGGCGGGTTCGGCACGCTCGACGAACTGTTCGAGATCGTCACCCTGCGCCAGACCGGCAAGGGCCACGACACGCCCATCGTCCTCTACGACGAGGCCTATTGGCGCGCGCTGATCGATTTCGACCTGCTGGTGGCCGAAGGCATGATCGTGCCGGAGGACCTCAACCTCATGACCTTCGTGGACAGCCCGCGCGCCGCCTGGGATGCGATCCAGCGCGCGCGCAAGGCCATTCCCGCCTGAGGCCCGGTCGCCGCGCGCGTTGATCATACCCGCCGAACGAGCCTGTGCGGCGGCCCAAAACGCGCTATTGTGGCGACGATGACCGCCTCGTTCCATTCCGTCTACGCGCACGGGTTCGTGCGCGCCTGCGTCGCCGCCCCGCGCGTTCTCGTCGCCGACCCCGCCTTCAACCTGGCGCGGACGCTGGAGATGGCGCGTGTCGCGCATGCGCAATCGGCGGCGCTGCTCGTGCTGCCCGAACTCGGCCTGTCCGCCTACGCCATCGACGATCTGCTGATGCAGGCGCCGCTGCTGGACGGCGTGGAGGCGGCGCTCGCGCAACTGATCGCCGAAAGCCGCGCTCTCATGCCTGTCATCGTCGCCGGCGGCCCGGCGCGCTGGCGCGGAAGGCTCTACAACTGCGCCTTCGTCGTCCATCGCGGCGCCCTTCTCGGCGTCGTGCCGAAAACCTATCTGCCGAACTATCGCGAATTCTACGAGCGCCGGCACTTCGCGTCCGGCGCCTTCGTGCGCGGCGAGTTCATCGACATCGCCGGAACGAGCGCGCCGTTCGGAACGGACGTCTTGTTCAAGGCGCAGGACCTGCCGCATTTCGCGCTCGCGGTCGAAATCTGCGAGGACGTGTGGACGCCCATACCCCCGTCCGCGCGCGCGACGATGGCGGGCGCGACCATCGTCGCCAACCTGTCGGCCTCCAACGCCATCGTCGGCAAGGCCGATTATCGCGACCTCCTGTGCAGGGCGCATTCGGGGCGCTGTCTGGCGGCCTATCTCTATTCGGCCGCGGGCCCAGGCGAATCGACCACCGATCTGGCGTGGGACGGGCAGGCGTCGATCTATGAAAACGGCGAGAAACTGGCGGAGGCGCCGCGTTTTGCGGAAGAAGCCCAGCTCGTGGCCGCCGACGTCGATCTCGGTTGCATGATCGCCGAACGCATGCGGCAGGGAACGTTCGGCGATTGCGCCGACCTGGAAGGCGCGGACGATTTTCGCACGATCTCCTTCACGCTGGCGCCGCCGCTCGATCGCGACATCGGCTTTCTGCGCACGACCGACCGTTTTCCCTTCGTGCCCAACGACGACGCGCGGCTCGCCGAACTCTGTTACGAGGCCTTCAACATTCAGGCGCACGGCCTGCGCAAGCGGCTCGAAAGCGCCAGGATCGAGAAAATCGTCATCGGCGTTTCGGGCGGGCTCGATTCCACGCAGGCGCTGCTGGTCGCCTGCACCGCGTTCGATCAGCTCAAACTGCCGCGCAGCAACATTCTCGCCTACACGCTGCCGGCCTTCGCGACCTCGGCGAAGACGAAGTCGAGCGCCTGGGCGCTGATGAAGGCGCTCGGCGTGAGCGCGCAGGAAATCGACATGACGCCCGCCTGCCGCCGCATGCTGGAGGACATCGGCCATCCGGCGGCCAAAGGCGAGCCGGTCTACGACATCACGTTCGAGAACGTGCAGGCCGGCGCGCGCACCTCGCTGCTGTTCCGCCTGGCCAACAGACACAACGCCATCGTCGTGGGCACCGGCGATCTCTCGGAGCTGGCGCTCGGCTGGTGCACCTACGGCGTCGGCGATCACATGTCGCATTACAACCCGAACGCTTCGGTGCCGAAGACGCTGATCCAGCATCTCATCCGCTGGTGCGCCGCCGACAAGAGGTTCGGCGCCGATGTCGCGCCGGTGCTGACGACGATCGTGGAGACGGAAATCTCGCCCGAACTCGTCCCGGGCGGCGACGGCGACGCGCCCGCCCAGCGCACCGAGGATTTCGTCGGTCCCTACGCGTTGCAGGATTTCAATCTCTACTACATCACCCGCTTCGGCTTTTCGCCGTCGAAGGTCGCGTTCCTGGCGTGGCGCGCCTGGAAGGATGCGGACGCCGGCGCCTGGCCGCCGCATATCGCGGCGCGCGCGAAGGTCGCCTACGATCTGGCGACGATTCGGAAATGGCTTGGCGTATTCGTGCGGCGCTTCTTCGAGACCAGCCAGTTCAAACGCTCAGCGCTGCCCAACGGCCCGAAAGTTTCGTCCGGCGGTTCGCTGTCGCCGCGCGGCGACTGGCGCGCGCCGTCCGATTCGAGCGCGGCCGTCTGGCTCGCCGACCTCGAAAACATACCGGACGAAGACCGAACTTGACCGCTGTCGCGGGACGGGTTTCGATACCGGTCGATCATCAGAAAAGATAATGGCGGTCGATCGTGTTCCACGGTTTGCTGTCTCGATGACAACCCGGCTGCGGCGCATTGCGCTGCAATAAATCTGGAGCGCCGCCTCTATGGCCATGAAGATGCAGGGCGAGGTGGAACTGCCGGCCAGCCGCGAGATCGTCTGGGAAAAGCTGAACGATCCGGAGGTTCTCAAGGCCTGCATTCCGGGTTGCGAAAGCCTCGAGAAGACGTCGGACACCAGCTTTCAGGCGGTCGCGAAGAACAAGATCGGCCCCGTGTCGGCGACCTTCAAGGGTCGCGTGGAACTGGCGGATCTCGATCCGCCCAACGGCTATCGCATTCAGGGCGAGGGCGACGGCGGCATCGCCGGTTTCGCCAAGGGCGGCGCGCGCGTCACGCTTGCCGAAGCCGACGCCGGCACCAGACTGATCTACGATGTCGAGGCGCAGGTCGGCGGCAAGATTGCGCAGCTCGGCGCGCGGCTGATCGACGGCGTGGCCAAGAAACTCGCCGATCAGTTCTTCACCAATTTCGCGGCCGCCGTGGCCGGGCCGGCGCCGGTTGCGGCCGTCGAGCCGCCGGCCGATGCGCCGCAGGGCGAGAAGAAGGGTTTCATCGGCCGTCTGTTCGGCGCGGGCAAGGCGGATCGGGAATAGGGAGGACGGCATGGCCAAGGTGAGTATGGTGGTGAACGGCAAGCCCGTTTCGGGCGAGGTGGAGCCGCGCACGCTGCTCGTGCATTTCCTGCGCGAAACGCTGCGGCTGACGGGCACGCATGTCGGCTGCGACACGAGCCAGTGCGGCGCCTGCGTCGTGCACGTCGACGGGGCCGCGATCAAGTCCTGCACGACGCTCGCGGTCTCCTGCGAAGGCGCGCATGTGACGACCATCGAAGGTCTTGCGCAGGGCGACAGGCTCCATCCCATGCAGGAGGCGTTCCGCGACAACCACGGCCTGCAATGCGGCTTCTGCACGCCGGGCATGATCATGACCGCCGTCGACATGGTGAACCGCAAGGGAAACAGGCTGGACGAGACGACCATCCGCCACGAGCTGGAAGGCAACATCTGCCGTTGCACCGGCTATCACAACATCGTGAAGGCGGTGGCCGCCGGCGCCGCGAACATGCCTGCGAAAGCGGCTGCGGAATAGCGCGACATGCGACGGCGCGGATGCGCCGGTCGACGAAACTCTGGGGAGAGAGTGATGACCGCGACAGGTATCGGCGCCCCGGTGCGCCGCAAGGAGGATTTCCGTTTCGTCACTGGCCGCGGCCGCTATGTGGACGACATCAATCGTCCGGGCCAGGCCTACGCCTTCTTCGTGCGTTCGCCCCACGCCCACGCCAACATCCGCGGGATCGACGCCAGCGCCGCGCTCGCCCACCCCGGCGTGCTGAGCGTGCTGACGGGCGACGACATCGCGGCCGACAAGGTGGGCGGCCTCATCTGCGGCTGGGCGATCTTCAACAAGGATGGCTCGCCCATGCGCGCCGGCCCCCATCCCGCGCTCGCGCAGGGCAAGGTGCGCTATGTCGGCGACCATGTGGCGGTGGTGATCGCCGAAACGCTCGCGGCCGCGCGCGACGGCGCGGAGAAAGTCGCGGTCGATTACGAGGTGCTGCCGGCGGCCGCCGACATCGCGGCTGCCAGGAAATCCGGCGCGCCGCAAATTCACGAAGCCGCGCCGAACAACGCCGTGTTCGACTGGCATCTCGGCGACAAGGCCGCGACCGACGCCGCCTTCGCGCGCGCCAGACATGTGACGAAACTCGAAATCGTCAACAATCGTCTCGCCCCCAACCCGATGGAGCCGCGCGCGGCGGTCGGCGAGTATGATTTCGGTTCGGATTCCTTCACCCTCTACACCACCAGCCAGAACCCGCATGTCGCACGGCTGGTTCTGTCGGCCTTCATCGGCATCGCGCCCGAGCACAAGCTGCGCGTGGTGGCGCCGGACGTCGGCGGCGGCTTTGGCTCCAAGATCTTCATATACGCGGAGGAGACGGTCTGCGTGTGGGCGTCCAGGAAGGTCGGCCGCCCGGTGAAATGGACCTGCGACCGGACGGAGGCGTTCCTGTGCGACGCGCACGGGCGCGACCACGTCACGCATGCGGAACTGGCGATCGGCGACAACAACAGGATCATCGGTCTGCGCGTGCATACGGACGCCAATCTCGGCGCCTATCTGTCGACCTTCGCCTCGTCCGTGCCGACCTATCTTTATGCGCCGCTGCTGTCGGGCCAGTACGACATACCCGCGATCTACGCGCAGGTGGACGCCTGGTACACCAACACCGCGCCGGTCGACGCCTATCGCGGCGCGGGCCGGCCGGAGGCCACCTTCGTCGTCGAACGGCTGGTGGAGGTCGCCGCGCGCGAATTGCGCATGGACCCGGCGGAGTTCCGTCGCGCCAATTTCGTGCGAACCTTCCCGCATCAGACGCCGGTGATCATGGCCTACGACGCCGGCGACTACGAGGCGTCGCTGAAGAAGGCGCAGGAGATGCACGACGTGAAAGGCTTCGGCGCCCGCAAGGCGGCGAGCGCCGCGAAGGGCAAGCTGCGCGGCCTGGGCTATTCGGCCTATATCGAGGCCTGCGGCATCGCGCCCTCGGCGGCCGTCGGCTCGCTCGGCGCCGGCGTCGGCCTGTGGGAATCGGCGGAAGTGCGCGTCAATCCCATCGGCACGGTGGAGATACTCACCGGCTCGCACTCGCACGGGCAGGGGCACGAAACCACGTTCGCGCAACTCGTGTCCGACAGGCTCGGCATTCCGATCGACAATGTGTCGATCGTACATGGCGACACCGACAAGGTGCAGATGGGCATGGGCACCTACGGCTCGCGTTCCGGCGCGGTCGGCATGTCGGCCATCTACAAGGCGCTCGACAAGATCGAGGCGAAAGCCAAGAAGGTCGCCGCCCACGTGCTCGAGGCGTCGGAAACCGACATCGAGTTCAAGGACGGCAAGTTCACCGTGAAGGGCACCGACAAGGCGGCCGATTTCGGAACCATCGCGCTCAACGCCTATATCGCCCACAAATTCTCCGGTCAGGAACTGGAGCCGGGCCTGAAGGAAAGCGCGTTCTGGGACCCGACGAATTTCACATTCCCCGCGGGCGTGCACATCTGCGAGGTGGAGTTCGACCCCGCCGACGGCGTGGTGAGGATCGACCGCTGGACGGCGGTGGACGATTTCGGAAAGGTCATCAATCCGCTGATCGTCGAGGGGCAGGTGCACGGCGGCATTGCGCAGGGCGTGGGGCAGGCGCTGTACGAAGGCGCTGTCTACGACGAGGCGGGCCAGCTCGTCACGGCGAGCTACATGGACTACTGCATGCCGCGCGCCGACAATCTGCCGTCCTACAACGTCGGCATGACGGTCACGCCCTGTCCGTCCAATCCGCTCGGCATCAAGGGCTGCGGCGAGGCCGGCGCCATCGCCGCGCCGCCGGCTGTCATCAACGCCATCACCGATGCGCTCGGCCACGAGAACATTTCCATGCCGGCCACGCCGGAAAAAGTCTGGCGCGCCGCGCAGGGCGTCGTTCCCCGTCAGGCTGCGGAATAGGGAGACTGCAATGTACGAATTCACCCATCACGCGGCCACGAGCGTGGCCGACGCGGTCGGCGCGCTCGGCGAGGGCAAGTTTCTCGCCGGCGGCCAGACGCTGCTGCCCACCATGAAGCAGCGGCTCGCGATGCCGGGCCATCTCGTCGACCTCGGCAAGGTTGCGGAATTGCGAGGCGTCGAGGAGAAGGGCGACGTGCTCGTCGTCAAGGCGATGACGCGCCATGTGGAGGTGGCGACCTCCGCGCTCGTCGCGCGCGCCGTGCCGGGACTGGAGAAGCTCGCCGGCATGATCGGCGATCCGGCCGTGCGCAATCGCGGCACGATCGGCGGCTCCATCGCCAACAACGATCCGACGGCCGATTATCCCGCCGCCTGCCTGGCGCTGAAGGCGACCATCGTCACCAACACGCGCCGCATTTCCGCCGACGATTATTTCACGGGCCTGTTCTCGACCGCGCTCGAGGATGGCGAACTGATCACGGCCGTGGAGTTTCCGAAGGCGAAACTGCACTACGCGAAATTTCCCAATCCCGCCTCGCGCTACGCGATGGTCGGCGTCGCCATCGTGAAGGGCGCCGACGGCGTGCGGGTGGCGGTCACCGGGTCCGGCGGCGACGGCGTGTTCCGCTGGAGCGAGGCCGAGGCGAAGCTGAAGGCCGATTTCAGCGCCGGGGCGCTGGAGGGCATGAAGGCCGACGCCGCCGGAATGATGAGCGACATTCACGGTTCGGCCGAGTATCGCGCGCATCTCGTCGGCGTCATGGCGCGGCGCGCGCTGAGCGAGAGCTGAGCGGGCGTCGGCGAAAAGGCTTCGTTAACCGAACGCGCGGGTCCCCCCGCGCGTTTTTCGTTGCACGCTTGAAACATTTCCGGCCTCGCCCTAGTTAGTGGACAGGCAAGCCGGGCCCCTCTGGCGGGCGCTAGCCCGCGATGTCGGATTGCTTCGTTGCAATCGAGGCCCGGCATGGATTTTCTTTCCGCTTTTCTGTTTTACGATTTCGCCACCAAGCCGTTGTGGATGTGGCTGGTCTTCTTCGGCGTCGTGGCGACGCTGCTGGCGCTCGACCTTGGCGTGTTCCACCGCAAGGCGCGCGAGATCGGCGTGCGGGAGAGCCTGGCGCTGTCGGCGGTCTACATCTCGCTCGGCGTGGCGTTCGGCGCTTGGGTGTGGTTTTCGCTGGGACGCGAGAGCGGCGTCAATTATCTCACCGGCTTCGCGGTCGAGAAGGCGCTGGCGATGGACAACGTGTTCGTCATCGCCATGATCTTTGCCTATTTCGCCGTGCCGCGCCTGTATCAGCATCGCGTGCTGTTCTGGGGCGTGCTCGGCGTCATCGTCCTGCGCGCGATCATGATCGGCGCGGGCGCGGCCATCGTGAACCGGTTCTCCTGGGCGCTGTATGTGTTCGCGGCCTTCCTCATCGCCACTGGCGTGAAGATGCTGTTTTCGAGCGACAAGCCGCGCGATGTCGGCGCCAATCCGGTTCTGCGCTTCGTGCGGGCGCGCCTGAACGTCGTCGACCAACTGCACGGCGATCGGTTTTTCGTGCGCCTGCCGCAGTCCGCCACGGGGCGCAGCGCGCTGTTCGCGACGCCCCTGTTTCTCGCGCTGGTGATGATCGAACTGGCCGACGTGGTCTTTGCGGTCGATTCCGTGCCGGCGATTTTCGCCATCACCACCGACCCGTTCATCGTCTACACGTCGAACATATTCGCCATTCTCGGCCTGCGCGCGCTTTATTTCGCGCTCGCCGCCATGGTCGACCGCTTCCACTATCTCAAATATGCGCTGGCGGCGGTGCTGATATTCATCGGCTCGAAAATCTTCGTCGCCGACTGGTTGGGCCTGGCGAAGATTCCGCCGACGGTGTCGCTGTCGGTCACGCTGGCGCTGCTGGCTTGCGGCGTGCTGGTGTCGCTGTGGAAAACACGGCGCAGCGAGGCGCCGGCGGAATGACGCTCAGCGCATAAGAGCGGAAGGGCCGGACAAACCCGTCAGAATGGGGCAATCCGGCCTTGCGTCGTTGTGACAGCAGCGAACAAGCTCGCGCAGCGCGTCCGCCATCGCCTGCAGATCGGCGATCTGCCGGTCGAGCCGCGCCAGATGGCCGGCCGCGATCTGGTGCACCTCGTGGCTCTCCCGCGACGTGTCGCGCCACAGCGAGAGCAGGGCGGCGATGTCGGCCACCGAGAAGCCCAGCGTCCGCGCATGCCGGATGAACCGCAGTTCGTGCACGTCCCGGTCCGAATAATCGCGATAGGCGTTGTCGTGGCGCGCCACGGGCCGCATGAGGCCCACGCTTTCGTAGTAGCGGATCATTTTCGGGCTCACGCCCGACTGGCGCGCCGCCTGGCCTATCTTCATTTCGCGCTTGACCTTCCAATCATGGGAAGGTCTATCCATATGGGCGATCTGGCGCAATTCAAGAGACGAAGCCATGAACGCGCATTCCGTGAAAGAGTTCGTCTTCCCCGTCGACGGCATGACCTGCGCATCGTGCTCGCTGCGGGTGGAGAAGGCGCTGAAGAACGTGCCGGGCGTGCGCTCCGCCGTGGTCGATCTCGCCGCGATGGCGGCGCGCGTCGATGCCGCGGAAGACACGTCCGCGTCGCGACTGGCCGAGGCGGTTGAGAGCGCCGGCTATTCCGTCCCGCGCGAGGACATCACGCTCGACATCGCGGGCATGACCTGCGCGGCCTGCGTCGCGCGCGTCGAAAAAGCGCTCAAGGGCGCGCCGGGCGTGGTGTCGGCGTCCGTCAGCCTGCCGGCCGAGACGGCGGAAGTCACGGCGCTGTCCGGTTTCGTCACGCCGGCCGATCTCGTCGCGGCGGTGGAGACGACGGGGTTCGACGCCGCGCCGCGCGACGAGCGGCGCGCCGGGCGCGACCGCGCGGCGGCGGAGCGCCGCGAGTTTCTCGTGCTCATCGGCGCGCTCGCGCTGTCGGCGCCGTTTCTCGCCAACATGGCCTACGAGTTGCGGACGGGCGCGCCGCTTCTGCCGGCATGGATGCAGTTCATGCTGGCGACGCCGGTGTTCGTGGTCGCCGGCGCGCGCTTCCACATCGGCGCCTTCAAGGCGTTGCGCGCGGGCGCGGCCAACATGGACGTGCTCGTCTCGCTCGGAACCTTCGCCGCCTATGGCCTGGCGCTGTGGCGCCTTGCGACCGGCCACCATCACCACCTCACCTTCGAGGCCGCCAGCCTCGTCATCGCCTTCGTGCTGCTCGGCAAATTTCTGGAGGCGCGCGCGCGCCGCGCGACCGGCGGGGCGGTCGCCGCGCTTGCAGCGCTGCGGCCCAACATCGCGCGCATCAGGCGCGACGGCGCCGAGCGCGAGGAGAAGGTCGACGCCGTGCGCACCGGCGACATTGTCGTCGTGCGGCCGGGCGAACGCATTCCCGTCGATGGAATCATCGTCGCCGGCGCAAGCGACATCGACGAGGCGATGATCACCGGCGAATCCGCCGCCGTCGCCAAGGGCGTCGGCGCCTCGGTCGCCGGCGGTTCGGTCAACGGCGTCGGCAGGCTGGAGCTGCGCGCCACGACCGTCGGCTCCGCCTCGCGCCTGTCGCGCATCATCCGTCTGGTCGAACGCGCGCAGGCGTCGAAGGCGCCGATCCAGCAGGTGGTCGATCGAATCGCGGCCGTCTTCGTGCCGGCGGTGGTTGTCGTCGCGGCCGCGACCTTTGCATATTGGTTCGCGACGGCCGGCGAATTCGAAATGGCGCTCGTCAACGCCATTTCCGTGCTCGTCGTGTCCTGCCCGTGCGCGCTGGGTCTTGCGACGCCGGCGGCGGTCGCCGTCGGCATGGGCGCGGGCGCGCGCGCCGGCATATTGGTGAAGGACGCCGCCGCGCTCGAAACCGCGCGCCGCATCCAGACGATCGTGTTCGACAAGACCGGAACGCTCACGCAAGGCCGGCCGGTCGTTTCCGCGCTCGTCGCGGTCGAAGGAAACGAGCGCGATCTGCTGGCGCTCGCGGCGTCCGCCGAACAGGGCAGCGAACATGCGCTGGGCCGCGCCATTCTCGCGCGCGCCGAACAGGACGGCGTCGCGCTCGGCGCGCTCGATCATTTCGCGGCGCTGCCGGGCAAGGGTCTCGACGCGACCGTCGAGGGCGTGCGCGTGCGCGCGGGCAACGCACGCCTGATGCGCGAGATCGGGGTCGACGTCGAAGGCCTTGCCGGCCGCGTCGCGCCGTTCGAAGAGGCCGGCGGCACGGTGTTCTACGTCGCGCGCGATGTGGACGGCGCGCCGCGGCTCGCGGGCTTTCTGGCGGCGGCCGATGCGCCACGCGCGCAATCGGCGGGCGTGGTGGCCGCGCTCAAGGCGCGCGGCGTGCGGCCGATGATGCTGACGGGCGATGCCGAGGGCGTGGCGCGCGCGGTCGCCGACAGGCTGGGCGGCCTCGCCATCGCCGCCGGGGTGCCGCCGGAAGGCAAGGCGGCCGAAATCGCCCGCCGCCGCGAAGGCGGAACGATCGTCGCGATGGTCGGCGACGGTGTGAACGACGCACCCGCGCTCGCGGAGGCCGATGTGGGGATAGCGATGGGCGCCGGCAGCGAGGCCGCGCTGGAAGCCGCCAGCGTCGCCCTGCCGTCGGACGATCTGGAAAAGGTCGTCGCCCTGTTCGATCTGTCGCGCGCCAGCGCGCGCAAGATCCGCCAGAATCTGTTCCTCGCCTTCGTCTACAACGTGGCGATGATTCCGGCGGCGGCGGCGGGAATGCTGTCGCCGGTCGCGGCCGGCGCCGCGATGGCGCTGTCGAGCGTCTGTGTGGTGGCCAACGCGCTGCTGCTGCGCGCTTGGAAGCCGAAGCCGCTGTAAGACCCCACTAG
>CALMZV010000176.1 GCA_937870755.1 uncultured Methylocystaceae bacterium
CCAACGCGCTGCTGCTGCGCGCTTGGAAGCCGAAGCCGCTGTAAGACCCCACTAGCGCCGCGCGTCGGCCGTATGCGGCAGATGCGCGATCAGTTCGATCAGCGCGCGGTCGTGCAGCGCCACCATCCGCTCCTTCGGCTTCAGCCAGGCGATGGCGTCGTCGATCGTCTCTGCATCGCTGATCTTGGCCTGCGCCATCGCGCGGTCGGCGGTGAAATCGCCTTTCGGGCGCTTCTTGTAGGGCGGCAGGAACGTGGCGTGCGCGTCGCGGAACGCGGCGTCCGCATGCAGCACGCGGATCGAGTCGATGGCGTCGTTGTTCTCGGCCGCGAGCTGATCGGCGAGCGCGTTGGCGCGTTGCGCGATCGGCGGCTGATGCGTCTCTTCCGGCGTGCGCAGG
This sequence comes from uncultured Methylocystaceae bacterium, assembly GCA_937870755.1. Taxonomy (GTDB): domain Bacteria; phylum Pseudomonadota; class Alphaproteobacteria; order Rhizobiales; family Beijerinckiaceae; genus JAJXWB01. The sequence continues at coordinate 401 of CALMZV010000176.1, forward strand.
AGGCCGGCGTTGCGCAGCGCCAGGCCCAGCGACAGCATGCCGCTCGCCCAGGAGATCGGCACGGCGAAAATCAGGCCCGCGATGGTGGGCGACATCCAGGCCACCAGCGACGGCGAAATCAGAAAGCCGGCGACCAGGCTGACCACGCCGAGCCCGACATGCGAGCGGTGCTTGCGGATGATGTCCTTGAGCGGGATGGACCCGTCGTCGCGCCGCTGCGGGTTCCAGCCCGTGTCGAAGCCGAACAGAATGTGCGTCACATGCCCCGTTTGCACCAGCATCATGATCGGCGCGAGCAGCGCCGACATCACGATCTCGATCAGCGATGAGAAGATCAGCCCGAACGCGCCGCCCGATCCGCGCCGCGTCTCGCGCTCGAACAGCGCGAGAATGAGGCCGAGGAATTTCGGCGCCAGCAGAATCGACATGGTGAGCGCGAACAGCGCCAGCGACCGTTCCGCGTCGAACCGCGGCCAGGTCGGAAACAGCGTGAATTCGTTGGTGAAATACTCGGGGCGGATATAGGCCGCCTGCAGCACGATCAGAATGCCGACCAGCAGTTGCAGCAGCCAGAGCGGGGAGGCGAGGTAGCCGAAAATGCCCGTCAGCAGATGTTGGCGCGAGGCCCAGTGCAGCCCCTTGGTCGGCAGCACGCGAATGTGTTGCAGGTTGCCCTGGCACCAGCGCCGGTCGCGCGCCGAAACGTCGAGCAGCGAGGGCGGGCTTTCCTCGTAGGACCCTTTGAGCGCCGGCAGCATGTAGACGCTGTAGCCCGCGCGCCGAATGAGCGCGGCCTCCACGAAATCGTGGCTGAGAATGTGCCCGCCGAACGGCGGCTTGCCGCGCAGGTCCGGCAACCCGCAATGGGCGGCGAAGGCGGCGGTGCGGATGATGGCGTTATGACCCCAGTAGTTGCCGTCGCGCCCCATCCACGCCGACAGCCCGGCCGCGATCACCGGGCCGTAGATGCGCGCGGCGAACTGCTGCACGCGCGCGAACAGCGTATTGCGGTTGATGATCAGCGGCAGCGTCTGGATGATGCCTGAATCGGGATCCTTCTCCATCGCGGCGGCGAGCGTCACGATCGCGTGGCCCGTCATCAGCGAGTCGGCGTCCAGCACCACCATGTGTTCGTAGGCGCCGCCCCAGCGCGTCACGAAATCGGCGATGTTGCCCGCCTTGCGGCCCGTGTTCTTCTGGCGGTGACGATAATACACGCGCGCCTGCGGCCCCAGCCGGTTGCGCAGCGCGATCAGCGCGCGTTCCTCCGCGATCCACACATCGGGATCGGTCGTGTCCGACAGGAAGAACCAGTCGAAATGCGCGCCGAGCCCCGTCGCCTCCACGTCCTCCCACATCGCCTGCAAGGCGCCGAACACGCGGCTGGGCGCCTCGTTGTAGATGGGCATGACGACGGCCGTGCGCGCGGTGAGCGCGTCGGGCGGCGGCGGCTTGCGGCGGTTGGCGAAGAGCGACCACGCGAAGCCGACCACGCCGCTCGTGAAGGCGAGCGCGATCCACGAGAAATTCGCGACGAACAGAAAGAGCAGCGCCAGTTTGAGGAAGGTCACGCCGCCGACGTCGATGACCTTGTACATCTCGCGCGCGCCATAGGCGGTCAGCGCGAGCGCGCCGCCGAACACGATGAGCCGCGCGAGCCACGGACGGCGCGCGCTCGAGGCCAGCACGTTGCGCCGGCGTTGTTTGCTGTCGAACCGCGTCAGGCTCTGCGTCGGCATCGACAGGTGCGCTTCGGCCGGCATGATCGGCAGGGCGCGCGCGGGCGGGCTGAGATCGTTCACGGCGTCCATCGATACAGCCAGGTCTCGCTGACGGGCGCGCCCGCGGCTTCGACGACGAGGCGGATTTCGGAAAAGGCTTCGCTGCCGGGCTCGATGTCGAAGGCCACGCGATAGATGCGCGCGTCGCGATAGAGCCAGGCGCGCGTGGCGACCAGCGCGCCCGGCGCGACCGTCAGCTTCGGCTTCAGATCGGGCGTCATCGAGGGATTGGCGAGGCCCTCGCCGGCGAAGGTGACGATGAAGCGGCGGCGCCTGGCGCCGACGCGCCCGGCGCGCTCCTGCCGCGCGGTCAGAAGCGGGGGCCGCGAGGGCGGCTCCCAGCACCAGAATTGCCGATAGGCGAAGGTGGCTTCCTTGCCGGCGGTCAGGCCGCTGGTCGGCCGCCAGTAGGCGATGCAGTTGCTGTTGCCCTCGGATTCCGCGGGTATTTCGACCAGCGACACCGCGCCGGGGCCGAATTCGCTCAGCGGTTCGATCCACAGCGACGGGCGGTCCTGCCAGCGCAGGTCGTCGTCCTGATAATCCTCGAAGCGCCGGTTGCGGAGCAGGAAGCCGAACCCTTTCGGATTGTCGTCCACGAACGAGGACAATTGCAGCGTTCCGCGATTGGCCACCGGCCGCCAGATCCATTCGCCGGCGCCGGAATGCATCTGCAGCCCGTTGGTTTCGGCGATCGTCGGGCGCACGTCGTCGGGGCGGCGGCGGTCGAGCTGCGTCGACAGGCAGACGGCGCTCATGGTGGCGACGCCCACATGATCGACGTTGACGCGCGGCACGAGCGTCATCTCGGTGTCGATGATCGTCGCCTCGCCCGGTCGGAGCGTAAAGCGATAGGCGCCGACCACGCTCTCGGAATCGACGAGCGCGTGGATCACCAGCGCATTGGCGCCCGCCTGCGGCCGCTCGATCCAGACCGCCTTCAGGATCGGGAACTCCTCGCCGCGCGGATCGGCGGTCTTCACGCTCAGCGCGCGCGCCATCAGGCCCAGCGGCTGGCCCGGCGCGCGAGCGCGAAAGAAACTCGCGCCCTGGAAGATCGCGACTTCCTCCAGCCGGCCGTTGCGCGCCACCAGAACCCGGAAACCCGAAAAGCCGATGTTGGGAATGTTGGGCGGCGGCTTCAGCGCGCCGAACTCGAAATCGTCCTGACGGTAGACGAGCTGGCGCGCCAGCCCGTTCTCCACCACGTGGATCAGCATCGGCGTCGTGAAAATGAAGCCGCGGTGCAGCGGCTCGATCACGAAGCCGAGATTGTCGTCTGCCCAGACCGCCGCGCGCGGCTTCAGCGCGATGCCGACATATTGTTCATAGGTGAGGGCCGAGAACGGCTCGCCCAGATCGGCGGCCGGGGCGCGATAGGGCGCCTTGGCGATCACGCGCGCCAGATCGAGAGGCGCGGCGCTATGGAACGGGGCGACCGTCGCCGCGCCGCTGCCCTGCGCATGGGCCGCCCCCATCGCGAACGCGGAGGCGCCGCCTGCGGCCAGTTTCAACACATCTCGACGCGCGATCATCAAATGCGACGCTTTCTTCGATCCGACAGGCTGCCGCCCGGCCGTTTCGCTTCGTCGCCCGGCGCGCATGGCCGAGCGCGCCACACGCGCCTGAGCGGCGGAGGTGCGGCTGCGCTTTCCTTCCGGCGCGGGCGCTTCGTCTTTATACTTTTCATGTTATTTGGCAACGCGCGAAACATCATCCCCGCGTGCGACATGATTTTGCGGTCTGGCGCGCGTGCGGGGAATGCAAAGCTAGAGGAGCCCGCATGTCCGTCCAAACCCAGCCGCGCACCTGTCTGGCGGTCGTCCTGGCGGCGGGCGAGGGCACGCGCATGCGGTCCGAGCGGCCCAAGGTGCTGCACGAAATCGCCGGCCGCGCCATGCTGGCGCATGTGATGGACGCGCTGGCGGGCGCCGGCGCGGATGCGGCGGCCGCCGTCGTCGGCCCGCAGCGCGAGGATGTCGCTGAAACCGCCCGCGCCGCCTGGCCGACGGCGGAGATCTATGTGCAGGCCGAGCGGCGCGGCACCGCGCACGCGACGCTGGCGGCCCGCGCCGCGCTCGCGCGCGGGTTCGACGATGTGCTGATCGCCTTCGCCGACACCCCGCTGGTCGCGCCCGCCACATTCGCCGCCCTGCGCGCGGCGTTGGCGGAGGGAGCGGCGATCGCCGTGCTGGGATTCGAGGCGCGCGATCCGACCGGCTACGGCCGCCTGCTGATCGGCGCCGACGGCGGGCTCGCCGGGGTGCGCGAGCACAAGGACGCCACCGCCGCCGAGCGCGAGATTCGGCTCTGCAACGCCGGCATCATGGCGCTCGCCGGCGACAGCGCGCTGGCGTTGCTGGAAAGCGTGAAACCCGCCAACGCCCAGAACGAATTCTACCTGACAGACGTGGTGGAGCTGGCCCGCGCCCACGGCCTGAAGGCCGTCTACCGCACCGCGCCCGAGAGCGAGGTGATGGGCGTCAACGATCGCGTGCAACTGGCCGCCGCCGAGCGGATCGCGCAGGCGCGGCTGCGCGAGGCGGCCATGCGCGCCGGCGCGACGCTGGTGGCGCCCGAAACCGTGTTCCTGAGCCACGACACCCGGCTCGGACGCGACGTGACGGTCGAGCCGCATGTGGTGTTCGGGCCGCGCGTGACGGTCGGCGACGGGGTGACGATCCGTGCCTTTTCCCATCTGGAGGGGGCGGAAGTGGCGGCCGGCGTCTCCATTGGCCCCTTCGCGCGGTTGCGGCCGGGCGCGCGGCTGGAGGAAGGCGCGCGCATCGGCAATTTCGTGGAGATCAAGGCGTCGGCCATAGGGCGCGGCGCCAAGGTGAACCACCTGTCCTATATCGGCGACGCCTCCGTCGGCGCGGGCTCGAACATCGGTGCGGGCGTCGTCACCTGCAATTACGACGGGTTCGACAAATTCCGCACCGAGATCGGCGCCGGCGCCTTCGTCGGCACCAATTCCTCGCTCGTCGCCCCGGTGCGCATCGGCGAGGGCGCGTATGTCGGCACGGGCGCCGTCGTCACGCAGGACGTGAGCGCCGACGCGCTGGCCCTCGCGCGCGCCCGCCAGATCGAAAAACCCGGCTGGGCCAAGGAGTTCCGCGCGCGCAAGGCGGCGGCCAAAGCCGCCCGGACGAAAGGCTAGGGCGTGCAGGGCACCGGCGGGTGCTTCTTGCCGTCCGGCTCCTGCGTCGCCGGCCAGCGCCCCGTGTTGCGCGCCTGCGACAGCATGTCCTCGCAAATGCCCGCATGTCCGTCGCCGGCCCGCTTCATGCACAGGGCCATGATCGAATCGCAGGAGACCTTCTTGCGCGCCTCCTGCGCGCCCGCCGGCGAGGCGAAACCGGAGAAAAACAGCGCGCCCGCGAGGGCGGCGGCGACAAGCTTCATGTGGAACCCCGATTGCATGCGAAAGCCGCGCAGGCGGCGTTGCAACCCGGATTGAACGGGCACTGTGGCGCCACAATGACTTTTTGCCCGGCCAGAGCAATCCGCCGCAGGGTGTGGTATCTGCGGCGTTCGGAACGGGACGGACGCAGGAACGACTATGTGCGGCATCGTGGGGATTCTGGGCGCGCGGCCGGTGGCCGGCGAACTGGTCGAGGCGCTGAAACGGCTTGAATACCGCGGCTATGATTCGGCCGGCGTCGCGACGCTGGAATCCGGCCGCCTCATCCGCCGCCGCGCCCAGGGCAAGCTGCGCAATCTCGAAATCCTGCTGTCGGAGGCGCCGCTCAAGGGGCTGATCGGCATCGGCCATACCCGGTGGGCGACCCACGGCCGCCCCAACGAGACCAACGCCCATCCGCATGCCAACGGAAGCGTGGCGGTCGTCCACAACGGCATCATCGAGAATTTCCGCGAGTTGCGGGAGGGGCTGCGCGCCAGAGGCCACAATTTCCAGACCGAAACGGATTCGGAGGTTGTCGCCCATCTGGTGGCCGACGAGATGCAGACGGGCAAGGGGCCGGTGGCGGCGGTCGCGGCCGCGCTGCCGCAACTGCGCGGGGCCTTCGCGCTCGCCTTCCTGTTCGACGGCCAGGACGACCTGCTGATCGGCGCGCGGCGCGGCTCGCCGCTGGCGGTCGGCTGGGGCGAGGGCGAGCAGCAGGGCGAGATGTATCTGGGGTCGGACGCGCTCGCGCTTGCGCCCTTCACCAGTGAGATCGCCTATCTGGAGGAGGGCGACTGGGTCGTTCTCACGCGCGGCGGCGCGGAGTTTCACGACGCCTCCGGCGCGATCGTGCAACGGGCGCGGGTGCGCTCGCAGGCCTCCGCCTTTCTCGTCGACAAGGGCGAGCACCGCCATTTCATGGCGAAGGAGATTCACGAACAGCCGGAAGTCGTCGGCCGCACGCTCGCCCATTATCTCGACATGTCCGCCGGCAAGGTGCGACTGCCGTTCGATCTGCCGTTCGACGCGAATGCGCTCTCGCGCATCACGCTGACGGCCTGCGGCACCGCCTATTACGCCGGCCTCGTCGCGCGCTACTGGTTCGAGCGTTTCGCGCGCATTTCGGTCGACATCGACGTCGCCTCCGAGTTTCGCTACCGCGAGGCGCCGCTGCCCGAACGCGGCCTCGCCATCGTCGTTTCGCAATCGGGCGAGACGGCCGACACGCTCGCCTCGCTGCGCTACGCCAAAGACAACGGCCAGCACTGCCTCGCCGTGGTGAACGTGCCGACATCGACCATCGCGCGCGAGTCGAGCGTCGTTGCGCCGACGCTCGCGGGACCCGAGATCGGGGTGGCCTCCACCAAGGCGTTCACCTGCCAGCTGGCGGTTCTGGCGTGTCTGGCGATCGCGTTCGGCCGGGCGCGCGGCGTGCTCGACGAAAAGGAGGAGGCGCGGCTGGTCGGCGATCTGATCGCGCTGCCGGGCCTGATGGCGAAAGCGCTGCTGGAGGAGCCGGCGATCGAACAGGTCGCGCACGGTCTGGCGCACGCCAGGAGCGCGCTTTATCTGGGGCGCGGCGTGAGCTTTCCGCTCGCGCTCGAAGGCGCGCTGAAACTGAAGGAGATCTCCTACATCCATGCGGAAGGCTATGCGGCCGGCGAACTGAAGCACGGCCCCATCGCGCTCATCGACGAGGACATGCCCGTCATCGTCATCGCGCCGAAGGATGCGACGATCGAGAAGACGGTCTCCAACATGCAGGAGGTGGCCGCGCGCGGCGGGCGCATCGTGCTGGTGGGCGACGCCGCGGCGCGCGAGGAGGCGGCCGTCGCGCTCGCCGGGGCGATCGACATGGCCCCGATGGCGCCGGATTTCACGCCCATCGTCTATGCCGTTCCCGCGCAGCTCATCGCCTATCATGCGGCCGTTTTCATGGGCAAGGATGTCGACCAGCCGCGCAACCTCGCCAAAAGCGTGACGGTCGAATGACCGGCGCGCGACCTTCCATCGAGAGCGTGACGGTCGAATGACGAACGAAACGCATCACCGCCCGCGTGGCCTCGGCGCGCGCATCCGCGCCTATTTCCTCACGGGCCTCGTCATCGCCGGGCCGCTCGCCGTCACCGCCTCGCTCGTCTGGTGGTTCGTCGACACGGTCGATCACTGGATCAAGCCGCTCATTCCGGCAGCCTACTGGCCGGACGTCTACCTGCCCAAGAACATTCCCGGCGTCGGCGTGGTGCTGGCCTTCGTCGGTCTCACGCTGCTCGGCTTTCTCGCGGCCAATCTGCTCGGACGCACGCTCATCCGCATCTCGGAGAACATCCTCGATCGCATGCCGGTCGTGCGCGGCATCTACAAGAGCGTGAAGCAGTTGTTCGAAACCGTGTTCTCGCAGCAGGGCACGTCGTTCCGCCGCGTGGGGCTGGTGGAATATCCCTCGAAGGGCTGCTGGACGATCGTGTTCATCTCCACGCCGCCCGGTCCGGGCGTGCGCGCGAAACTGCCGGGCGAAAAAGACTACATCTCCGTCTTCCTGCCGTGCACGCCCAATCCGACGACAGGCTTCTATTTCTATCTGCCGGCCGAGGATGTCGTCGAACTGGACATGACGCCGGACAACGCGGCGAAGATCATCATGTCGGCGGGTCTGATCCAGCCCGAGGAGATCGACACGCTGCCGGTGAAGGCGAAGAAGCAGGTCCAGGGCGCGGGATCCTGAGGGAACCCGGCGCACGCGCGGCGCGTTGCCTCCGCACTGCTGCGGTGCGAGGCAATAGCGTGTCCGAGCAAGGCCTGTCCCGCCGTTTCGCCCACATCGCGGACAAGATCGCGATCGCGAGCGGCCACCCGTTGACCTTCGTGACCGCCATCGCCAGTGTTGCGATATGGGGCCTGTGCGGCCCGCTGTTCGGCTATTCGGAGAACTGGCAGCTCGTCATCAACACCGCGACGACGATCGTCACGTTCCTCATGGTCTTCCTCATTCAGAACGCTCAGAACCGCGATTCAGGCGCAGTGCAAGCCAAGCTGGACGAGTTGATCCGAACGAGCGCGGCGCAGAACGCTTTCATCGGCATCGAACATCTCAGCGAGGAAGAAGTGGACGCATTTCGCCGAAAATGCGCGCAAGCGGCGCAGAAGGCGAACCGGGCGAAGGCGGACAAGCGAGTCTGAGCCGCATCAGGACGCCAGCAGCGCGGCCCACACGCGCGGCAGCGCTTCGGAAATGTCTTCCGCGATCAGCCCCGGCCCGAACAGACGCGCCGCCTCGCCGTGCATCCACACAGCCGCGCCGGCGGCGTAGAACGCTTCCATATGCTGCGCGCAGAATCCCGCGATCATGCCCGCGAGCGTGTCGCCCGAGCCGGCGGTCGCAAGCCACGGCGGCGCGTTGTCGGCGATCGACGCGCGACCGTCCGGCGTGGCGACCACCGTATCCGGCCCCTTGAAGACGACGACCGCGCCCGCCAGCGCCGCCGCCGCGCGCGCGCGCGCGAGCTTGTCCGCGCCGCGCCCGAACAGCCGCGCGAATTCGCCCTCGTGCGGCGTCAGCACGACGGGGCCGTCGAAGGCGGCGATGGCGTCGAACAGCCGTTGCGGCGCGCCCGCGAAAGAGGTGAGCGCATCGGCGTCGAGCACGACCGCGCGGCCGGGGCAGGGCGCGAGCGCGGTTTCGACCAGTGCGCACGTCGCCTCGCTTACGCCGAGGCCCGGTCCCATCACGACCGCGCTCTTGCGCGCGTCCGACAACAGCGCGGCCAGCCCGCGCGGTCCGTCGCTCTCGCGCACCATGATCGCGGTCAGCGCGGCGGCGTTTACGGCGAGCGCGGCGCGCGGGCTGGCGACGGTGACGAGCCCGGCGCCCGCACGCAATGCGCCGCGCGCCGCAAGCCGCGCCGCGCCTGTGAACGACAGGCCGCCCGAAACGGCCACTGCATGGCCGCGTGTGTATTTGTGCGCCTGCGGCTGCGGCGGCCGCAGCGCCGCGCGCCACAGCGCGGGTCGGTTGGCGAAGGCGCGCGGCTGGATCTCGTCCAGCACGGACGACGGGATGCCGATATCCGCGCAATCGATCTCGCCGCTCAGAAAGCGACCCGGCGCGAGCAGGTGGCCGGGCTTCAGCCGAAAGAACGTGACGGTGGCGTCGGCTTCGATCGCCGCCCCGCGCACCGCGCCGTCCGCGCCGTCGACGCCCGAAGGCACATCGACGGCGACGACCTTGCCGCCCGCCCGCCGCCACGCGTTCGTGCGCGCCACGCATTCGCGCGCGGCGCCGTCGAGATCGCGCGCAAGGCCGGCGCCGAACAAGGCGTCGATCACCAGCGCGACGCCCGCCAAATCGAGCGTCGCGACATCGCCGACCGGCCCGCGCCAGCCCTCGAACGCCCATCGCGCGTCGCCTTTGAGCGTCGAGGGATCGCCGAGCGCGAAGACGCGCACATTCGCGCCGCTCGCGCGCAATATCCGCGCCGCCACATAGCCGTCGCCGCCATTATTGCCCGGTCCGCACAGAACGGCGACGTCGCCGCCGTTCGTCATGCTGGCCGCGCGCGCCGCGACCGCCGCGCCGGCGGCCTGCATGAGCGTGGCGCCGGGTACGCCGCCTTCGATCGTCAGCTGGTCGGCGCGCGCCATTTCCCGCGGCGTGAGCAGTTCGATCATCCCCACACCCTGCGCGCCGTTTCCACGATCAGATCGAGCTTGCGCCATTGCGCGTCCACGCTCAGCGCATTGCCGCCGATGCCGGATGCGAAGCCGCATTGCGGCGACAGCGCGAGCTGGTCGAGCGGGCAGAATTTCGCGGCGGCGTCGATGCGCCGGCGCAGATCGTCGATCGTCTCCATCTCGCCGCTCTTGGTGGTGACGAGACCGAGCACGACGATCGTTCCCTTGCGCACGAAGCGCAGCGGATCGAACGAGCCCGCGCGCTCGCTGTCGTATTCGAGCAGCAGCCGGTCGAATTTCAGTCCGCCGAACACCGCTTCCGCGATGGCGTCGTAGTGGCCCTCGCGATGCCACATGCTGGCGCGGTTGCCGCGGCAGATGTGCAGGCCGAACACCGCCTTGCCCTGCAATCCTTCGATCACCGCGTTGTCGGCGTCGATCGCTTCTTTGAGATTCTTCAACGGATCCTCGCCGCGCGCGGCCATGCGCTCGAGCGTCGGCGGATCGACGTAGCCGGTGAAGCTCGGCTCGTCGATCTGCACGTAATCGCAGCCTTCCGCGACCAGTTCCTCCACCATGCGGCGCTGGATGGCGACGACATCAGCCAGAAACGCGGCGCCGTCGGCGTAGACCGCGCGCGAGCCGGGGATGTCGCACATCTGGCGCACGCGGTCCGGCCCCATCAGCGTCATCTTGACCGGCCGCGTCGCGACCTTTTCGAGAAAGCGATATTCGCGCGCGGGAAAGCTCTCGACGAGTTCGAGCCGGCCTTGCGCGGGGATCTTGAACGATTCCACCGCGTCCCGTCCGCGCTGCATGGGCTGCTCTCCTTCGCCGAGATTGTCGGGAAACTGGAGAAAGTTGCGCCACGCGCCGTCCCACAGATCCCAGCCGTCGACTTTCGAGAAGCTCACCTGCCAGTTGAGCCGGCGATATTCGCCGTCGGTCACGACCGGCAGCCCATGGCGTTCCTGCTCGTCGACGATGGCGGCGATCGCGGCGTCCTGCGCGGCGACGAGGGCTGCGTCGTCGATCTGCCCGCGCGCGCGTCGCAGAAACGCGGCCTTCAGATCCTCCGGCCGCAGCAGGCTGCCGACATGGTCGACGCGAATGTCGCGCGCCAGCTTCTTTCGAGCGGTCTCGTTGGTCATGTTTCCTCCTCGCCCCTGTCGTCGTGAGGCGCGCGCCTGTAGGATCGGCGCGCGGCCGCACGAACGCAAGGCGGCGCAGCCGCGCAACGCCGCCCGCCGGCACCGAGAACGGACCATGACAGCGCCCCTGTTGCCGCCGCGCATCGACACGCTCGCCGACGTGCGCGCGCTCGACCGTCTCGCCCGCCGTTTCGAGACGCCGTGCGGCGACGGCCGCATGGTCTGGCGCGCATGGGGCGAGGGCGCTCCGGTCGTTCTGCTGCACGGCGGTTCGGGCAACTGGGCGCATTGGGCGCGCAACATCGCGCCGCTGGTCGCGGCCGGGCGCGCGGTCTATGCGCCGGACCTGCCGGGCTGCGGGGAGTCGGCGGATCTGCCCGTCGGCCACGATGGCGACGCCCTGCCGCCATGGATCGAGAAGGGCGTCGAAACGCTCGTCGGCGACGCGACGTTCGACCTCGTCGGCTTTTCGTTCGGCGGCATGGTCGCGGGGTTCTACGCGGCGGCCTTTCCACATCGCGTGCGCAGGCTCGTGCTCGTCGGCGCGCCGGCGCTCGCGCGCGAGCCCGGTCCGAAACCGGACTTGCGCGAATGGCTGCGCCTGCCGGAAGGGCCGCAGCGCGAGGCCGCGTTCCGCCACAACCTGCGCGCGCTGATGGTCGCGCGCGACGAGACGGTCGACGATCTCGCGCTCGGCCTCTACGTGCAGGGCCTGCGCGCCGACCGGCTCACCAGGCGTCGCCTTGCGCGCACCGACATCCTGTCGCGCACCATGCCGCATGTCGCGTGTCCCGTCTGGGGCATATGGGGCGAGGACGACGTTCTGTGCCGGGGGCGGTTCGACGCCATCGAGGCGGGCGCACGAAAAGCGCCCCATTTTCGCGTCATGACGCGCATTCCGCGCGCCGGCCACTGGGTGCAGTTCGAGGCGGCGGAGGCGGTCGACGCGGCGCTGGCGGATTGTCTGAGCCTCTAGGGGCGCAGTTGCGCGGACCTGCGTTTCCCCGTATTGCGCCGGGCAGCGATCAACCGGAGCCCGCCCCATGAAGACCCCGCGCAAATTCTTCGAGCCGCTCGCCATCGGCGCCCCGCAGCCGCCGCGCGAACTGCCGGTGAAGGTGGAGCGGATGATTCATTTCGTGCCGGCGCATCTGGAAAAGGTCCGCGCCAAGGCGGGTGAGCTGGCGAAAACCGTGGACGTCATCCTCGGCAATCTGGAAGACGCCATTCCCGCCGACGCCAAGGAGGCCGCGCGCAAGGGCTTCATCGAGATGGGCCGGACCTTCGACTTCGGCGACACGGGGCTGTGGACGCGCATCAACTGCCTCAATTCGCCCTGGGCGCTCGACGATGTGACCGAGATAGTCGCGGCGATCGGCGACAAGCTCGACGTCATCATGCTGCCCAAGGTCGAAGGACCGTGGGACATTCATTATCTCGACCAGTTGCTCGCCCAGCTCGAGGCGCGCCACGCCGTGCGCAAGCCCATCCTCATCCACGCCATTCTGGAGACGGCCGAAGGCGTGAAGAACGTGGAGCAGATCTCGCTGGCCTCGCCCCGCATGCACGGCATGAGCCTCGGTCCGGCGGATCTGGCGGCCTCGCGCGCCATGAAGACCACGCGCGTCGGCGGCGGCCACCCGGAATACAAGGTCATCGCGGACCCGGTCGAAGGGCAGGCGCGCGCGAGCGTGCAGCAGGATCTGTGGCACTACACGGTCGCGCGCATGGTGGACGCCTGCGCGTCCGCCGGCATCAAGAGCTTCTACGGACCCTTCGGCGACATCGCCGACGAGGCGGCCTGCGAGGTGCAGTTCCGCAACGCCTTCCTCATGGGCTGCGCCGGCGCCTGGTCGCTGCACCCCTCGCAGGTGGCCATCGCCAAGCGCGTGTTCTCGCCGGACCCGAAGGAAGTGGCTTTCGCCAAGCGCATCCTGGAGGCCATGCCGGACGGCTCGGGCGTGGTGATGATCGACGGCAAGATGCAGGACGACGCCACCTGGAAACAGGCCAAGGTGATCGTCGATCTGGCCCGCCAGGTCGCCGCCAAGGACGCCGACTACGCCAGAATCTACGGGTTCTGAGGGCGGGCCGGCGCGGGGCCCGATTGACCGTTCCCGTCGCCGGTCTTATCTCATCGCCGATGGGAGAAACGCGCGACAGGCTGGCGAAATTCGGCATAGGGCAGGTGGTCCGGCACCGCCGCTATCCGTTTCGCGGCATCATCTACGATGTCGACCCGGTATTCGCCAACACCGAGGAATGGTGGCTGTCGATCCCGGAAGAGTTGCGTCCGCGCAAGGACCAGCCGTTCTACCATCTGTTCGCGGAAAACGCGGAAACCGAATATGTCGCCTATGTTTCGGAGCAGAACCTCGTGCCCGACACGTCCGGCGAGCCGCTGCGCCACCCGCGCGTCGGTGAAATGTTCGTGCGCGACAGGAGCGGCGCCTATCGCCTGAAAGGCGCGCAGGCGCACTGAAGCCTTGCGGGAGCGTTTTCGCGCCAAATGGAAAACGGCCGCCCGAGGGGGCGGCCGTTTCGCGTATCGGGTCGCGCTTACTGTTTCGGCGCGGGGGCGGGCGCAGGCGCCGGAGCCGGGGCGGCGCCGGGCGCGGGGGCGGCGCCCTTCTGCGCCTCCAGCTTCTTGCGCTCTTCCTCGGCGCGCTTCTGCAACTGTTCGGTCAGCTGCTTCTGCTGCTCTTCCAGAACTTTCGGGTCGATGGCCGGACCGTCGAACGCCTTGCCGAACCCATCCATCGGGGTGGTGAAGGTCACTTCCGCATTCACCTGGTTCTTCACCGAAACGTTGAGGGCGGTCGCCTTCTTCATCGCGTCAATGGTGGCGGCTTTCACCTTCGCTTCCGCGAAACAGCCGTTGGGGAAGCAGATTTCGTACGTGCCTTCGATGGTCGCGCCCTTGTCGGCGCTGAAGCGGATGCCGGGACGCAGCATGAGACCGATCGGCATCAGAAAACGCACGATCTTCGTGTCGTCGCCCTTGATGTCGTAGACGGCGATGGCCAGCACCGGCGGCTGGTCGGCCTGCGTGCCGTAGTCGCGCGTGGTGTAGCAGACTTCCTTGCCCGCGGTCTGGTCCTTGCCGCAGACCTTGGTCCATTCGGCCTGGGCGGGCTTGAGGTCCACCTTCATCGGGCCGGTGGGCGCGGCGGCCGGCGGCGCGCCGGCGGCGCCGGGAGCGGCCGGGGCCGCGGGAGCGGCGGGCTTCGGCGCAGGCGTCTGGGCGAGAGCCGCGCCCGAAACCGACATGGCGCCGGCCGCGAGAACCGCGCCGAGGAGCTTGGTCTTGGAGAACATGCAGAATCCTTTTCGTCTGATGGGCCGCTGACCCGGCCCACGAACTCGGTCGGAACGCGCCGCACAACACCGCCCGGCGCGCCCCTCACGCGGCGCACACGCGCTCATCATCCGCGAATGCGGCGACAAATTGACGAGGGTGCATAACGCTTTTGGCAAAAGAAGGCTAGATCGCGATGCGCCGCAACCCGCCGCCCGCGTGCGCCGCGCGGCCACTGACGCGCCGCTTTCCCTCGCTTAGACTGTGGCAATGACATTCGAAGCGATTCGGCTTTCCCGACGCGCGGCCCTCGGACTGGCGGCCGCGACGCTCACGCATGCGACGGCCGCGCGCGCGCAGTCGGCGGCCGCAGCCGGAGCGGTCCGTCCGTTCGGCGCCGGCATCGTCGCGCACGGCCTCGCCATGCATGGCGCGCCCGCGCTGCCGGCCGATTTCGCGCATCTTCCGTATGCGAACCCGCAGGCGCCGAAGGGCGGGCGCGTCAACGTCGCCTTCTCCGGCACCTTCGACAGCCTCAATCCCTACAATCTGAAATCCGGCTCCGCCGCGCAGGGGCTCGCCGGCAACGTGTTCCAGACGCTGATGGCGCGCTCGCTCGACGAGCCGTTCACGCTCTACGGGCTGATCGCGCAATCGATCGAGACCGACGACGCGCGTTCCTATGTCGTCTTTCGCCTGAACCCGGCCGCGCGCTTTTCCGACGGGCAGCCGATCACCGCCGCCGACATTCTCTTCACCTTCGACCTGCTGAAGACGAAAGGCCGGCCGCAGCAGCGCATCGCCTACGGGCTCGTGCGCAGGATCGAGGCGCTCGACGACCACACGATCCACTACGATCTGTCTGGCGCCGGCGACCGCGAACTGCCGCTGACGCTGGCGCTGATGCCCGTCCTGCCGAAACATCGCGTGAACGTGGAGCGGTTTTCGGACTCGACGCTCGAGATTCCCGTCGGCTCCGGCCCCTATGTCATCGCGGGGCTGAAGCCGGGCGAGGAGATGATCCTCAGGCGCAATCCCGAATACTGGGCGCGCGACCTGCCGATGATGCGCGGGATCGCGAATTTCGACGAGGTGCGCATCGCCTATTATCGCGACGCCAACTCGATGTTCGAAAGCTTCAAGGCCGGCCTGATCGACTATCGCGACGAGGGCAATCCCACGCGCTGGACGACGGGCTACGATTTTCCCGCGCTGCGCGACGGGCGCGTGCGCCGCGAGCAGCTGCCCATCGGCGCGCCGCGCGGCATGGAGGGGTTCGCCTTCAATACGCGCCGCCCGCTCTTTCGGGATGCACGCGTGCGCGAAGCGTTGCAGACGATGTTCGATTTCGAATGGATCAATCGCAACCTTTACGCCGGACTTTACACGCGCACGGTCAGCTTCTTCGACAATTCCGATCTGTCCTCCATCGGCAAGCCGGCGAGCGCGGCCGAGCGCGCGCTGCTTGCGCAATATCCCGGCGTCGTGCGCGCCGACATTCTGGAAGGCGCGTGGCGCCCCTACAGGACGGACGGCACGGGCCGCGACCGCGAACAGGCGCGGCGCGCGCTGGCGCTGATGAAGGACGCGGGCTGGGACGTGGACGACGGCGCGCTCGAAAAGAACGGCGCGCCGTTCCGGTTCGAGATCATGGTGGTCGACCGCAATCAGGAGCGGCTCGCGCTCAACTATGCGTCGTCGCTGGCGCGCATCGGCGTCGCCGCGCGCGTGCGCACGGTGGACGAGGTGCAATACCAGCGTCGCCGCCAGAAGTTCGATTTCGACGTCATGCTCGGCACGTGGACGGCGTCCGCCTCGCCCGGCAACGAGCAGCGCATGCGCTGGGGCGCGTCGAGCGCGAGCCAGGAGGCCTCGTTCAATCTTGCCGGCGCCTCCGCCCCCGCCATCGACGGGCTGATCGCCGCGATGCTCGCGGCCCAGTCGCGCGAGGAGTTCGTGACCGCGGTGCGCGCTTACGATCGCGTGCTGCTATCGGGCTTTTACATCGTACCGCTGTTCCACACGGCGGTGCAATGGTGCGCGCACTGGAGCCGCATCGCGCGTCCGCAGGCGACGCCGCGCTGGGCCGCGCCGCTGTTTTCCTCCACGCTCGACACGTGGTGGAGCGCCGCGCCATGACGGCCGCCGCGCAGCATCCGCTTGGCGCCTACGGTCTCGACATGCTCGCGCGCGGCGCGGCGCGACTGCGCGGCGGGCGGCTGGCGGTCGCCGAACACGGCGAAGGGGCCGGCGATGCGCCGCTGATCTATCGCGATCTCGATGCGCTGTCGGCCGCCTTTGCGGCGCGCGCGCGCGAATGCGGGCTGGGGACGGGCGATGTCGCGCTGATCGTCGGCGCCAATCGCATCTCCGTCATCGTCGCCGTTCTCGGCGCCCTGGCGGCAGGCGTCGAGCCGGTGCTCGTGCCCGCGCATGCCGATGCGCCCGCCTTGTCGTTTCTGGCGCGCTCGACCGGCGCGGCCGCGCTGTTCGCCTTGCTGGACTACGACGAAGCCGATTGGGAGAGCGCGCTGTTCGAGGCCGCCGCGAGCGCGCCGGACGTGCGCGTGGTCGGCGCGCTTGCGGGCGAGGCCGGGGACACGATCGACTTCTCGCTCGCCGCGCTGCAAGGGCGCGATACGACGGCGCCTCCCGCGCATGCGACAGCGCCGGGGCTGATCGGTTTCGCAACCCTGTCGCCAACGCTGCCGCCGCGTGTGGATCGCTTTCAGCAGAGCGCGCTCGTCGCCGAGGGTCTCGATCTCGTCGCGCAACTGGCGCTGTCGTCCGAAACGCCGATCCTCGCCACGCTGTCGCCGGCCAGTCGCGCGGGCCTCGTCGCCGGTCCGATCGCCGCGCTGCTGTCGGGCGCGCCGCTTCATCTCGTCGGCCCCTTCGCGGGCGCCGATTTTCTGGCGGCCGTCGACGCGCTGGATGGGTTCTGCCTTGTCGCGCCGGCGCCGGCGCTCGCCGATTTCGCGGCGGCCGGGGCGCTCGCCCGCGCCGCGAGCCTGGCCGTGCGCGGCCCGGTTTCGTCCGTCGATCTCGCGGGAGAAGCCGATTTCGCGGGAAAAATTGCGCGGCTCGACGCGCAGGCATAAGCTCGCCGCTCGGTTCGGGAGGCCGCCATGTCCCAAACATTCGCAGTCGACATCGTGTCGGACGTCGTGTGCCCCTGGTGCTATGTCGGCAAGCGCAATTTCGAGGCCGCGCGGGCGCAAATGCCGGACGTCGCCTTCGAGGTGCGCTGGCGCCCCTACCAGCTCGATCCGACGATTCCGGAAGGCGGCGTCGATCGAAAGACCTATATGGAGCGCAAGTTCGGCGGCAAGGCGAGCGGCATGCACGATCGCATTTCGCAGGCCGGCGCGGACGTCGGCATCGCGTTCGATTTCCGCGCGATCCGCATTTCGCCCAACACGCTGAACGCGCATCGCCTCATCCGCTGGGCGCAGACGACCGGCGCGCAGGACGCGCTGGTGGAACGACTGTTCCGCGATTATTTCATCGAGGGCCGCGACGTGGGAAACAGCGACGTGCTCACCGCCGCCGCGCGTGACTGCGGCATGGATGGCGATCTGGTCGCCGGCCTGCTCGCCGGCGACGCCGACCGGGCCGCCGTGCGCGACGAAATCATCGAAGCGCAGAACATCGGCGTGACCGGCGTGCCGTTCTTCATTCTCGACGGCGCCTTCGCGCTGGCCGGCGCGCAGCCGCCGGACGTGCTCGTGCGCGCGATCAACAAGGCGCTTTCAAGGCGCGCGCGCGCCGTAGAGACGCTGTAGCGTCTGCGGTTTCAGCAGCTTACGAAAATCCCGGCGCGGTCGTGCAATCGTCGCACGATTGATTATGTTGCATTGCACAATGCACATTCGAAATCGGCCGCGAAGGAGGGATGGCATGGGCATGATCGACCGCATTCGCGCAGGTTTCGCAGACGCGCGCCCGCGCGCCCTGTCGCTTGCGTTGCAGGGCGGCGGCTCGTTCGGCGCCTTCACCTGGGGCGCGCTCGACCGGCTGCTGGAGGACGAGCGCATCGCGTTCGACGTCGTCTCCGGCGCGAGCGCGGGCGCCGTGAATGCGGCGCTGCTGGCGTGCGGTCTGGCGGAAGGCGGGCGCGAGGGCGCGCGCGAGAAACTCGCCGCGTTCTGGAAGAGCATGAGCGCTGCGGCGTCGTTCCTGCCGCCGGCGGCGATGGGCGCGTTCGCGCGCGCGCTTTCGCCCTACCAGTTCAATCCGTTCGACCTCAACCCGCTGCGCCGCGGCCTGAACGCGGCCATCGATTTCGAGCGCCTGCGCGCAACCGCCGCGCCGCGCCTGATGATCGCCGCGACGCGCGTGTCGGACGGCGGCCTGCGCATTTTTCGTAATGCCGAATTGAGCGCGGACGTCGTGCTCGCCTCCGCCTGCCTGCCGCTGGTCCACCATGCGGTCGAGATCGACGGTGAGCCCTTTTGGGACGGCGGCTACGCAGCCAATCCGCCGCTCGTTCCGCTGGTGCGCGAAACGCGCGCGCGCGATGTTCTGGTGGTGCAGGTGACGCCCACGCGCGCCGCGCGCCTGCCGAGGGATCGCGGCGATATCGTGCGACGACTGGAGCAGATCGCCTTCAACGCCACCCTCAATGCGGAGATCGAGGCTCTGAAACTCGCCGCCGGCTTGCGCGCGACGAAAAAACTGCGCGACATCCGCATCGACCGCATCGCGGCGGAGGACGAGATCGACGGCCTCGTCGGGCGCAGCGCCGGCGATCTCGGCTGGCGCTTTCTCGAAGACCTGCGCGACGCCGGCCGTCGCTCGGCCGACGCCTGGATTGCGGAGCGGGACGAGGGGCGAAGGTGAGGACTGGAACGAACGCGCGGCCGACCTATATCGCAGGGGCGTATTGGAGGAGGAGCCGAATATGGCCAGTCTCGATCACGCTCCCGAAACCACGGACGACGCCGAATACGGCGTGCATCTCGCCAACTACCACGCGTTTCTGAAAGTGCTGTGGTACGCGGTCGGCGCGATCGCGGTCGCGCTCATGGGGCTCGCGGCCTGGGGCGGGTAGGCGTCGCCCATGCGGGCGGATGCGCCCTGAAGGGACTCAGGCCGCCTTTTTCTGCGCGATGGCGACCAGCGTGCGCAGCACTTGGCGCGTGCCGTCGAGCCGCTCTTTCGTCTCGTCGAAATCGCGCACGAAGACGAGCTTCATGTCCGGCCGCACCTTTGCGCGCGGTCCCTGTTCGGTCACGTAGCGCACGAGACCCTGCGGGTTGGCGAAGGAATTGTCGCGGAACGAGACGATGAGGCCCTTGGGCCCGGCCTCCACCTTCTCCACGTGCGCCTTGCGCGCGAGCGCCTTGATGGCGACGATCTCCATCAACTGCCCCACTTCCGGCGGCGGTGGGCCGAACCGGTCGATCATCTCGGCGGCGAAGGATTCGATGTCGTCCTCGTTCTCGATCGCCGACAGACGGCGGTAGAGCTGCAGGCGCAGATGCAGATCCTCGATATAGGTCTCGGGGATCGTGACCGGCGCGCCGACGTTGATGGTCGGCGACCACGCTTCCTCCACCGGCTCCTCGTCGCCCGCCTTCAGGGCCTCGATCGCGTCCGCCAGCATCTGCTGGTACAGCTCGTAGCCGACTTCCTTGATATGCCCCGACTGCTCGTCGCCGAGCAGGTTGCCCGCGCCGCGAATGTCGAGATCGTGGCTTGCCAACTGGAAGCCCGCGCCGAGCGTGTCGAGCGATTGCAAAACCTTCAGGCGCTTTTCCGCCTGCGGCGTCATCTGGCGTTTCGCAGGAACGGTGAACAGGGCGTACGCGCGCGTCTTGGAGCGTCCCACGCGGCCGCGCAACTGATAGAGCTGCCCGAGGCCGAACATGTCGGCTCGATGCACGATCATCGTGTTGGCGGTCGGAATGTCGAGGCCCGATTCCACGATCGCGGTCGAAACCAGAATGTCGTATTTGCCGTCGTAGAACGCGGCCATGCGGTCTTCCAGCTCCGTCGCGCTCATCTGCCCGTGCGCGAGGACGAACTTCGCCTCCGGAATGTTCTGGCGCAGGAAGGCGGCGGCCTCCTCCAGATCATCTATGCGCGGGCACACATAGAACGACTGCCCGCCGCGATAGCGCTCGCGCAACAGCGCCTCGCGCACGATCAGCTCGTCGAAAGGCGTGATGAACGTGCGCACCGCCAGCCGGTCGACCGGCGGCGTGGCGATGATCGAGAGATCGCGCACGCCCGTCATGGCGAGCTGCAGCGTGCGCGGAATGGGCGTCGCCGACAACGTCAGCACATGCACGTCCGCGCGCAGCTCTTTCAGCCGCTCCTTGTGCGCCACGCCGAAATGCTGCTCCTCGTCGATGACCACGAGCCCGAGATCCTTGAACTGCACGGTCTTGCCCAGCACCGCATGCGTGCCGACGACAATATCGACATCGCCCGACGCAAGGCCCGCCCTGGCGGCGCGCGCGTCGGCGGCGGAAACCATGCGCGACATCTGCGCGATACGCACCGGAAGGCCCGCGAACCGCTGCGTGAACGTCTTGAAATGCTGGCGTGCGAGCAGCGTGGTCGGCACGACGACCGCGACCTGCCTGCCGTTGAGCGCGGCGGTGAAAGCCGCGCGCAGCGCCACTTCGGTCTTGCCGAAGCCGACGTCGCCGCACACCAGCCGGTCCATCGGCCGTCCGCGCGCCAGATCGTCGAGCGTCGCCTCGATCGCCGCGTCCTGATCCTCCGTCTCGTCGTAGGGAAACCGCGCGCAGAACTCGTCGTAGAGGCCGGGCGGCGGCGTGAGCGCGGGCGCCTTGTGCAGCATGCGCTGCGCGGCGAGCTTGATGAGGCCGTGCGCGATCTCGCGGATGCGCTTCTTCATCCGCGCCTTGCGGTTCTGCCAGCCGGCGCCGCCCAGCCGGTCGAGCGTCGCTTCCTGATCCTCCGAACCGTAGCGCGACAGCAGTTCGAGGTTTTCGACCGGCAGGAACAGTTTGTCGCCGCCGGCGTAGTGCAGCTCCAGACAATCGTGCGGCAGGCCCATCGCCTGAATCTGCGACAGGCCGACGAACCGCCCGATGCCGTGGTCGACATGCACGACCAGATCGCCGGCCGACAGCGCGCCCACTTCGTGCAGCACGTCCTGCCCGCGCTTGTGCTTCCTGCGCGCGCGCACCAGACGATCGCCGAGAATGTCCTGCTCGCCGATGACCGCCAGATCGCCCGCGACGAACCCCTGTTCCAGTCCGACGACGGCGAGCGCCACGCCTTTGACCTTGCGCGCTTGCGCGAGCGAGGCGACGGGCTCGCCGCCTTTCAGGCCGTGTTCGGCGAGCACATGGCCGAGCCGCTCGCGCGAACCGTCCGACCAGCCCGCGACGATCACGCGCTTGCCTTCGCCCTGGAGCGTTTCGATGTGCCGGACCGCGGCCTCGAACACGTTGGCGTTCTCGTCTGCGCGCTCGGGGGCGAACGAACGGCCGGCCGCCGCGCCAAGATCGACGATCGTCAGCCCCGGCGCGTCTGGCTGGGCGAAGGGCGTGAACCGCGCGAGGGGCGTCGCGTCCGCCAGCGCGCGCCATTCCGCGGGCGCCAGGTAGAGCGCATCCGGTTTCAGCGGCTTGTAGTTGGACTGGGCGGGGTCGGCCAGGTAGTTTTCGCGCCGCGCGTCGTAATAGTCCTGCACCTGCGCCAATCGCTCGCCGGCGGCGTCTTCCACCAGCGGATCGAACAAGAGCGGCGCGCCGGACAGAAAATCGAACAGCGTGCTCATGCCGTCGGTGAACAGCGGCAGCCAGTGCTCCATTCCGGGCGTGCGACGGCCTTCGGAAATTGCTTCGTAGAGCGTGTCGCCGCGCGTCTCGGCGCCGAATTCGGCGACATAGGCCTGGCGGAAGCGCCGCATGGTTTCGCTGGTGAGCTGCGCCTCGCTCATCGGCGTCAGGTCCAGCGCGCGCAGCGTGGCGGTCGTGCGCTGCGATTCCGCATCGAAGGCGCGGATCGATTCCAGCGTGTCGCCGAAGAAGTCGAGCCGCACCGGAGCCGGCATGCCCGGCGCGTAAAGATCGCAAATGCCGCCGCGCAAAGCATATTCGCCGGCCTCGCGCACGACGGAGGCGCGCACGAAGCCGTTGGCCTCCAGCCAGCGCACGAGATCGTCGGTGTTGACGAGATTGCCGGGGGCGGCGGAAAACGCGTCGGCCGCGATGCGCCCGAGCGGCGGAACGCGCTGCACGAGCGCGTTGACGGTGGTCGCCAGCACGCGCGGGCGTTCGAGCGAACCGCTGGATCGCGCAAGCCGCGCCAGGGTCGTCATACGCCGCGCGGCGATGGCGGCGGTCGGTGAAACGCGGTCGTAGGGCTGGCAGTCCCATGCGGGAAAGTCGAGAATCTCGATCTCGGGCGCGGCGAAGGCCAGCGCGTCCTGAAACGCGCGCGAGCGCTGCCCGTCGCGCGCCACATGCGCGAGCGCGACGCTTCTGCTTTCGCCGGCGCGCGCAAGGCCGCGCGCGAGGTCGGCGGCGACGAACGCATCGAAACCGTCCGGCGTGCGCGCCAGCGTCACGTCGCCGCCGCGTTCGAGTTCGCGCAAAGCGCGTTGGAAGTCCTTCACCTTCGATCCGTTTCGCGTTCAGATATGGATCGGGCCGCTGTGCCTGTGAAATTCGACGATCTTGCGGAACACCGGCGTGTCGTATTCGCGCGGCGTGGGCTCGGAGCCCGCCAGCCACGAGAACGCCTGCTGGTCCGGCGCATCGAGAAAGGCTTCCAGATCGGCGATGTCGCGTTCGTCGAGCGCGTCCAGTCTGGCGTCGACGAATCCGCCGATCAGAATGTCCATCTCGCGCATGCCGCGCCGCCATGCGCGAATGCGAATGGCGCGGCGGCGGACGTCGAGATCCGCAGCAGTCCCGGTCATATCGATCTCCGTCGACGGCCGGCGCGGTTAGACGGCGCGGGCCGGCCCGTATATAGCCACTCGCAGCCGCGCTGTCAGCCGGAATGGAGCCATGCGCCCCTCGCTCATCGACCCTCTGTTCGCATCGCTCGCCACGCTGCCGGGCGTGGGGCCGAAAACGGCCAGGTCGTTCGACCGCCTGTTGCGCGAGGACGCGCGTGTGGTGGACCTCCTGTTCCATGCGCCGCACGGCTTTGTGGACCGCCGCCTGCGCCCTAAGATCGCCGAGGCGCCGCTCGACGCGCAGGTCGTCATCGCGGGGCGCGTGACAGAGCATCGGCCGCCGCCGGGCCGCTATTCCAACGCGCCGTTTCGCGTTTTGGTGGAGGACGACACCGGCGACGTGCAGCTCGTCTTCTTCCGCAACAATCAGGCCTGGGTCGAAAAGGCGCTGCCGCTCGGCGCGCTGCGCTGGATTTCCGGCCGGCTGGAACTGTGGGACGGCCATCGCCAGATGGTCCATCCGGACCGCATTCTGGACGAGGAGGGCGTCGCGCGGCTGCGCCCGGTGGAACCCGTCTACGGACTTGTCGAAGGTCTGTTTCAACGCAACGTGATCAAGGCGGTCGAGGCGGCGCTCGCGCGCCTGCCGAACCTGCCGGAATGGCTGGCGCCGCCGACGTTGCGGATGATCGGCGCGCCGTCGTTCGCCGATGCGCTGCGCGCGCTGCACGATCCGCAGGGCGCGGCCGATCTGTCGCCGCAGGCCCGGCCCCGCACGCGGCTGGCGTTCGACGAACTGCTGTCGCAGCAGCTCTCGTTGCGGCTCGTGCGGTCGCAGATGCGTCGCGCGAAGGGCCGGGCGAGCGTGGGCGATGGATCGAAATCCGGCGCCATCGAGCGCGCGCTGCCGTTCGCGCTCACCGGCGCGCAGCGCGCGGCCCTCGCCGATATTCGCGCGGATCTCGCGGCGGACAGGAAGATGCTGCGCCTGTTGCAGGGCGATGTCGGTTCCGGCAAGACGGTGGTCGCGCTTCTGGCCATGGCGACTGCCGTGGAAGCGGGGCGCCAGGCCGCGCTGATGGCGCCGACGGAGATTCTCGCGCGCCAGCACTACGAGCGCATCGCCCCTTTGTGCGCCGGAGCCGGCCTGCGCATCGCGCTGCTGACCGGTCGCGACAAGGCGGCCGAGCGGCGCGCCACGCTTGCAGGGCTGGCGGCCGGCGGGATCGACATCGCGGTCGGCACGCATGCGCTGGTGCAGGAGGGCGTGACGTTCCACGACCTCGGGCTCGCCATCGTCGACGAACAGCATCGCTTCGGCGTGCACCAGCGCCTGATGTTGAGCGAGAAGGGCGCCGCCGCCGATGTGCTGGTGATGACGGCGACGCCCATTCCGCGCACGCTGGTGCTGACCTATTTCGGCGACATGGACGTGTCGAACCTGACCGAAAAGCCGCCGGGCCGCCAGAAGATCGACACGCGCGCGGTTCCGCTCGAACGGCTGGAGGCGGTCGTCGACGGCGTGGAGCGCGCCATCGCCGAGGGCGCGCGCGTTTATTGGGTGTGCCCGCTGGTCGCCGAGAACGACGCGCTGGAAGTCGCGGCCGCCGAACAGCGGTTCGAGGCTTTGAAGAAGCGGTTCGGCGCGCGCGTCGGCCTCGTGCACGGGCAGATGAAGGGCAGGGACAAGGACGCCGCCATGCTCGCCTTTCAGGCGGGCGAAACGCGCATACTGGTGGCCACCACGGTGATCGAAGTCGGCGTCGACGTGCCGGAGGCGACCGTCATGGTTATTGAACACGCGGAGCGGTTCGGGCTGGCGCAATTGCACCAGTTGCGCGGGCGCGTGGGGCGCGGCGCCGCCCGGTCGTCGTGCATACTTCTCTACAAGGGGCCGCTCGGCGAGACGGCGATGGCGCGCCTGTCGATCCTGCGCGAGAGCGACGACGGGTTTCGTCTGGCCGAGGAAGATTTGCGCCTGCGCGGCGAGGGCGAAATTCTCGGGCTGCGGCAGTCCGGCGCGCCCGGCTTCGTGTTCGTCGATCTGGCGGCGCATGGCGCGCTGATGGCGCGTGCGCGCGAGGAGGCGGAGGAAATTCTGGAGTCCGATCCCGCGCTGACCGGCGAACGCGGCCGCGCGTTGCGGTTGCTGCTCTACATATTCGGCCGCGACGAGGCCGTGAAACTCTTGCGCGCGGGCTAGAGCATCATCCGTTCGGGCGGATTCGCTTGAACGACGAGATGATGCGAAGTCCGGCGTTTCGGACTTCGCGAGCGCGGCGAAACTGCTCCCTCGCCGCGCCATCGCAAGGACGGCCGCAGTCCAGCCGCCTAGGCGGCTTCATCGCTGCGGGGTCGCTCGCGCCATGCGCCGTCGCCTCCCGCCCGCCGCGCGGGAGCGCGCATCACGAAGTAGAAGTTGAATCCGAAGTACACGACATAGGTCGCCGCGTAACAGGCGCAGGCGACCGTCAGCGACCGCGGCGCGACGACCGTCAGCAGAAACGCGAACAGCGGCAGCGATAGCCATTCGCCGATGGCCGCCGCCTTCACCTGTTCGGACGCGAACAGGCCCTGCAAGCCGACCCAGGAGGCCACGCGCAGCGCATCGCCGGCAAGAAACAGCGCGCTGGCCAGCGCAGGCATGAGGAACTGCTCGCTGTAGAGGAACGGAATGATCGCGCCCTGCGTGAGCCACAGCACGAACGCAGCGGCGAAGGTCGGCAATGCGATCATACGCAGCGCGACCATGAATTCCTGTCGTATGCGGCCTTCGGCGGCCGCCGCCGCCATGCGCGGAAAGAAGACCAGACCGAGCGCCGCGCCGGCGATGTTGGTGATCCAGTCGTCGGTGCGCCACAGCGCCTGCAATTGCGCCACCTCGTTCCACGACAGATGTTTGGCGAGTTCCGCGCGGCTCCACAGGATCGAAATGGGGCTGAGCAGCCCGATCGACAGACCGGCGGGAATGTAGGCGGCGAGCCTGGAGCCGCGCCATCCGCCTTCGATCCGGAACAGGTCGCGCCGCCACAGCACGAGCACGATCGCGATCGCGCACTGTCCCAGTATCTGCGACCACAGGAGGCGTTCGAGCGTCGGCGTTCCGAAGGCGCCGGCGGCGGCCAGCGCGAGCGGCGCGGCGCCGGCGAGCGCGAGCGCCAGCATCTTGCCGCGTTCGGCGCGGCCCTGCCAGAAACAGGAGAACAACCCAGGCGCGACGGACACGAAACCCGCCAGCACGGCGAGCGCGCCCAGTTGCGGCGTGGGCGCGATCTCGCGTCCCGCCCACTCGTTCAGCCACGGCATGGCGGCGAGCGCGACGAGCGACATGGCGCCGGATGCGACAAGCCCCCACACGAGCGCGTCGCGGATCAACCTGTCCGGCGGATCGGCGCGGCGCGCGGCGTAGACCGTCAGCCCCTGGCCGACGCCCGCCAGCGCGATCGCCGCCGGCAGATCGAGCATTGTCTGCAATTGCGCCCAGCGCGCCACGACCGACCAGTCGGCGCCGAGCGCCAGCAGCTTGTCGATCAGCGCGCGCGTCGAAAGGCCGACCAGAACGAGCGCAAGGCCTATGGCGACGTGTCTGTTGAGGAGCCGGGTCACGCGCGCAAGGCTAGAGGCGAAAGGTAAACGCTCACGTCACCTCGATCCACGTGGCCAGGCCCGCCGCCTCGTGGTCGGCGATATCGCAGCGCACGGCCCATCTGCCGGGCGCCTGCGGCAGCAGCGCGACGATCTTGCGCGCGTGGCGCGGCACGATGACGGCGTTGCGCCAGTAAGGCTCCCAGCCGTCGTCGAGATCGTGCAGCAATCGCATCGCCTGCCCATGCACGTGCATGGACAGCGCGGCGGCCGACTTGTTGACGAAGGCGATGGACAGGGGCGTTCCGCGCCTGGCCTTGAGAACGGGCGGCCCGCCGTAGCCGCCCTTCGCGCCGTTGACGGTCCACGCGCCGCCCGGCGTCCTGGGCGCGTCCAAGGTGAGCGTCAGTTTCGTCGCCTGTCCCAGCCGGATTTCGGGCGGCAGCGTGGCGTTCACGGGCAGCGACGGTATCGGCCCGCGCGCCCCGACGCGCGCGCCCGCGAGCGCAAAGACCGCGAGATCCTTGAGCGTGGTCTCGCCGTCCTTGAGGAGGATTTTCGCCTCCGCGCCTTCGTGCGTCGGCAGGTCGAACATCAGGTCGAACCGCGCGCCGGGGGCGACGGGCAGAATGTTGCGCACCGGCTCGAACGGTTCGCACGGTTGCCCGTCGATCGCCAGCACGAACGGCCGAACGCCGGCGAAGGTCAGAATGGCGATCCGCGCCGCGCAGGCGTTGGCCAGGCGCAGCCGCACCCGCGCGCCTGGCGCGAACGACTCGCGGATGGGCGCGGCGACGCCGTTGGCGGTGACAAGCCCGCCGATGCGGCCTGCGCCCGCCGCCGCCATCGGCTCGCCGAACGCGCCGGTGAACGCGCCGTCCGGTTGCAGCGCCCAGTCCTGCAGCACGAAGGCGAGATCACGGTCGACCTCGGGCGGGCTGGCTTCGTCGACGATCAGCAGGCCTGCGAGCCCGCGCGCGGTCTGCTCCGCGCTCACGCCCGCCGGGCGATAGAGATACAGCCCGCTGTCGGCCGCGCGGAACCGGTAGTCGAACGACCCGCCGGGCGGTACGGCCGGCTGCGTGAGTCCGGCCACGCCGTCCATCGCGTTTTCGTTGCGCAACCCGTGCCAGTGCAGCGTGGTGGGCTGATCGAGCCGGTTGACGAGCTGCACGCGCACGTCCTCGCCCTGTTTCACGCGCAGCAGCGGGCCGGGCGAGGCGCCGTCGTAGCCCCAGATCTGCGTTTCGCCGGTCGCCGCGCCCAGTTTCAGGCCGGCCTTGCGCGCTTCCAGAACGCGCGGCGCGCCGGAGGGCGCGGCGCCCGACATGCCGGTCATGCCGCTCGTCTGGGCGCCTGCGCGATCGAGCGCGAAGACGGACGCGCCGATTGCGCCGACGACCGTGCGACGCGTGATCTCCATCATGCGCTCTCCGTGGCGAAGCCGCGTTTCTCGATGAGCGCCTGCGGGTCCGGGTCGCGCCCGCGGAAATGGCGATAGGCGTTTTCCGGCGTCTCGCGCCCGCCGGCGGCGTAGACGAAATCCTTCAGCCGTCTGGCGACGGCGGGATCGAACACGTCGCCCGTTTCCTCGAACGCCTTGAACCCGTCAGCGTCCAGCGTCTCGGACCACAGATACGAATAGTAGCCGGCGGCGTAGCCGTCGCCGTTGAAGATGTGCCCGAAATGCGGCGTGCGATGGCGCATGACCATGTCGTGGGGCATGTCGATGCGCGCGAGGTCGGCGCGTTCGAACGCGGCGACGTCGAACCCCGTGTCGGGATGTTTGAGGTGCAGGTCCAGATCGACCAGCGCGCACGACAGATATTCGATGGTGGCGAAACCCTGGTTGAAATTGCGCGAGGCCTCGATGCGCGCGATCAGATCGTCCGGCATCGGTTCGCCTGTCCGCGCATGGCGGGCGAAACGTGAAAGCACTTCCCTGCGCATCATCCAGTGTTCGTAGAGCTGCGAAGGAAACTCCACGAAATCGCGCGCCACGCTCGTGCCGGCGATCGAAGGATAGGTCACGTCGGACAACATGCCGTGCAGCCCGTGGCCGAATTCGTGGAACAGGGTGCGCGCGTCCGACAGGCTGATTTCGGTCGCCTTGCCGTCCGGCGCCTTGGCGAAATTCATCACGTTGACGACGATCGGCCGCACGCGTCCGTCGAGATTGCTCTGGCCGCGCATCGCCGACATCCACGCGCCGCCGCGCTTGCCGGGCCGCGCGTAATAGTCGGCCACGAACAGCGCGACGTGCTCGCCCCTTTCGTCGCGCGCCTCGAACGCGCGCGCGTCCGGGTGGTGCAGCGCCAGCCCCTCCACCTCGCGGAAAGCGATGCCGAACAGCTTGTGCGCCACGTCGAACGCGGCCGCGATCACGTTGTCGAGCGTGAGATAGGCGCGGATTTCGTTTTCGTCGATGGCGTGCAGTTCGCGCCGCGCCTTCTCCGCGAAATATCGCCAGTCGTGCGCGGCGATCTCGTGGTTGTCGCCCGCGCGGCGCGCGACATCCTGCAACACGGCGCGTTCGCGCTCCACCTGCGCACGCGCCGGTTTCCACACGCGCTCCAGCAGATCGCGCACGCGGTCGGGGGTTTTCGCCATCTGGTCTTCGAGTTTGTAATGCGCGTAGGTCTCGTAGCCGAGCATCCGCGCGCTCTCGTCGCGCAGCGCCACGATCTCGTTCATGATCGCGTGGTTGCTGGTGTCCGGCGTCAGCTCGCCGCGTTCGGTCCACGCCTTGAACGCCTTCTCCCGCAGGTCGCGCCGCGCCGACCAGGTGACGAACGGCTCCACGCTCGAACGCGCGAGCGTGATGGCGTATTTGTCAGGCGCCCCGCGTTCGGCGGCGGCCGCGGCGGCCGCCTCGCGCAGCGTCTGCGGCAGCCCGTCGAGGTCGGACGCCTCCAGCATCATCGTCCAGTCGGTCTCGTCCTTCAGCACGTTCTGCGAGAATTGCGCGTAGAGCGTCGCGAGCCGTTCGGAAATCTCCGCATAACGCTTCTTGCTGTCCTGCGGGAGCATCGCGCCCGACCGTTTGAAACCGTCGTAGGTCAGCGTCAACACCCGCGCCTGTTCGGCGGACAGGTTCAGCGCGTCGCGTTTCTCCCACACAGCCGCAATGCGGCCGAACAGGCCCGCGTCGAGCCCGATGGCCGAGTAGTGGGCGGCGAGTTTCGGCGCGAGTTCGCGTTCGAGCGCCAGCATCTGCGGCGTGGAGACGGTGGCCGACGAAATCCAGAAGGCGCCGTCGGCGCGCCGCAACCCTTCGCCGGCCCGCTCCAGCGCGGCGATCGTGTTGTCGAAATCCGGCGGGGCGGGGTCGGCGACGATGGCGGCGATCTCTGCTCTGTGGTCGTCCATGGCGCGCGCGTAGGCGGGGCCGTAGTGTTCGGGCCGGAGGGCGGCGAACGGCGGCAGGCCGAACGGAGTGTCGGGAACGGCGATCAGCGGGTTGTCGGTTTCGGCCAAGGAGCGCTCGTGGGGGTTGCGGCGGACGCCGGAAGGAAGGACGCAAGATATAACGACGGAACAATCCGTCCTTAAAGGGCGGGGCCGGGGCAATCTCCCGGCAGCGTCACTTTTTTGCTGCATCGGGGGATCGCCGTTGCTATAGAGCGGCGCCCGGCGGGGATGGCCGCGCGGCGCGAACGCGCGCCCGGCCGTCTGCGGGCGTGGCGGAACTGGTAGACGCAGTGGATTTAGGTTCCACCGCCGCAAGGCATGGGGGTTCGAGTCCCTCCGCCCGCACCACGCCCGTCAGGGGAAATTTCCGCCGCACGCGCGGCGAACTGGTTTCGGAAGGTTGATCGCAATGCAGGTGACGCAGACGAGCGCTGAGGGGCTGAAGCGCGAATTCAAAGTGGTGCTTCCGGCCGCCGAACTCGCGGCCAAGCTCGAAGCGCAGATCGAGGACATGAAGTCCAAGGTCAAGATCAACGGCTTCCGGCCGGGCAAGGTGCCGGCCGCCCACATCCGCAAGCTCTATGGCAAGTCCATCATGGGCGAGGTCGTGCAGGAGGCCGTCAACGAGGCCAACCGCAAGATCGTCGAGGACAACAACCTGCGGCTCGCCGGCGAGCCCCGGCTGGACGTGGTCGGCGGCCAGGAAGAGATGGAGAAGGTCTTCGAGGCGAGGGGCGACCTGGCCTTCACCGTCGCTCTGGAGACGCTGCCCACTTTCGAGATCGGCACGTTCGCCGACGTCGAGGTCGAGAAGATCGTGGTCGACGCGCCCGAAAGCGACGTCGAGGAGGCCATCCAGCGCATGGCCGATCAGGCGCGCCCCTTCGAGGAGCGCGAGGGCGACGCGCCGGTCGCACAGAGCGGCGACAAGGTGTCGATCGATTTCGTCGGCAAGATCGGCGGAGAGGAATTCGAGGGCGGCAAGGGCGAAGGCGTCGACCTCGTGCTCGGCTCCAAGAGCTTCATCCCTGGCTTCGAGGAGCAGGTCGTGGGGCTCGGGAAGGGTGAGACGAAGACCATAGCGGTCACGTTCCCCGAGAATTACGCCGCCGCGCGTCTGGCGGGCAAGGAAGCGACCTTCGACGTGACGGTGCGGAGCGTCGCCGCCCCCGGCGAACTGGCCATCGACGACGAATTCGCCAAGAAGTTCGGCTTCGACACGCTCGAGGCCATGCGCGAGGCCGTGCGCGGCAATATCGCCAGCGAACTCGGCAAGGGCGCCCGCGCCCACACCAAGCGCCGCCTGCTCGACGCGCTGGACAAGCGCTACGCGTTCGAACTGCCCGAGGGGCTGGTGACGCAGGAGTTCGAGGGCATCTGGCGCTCGCTGCTGCAGGAACAGCAGGCGGCCGGCCGCACCTTCGCCGACGAGGACACGACGGAGGAGAAGGCGCGCGAGGAATATCGCAAGATCGCCGAGCGCCGCGTGCGGCTTGGCCTGCTGCTGGCCGAAGTCGGCGAGAAGGCCGGCGTGAAGGTCGAGGACAACGAGGTCACGCAGGCGCTAATCGAGCGCGTGCGCTCGTTCCCCGGCCAGGAACAGGCGGTGTGGCAATATTATCAGAAGAATCCGCAGGCGCTGGGCGAGATCCGCGCCCCGCTGTTCGAGGAAAAGGTCATCGACCATATCCTCGGTCAGGCGAAGGTCACCGAGCGCAAGGTGACGCGCGAGGAACTCGTGAAAATGGCCGAGGACGCCGTCGACGAGGCCTGAGCGGCCGTCCGGCCGGCGGCCAGGCCCCTGAACGTCTTTCGAGGATCATCGAGGGAGCGCGACCCGGTCGCGCTCCTTGTTCGTTTGCGCGCCCCCGTCGCGCTTCTTGTTCGTTTGCGCGCCCCCGTTTGTCCGGGCGGCCCTTTTCGCGCGCGTCGCTCTCGCCTATCTGTCGAGACGACGGTGACAGCCCTTCAACCATAGGTGGAGTTTCGCGCCCCTGCGGGCGGCGACCCGTCCCCAGCGATGGTATAGTTTTCCGAATCGAAGTCCCAGCCCCAGGAACCGACGCGATGCGCGATCCGATCGAGGTTTATAATCAATATCTTATTCCCCAGGTCATCGAGAACACGAGCCGGGGCGAGCGCGGATTCGACATCTATTCGCGCCTGCTGCGCGAGCGCATCATCTTTCTGACGGGGCCGGTCGAGGACCACATGGCCTCGGTCATCATCGCCCAGCTGCTCTTCCTGGAGGCCGAGAACCCCAAGAAAGAGATCTCCATGTACATCAATTCGCCGGGCGGCGTGGTGACGGCGGGAATGGCGATCTACGACACCATGCAGTTCATCCGACCCAAGGTCTCCACGCTGTGCGTGGGGCAGGCGGCCTCGATGGGCTCGCTGCTGCTGTGCGCGGGCGACCCCGGCATGCGCTTCGCGCTGCCGAACGCGCGCATCATGGTCCACCAGCCCTCCGGCGGCTTCCAGGGGCAGGCGTCCGACATCCTCCGCCATGCGGAGGACATCATGAAGATCAAGAAGCGCCTGAACGACGTCTATGTGAAACATACCGGTAAGGATTACGACACGATCGAGCGCACCCTCGACCGCGACCATTTCATGTCGGCGGAAGAGGCCCGCGAATTCGGCATTGTCGATCAGGTCTACTCCAGGCGGCCCGAGGACCAGGCGGCGGCCGCCGGCTGACCTCGCAAAAGGCCAAGCTATTGGTTAAACGTCATTTTTCGCCGCGCGGGGCGGAAAGTGTTGGCGCGCCGGGCGATTTGCGCGATATTCGATCGCATGTCCGGCGTCTCGGTGCGGGCGCCGCCCCGCCTTTGGGCGGGCGATGTTCGCGGAGCGGTTCCACCTTTTGTTAGGCGGGCGCCTGTAGAGCTTACAATACGACCGAATCGCGCCGCGCGCGGGCCGGTCCCCAGGAGATTTCGATGAGCAAGGTCGGCGCAAGCGACTCGAAGAACACGCTCTACTGCTCGTTCTGCGGCAAGAGCCAGCACGAGGTCCGCAAACTCATCGCCGGACCGACGGTCTTCATCTGCGACGAATGCGTCGAACTGTGCATGGACATCATCCGCGAGGAGAACAAGTCCGCGCTGGTGAAGACGCGCGACGGCATTCCGACGCCGAAGGAGATCTGCAAGGTTCTCGACGATTACGTGATCGGCCAGTTCCAGGCCAAGCGCGTTCTGTCGGTGGCCGTCCACAATCACTACAAGCGGCTCAACCACGCCACGAAGCACAACGATGTGGAGCTGGCCAAGTCCAACATCCTGCTCATCGGTCCGACCGGCTCCGGCAAGACGCTGCTCGCCCAGACGCTCGCCCGCATTCTCGACGTGCCGTTCACCATGGCCGACGCCACCACGCTGACGGAGGCCGGCTACGTCGGCGAGGACGTGGAGAACATCATCCTCAAGCTGTTGCAGGCGTCCGACTATAATGTCGAGCGCGCGCAGCGCGGCATCGTCTACATCGACGAGATCGACAAGATTTCCCGCAAGTCCGACAATCCGTCGATCACGCGCGACGTGTCGGGCGAGGGCGTCCAGCAGGCGCTTCTCAAGATCATGGAAGGCACGGTCGCCTCCGTGCCGCCGCAGGGCGGCCGCAAGCATCCGCAGCAGGAATTCCTGCAGGTGGACACCACTAACATCCTGTTCATCTGCGGCGGCGCCTTCGCGGGGCTGGAGAAGATCATCTCGGGCCGCGGCAAGGGCACGTCCATCGGCTTCGCGGCCGATGTGAAGGCGCCCGACGACCGGCGCACCGGCGAGGTGTTCCGTCAGGTGGAGCCCGAAGACTTGCTCAAGTTCGGCCTCATCCCCGAATTCGTCGGCCGCCTGCCGGTGATCGCGACGCTCGAGGACCTCGATGAGGACGCGCTGAAGAAAATCCTCACCGAGCCGAAGAATGCGCTGGTCAAGCAGTATCAGCGGCTGTTCGAGATGGAGAACACGGAACTGACGTTCCAGGACGACGCGCTCAACGTCATCGCGCGCAAGGCCATCGAGCGGCGCACCGGCGCGCGCGGCCTGCGCTCCATCATGGAAGGCATCCTGCTCGACACCATGTTCGATCTGCCGGGTCTCGAAGGCGTGGAACAGGTCGTCATCGGGCCGGAAGTGGTCGAGGGCAAGGCGCGCCCGCTCTACATCTACGCCGAACGCGACAAGGCCGGCGCCAGCGCCTGACGGGCCGTTGGGCCGACCGATCGACGGCCGCCCTCCGGGCGGCCGTTTCGTTTCAGGGCTTCGTTTCCGGCGCCTTCATCGGCGCCTCGACGACTTCGGGTTTCAGATAGCCGTAGACGAAGCGGCGCTCGCCGTATTTCCAGCACTTGCGGCGCTTCCATTCGATGGGCGCGCCCTCGGCCTGTTTGAACAGCGCCGGCGCAAACAGGTCCGCGCGGCCGACATAGTAGCCGACGGGCGAATCGAAGAACGGGCTGGAGCGCAACGCGTCGAGATAGGTGCAGTCGCTGCGCGCGGGCGCGTCGAGCGCGAGGTTGCGGCCGATTTCCACCGCCGGCGTGATGGCGGCGAGCCCCAGATAGGCCGCCATCTGGATGCGCGCCTTGCGCAGCGCCGGGTCGACGGGCGCCGCCGCCCGCGCGTTCCACATCCGCGCGACGGCTTCCGCCAGCCGCAGCGCGAGGATCGTCAGCGCCGGAATCGAGCCGCGCGAGGCGAAATCGTTCGCGAAGCCGATCTGATAGAAGGGAATGACGAGCAGCAGCGCGCCAATCAGCACGAGTTCGTTGCGCGCCAGCGTCGATCCCGCATCCCGGCCGCGCCAGGCCAGCGCGAGGAACGGCAGGATCTCGAAAGCGACCAGCGCGACATAGCTCGGCAGGAATCCGTCCTGCAGCAACAGCCAGTCCTTCTCCACCTTCGCGGAATCCGTCGTGAGATAGACGAGGATCGGCAGGACGCCGGCGGCGGCGGCCAGCGCCGGAACGAACCATCGCGGCGCGAGCGCCCGCCAGAGCGAAGCGACGCCCGTCCCGCCCGCGCGCTTGCCGAACGCGTCGGCCGCGAGCGCGAACACGATGAAGGGGGCCGCGCCGACCGCCGCGATCGGCGACCAGATGACGACGAGCGCCCACATCGGGCACAGCGCCAGCGCCGGCATGCGGCCCGAGCGCCACACCTGATAGGCGGCGGCGAACGCCCAGCCGGCGAACCCGTGATGCGGCGCCCAGAACAGCACGGTCATGGGCGAGGAGAACTGGAAGAAGCCGGACCAGACCTCGATATGCGGGGCGAGCGTGGAGTCGCGCCCCTTGATCCACTCGACCGCCCACGGAATGACGTCGATGCCGCTGAAGGCGAAGAACAGGCCGAGCGTGAGCCAGCGATGGCGTCCGTCCGCGACCGTCATGCCGAAGATGTAGACGATCAGCCCGAGCAGCAGCGCGCTCTGGGCGAGCAGGGCGTAATCGGCAGCCGGAACGCCGAACATCTTGCCGACGAGCGCAGGTCCGAGAAACAGGCCAACCGGCGCGCGCATGGTCATGTCCACGCCATCCACGCGATAGGCGGGCGGCCAGGGATTGCGCACCAGATCGGCCAGCAGCGCATCGCGCACCGTCCAGTCGTCGGCCTGGAAAAAGAAATGGCCCTGGCCGCCGATCACGCTGAACATGAGCGCCGCCGCCACGCACCCGGCCAGAAACCGCCAGTCGGGCCGCGCCCGCCAGTCGCCCCGCCACACGATGGGCGCCATCGCCAGCGCCAGCGCCGCCGCGACCGCCAGAGCCGCCGTCGGCTGCAGGAAGCCCACGGCGAAAGCGACGTTGGGGACGAGAAGCAGGAGGCCGACGAGGGCGAGCGAGGCGGAGACGTACATTTAGGCGAAAAGTCCCGAGGAGGGGAGCGTGCAACCGGACATGGCGATGGCCGCGGAAATCATGAGTTGCCCGCGTTCGTTCCGCCGCGCGCCGTGCGGATGCAGGCGAGCGCCACGACGCGGGCGTTGCTGTGGGAATGGCAATGGAAGTCCGAAAGCGCCTCGTCCAGTCGCGGCGGGAATTTCAGCGCGGCGGTCCGCCTGACTTCCCTGTCGTAGAGCCAGATGAAGCCCGCGCCGACATCGGCCGCCCGTTCGACGAGCGTCAGGTTGGGGTCCGATCCAAACGGCGTTCGGGCAGACGTGACCTCGATCTGGCGTCCGGCGCGTTTGAAGAAGAATTCGCCGACCAGTTTCATCTGCTCCGGCGCTGCGGTCTCGTTGTTGGGATTATCCCAGAAGAAAGTGACCGAGCGCGCGCCGGCGTCCATCAGGAAACGCGCGCCGGACTGGAACTCGAACACATTGTACTGCCTGCGGTCGGTATTGCGATATTCCAGCGTCTGGAAGAAGGCGAGCAGCAGCACGAGGGCCGGCGCAATCCGAACGACGCTTCCCGCCCTTTCCGCAACCGCGGCGACGCCCAGCATCACCGCGGGAATGAACACGATCAGATATCGCGGCGTGAAATTCGGCCGGATCATGCAGAACGCGATGAAAATGGCCCATCCGGCCGCCCCCGCGAGGGCGGCGAGCCACGGCGCCCGACCGCTCATCGGTCCGCTCGTGGCTTGCCTGTCTCGATACAGGCGGCCTGCGACAAGGATGACGGCGCAGACCGCCATCGCCATGGCGAGTTCCAGCCCCCCCATCGTCCAGATGTAGATCCTCGGAACCGTCGCGGCGTCGACGAGCGCGTACCATGAGTACTGTGGATCCGCGAATTCCAGCACCCGCGCGCTATGGACGGCCATGAAGGCCAATGCCGGCGCCAGTGGAAGGATGGCGGGCCAGAAGCCGAACGCCCGCCGCCCCAGAACCGCGAGCAGCAGCAGGCCCTGCGCGACCGCCAGGAACAGGGCGATGTAGTGGGTCAGCAGCAGCGCCGACACCGTCGCGGCCCACAGCAGGGCGCTCGTCTGCGTGCGCTGCGCCAGGAAGCGTATGAACGCCACCGTGTTGGCGACAGCGAGCGCGTAGAGCAGCGAATAGCCGCGCGCTTCGTTGGAGTAGATGATGGCCGGCAGCCACAGCGCCACGAGCGCGACCCACATCCAGCGGGCGCGCGCGCTCAGGCCCGGCGCGCCGGCGAGGCACAGGAACGGCGCCGCCAGTCCGAACGCCAGCGCCGGCGCGCGCAGCGCCTCGTTGGAGAACGATGTGAGCGAGGACCACAGATGGGCGATGACGAAATAGGCGGGCGCGTTCACGTCCAGCAGGGACTGGCGCAGGACCGCTCCAAGGGACGGTTCGCTGGCGATCGCCGCCGTGATGGTTTCGTCAAGCCAGAGCGGGAGGTTTTCGCGCTGGGACAGCCGCAGCGCGACGCCGAACGCCAGCGCCAGAACGCCGAACGCCGCGAAAGGATCCAGGCCGGTTCGAATCGGTCGCCGGAGACGGGCGATTGCGTCGAATTGCGCGGTCTCGGTCATGAATCTCGCAGACGGACGGGAAACGCGGCCGAACTTAGCCGGCGACGATTGAATCGGAGTTAATTCAGCCTCGGCCGATCTCGCGTCGCGGCCCGGCGAATGGGCGCGCCCGCCGCGCGCGGCTCCGCCCTTTGCAAACAGGCCGCGCCATACCATGTATCCCGGGAGCGGGGGGCGCTATCGGGCCCCGCCGCAGGACGTTAAGATCGCAGTCGGCGCGAATCGTGCTCCGGACGCGATCTGCACGTTTCGCCGCCGGGACGGCCTTGGGGCGTGTCGGCGGACGCGAAAGGACAGGAAATGACACAGAACAAGCGCGCGTTGCCGGCTGTTGGGTCCGTGGAGAGCTATCCGGTTCTCCCGTTGAGGGACATCGTCGTTTTTCCCCATATGATCGTCCCGCTGTTCGTCGGCCGCGAGAAATCCATTCGCGCGCTGGAAGAGGTCATGCGCGCCGACCGGTTTATTCTTCTGGCGACCCAGAAGAACGCGACCGAGGACGACCCGGCGCCGGACGCCATTTTCCAGACGGGCGTGCTGGCGAGCGTGCTCCAGCTTCTGAAGCTGCCCGACGGCACGGTGAAGGTGCTGGTGGAGGGCGTGGCGCGCGCCAGCGTCGGCAAGTTCTCGCTCGCCGACCAGTATTACGAGGCGGACGCCGCCCTCATGCCGGACGCGGAGGAAAACCGCGTGGAGGTGGAGGCGCTCGGCCGCTCGGTCGTGTCCGAGTTCGAGAACTATGTGAAGCTCAACAAGAAGGTTTCGCCCGAGGTCGTGGCCGCGGTCACGCAGATCGACGACTATTCCAAGCTCGCCGACACCGTCGCCTCGCATCTGGCGGTCAAGATTTCCGATAAACAGGCCGTGCTCGAAATGGCGTCGGTCTCGCAGCGGCTCGAGAAGTGCCTGCAGCTGATGGAGAGCGAAATCTCGGTCCTTCAGGTCGAGAAGCGCATCCGCACGCGCGTCAAGCGCCAGATGGAGAAGACGCAGCGCGAGTACTACCTCAACGAGCAGATGAAGGCGATCCAGAAGGAGCTGGGCGACGAGGACGGCAAGGACGATCTGGCCGAGCTCGAGGAGCGCATCAAGCAGACGAAACTGTCGAAGGAAGCGCGCGACAAGGCGACGGCGGAGCTGAAGAAGCTGCGCCAGATGTCGCCCATGTCGGCGGAAGCCACCGTCGTGCGCAACTACCTCGACTGGCTGCTGTCGATTCCGTGGAACAAGAAGTCGAAGATCAAGCGCGACCTCAACGCTGCGCAGTCGATCCTCGACGCCGACCACTTCGGTCTCGACAAGGTCAAGGAACGCATCGTCGAATATCTCGCGGTGCAGTCGCGCGCCAACAAGCTCACCGGGCCCATTCTGTGCCTCGTCGGGCCGCCCGGCGTCGGCAAGACCTCGCTCGGCAAGTCGATCGCGCGCGCCACGGGTCGCGAATTCGTGCGCATGTCGCTTGGCGGCGTGCGTGACGAAGCCGAGATTCGCGGCCACCGTCGCACCTACATCGGCTCGATGCCCGGCAAGATCATCCAGTCGATGCGCAAGGCCAAGTCGTCCAATCCGCTCATCCTGCTCGATGAGATCGACAAGATGGGCATGGATTTCCGCGGCGATCCGTCGGCGGCGCTGCTCGAGGTGCTCGACCCCGAGCAGAACTCCGCATTCAACGACCACTACCTGGAGGTCGACTACGATCTCTCCAACGTGATGTTCGTGACGACGGCCAACACGCTGAACATTCCCGCGCCGTTGATGGACCGCATGGAGATCATCCGCATCGCCGGCTACACGGAGGACGAGAAGGCGGAAATCGCGCGCACGCATCTCATTCCCAACGCCGTCAAGAAACACGGTCTCCAGCCGAAGGAATGGTCGATCGACGACGAAGCGCTGAAGGAACTGGTGCGCCGCTACACCCGCGAGGCGGGGGTGCGCAATCTCGAACGCGAGATTTCCAACCTCGCCCGCAAGGCGGTGAAGGAACTGCTCACCTCGAAAAAGAAGAAGGTCGCGGTCACCGCAGCCAATCTGTCCGATTATCTCGGCCCGCCGCGCTATCGCTACGGCCAGGCCGAGCTCGAGGATCAGGTGGGCGCGGTCACGGGTCTGGCGTGGACGGAAGTGGGCGGCGAACTGCTGACCATCGAAGGCGTCATGATGCCGGGTCGCGGCCGCATGACGGTCACGGGCAACCTGAAGGACGTGATGAAGGAATCGATTTCGGCGGCGGCGTCCTACGTCCGTTCGCGCGCGGTCGATTTCGGGATCGAGCCGCCGATCTTCGACCGGCGCGACATCCATGTGCACGTGCCCGAGGGCGCGACCCCGAAGGACGGTCCGTCGGCAGGGGTGGCCATGGCCACCGCCATCGTCTCGGTGCTCACCGGCATCCCGGTGCGCCGCGACATCGCGATGACCGGCGAGATCACGTTGCGCGGGCGCGTGCTGCCGATCGGCGGCCTGAAGGAGAAGCTGCTGGCGGCGCTGCGCGGCGGCCTGAAGAAGGTGCTGATCCCGGCCGACAACGCCAAGGATCTCGTCGACATTCCGGCCTCCGTGAAGAACGAACTCGAGATCGTGCCGGTCTCCCGGATGGGCGAGGTGCTGGCGCACGCCCTCGTGCGCAAGCCGACGCCGATCGTCTGGGACGAGAAGTCGGCGCCGGCGGCGCTCGAGCGCTCCGACGAGGACGGTCCGGGGCTCGTCGCCCATTAACGAAATTCCACGACCCCAAAGGCCGCAATCCGCTGGATTGCGGCCTTTTTTTATGCGCGGTGCGCGCAGGCGCTTGATTCGCGGGCTTTTGTCGCGTCGTGCAGGCCGCAAACCTTGCAATTGCGGCCGTTTGAGCACATCAATCGTCGGCGCCGGGCGAAGATTCGCCGGCGCGGAATCAGCGCGGAACGGGTTGCCCCCGACCGGGCGGCGGATCGGACGATGTTCGATCCGGACGGTGTTGTCGTGCGGGCGAAGAGATGCGGCCCGGAGTTTTCAGGAGCGAAGCCATGAACAAGATGGAACTTGTCGAACACGTTGCGGAGGAGATGAATACGTCGAAGGCGGACGCGGCCCGCGCGATCGATTCCGTCCTCGAGGGAATCACCAAGGCGGTCAAGAAGGGCGACGAGGTTCGTCTCGTGGGTTTCGGCACGTTCTCGGTCAAGAAGCGCGCGGCCGGCAAGGGCCGCAATCCGGCGACCGGCGAGGAGATCAAAATCCCGGCGTCCAAGAGCGTGCGCTTCAAACAGGGCGCCGCCCTCAAGGCCGCGGTCAACAAGGGCAAGTGATCGGCCTCGCTTGGCTTGTATCGACGGGAGGCTCCGCCTCCCCTGGCTTGTATCGACGGGAGGCTTAGGCCTCCCGTTTCGCTTTCCGGCCCGGCGGCGGACCAGGGCATGATGGACCGGATTGCTTTACCGCCCGCCGATTGCGTATGAGATGGGCCTCGCCGCGAGGCGCTGAGGGCGGTTAGCTCAGTTGGTAGAGCATCTCGTTTACACCGAGAGGGTCGGCGGTTCGAGCCCGTCACCGCCCACCAGACGGGCCGCCGGTCAGGTCAGGTTCTGCGCCACCGAATCGAATTTCGACGAAACGTTCGCGCGGATCGACAGCAGCGCGGAGATGATCAGGACCGAGATCAGCGAACCGATCACGCTGTATTCGATCGAGACCGCGGCGCTTTCGTCCCTGAGAAATCTGTGAAATCGGACCATCGCGGGGTTCCCGTCCAAGGCGCTGGAAGCGCTGCGCGACCATCGCGCGCGGCCATTAGAAGCCAAGCTTTGATCGATTTCGTTAACGCAGCGGCAATCAGCGGTCGCTCGCGCCGGCTTCTCGCGCGACTCAGGCCGCCTCGCGCTGCGAAGGCGGCGCCGGTTGCAGGGAGTCGAGCAGCCGGCGAATGAGATGCAGCACATAGAGCCCCTCCGGGTCGAGCGGCGGCTCGGCTTCATCCCCCCGGCCGGACGGAGGTCGCGTCGCGAGTTCCCCCAGGGCGAACTGCACTTCGATCAACGCGCGTTGCAAATGGGCCGCCACGAGACTGGACGTCGACACTGCGCTCTCCTGGAAGTCCGCCCGGAATCGGCGGCGATGGACATGTCGCAGCTTTGACGGCGAAATAGCGAAACCGCACGTTTGCGCCGGTTAAAGGGGTGTTACATGCCCCGTGTAACACGACTTTGGAATCATGTTTGAGACTGGCCTTCATCGCCCGGCGCCCGGTCTCGGCGGCGCCGCTTCTTGGAGCAGGCGGGTCTTGATCTCGTCGGTGAAAGCATAGCGGTCGAACATCTCGGTCAGGTTGCCGGCCACGCCCGGATAGAGGCTGTGCAAATCCTCACGCGCCTTGCGCGCGCCTTCGAAATCCCGGACGCGCGAGAGGGCCGCGGCGCGCATGACGAGACCCAGCGCCGAGGCGTCGAAACTGCTGCGTCGCACCATGCTGGCCACCCGCGCGTCGTCGTTCAGCATGAACCCGGCCAGCGCCATGAAGGCGAGGAACGCGTTGGGCGCGCTCGAGCTGAGCCGTTCGAGCGGCGTGAGCAGGGCGACGCCGCGCGCGTAGTCGCCGCGCGAGATGTAGGCCGAAGCGATCGCCGCCGTCATCGTCTGGTTGTTGGGATTGATGGCCATCGTGCGGCGCGCCGCGACGAAGGCGTCGACAAATCTCTTGTCGTAGAAGCGGCTGAGGAACAGCGCGAAATGCGAACGCGCCTCCTGCGGTTCGCTGTCGTGCGCGCGTCGCGCCAGTTGCGAGGCGCGCCGGAGGTCGCCGTCCGAGCCGTCGCTCGCCATGTCGAGATAGCGGCGCACCAGGATGACGGAAAGCAGCGCGAGCTCGAGCGCATTGTCCGGTTCGGCGGCGATGTCGGCCTCCAGACACTCCGTCGCCGCCCTGCGCTTGTCGACGGTTCGCGCCTTCAGGTAATCGAACGCGGCGAGCACGCACAGGTGGCCGCGCGGCGGTCCCTGGAA
Organism: uncultured Methylocystaceae bacterium; assembly: GCA_937870755.1. Lineage (GTDB taxonomy): Bacteria > Pseudomonadota > Alphaproteobacteria > Rhizobiales > Beijerinckiaceae > JAJXWB01. The sequence continues at coordinate 43,037 of CALMZV010000176.1, forward strand.
CCCGGCCGCGCGCTTGCGGAAATCGGTCGCCACCGCCCCGTAGTCGTCCCCCACCTGCGCGACTACGACGCGCGCGATGTCTTCGAGCGCCCGGGAATCGGCGATGTCGACTTGGGTGAAATGCTGCGTGAAGACGATCTCGCCGCCGCGATGGGCGAGCTGGAAAATGAAATCGCCGCGCCCGGGTCCTGCTGCGTGCGACTGCACGGTGAGCGCGTAGCCGACGCTCCGGACCGGCGGATCCTGCCCGTTCGGCTGCCGCAGCGTCAGAGTATCGAACGCCTCCAGCCCGGTCTCGATCGAGCGCACGAAGTAATCGCCGGCGCTCGACAAGGCCGGCGCCGCATTCGCCTCGATGGCGACCGTGATGAACGGGCGCAGGCGCGGATCGATCGGCCGCTCGGTCGCCAGTATCGCCATTCCGAGCGCGGCGATCACACCGATGAGTCCGACGATGAGAATCGCGATCCGCATGACGGCGTTCGCGCCCGCATCGTGCTGCGGCCGGGTCCTTTCGACCGTGGGCGACGCCTGCCGTTCGAACGTCGGCTGGTAGGAGCCCGGAGCGAGCCGAATGCGCACCGGGTCTGCCACGCCCGGTCCTGCATAGTAGGCTTGCAGCGCGCCACGCAGACGCGTCGCCTGAACACGCACGAGGGAATTCGCCTGCGGGTCGAACTCCGGGCGCTGGTCGAGCGCGAGCGTGGCTATGGAATAGGCTTTCAGCCGCGCGCCACGTCCTTCGAGCGTTTCCGAAACGATGAAGCCGAGGAATTGCGCGGTCTTTCTATTCTTCCGAAAGTCCGGACTGAGCACGACGCGGGCGAGCGCGTCCTCCACCTCCTCGCGCGAACACTCCGTCATCATTTCTCCGCATGCATTCGGCGAAATGTCCTCCACCCGAACGGGTCGACGAACGTGATCATGTTAACGGTCGACCGGTCGCCGATGCTTACCTTTGGTCAATTTTGTGTGATCTTTCGGGCAGCGACAATTGAGATTGCGTAATGTCGGACCTGTCGCGCTTGCAGGTCTCGGCTTGCGCAATGTCGACACAGGCGCGCGGCGGCGGTTCCTGCGCGCCGCGATCGCTGGACGATGGGGGAGAGCGCGATGGCGCCAAGGCTTGTATGTGGGTTTCTGCTCGCTGCGGGGCTGGCCGCGGCGCCGGCGTCCGCCGCGCCGGACATGACCTTCCGCATGGCCCCGGTCGGCGATCCGGCCAAGTGCGGCGCGCGCTGTCCGAAGGCCATCGTGGCGGAAGGCGAGATTGTCGAATCGACGCCCGCGACGTTCGTGGATTTCGTGCGCCGCAATGCGCGCGACCCGTCGCTGCGCTCGGTCATCTTCATCCACTCGCCGGGCGGCAAGGTCATCGCGTCCATGGCGCTCGGGCGCGCGTTTCGCGCTGTCGGGGCGGCGGCCATCGTGGCGCGCGTGTCCGGCGACGGCGGGGTGGTCGCCGGCACGTGTTTCTCGGCCTGCGTCTATGCGCTCATGGGCGCGGTCAAGCGCGTCGCGCCCACCGGCAGCAAGCTTGGCGTCCATCGCATGTATACTTTCGAGCAAGGACCGGACCCGACCGGCTCGGGCGCGCAGCGTCGCCGCTTCGACCATGGCGGTATGCGCGACATGCTGGCGAAATATTCGGCGCGCATGGGCGTTTCGGGCGATCTCGTCGAGTTCGCCGAGCGCACGCCCTCGGATTCGATTCTCATGCTCAGTCCGCGCGACATCGCGCGCTGGCGGCTCGCCACGCCGAATTTCTGAAACGCCGTCGCGCCGCTTGACTTGACGGCTTCGTCGGCCTATCTCGCGGGTCGCCTGCAGGCGACTGCGGGGGAGTAGCTCAGTTGGTTAGAGCGCCGGCCTGTCACGCCGGAGGTCGCGGGTTCGAGCCCCGTCTCTCTCGCCATTCCGATCCACGCGAAATCCAGACCTCCGGCTTCAAACGCCGCGACCGTCTTGAATGCTTCCCGGCGACCGCAAGCGCGACCGCCGGCGGCGTTGACCGAAAACGGCGATTCGCCGGGACGTCGCGCGGCCGGGGCGCGCCGTCCGTCACGGCCGCCATGCGGCCTTGCAGATCGCCGTTTGGTCATCCAGAGCTGGTCTTTGCGGGCTATCGGCGGCCGGCCGACCGACATTGGTCAAGCGCGCGCTTCGCGCGTTTCGCGGACCTTGCGGCCGAATGTGCGCAAGCCCATTCCGGCGCCATCTTTCGGCCATTAGTCCTTGCGCGGTCGATTGCGCTGCGATACGGATCGCGCGGCCGTCGCACGCGGGGCATCCTTCCCCGTCGACCGCGGCGGGACCAGCCCCGGATTGGTCATGCCAGGTCTTTTGGAACAATATCTTCCGGTCGTGATATTCGCGGCGCTGTCGGCCGTGATCGCCGGCGCGCTGCTCGTCGCGCCCTTCCTCCTCGCCTACAAGTCGCCCGACCCCGAGAAACTGTCGGCCTACGAATGCGGATTCAACGCGTTCGACGACGCGCGCATGAAATTCGACGTACGCTTCTATCTGGTGTCGCTGCTGTTCATTATCTTCGACCTGGAGGTCGCCTTCCTGTTCCCGTGGGCGGTTGCGTTCAACGATGTCGGAACGTTCGGCTTCTGGTCGATGATGGTGTTTCTCGCCGTGCTGACGATCGGCTTCGTTTACGAATGGAAGAAGGGGGCGCTGGAATGGGATTGAGCGACCGTTCACCCGCCGTCGCGCCCGCGCCCAAGGGCGTGCTCGACCCCGCCACCGGTCGTCCGGTCGGCGCGAACGATCCCTATTTTCTGTCGATCAACGACCAGCTCGCCGACAAGGGATTTCTCGTCACCTCGACCGACGAGCTGATCGCCTGGGCGCGCACCGGATCGCTGATGTGGATGACCTTCGGTCTGGCCTGCTGCGCGGTGGAGATGATTCACGCCGCCATGCCGCGCTACGATCTGGAGCGGTTCGGCTTCGCTCCGCGCGCCTCGCCCCGCCAGTCGGACGTGATGATCGTGGCCGGCACGCTCACCAACAAGATGGCGCCGGCCATGCGCAAGGTCTACGACCAGATGCCCGAGCCGCGCTACGTCATCTCGATGGGCTCGTGCGCCAACGGCGGCGGCTACTACCACTATTCGTATTCGGTGGTGCGCGGCTGCGACCGCGTGGTGCCGGTGGACGTCTATGTTCCGGGCTGCCCGCCCTCGGCCGAGGCGCTGCTCTACGGCGTGCTCCTGTTGCAGCGGAAGATTCGCCGCACCGGAACGATCGAACGCTAATTGCGAGCCTGCGCGCGCGGCGCGCGGCTTTGGGGAGTTGGTATGGACGCTGACCTCAAATCCCACGGCGAGGCGATCGCGGCGGCTCTGCCGGGCGCGGTGAAAAGCGCGACGGTCGCCTACGACGACCTGACGCTGGTGGTGGAAGCGGCCCGTTGGCTCGACGTGCTGACCCATCTGCGCGATGCGGCCGACTGTCTCTACGTCTGCTTCATCGACATCACGGCGGTCGACTGGCCCGAGCGCCCGCAGCGGTTCGACGTCGTCGCCCATCTGCTGTCGCCCAGGCACAACCGGCGCATTCGCGTGAAGGCGGCGATCGACGAGGACCAGACCATCGCGTCCGCTGTGGGCGTCTGGCCCGGCGCCGACTGGTACGAGCGCGAGACCTACGATCTGTTCGGCATCGTGTTCTCCGGCCATCCGGACCTGCGCCGCATTCTCACCGACTACGGGTTCGACGGCCATCCGCTGCGCAAGGATTTTCCCACCACCGGCTATGTCGAGGTTCGCTACGACGACGAGTTGAAACGCGTCGTCTACGAGCCGGTCAAACTCAATCAGGAATACCGCCAGTTCGACTTCCTCTCGCCGTGGGAAGGGCCCGACTATGCGCTGCCCGGCGACGAAAAAGCGAAAGGGCAGGGGTAAGCCATGGACAACGCCCTCAAACCCCTGAACGCCGACGAACAGGGCCTGCGCAATTTCTCGATCAATTTCGGGCCGCAGCACCCCTCCGCGCACGGCGTGCTGCGCCTGGTGCTCGAACTCGACGGCGAAGTCGTCGAGCGCGTCGATCCGCATATCGGCCTGCTGCATCGCGGCACCGAAAAGCTGATGGAATCGCGGACCTACCTGCAGAACGTGCCCTATTTCGACCGGCTCGATTATTGCGCGCCGATGAATCAGGAGCACGCCTACTGCCTCGCGGTGGAAAAGCTGCTGTCGCTGGAAGTGCCGCGCCGCGGCCAGCTCATTCGCGTGCTCTTTTGCGAGATCGGCCGCCTGCTCTCGCATCTGCTCAACGTCACCTCGCAGGCGCTCGACGTCGGCGCGCTCACCCCGCCGCTGTGGGGCTACGAGGAGCGCGAGAAGCTGATGGTGTTTTACGAGCGTGCGTGCGGCGCGCGCATGCACTCCAACTATTTCCGCTTCGGCGGCGTCGCGCGCGACCTACCGGACGCGCTGGTGGAGGACATCGGCAAGTTCATCGACCCGTTCCTGAAAGTGGTCGACGATCTGGAAAACCTGTTCATCGGCAACCGCATCTTCAAGCAGCGCAACGTCGACATCGGCGTGGTGACGGCGGAAGAGGCATGGAAATGGGGCTTCTCGGGCGTGATGGTGCGCGGCTCCGGCGTGCCGTGGGACCTGCGCAAGGCGCGACCCTACGAATGCTACGAGGAGATGGATTTCGACATTCCCGTCGGCAAGCACGGCGACTGCTACGACCGGGCGGTCGTGCGCATGGAGGAAATGCGCCAGTCCGCGAAGATCATGCGCCAGTGCGTCGACAAACTGATGCGCGCGGACGGGCGCGGCCCGGTGGCCACGCCCAACCACAAGGTGGTTCAGCCGCGCCGCGATGAGATGAAGCGTTCGATGGAAGCGCTCATCCATCACTTCAAACTGTTCACCGAAGGGTTCAAGACGCCGCCGGGCGAAGTCTATGCGGCGGTCGAGGCGCCGAAGGGCGAGTTCGGCGTCTACCTGGTGTCGGACGGCGGCGACAAACCGTATCGCTGCAAGATCCGCGCGCCGGGCTTCGCGCATCTCCAGGGCACGGACCTGCTCGGCCGCAAGCACCTCCTGGCCGACATCTGCGCCATCGTCGGGTCGCTCGACATCGTGTTCGGAGACGTCGATCGATGACCGTCATGGACTCCCTCAGAAAGCGCGCGCGCTTTTTGGGCGCGGGTTTCGTGTCGTTTGTTCTGGCGCTCGCCGTCTATCGCTGGGCCGGCGGGCTGCCGATGTTTCAACCGCAATCCGATCTCGGCGTGCCGATCGGCTTTGCGCTCGTCGCGGCGTTCCTCGTCATGAGCGACACGCGGCAAACGAACGGGAAGAATCCATCATGAGCGTTCGCCGTCTCGCCAAGGACCAGCCGGAGAGTTTCGAGTTCACGCCGCAGAACAAGGCGTGGCTGGAGCGGCAGATCGCCAAATATCCGGACGGCCGGCAGGCGTCCGCCGTCATCCCGGCGCTGTGGCAGGCGCAGAAGCAGAACGACTACTGGCTGCCCAGGGCGGCGATCGAGAAGGTGGCCGAGGAACTCGGCATGCCGGCCATTCGCGTGATGGAAGTGGCGACCTTCTACACCATGTTCAATCTGGAGCCGGTCGGCAGATATTTCGTGCAGATGTGCGGCACCACGCCGTGCATGCTGCGCGGCTCCGACGACATCAAGGCGGTGCTGGAGCGCCGCGTCGGCCCGCAGGGCAAGCGCACCGCCGACGGCATGTTCTCGTGGCTGGAAGTGGAATGTCTCGGCGCCTGCTGCAACGCGCCGATGGTGCAGATCAACGACGACTATTACGAGGATCTGACGGCCGAGAATTTCGAGAAGCTGCTCGACGATCTCGCCGCCGGCCGCCCCGTGAAGAAGGGCTCGCAGACCGGCCGCGTGTCCTCCGAGCCGGCGGGCGGCGCGATCACCACGCTCACCGAATTCTACGGCGCCGACGGCACGTCCGGCCCGCTCTCCGGAAAGAAGTGACGCCATGCTCGCCGACAAGGATCGCATCTTCCAGAATCTCTACGGCTTCGGCGACGCCGGCCTCGCCGGCGCGCGCGCGCGCGGCGCGTGGGACGGCACGAAGGGCCTGATCGAGAAGGGCAAGGACTGGATCATCGCGGAGATGAAGGGTTCGGGCCTGCGCGGGCGCGGCGGCGCGGGCTTTCCGACCGGCCTCAAATGGTCGTTCATGCCCAAGCCCGATCCGGCGCGCCCCTCCTATCTCGTCGTCAACGCCGACGAATCCGAGCCCGGCACCTGCAAGGACCGGGAGATCATGCGCAACGATCCGCATCTGCTGGTCGAAGGCTGCCTGATCGCCTCGTTCGCGATGGGCGCGCATGCGGCCTACATCTATGTGCGCGGCGAATACATCGCCGAGCGCGAGGCGCTCCAGCGCGCGGTGGACGAAGCCTACGCCGCCAACCTCATCGGCAAGAACAACGTGCACGGCTGGCCGTTCGACCTCTACGTGCATCACGGCGCCGGCGCCTATATCTGCGGCGAGGAGACCGCGCTGCTCGAAAGCCTTGAGGGCAAGAAGGGCATGCCGCGCCTCAAGCCGCCGTTCCCGGCCAACATGGGCCTCTACGGCTGTCCGACGACGGTGAACAACGTCGAGTCGATCGCGGTGGCGCCGACCATCCTGCGGCGCGGCGCGGCGTGGTTCTCCTCGTTCGGCGCGCCCAACAACGCGGGCACGAAACTGTTCTGCGTGTCCGGCCACGTCAACAGGCCGTGCAACGTGGAGGAGGCGATGTCGATTCCCTTCCGCGAACTGATCGACCGACATTGCGGCGGCGTGCGCGGCGGATGGGACAATCTGCTGGCGGTCATCCCCGGCGGCTCGTCGGTGCGCTGTGTGCCGGCGGCGCAGATCATCGACACGCCGATGGATTTCGACTCGCTTTCCAAACTGCGGTCCGGTCTGGGCACGGCGGCCGTGATCGTGATGGACAAGTCGACCGACATCGTGCGCGCCATCGCGCGCCTGTCGCATTTCTACAAGCACGAGAGCTGTGGCCAGTGCACGCCGTGCCGCGAGGGTACGGGCTGGATGTATCGCGTGATGATGCGCATGGTCGAAGGCCGCGCGCACAAGAGCGAGATCGACACGCTGCTCGAGGTTTCCAAGCAGATCGAGGGCCACACGATCTGCGCGCTCGGCGATGCGGCGGCCTGGCCCATTCAGGGCCTCATCACGCATTTCCGCGGCGAGATCGAAAAACGGATCGACCAGTACTCCGCGCGCGCCGGGCAAGCCCCCGTCGAGCCGGTGCGCACGGCGGCGGAATAGGTTCGAGAATCATGGCCAAGATCAGCATCGACGGCATCGAAATCGACGTCCCCGCGGACTACACGCTGCTGCAGGCGTGCGAGGAGGCGGGCAAGGAAATCCCGCGCTTCTGCTTCCACGAGCGCCTGTCGATCGCCGGCAATTGCCGCATGTGCCTTGTCGAGGTGAAGGGCGGCCCGCCGAAGCCGACCGCCTCCTGCGCGATGGCGGTGAAGGACCTGCGCCCGGGACCCCACGGCGAGCCGCCGGTCGTGCTGACCAATTCGCCGATGGTGAAGAAAGCGCGCGAAGGCGTGATGGAGTTCCTGCTCATCAACCATCCGCTCGACTGTCCGATCTGCGACCAGGGCGGCGAGTGCGACCTTCAGGACCAGGCGATGGCCTATGGCGTGGATTCCTCGCGCTTCGCCGAGAACAAGCACGCGGTTGCCGATAAATACATGGGCCCGCTCATCAAGACGGCGATGACGCGCTGCATCCACTGCACGCGCTGCGTCCGCTTCACCGCCGAAATCGCCGGCGCCGACGACCTCGGCGCCATGGGGCGTGGCGAGGACACCGAGATCACCACCTACCTCGAACGCGCGATGACCTCGGAACTGTCGGGCTGCGTCGCCGACATCTGCCCGGTCGGCGCGCTGTTGCCGAAGCCGCAGAATTTCCGCGGCCGTCCGTGGGAATTCGTGAAGACGCCGTCGGTGGACGTGATGGACGCGGTCGGCTCGGCCATCCGGGTCGACACGCGCGGCCGCGAGGTGATGCGCATTCTGCCGCGCGTCAACGAGGCGGTGAACGAAGAGTGGATTTCCGACAAGACGCGCCAGATCGTCGATGGCTTGAAGCGTCAGCGGCTGGACCGCGCCTATGTGCGCGAGAACGGCCGCCTGCGGGCGGCCGCCTGGCCCGAAGCCTTCGCCGCCATCGCCGCGAAGGCGAAGGGCGCGGCGGGCGACCGCATCGGCGCGATCGCCGGCGATCTCGTGTCGGTCGAGGAGATGTTCGCGCTCAAAGCGCTCGTCGAATCGCTCGGCTCCGCCAATCTCGACTGCCGTCAGGACGGAACGAAACTCGATCCGAAATTCGGCCGCGCGTCCTATCTGTTCAATACGACCATCGAGGGGATCGAACAGGCCACCTCGCTGCTCATCGTCGGCGCCAATCCGCGCAAGGAAGCGGCCGTGCTCAACGCGCGCATCCGCAAGCGCTGGCGCCAAGGCGCCTTCCCCATCGCGCTGATCGGCGAGAAGGTCGATCTCACCTGTCCCTATGACTGGGTTGGCGCGGGCGCCGACGCTATCGCCGACTATGCCGGGAAGGCGCAGAGCGCCGGCGAGCGTCCGATGGTGATCGTCGGCCAGGCCGCGCTCGCGCGCCCCGACGGCGCGGCCGTGCTGGCCGCCGTAGCGAAAGCCGCGGCCGACCTCGGCGCGATCAGGGACGGATGGAACGGGTTCAACGTGCTGCACACCGCGGCCGCGCGCGTCGGCGGGCTCGATGTGGGGTTCACGCCGGGCGAGGGCGGTCGCGACGCGATCGCCATGACCAATCCCGGTGGCGTCGACATTCTGTTCAATCTCGGCGCCGACGAGATCGACGTCGCGCCCGGCGCCTTCGTCGTCTATCTCGGCTCGCACGGCGACCGTGGCGCCCATCGCGCCGACGTCATCCTGCCGACGGCGACCTACACGGAAATGTCGGGCCTCTACGTCAACACCGAGGGCCGCGTGCAGATGTCGAACCGCGCCTGTTTCGCGCCCGGCGAGGCGCGCGAGGGCTGGGCGGTGCTGCGCGCGCTGTCGGCCGAGCTCGGCAAGACGCTGCCGTTCGACTCGCTCGCCGAACTGCGCGCCAAACTCGTCGCGCAACATCCGGTGTTCGCCACGCTGGATGATGTCGCGCCTGCTGACGCCGGCCCGCTCGCGAGCCTGCCCGCCGGGACGCTCGACGCCGCGCCGCTACGCACGTCCGTCACCGACTTCTATCTCACCAATCCCATCGCGCGCGCTTCCGCCGTCATGGCCGAATGTTCGGCCCTTGCCGCCGGCGCGCTGAAACAGGCCGCGGAGTAAGGGACCATGGAAATCTTGTGGACCCTTCTGATCATCACGCTGAAGAGCCTCGCGCTGCTCGTCGGCCTGTTGATCTTCGTCGCCTACATTCTCTACGCCGACCGCAAGATCTGGGCGGCCGTGCAATTGCGCCGCGGCCCGAACGTCGTCGGTCCGTGGGGCCTGCTGCAATCCTTCGCGGACTTTCTGAAATTCGCGCTGAAGGAGCCGATCATCCCGGACGGCGCGAACAAGGGCGTCTTCCTGCTCGCCCCGCTCGTCATGGGCACGCTGTCGATTGCGGCCTGGGCGGTCATTCCGGTGGCGGAAGGCTGGGCGGTCGCCGACATCAATATCGGCGTTCTGTATATTTTCGCCATCTCCTCGCTCGGCGTCTACGGCATCATCATGGGCGGCTGGGCGTCGAACTCGAAATATCCGTTCATGTCGGCGCTGCGCTCTGCGGCGCAGATGGTGTCCTACGAAGTCTCCATCGGCTTCGTCATCATCACCGTCATCCTGTGCGCGGGGTCGCTCAATCTCACCGACATCGTGGAGGCGCAGGACACGAAGGCTGGCGTGCTGGGCTGGTACTGGCTGCGCCTGTTCCCGGTTTTCGTCATCTTCTTCATCTCCGCGCTCGCGGAGACGAACCGGCCGCCGTTCGATCTGGTGGAAGCGGAGTCCGAACTCGTCGCCGGCTTCATGGTCGAATATTCGGCGACGCCGTACGTGCTGTTCATGCTCGCGGAATATGTGGCGATCGTGACCATGTGCGCGCTGTGCACCATCATGTTCTTCGGCGGATGGTTGCCGCCGTTCGACATTCCGCCGCTCAACTGGGTTCCGGGCGTCGTCTGGTTCATTCTCAAGGTCTGCTTCTTCTTCTTCATCTTCGCGATGGTGAAGGCGTTCGTGCCGCGCTACCGCTACGACCAGTTGATGCGTCTGGGCTGGAAAGTGTTCCTGCCGATCTCGCTGGCGGCCGTCGTGGTCGTGGCGGGCGTCCTGAAACTCGCCGGCAACTGAGGAGGGCCCCATGAAACTCGACGCAATGGCGCGCTCTCTGTTCCTGAAGGAATTCGTGCAGGCGTTCGCTCTGTCGATGCGCTATTTCTTCAAGCCCAAAGCGACCATTAACTATCCGCACGAGAAGAACCCGCAGTCGCCGCGCTATCGCGGCGAACATGCGCTGCGCCGCTATCCCAACGGCGAGGAGCGCTGCATCGCCTGCAAGCTGTGCGAGGCGATCTGCCCCGCGCAGGCCATCACCATCGAGGCCGGACCGCGCCGCAACGACGGCACGCGCCGCACCACGCGCTACGACATCGATATGGTGAAGTGCATCTATTGCGGTTTCTGTCAGGAGGCCTGCCCGGTCGACGCCATCGTGGAAGGCCCGAACGCGGAGTTCGCGGTGGAGACGCGCGAGGAACTCTACTACGACAAGGAACGCCTGCTCGCCAACGGCGCGCGCTGGGAGCGCGAGATCGCCCGCAACATCGCGCTCGACGCGCCCTATCGCTGAGGATCGCGTGATGGCCCAGGTCTTCTTCTTCTATCTGTTCGCCGCGATCATGCTGGCCTCGGCCTTCATGGTGGTGGCGGCGCGCAACCCCGTCCACTCGGTGCTGTTTCTCATCCTGGCGTTCGTCAACGCCTCCGGCCTGTTTCTGCTGGCAGGCGCCGAATTCCTCGCGCTCATCCTCATCGTCGTCTATGTCGGCGCGGTGGCGGTGCTTTTCCTGTTCGTCGTCATGATGCTCGACGTCGATTTCGCGGAACTGAAGAGCGGGTTTCTGCAGGTGCTGCCGGTCGGCGCCGTCATAGGCGCCATCGTCGCCATCGAGCTCATTCTCGTGGTCGTCGGCTGGAAGGCCTCGCCCACCGCGCTCGCCGGCGCGAGCGCGCCCGCAACGCCGGACGTGTCCAACACCGTCGCGCTCGGCCGCGTCATCTATACGAAATACGTGTTCTTCTTCCAGGCCGCCGGCCTCGTGCTTCTGACCGCGATGATCGGCGCCATCGTGCTGACGCTGCGCCACAAGCAGGGCGTCAAGCGCCAGTCGATCCCGGAGCAGAACGCGCGCACGGTCGAGACGGCGATGGAAGTCAAGAAAGTGCCCTCGCGGGCCGGCGTCTGAAGGAGAGACTGACGTGGAACTCTCTCTGTCGAACTATCTGGTCGTCGCCGCCCTGCTGTTCACGATCGGCGTCGCCGGCATCATCCTCAACCGCAAGAACATCATCGTCATCCTCATGTCGATCGAGTTGATGCTCCTGTCGGTCAACATCAACCTCGTGGCCTTTTCCGCCTATCACGCCGACCTCACGGGCCAGGTGTTCGCGCTGTTCATCCTGACGGTGGCGGCGGCGGAAGCGGCGATCGGCCTTGCGATCCTCGTCGCCTATTATCGCAATCGCGGCTCGATCGCGGTCGAAGACATCAACGTTTTGAAGGGCTGAGATGTACAACACGATTGTCTTCGCCCCGCTCTTCGGCTTTCTGGCCGCGGCTGTCCTGGGCAAATACGTCAGCGCCCGCGTGTCGGAAATCGTCACGACGGCGCTCCTGTTCGTCTCGTGCCTCCTGTCCTGGATCGTGTTCGTCAACGTCGGTCTCGGGCAAGGGCAGGCGAGCGCGCCGGTCGTCGCCAACTGGTTCACGTCGGGCGGCCTGAAGATCGACTGGGCGCTGCGCGTCGACACGCTGACGGCCGTCATGCTGGTCGTCGTCACGTCGGTGTCGAGCCTCGTGCATCTCTATTCCATCGGCTACATGGCCGAGGATCCGTCGCGTCCGCGCTTCTTCGGCTACCTGTCGCTCTTCACCTTCGCCATGTTGATGCTGGTGACGTCCGACAACCTCGTGCAGATGTTCTTCGGATGGGAAGGCGTGGGTCTGGCGTCCTACCTGCTCATCGGCTTCTGGTACGACCGGCCGTCGGCGAACGCCGCCGCCATCAAGGCGTTCGTCGTCAACCGCGTCGGCGATTTCGGCTTCTCGCTCGGCATTTTCCTGGTCTGGGTGCTGACCGGCTCGGTGTCATTCGACGCCATTTTCGCGGCCGCCCCCGGCCTCGCCAACAAGCCGATCGACGTGTTCGGTCTGCATGTAGATGGACTGACGATCGCCTGCCTGCTCCTGTTCATGGGCGCGATGGGCAAGTCGGCGCAGTTCCTCCTGCACACCTGGTTGCCGGATGCGATGGAAGGCCCCACGCCCGTCTCCGCGCTCATCCACGCCGCCACCATGGTGACCGCCGGCGTGTTCATGGTCGCGCGCCTGTCGCCGCTGTTTGAACTCGCGCCGACCGCGCTCGCGGTCGTGACCGCCATCGGCGCGCTGACGGCGATCTTCGCCGCGACCGTCGGCCTCGTTCAGAACGACATCAAACGCGTCATCGCCTATTCGACCTGCTCTCAGCTCGGCTACATGTTCGTCGCGCTCGGCGTCGGCGCCTACGGCGTGGGCATCTTCCACCTGTTCACGCACGCCTTCTTCAAGGCCCTGCTGTTCCTGGGCGCCGGCTCCGTCATCCACGCGATGCATCACGAGCAGGACATGCGCAACATGGGCGGCCTGCGGAAGGAGATTCCCTTCACGTTCTGGATGATGACCATCGGCACGCTGGCGCTGACGGGCTTTCCCTTCACGGCCGGCTATTTCTCGAAGGACGCGATCATCGAGGCGGCCTACGCCGCCGGCGGCCATTCGAGCGCGGCGACGTTCGGCTTCCTCATGACGCTGCTGGCCGCGGGCCTCACGTCGTTCTATTCGTGGCGTCTGGTGTTCATGACCTTCTTCGGCGAGCGCCACGCGCACGCCGGCCATGGCCAGGATACGCACGCACATGACACGCACGCGCAAGATGCGCACGCGCATGACGCGCACGGCCACCATGGCCACGATCATACCCCGCATGAGAGCCCGCTGGTGATGCTCGTGCCGCTCGCCGCGCTGGCGGTCGGCGCCCTGTTTGCCGGCCTGGCCTTCAACGGTGCGTTCATCGGCCATCACTTCGAGGAGTTCTGGAAGGGAACGATCGGGCAGGGGCCGAACAACCACATCATGCACGACATGCACAATGTGCCGAAATGGGTTGGCTATGCGCCGTTCGTGATGATGGTTCTGGGCTTCCTCGTCGCGCTCTACATGTACATTCTCAGGCCGGGCTCCGCGCAGCGACTGGCGGCGGCCAATCCGGTGCTCTACCGCTTCCTCCTCAACAAGTGGTATTTCGACGAATTGTACGACGTCCTGTTCGTGCGGCCCGCGTTCTGGCTCGGGCGCCTGTTCTGGAAGGGCGGCGACGGGCGCATCATCGACGGTCTCGGTCCGGACGGAATCGCCGCGCGCGTGGTGGATGTCGCGCGCTCCGCGGTGCGGTTGCAGACCGGCTATCTCTATCACTATGCATTCGCCATGCTGATCGGCGTCGCCGCCTTCATCACCTGGTATCTGCTCGGCGGAGTGCGCTGACATGTTCGGCTTCGGAATTCTCTCGGCGCTCACCTTCCTGCCGCTCCTCGGCGCGGCGATCATCCTGATGTTCCGCAACGACGACGAGGCGTCGCTGCGCAACATCCGTCACATCGCGCTGTGGACGACAGTCGCGGTGTTCCTGCTGTCGCTGGTGGCGTGGGGCCGGTTCGACGCGGCCAACGCCGGCTTCCAGATGGTCGAGCAGAAGGCATGGGCTGGCGGCGGCCTGGTCTACAAGCTCGGCGTCGACGGCATGTCGTTCCCGTTCGTGGTGCTGACGGCGTTTCTCATGCCGTTCTGCATTCTGGCGTCCTGGGAATCGATCACCTTCCGCGTGAAGGAATACATGATCGCCTTCCTCGTGCTGGAGACGCTGATGATCGGCGTGTTCTGCGCGCTCGATCTGGTGCTGTTCTATCTGTTCTTCGAGGGCGGCCTCATCCCGATGTTCCTCATCATCGGCGTGTGGGGCGGCAAGCGGCGCATCTACGCCAGCTTCAAGTTCTTCCTCTACACGCTCATCGGCTCGCTCTTGATGCTGGTCGCCATCATGGCCATGGCGACCTTCGCCAAGACGACCGACATCACCGTGCTGTTGCAGACGAAGTTCCCGGCCGACATGCAGAAATGGCTGTGGCTGGCCTTCTTCGCATCCTTCGCGGTCAAGATGCCGATGTGGCCCGTCCACACCTGGCTGCCGGACGCGCACGTGGAGGCGCCGACGGCCGGATCGGTCATCCTGGCCGGCATTCTGTTGAAGATGGGAGGCTACGGCTTCATCCGGTTCTCGCTGCCGATGTTCCCGGACGCCTCGCATTATTTCGCGCCGCTCGTCTTCGCCATGTCCGTCATCGCCATCGTCTATACGTCGCTGGTGGCGCTGGTGCAGGAGGACATGAAGAAGCTCATCGCCTATTCGTCGGTCGCCCACATGGGCTTCGTGACGATGGGCCTGTTCGCCATGAACCAGCAGGGCGTGCAGGGCGCGATTTTCCAGATGGTCAGCCACGGCCTGGTGTCCGGCGCGCTGTTCCTGTGCGTCGGCGTCATCTACGACCGCATGCACACGCGCGACATCGCGGCCTACGGTGGGCTCGTCCATCGCATGCCGCGCTATGCGGTGGCCTTCATGGTGCTCACCATGGCCAATGTCGGCCTGCCCGGCACGTCGGGCTTCGTCGGCGAGTTCCTCACGCTCATCGGAACCTTCGCGGCGAACACCAAAGTCGCGGCGCTCGCCACGCTCGGCGTCATCCTGTCGGCGGCCTATGCGCTCTATCTCTATCGCCGCATCATTTTCGGCGTGCTGGAGAAGCCGGCGCTGGCCAACATCCAGGATCTGTCGGCGCGCGAGATTCTCATCCTCGCGCCGCTGGTCGTGCTGGTCATCTACTACGGCGTGCAGCCGGGCGCGATCATGAACGCCAGCGCCGCGGCCGTCGCCGAACTCGTCAAGACAACCGGAGCCGTCGCCGTCAAGGCCGCGGCGCTCGCGCATTAAGGGCTCCTCGATGCTCCCGCTGTCCACCACCATCGCCCACGCGCTGCCCGAGACGATTCTCGCGGTCGGCGCGCTCGGCCTCATCCTGTTCGGCGCGTTGCGCGGCTCGCGCACCGCCGACGTCGTCGCCGAGATCGCCATCGGCGTGCTCGCGCTCGCCATCGTGGTCATTCTCGTCGGCGCCAAGGGCCGGGGCGAGGTGTTCGACGGCGCCTTCGTCAACGATTCGTTCGCGCGGTTCATGAAACTGCTGGCGCTCGGCGGCTCGCTCGTCACGCTCATCCTGTCGCGCGATTTCCTGAAGCGCGAAGGCATCGACCAGTACGAGTTTCCCATCCTCGTGCTGCTGTCGACGCTCGGCATGATGATGCTGACGTCCGCCAACAGCCTCATCGCGCTCTATCTGGGGCTCGAGCTGATGTCGCTCGCGCTCTATGTCGTCGCCGCCTTCCATCGCGACAACGTGCGCGCGTCGGAAGCGGGCCTGAAATATTTCGTGCTCGGCGCCTTGTCGTCCGGCATGTTGCTCTACGGCGCCTCGCTCATCTACGGTTTCGCCGGCACGGTGTCGTTCGCTGGCATCGCCAAGGCGCTTGCCTCCGGCCCCTCGGTCGGCGTGCTGTTTGGCCTGGTGTTCCTCATGGCCGGCCTCGCCTTCAAGATGTCGACCGTGCCGTTCCACATGTGGACGCCCGATGTCTACGAAGGCGCGCCAACGCCGGTCACGGCCTTCTTCGCCTCCGCGCCGAAGATGGCGGCGGTCGCCATCACGGCGCGGACGCTGGCGGTCGCCTTTCCGCCCATCCAGTCGCAATGGCAGCAGATCGTGGTGTTCATCGCCATCGCGTCGATGGCGCTCGGCTCCTTCGCCGCCATCGGCCAGACGAACATCAAGCGGCTGATGGCCTATTCCTCCATCGGCCATATGGGTTTTGCGATGGTGGGTCTGGCCGCCGGCACGCAGGCCGGCGTGCGCGGTGTGGCGATCTACATGGCGATCTATCTGGTCATGACGCTCGGCGTGTTCGCGGTCATCCTGTCCATGCGCATCGCCGGCCATAACGTGGAGAAGATTTCCGATCTCGCGGGCCTCTCGCGCACCAACGGCTGGCTGGCGTTCTTCATGGCGATGCTGATGTTCTCGCTCGCCGGCATTCCGCCGCTCGCGGGCTTCTTCGCCAAATACTACGCTTTCCTCGCCGCGGTGGAGGCGGGGCTGTTTCCGCTCGCGGTCATAGGCGTGGTGCTCAGCGCGGTCGCGGCCTTCTATTATCTGCGGATCGTCAAGATCATGTATTTCGACGATCCCGCCCCGGCGTTCGACACGGCGCCGTTCGCGGTGCGCGCGGTGGCGGCCGTCGCCTCGTTCCTCATCCTCGCGTTCTGGATCTATCCCGCGCCCGTGGTCGAGGCCGCCAACGCCGCCGCCGCGGCGCTGTTCTAGCCGTTGCGGCTCGGCCCCAGCGCGCGCGGGCAGGGTTTCCGGCTGGAGACCCTCGGCGCGGTCGCATCCACCAACGACGAGGCGATGGCGCGCGCGCGCGCGAGCGATCCCGGCCGTCTGTGGATCGTCGGCGAAAGCCAGACCGGCGGGCGCGGCCGCCAGGGCCGGCCGTGGGTGTCGCCGCCCGGCAATCTCTACGCCAGCCTGTTGCTGATCGACCCGTGCGAAGGCGCGCACGCGCCGGAACTCGGCTTCGTCGCGGGCGTCGCTCTGGTGGAAGCCGCGCGCGCGACGGTCGGCGCGGTCGAGGGTCTGGGCCTCAAATGGCCGAACGATCTGGTGCGCGACGGCGCGAAACTCTCCGGCATGCTGCTGGAGGCCACGCGCCTGCCGAACGGAACGCTGGCGACGGTCGTCGGCATCGGCGTCAATTGCGCGAGCCATCCGGGCGATCTCGCCTATGCGACGACGTCGCTCGAAGAATTGCGGCCGGGCGCGGGCGGGCGCGAAACCATGTTCGACCATCTGTCGGACGCGCTTGCGCGCTGGCTGGTCGTGTGGCGGCGCGGCGAGAATTTCGCGGCCGTGCGGACGGCCTGGCTGGACGCCTGCGTCGGCCTCGGCCGGCCGATTCGTGTTGTGCGCGGGCAGACGATCGTCGAAGGAACGTTCGCGACGATCGATGCGGCCGGGCGGCTGATCGTCCGGCGCCCCGAGGGCGACCTGGCGATCGAGGCCGGCGACGTGCTGCTCGGCCCCTCGCGACCTTGAGAGAATGCGAAACGGAATGCAGGCACAGGAACACTTCGTTTTCGCGGCGCTCGGGGGGCTTGGCGAAATCGGCCGCAACGCGGCGCTCTACGGCTATGGCGCGCCGGGCCGGCGCAAATGGATCATGGTCGATTGCGGTCTCTCGTTCGCAGGCCCGGACCTGCCGGGCGTCGATCTCGTCTTTCCCGACGTGTCCTATGTGGACCGCATCAAGGGCGACCTGCTCGGTCTGGTGGTCACCCATGCGCACGAGGACCACGTGGGCGCCATCGCCGCGCTGTGGCCGCGCCTCGGCTGTCCGGTCTACGCCACCCCCTTCGCGCTGGGCCTGCTGGAGGCGCGCCGCCTGGGCGAACCCGGCGCCCCCGTCGTGCCGCTCGTCGAGATGCGGCAGGGCCGGCCGTTCGCGCTGGGGCCGTTCGAGATCGAGCCGGTGGCGATGGCCCATTCGATCCCTGAATCCTGCGCGCTCGCCATTCGCACGCCGGCGGGCCTGGTCGTCCATTCCGGCGACTGGAAGATCGACCCGGAGCCGGGGATCGGGCTGCCGACGGACGCCGCGCGGTTGCGCGAGATCGGCGATGCGGGCGTCGCGGCGCTCATCTGCGATTCGACGAACATCGTGCGCGAGGGCCGCAGCCCGTCGGAAGGCGAGGTCGCGCGCACGCTCGCGCGCCTGATCGCGGACGCCGAGGGCAGGGTGATCGTCACCACCTTCGCTTCCAATCTCGCGCGCATCCGCGCGGTGGCGCTGGCGGCGGAGGCCGCAGGCCGCTCGGTGGTGGTGGCGGGCCGTTCGCTCGACCGGGTGATCGCGGTCGGGCGCGAATGCGGCTATCTCGACGGCGTCAAGCCGTTCCTGCCGCAGCAGAGCTTCAAGGATCTCGATCGCGCTCATTGCGTGGTGCTGGCCACCGGCAGCCAGGGCGAGCCGCGTGCGGCCATGGCGCGCATCGGCGCCGGCGACCATCCGTCCGTCCGCCTCACGCCGGGCGACACCGTCATCTTTTCCTCGCGCACCATTCCCGGCAACGAGCGCGAGGTGAACGCCATCATCAACGGGCTGGTCGATCAGAATCTGCATGTGATCACCGACCGCACGCATCTCGTCCATTGCTCCGGTCATCCCCGCCGCGAGGAGGTGGCGGACCTCTACGACTGGCTGCGTCCGGCCGCGCTCGTGCCCGCGCACGGCGAGCCGCAGCATCTGGCCGAACATGTCGAATTCGCGAAGAGCCGGGGCGTCGCCCGCGTGCTGGGCGCGCGCGACGGCGACATGATCAAGCTCGCGCCGGGCGAGGTGGAGATCGTCGACAGCGTGCATGTCGGCCGGCTGCTGGCCGACGGCGACGTGCTGGTGGCGGCCGACGACGAGGCGGTGGCCATGCGCCGGCGCCTGTCGTTCGCGGGCGTGGTGTCGATCGCGCTGGCGGTCACCGCCAAGGGCGAGATGCAGGGCGACCCGGACGTGGTGCTGGCGGGCGTGCCGCGCTACGGGCGCGATGGCGCGGCGCTCGACGCGCTGGTGGACGAAACGATATTCTCCACCTTCGACAATCTGCCGCGCGGCCGCCGGCGCGACGCCGACAGTCTGGCCAACGCCATCGAACGCGCGGTGCGCGCGGCGCTCAATTCCGCCTGGGGTAAGAAACCGCAGGTGCACGTTCTGGTTCTGGAAGTTTGAACGGGAGTTTCTGCAAATGATCGGTCGTCTCAACCACGTCGCTATCGCGGTGAAGGATCTGGCGAAATCCGCCGCGCTCTATCGCGACACGCTCGGCGCGAAAGTCTCCGCTCCGCAGCCCGAGCCCGCCCACGGCGTGACGGTGGTGTTCATCGAACTGCCCAACACCAAGATCGAACTGCTGGAGCCGCTCGGCGAGAATTCGCCCATCGCGAAATTTCTGGAGAAGAACGCCGACGGCGGCATGCACCACATCTGCTACGAGGTCGCCGACATCATCGCCGCGCGCGACCAGTTGAAGGCCAAGGGCGCGCGCGTGCTGGGCGACGGCGAACCGAAGATCGGCGCGCATGGCAAGCCGGTGCTGTTCCTGCATCCCAAGGACTTCAACGGCACGCTGGTCGAAATCGAGCAGGTCTGAACGTGCAGCTGCCGGTCGCTACGCCGACGGCCATCGCCATTTTCGTGACGATCTGGTGGGTGGTCCTGTTCGCGATCCTGCCGTTCGGCGTGCGCTCGCAGCACGAGGAGGCGGAGCGCCATCTGGGCACGGACCCCGGCGCCCCGGTCGCCCCGCGCCTTGCGCTCAAGGCGCTGGCGACGACGCTTGTGGCGGTCGTGGTCTGGGCGGCGTTGATGGCCTGGATCGCGTGGATGGCATGAGCGACGGCATGCGCGCCCACGCGCCCGCGTGCTGGCGCCGCGCCCTCAAAGAGGTTGATTATTGGGTCGCCCGAGGGTAGGTGGTGGCCTCCCGCAAGGGAGCGCGTAGCTCAGTCGGTAGAGCATCTGACTTTTAATCAGAGGGTCCTGGGTTCGAGTCCCAGCGCGCTCACCATCGGGGGCCGGGTACAAGATCGCTGGCCGCAAGATCGCCGGCCGCAAGATCGCCGGCCGCCATCGCCCCGCCGCGTTCGTGGCGCAACCATGACTTCCCCAAGAAACGTTCGCGCGCAGGCCGCCGTGCAATTCGCGCGCGCCAGGGAGGCAAGCCATGTCGATCGCACCGACTCTCCAGCAGTATCTTGATCGCACCGTCACCTACGAGATGATCGCGCACGATCCCACCATGTCGTCGCACAGGACCGCGCAGGCCTGTCGCATATCGGGCGACAAGCTGGCCAAGGGCGTGGTGCTGCGTTGCCGCGACAAATACGTTCTCGCCGTTCTTCCGGCCTCGCGGTTCGTTCGCCTCGCCGATCTGAAAAACGAGTTCGGCGACGACATCGCGCTCGCCGACGAATACGAGGTCGCCCGACTGTTCCCTGACTGCGAGCGCGGCGCCGTGCCGGCGGTCGGCGAATGCTACGCACTCGAAACGATCGTCGACGACGCCATCGAGGGCCAGACGGACGTGTATATGGAGGGCGGCGACCATGCGACGCTGATCCATATCGACAAGTCGCAGTTCGCCGCTCTGTGCCGGGACGCCCGGCGCGGCCATTTCGCCGTCAGGTGAGCCGGCCGACCATGGGTTAGCCCA
Source organism: uncultured Methylocystaceae bacterium (assembly GCA_937870755.1). Taxonomy (GTDB): domain Bacteria; phylum Pseudomonadota; class Alphaproteobacteria; order Rhizobiales; family Beijerinckiaceae; genus JAJXWB01. Next base: position 63,754 of record CALMZV010000176.1, read on the forward strand.
GGGAGGCCATGATCTCGCGATAGGCCGCTTCCGGGAACGCCTTCAGCGTCTCGGTTCTGATGTTGCCGAGCGCGGCCAGTTGCAGCGTGAACCGCGCGGCCACGGCGTCGTCGGGCGCCTCGTAGACCGCGACGATGTCGTGGCGGCCCATCGTCAGGAAGAACGATTTGAACGTGCCGCCCATGTCGCTCAGGAGCTTCTTGGCGGCGTCGAGCCGGCGGGGGGACTCCCGGGCGCTCCTGGCGCCGGCGTCCGTGAACTGGGCCAGCATGATGTAGGTCGTCATCGCGGCCTCCCGTTTCGGGACGCTCGACGCAACCCATGCGGCGCGCCGCCCGCGTTGCGCCAAGCCGTCGCGCCGGACCGTTTGTCCGGCTCCGCGACTGTGCGGCCAAACGGCCCGGCGCGGAAGCGGAAAGTTCCGGCCCGCCGCCTCGCCGCCGCGCCGCTGATCCGTTCCATCGCCCGCCGAAAACCTTTATTGTCCGCGCCCATGATCGACGAGACGCGGCCGCAGGCCCCGACGGAAATTCGCAGACCCCGGTTCAAGGCCGTGCCGATTCGCGTCGTATTGCCCAATCTGGTCACGCTGCTGGCGCTGGCGATGGGCCTCACCGCGATTCGCTTCGCGGTCGAGGGCCGCTACGAGACCGCGGCGCTGTTCATCATCGGCGCGGCGATCCTCGACGGTCTGGACGGGCGCATCGCGCGTGCGCTCAAGGCCACCTCGCGCTTTGGCGCGGAACTCGATTCGCTGGCCGATTTCGTGGGCTTCGGGGTCGCTCCCGCGCTCACGCTCTATTTCTGGAGCCTGCACGAAATCAAGAGTTTCGGTTGGTTTGCCGCGCTCGTGTTCGCGATTGCCGCGGCGCTGCGGCTCGCCCGTTTCAACGTCATGATCGACGATCCGAGCCGGCCTGCCTGGGCCGCGAATTTCTTCGTCGGCATGCCCGCGCCGGCGGCCGCCTGCATGGCGCTCATGCCGCTCTACCTCCACTATTCGGTTCTGCATCTGCCGGGGGCGAAGACGCTCGCGCCCTATCACATCGCGTATCTGCTGCTTCTCGCCTTCCTGATGGTCAGCCGCATTCCCCATTTTTCCGGCAAGCGCATCGGGCGCATTCCGCGCGAATATTTCGTGTTCATCCTGTTAGCGATCGTGGCCATCGGCATTTTGCTCGCCACCTGGCCGATGGAGATGCTGGTGGTGCTGAGTCTGGTCTATCTGGCGCTGATCCCGGTCGCGGTCCGCCGACACAACGCCCATCTGGCGGAGGATGCGAAGGCCGCGCAGGCCGCGGCCGCGCCCCCTGAAAAACCCGCACAATGAGCGCGGAATCGCCCGCGCGCCTGTTCACAAAACATCCTTTCTCGATTAGGTTCCGCGCCACCCGCCGGGACGGCGTTTTCGCCGTCGCCGGATGAATGCGCTTTGCCGCTTCGGCGCAGAAGGATTTTCATGGCGAAAGAAGAACTGCTCGAATTCCCCGGCGTTGTGGTCGAGCTTCTGCCGAACGCGACCTTTCGCGTGCATCTCGAAAACGATCACGAGATCATCGCGCACACCGCCGGCAAAATGCGCAAGAACCGCATTCGCGTGCTGACCGGCGACAAGGTTCTGGTGGAAATGACGCCCTACGACCTCACGAAGGGCCGTATCACCTATCGTTTCAAGTAAGACGCGAGACGCAACGTGAGCGCGCCCGGCTGGCGACCGAAACTGGTCCTGGCGTCCGCATCGGCGCGACGGCTGGAGCTGCTTGAGCGAATGGGTCTGGCGCCGGACGCGCTGCTGCCCACCGACATCGACGAAACCCCGCGCAAGGGCGAAACGCCGCGCACGCTCGCCCAGCGACTGGCCAACGAGAAGGCCGAGGCCGCGGCGAAAACCGTCGCCCATCGCGTCGAACTCGAAGGCGCCTTCATCGTCGCCGCCGATACAGTCGTCGCGGTCGGCCGGCGCGTGCTTCCCAAATGCGAACTGCTGGAAGAGGCCGCCGATTGCCTGCGCCTTCTGTCGGGGCGCCAGCACCGCGTTTATACCGGCGTGACGATCGTGACGCCGAAGGGCGCGCAGCGCCGCCGGCTGGTGGAGACGCGGCTGCGGTTCAAGCGCCTGTCGGCCGCCGATCTCGACGCCTATCTGGCCTCCGGCGAATGGCGCGGCAAGGCCGGCGGCTACGCCATTCAGGGGCTGGCGGGCGCCTTCGCCGTCAAGCTCGTCGGCTCCTATACCGCCGTGGTCGGCCTGCCGCTATACGAAACCATGTCGCTGCTCGACGGCGAGGGGTATCCTGTGCGTCTGGGCTGGGCGAACAGGACCTGACGTGGACCAAGCGCCGCGCGAGAAAACGCGCAAATGTCCAATGTGCGCCCGGCCGGCGGTCGAGCGGTACAAGCCGTTCTGCTCGAAACGCTGCGCCGACGTCGATCTCCATCGCTGGCTGAGCGGCGGCTACGCCATTCCGGCGGTCGACGACGACGACCCGCAAGGCGACCGGCAAGGCGACCGGCAAGACGACCGGCAAGGCGACCGGCAAGACGACCCGCAAGACGACCGGCAAGACCATCCGCCCGGCCGCCGGGACGGCCGCGGCGCTTAACCCTCTTTCCATCGAAGAGCGAGCCGGCGCTCGACCCGTCTGGCGCGCGCCGGCCGCATCGTGTCAAATTGTCCGCAATTGTTCGCCCGACGCGGGCGAGGACGAGCGCGAGGATCGCGCGAGGAGGCGAATGAGGCGATGGTTCCGCCGCCTGAACATCCGGCGCCATGCCATCCGGTCGCGAGCGTCATCGTTCCCGCCTACAATTGCGCCGATTTGATCGGCGAGACGCTGGACTCGCTCACGCGCCAGACGCGGGCGGACATCGAAATCCTCGTCGTCGACGATGCATCGCAGGACGACACGGCCGCGCGCGTGGAGGCCGCCGCCGCGCGCGACGGTCGCATACGGCTCGTGCGCGCGCCCGCCAACGGCGGCCCCGCAGCCGCGCGCAATCTCGGCCTCGATATGGCGCGGGGCGACTGGATCGCGTTCGTCGACAGCGACGATCTCGTCGCGCCCGATCGGCTCGAGCGACTGATTGGCGCCGCGGAACGGGACGGCGTCGACATCGCCTGCGACAATGTCGAATTGTTCGACGGCGATCGCACGGGAGAGAACAGGCGCGTGCTGACCGGGCGCTGGGCCGAAGCGCCGCAGGACATCGATCTGCCGACCTTCGTGCTGCGCAATCACATGGATCTGGGCGTGCACGCGCTCGGCTATCTCCAGCCCATCGTGCGCCGCGCCTTTCAGCAGGCGCACGGAGTGCGGTTCGACGAGCGGCTGCGCGTGGGCGAGGACTACGATTTCGTGCTGAAACTGCTGGCGGAGGGGGCGAGGATGAAACTCTATCCCTGGCCGACCTATTTCTATCGCCAGCGCGCCAACTCGCTCTCGCGGCTGGCTTCGCAAAGCGCGGCGCGCAAGACCATGCGCGGCTTTCTGGATGCGGATGCGACCTTCCGCGCCCACCCTGCCGCGAACGTGGCCGAGAACCGTCGCGCGCTCGATGCGCGCCGCCGTTCCATCGAGGAGATGCAGGCGCTGCTCGACCTGCGCGACCAACTGTCGGCCGGCCAGACCCGCCGCGCGCTCGGACTGCTGTTCACGCGACCTGGCGTGCTCAGGCTGGCGATGGCGCGGCTGATGCGCCGGATTCTGTACTGACGGGCGGCCGCGCCACGAAAAACAACTCGCTGTCGCGCGCGAAGGCCGCCAGAAACGCACGCGGCAGACGCCAGTCGGCGTCGGCCACCAGATGGCCGGTCTGCGACTTGTAGCAGGCGATGGCGCGCCGCTTGGCGACCCGCGCGCGGGCGATGTCCAGCCGCAGGATCTCCACCTCGTCCGCACGCGGCAGGTCTTCGTCGTGCAGCCACACCCAGACGGGGTATTCCAGAACGCGCGCGGTCGGCGCGTTGCTCGCGCGCGCGGCCGTGACCACCTCGAACGTCGCGCGATGATCGCGCGAGGAATCGCGCCGCCACGGCAGGACGATCGTGTCCGGCGCCTGCGCGGCGAGGCAGGCGGCGAAGGCCGCCACGGCCTGCGCAAATCCCGTCTCGCCCGCGAACGGCAGCGCGCCGTCGGGCAGGGCGAGATGGGTGGCCGTGTCCGCCGGCAATCCGAGCGCGGCGAGCGCGGCGAGCGATTCGCGCTGGCGCAGCGCGACGAGCCGGCCCGGCGGATAGAGACGCGAGCCGGGATGGGAAGCCGCGCCGTCGGTGACGAAGACGACATGGACCGGCGCCCCGGCCTGCGCCAGCAAAGCGATCAGGCCGCCGCAGCCGAAGGTTTCGTCGTCCGGGTGCGGGGCGACGACCAGCGTGCGGCCGAGCGCGGCGAGGTCGGCCGGCGTCATCGGCCGCGCGTCCGCCCGCGCGAGCGGCGAACGCAACGGCGTGAGACGCGCGACGAGATCGCCCGGCGCGCGGTCGAGCGCCGCGCGCGCCGCGCGCCGCAGCCGGCCGACGACCGTTCTCCTTGCCGAATCCATGTCTTGCCCGCGCTCCCGTCGCGCCGAATGCTAATCCCGCTTGCCAAGGCGCGGAAGGCTTCCTATAAGCGCCCCCGTCGAGGCCGCACGGCCGCCGACGCGCCCAGGTAGCTCAGTTGGTAGAGCATGCGACTGAAAATCGCAGTGTCGGTG
>CALMZV010000177.1 GCA_937870755.1 uncultured Methylocystaceae bacterium
GACGCGACCGGAGCCGGCCGCTGGTCGACGCTCTGCATACCGTCATGGTCGAGCACCGCGCCACGCTGTCCCGTGGCAACGACGTCGCCAGAGCCATCGACTACATGCTTAAGCGCTGGGACGCCTTCACCCGCTTCTTGACCGATGGGCGCGTCTGCCTCTCGAACAACGCGGCCGAACGAGCCCTCCGTGGCATAGCCTTGGGCCGTAAATCCTGGCTGTTCGCCGGCTCCGACCGTGGCGGCCAGCGGGCCGCGACGATCATCAGCCTGATCACCTCAGCCAAGATGAATGACGTCGACCCTCAGGCGTGGCTGGCAGACGTCCTCGCGCGCATCGCAGAGCACCCGGCGAACCGGCTCGACGAATTGCTTCCCTGGGAATGGAAGAAGGTTACGCCCGCTCGCTCCGCCGCCTGAAGCAACCGGCCGGGGGCCTTCGGCGGAGGGATACGGCCGCAGGGGGGCGACTGCCGAAGGACGAGGCCTCTTCGCCTCCTGCGTCGGGTCAGAAGACGGAACAACGCCGTCGAGGGGCGCCTCGCATCGCCGCGTCGGCGGAACGCGAACGCGTGGTCTTCGACCCCGGCGAGCGCTGCCCGAAGTGCGGCGGCGAACTGCGTCTGATCGGCGAGGACGTCGCCGAGATCGTCGAGTACGTGAAGGCGAAGCTGAAGGTTCTGGAACTGGCGCGGCTGAAGAAATCCTGTCGCGATTGCGGAACGGTGGTCCAGCCGGCGGCCCCGACCCGGCCGATCGATCGCGGGATCGCCGGCGCCGGGCTGCTCGCCCACATCCTCGTCTCCAAGTTCGACGACCACCTGCCACTCTATCGCCAGGCCGAGATCTTCGCCCGCCTCGGCATCGACATTCCCCGATCGACGCTGATCGACTGGTGCGGCGCGGCGGTCGAGACGGTGAGGCCGATCGCCGAACGGATCAAACGGGACGTCATGACCGCGGATCGGCTCCATGGCGACGACACGCCGATCCAGGTCCTCGATCCGTCGCGTCGAAAACGCGATCCAGACCTCCGAGCGGTGAAGGAGGGACGGATCTGGGTCTACGTCCGGGATGACCGCCCGTGGGCGGGAACGAGCCCGCCGGCGGCGGCCTACTGGTTCAGCCCCGATCACAAGGAGGAGCACCCGCACGCCCAGTTGAAAGACTTCCATGGGATCCTGCAAGCCGACGCCTACGGCGGCTTCCAGAAGCTCTATGAGCCCGGCCTCGATGGAACACCGCGGATCCGCGAGGCAGCCTGTTGGGCACACCTTCGCCGCGACTTCCACGACGTCTGGACGTCGACCGGCTCACCGCTGGCCAAGGAGGCACTCGACCGGATCGGCCGGCTCTACGACATCGAGGGGGAGATCACGGGCACCTCCGCCGAAAACCGCTTGGCTGTTCGGCAGGCCCGATCGCGTCCCGAAGCCGAGGCGTTCCGGGCCTGGTGCGACCTCCACCTGCCCCAACTTCCGGGAAAGCAGGACCTCGCCAAGGCCATCCGCTACGCCCTGCGGCGCTGGCCGTCCTTCGCTCTCTTCCTCGACGACGGTCGCGTCGCCATCGACAACAATCCCGCCGAGCGAGCCATCAGGCCAGTGGCCGTCGGAAGGAAGAATTACCTCTTCGCCGGCTCCGACGGAGGCGGCGAGAACCTCGCCGACATCATGACCATCATCGAGACCGCCAAGCTCAACGGCGTCGAGCCGGAGGCCTACCTCACCGACCTCCTCGGACGGATCAAGGACCACATGATCAACCGGCTCGACGAGTTGCTCCCGTGGAACTGGTCGCCGCTGCGTCACGCCGAGCCGAAGGCCGCCTGACACTGACCAGCGGTGCTGAGCGGCCGGTTACAATCGATCCCTTCCCACAGCATCGAAAGCTGCGCCGACGTCAGTCCGACCGCACCGCTCGACGCCGACGGCCACGGGAACCGGCCGTTCTCGAGGACCTTGTAGTAGAGGCAGAAGCCCTGCCCATCCCAGTGCAGGAGTTTGATCCGGTCTCCCTTGCGTCCGCGAAAGGCAAACACCGCACCCGAGGCCGGCTTTTGCTTCAACGCCTCCTGCGCCATCGCCGCCAAACCGCCGATGCCTTTACGCATGTCCGTCACCCCACAGGCGAGGAACACGCTCACCCCGACACCCGGCCCGATCATGGCGCCTCACCGAGGCGGATCAGGCGGCCGACGAGGTCGTCATCGGCCGTCCCGACGTGTGAATAGGCGTGGAATAAGGACCCCGTTTTCGGGGTGATCGGCGTCCAAACGGGACCCCCGTGTTTTGGGGTTCACTGTGCCTCCGGTTGGCTCGGAGGCGTTTTGGGATGCTGGTTGTGGAGACGATTGCCAAGATCCGTCGAGCGCACTTTGTTCAGGGCAAGTCGATCAAGGCGATTTGCCGGGAGCTGGGCGTCTCTCGCAAGGTGGTGCGGAAGGTGATCCGCTCCGGTGCGACGTCCTTCGAGTACGACCGATCCGTCCAGCCTATGCCGAAGATCGGGCCGTTCAGGGCCGTGCTGGACGATTTGCTGTCAGCGAACGACGCCAAGCCATCGCGCGAGCGCCTGACGCTGATCCGGGTGTTCGAGGAGCTTCGCGGGCGGGGCTACGATGGTGGCTACGATGCGGTGCGCCGCTATGCCGGTGCCTGGAAGCGCGACCGCGTCGCCAGCGTGGTGGCGGCCTATGTGCCGCTGTCGTTCGCGCCGGGTGAAGCCTACCAGTTCGACTGGAGCCACGAGATCGTGCTGATCAACGGCACGACGACGACGGTGAAGGTGGCGCACGTCCGGCTCTGCCACAGCCGGATGCTGTTCGTGCGGGCTTATCCGCGCGAGACGCAGGAGATGGTCTTCGACGCCCATGACCGGGCCTTCGCCTTCTTCAAGGGGGCGTGCACGCGCGGCATCTACGACAACATGAAGACGGCGGTGGAGACGATCTTCGTCGGCAAGGAGCGCGCCTACAATCGCCGCTTCCTTCAGATGTGCGGCCATTATCTAGTTGATCCCGTTGCCTGTTCACCCGCGTCAGGTTGGGAGAAAGGCCAGGTCGAGAACCAGGTCGGCCTCGTCCGCGAACGGTTCTTCACACCTCGCGTCCGGGCCAAGAGCTTGGCCGAGCTGAATGACTGGCTCACCGATCAATGCGTCGCCCACGCCAAGGCGCACCGCCATCCCGAGTTCCGCGGGCGCACCGTGTGGGAGGTGTTCGAGGCCGAGCGGTCGAGCTTGGTGCCCTACGCTGGGCGCTTTGACGGCTTCCACGCTGTTCCGGCATCCGTATCCAAGACCTGCCTGGTGCGGTTCGACAACAACCGATACTCGGTGATGGCCAATGCCGTCGGCCGACCGGCCGAGGTTCGCGCCTATGCCGACCGCATCGAGTTGCGCCAGGACGGCCGCGTCATCGGCGAACACCCGCGTTGCTTCGGCCGCGACCAGAGCATCTATGATCCTTGGCACTACGTTCCTGTCCTGGCGCGCAAACCCGGCGCCCTGCGCAATGGCGCCCCGTTCAAGGACTGGGTGTTGCCGGTCGCGATCGAGCGGATCCGCCGCAAGCTGGCCTGTTCGCATGACGGCGATCGGCAGATGGTGAGCATCCTCACCGCCGTGCTCAGCGACGGGCTCGTCGCGGTCGAGGCGGCCTGCGCCGAGGCGCTGCGCGAGGGCGTCCACTCCGCCGATATCGTGCTCAACATCCTCGCCCGGCGCCGCGCACACGCAGCGCCAATCACGATCCTGACCCCGGACGCCCTACGGCTGCGCCATGCACCGGTTGCCGATTGCGCCCGTTACGACAGCCTGAGGAGGGCTCTGTGATGGAACGCTCCGAGATCCTGGCCACCATGGCCGACCTGAAGCTCTACGGCATGAAGGCCGCCTACGATGAGATCATCACCACAGCGATCAAGCGGACGCACGAGCCGCAGCGTGTGGTCGGAGATCTTCTGGCCGCCGAGATCGCCGAGAAGCAGGCCCGCTCGATCAAGTACCAGATCACGCTGGCCAAACTGCCGTTGGCCAAAGACATCGACGACTTCGCCTTCGAGGCGACGCCGATAAACGAGACCTTGGTCCGCGACCTCGCCGGCGGCGGCTTCCTCGCCCATCAGCGCAACGTCGTCCTGGTCGGCGGCACGGGCACTGGCAAGACCCATCTAGCCATTGCCATCGCGCGAGCCTGCATCCGCGACGGCGCCCGCGGCCGCTTCTTCAACGTCGTCGACTTGGTGAACCGCCTGGAGACGGAGGCGCGGGCCGGTCGGGCCGGGCGCATGGCGGACTACCTGTCCCGGCTCGACTTCATCGTGCTCGACGAGCTCGGCTATCTGCCGTTCGCCCAATCCGGCGGACAGCTGCTCTTCCACCTGATCAGCCGCCTGTACGAACGGACCTCGATCCTGGTCACCACCAACCTTGCCTTCGGTGAATGGCCGAGCGTGTTCGGCGACGCTAAGATGACGACCGCGCTGCTCGATCGCCTGACGCATCACTGCGACATCATCGAGACCGGCAACGAGAGCTGGCGCTTCAAGAACCGCGTCTGAACCGGTCGCGAACGCCGCGGGGTAACGACGCTCCGCCTCCGGCTGCACGCCGTCACCCCGCGGCGCATCCCGTGCGACCCAAAGGGGTCCCTATTGCACGCCGATCCAGGGTCCCGTTCCGATGCCGATTGACACCCGACGATCCGGATCGACCGACCGCTTCTCAGGACCAACTCGACGGAGCCGGTCGGCTCTACAGAGCCGGGACCCGGAGCCGAAGGAGCCTGGCTCGCATCGCCCTCTTCGAGAACCTCGACCGCCATGAACACCGGCAGATCCGCTGCAGAGGAAGCTCTCCGCCGCAATTCTCGCCGCCATTGGTAGATGTGCTGCCGGGTGACGTCGCGTCGACGGGCAACCTCCGCAACGACGGCACCCACTTCGTCGGCTTCGGCGAGGATCCTTTCCTTCTCTGTCGTCGCCCATCGACGTCGGCGCTCAGGCCCCGTCAGAACGTCCTCCCGCATCGCCGCCTCCAACCGACGTCAATAGCGACGTCGTTATCGACGTAGGCTAACGCGCAGTGCGCTCCTCTCGGAAGGCGGCCCAGAACGGCCGGTTACTTCCATTCCCAGGGAAGCAATTCGTCGAGCCGGTTCGCCGGGTGCTCGGTAAGCGTCGTCTGATCCCCACCTTCCGCGAGATGGGCTGTAAGCGTCGTCTGATCCCCACCTTCCGCGAGATGGGCTGAAGTCGGAGTGTCGAGGTCCATGGAGGGCTTCGACACATGTCGATTTC
>CALMZV010000178.1 GCA_937870755.1 uncultured Methylocystaceae bacterium
TCCTAAGTTTTGCGACAAAATCACCGGCGCTGAATTTTCAGGGAAATATCTGTCGCAAAAGTCGCGTGCGAAAGTCAGACCTGCGCGACTGACTTTTGCGACACGTCGCGGCCCGGATTCCGGGCCGCTGCGGACGTGGTGCAGGTTTCAGGAGTTGCGCGACTACAGCCTACGCTGTCTGTCGAGTATCGGCGGCAAGATAGCCGGCCAAGCCGTCCAGCAACGCGCCCCATCCGTGCTCGCGGCCTTCAACGCCGTCGCTGGGTGGAATTACGCACATCTGTTCGGTGTATTTAAGTCGCGTGCCGCCTTGTTCATCCTCTAAAGTGATTGTTGCCAGCGAAACGGTATGGACGCGCCCGTTCACCGCCATCGAATAGGCTAGCACGATGCGTTCGCCTTCCTTGATCTCAAAATAGCGGCCTTCGCTGGTGTGCTCGCCCATTGAATTGCGAAATCCGCTCCGCTCGATGCCCCCGGGAAAGAAATCCATCTCCAGATCCTTGCTACCGAGCCAAGCTGCTTTCTTTTCCCGAATACTCCAGGCAGCCCAGACGTGCTCCTTGCAATTCGGGTAGAGGCGTTCGAGCGTAAATTCGCGATGGTGTTGAGATTGCTCGCCCATCAATTATCTCCCTGTGACAGAAAAATTTCCAGATTATCGAGGCGATGCTCCCATTGCCTGCGATGCTGGCTGACCCATTCGTCCACCCATTGCAGCGCATCTGGCGTCAGTGTGACCAACCGCACGCGGCCCCTTTTTTCTGACCGTACTAACCCGGCGCTCTCCAACACCTTCACATGCTTGAGAAAGGATGGACCTGCCATTTCGAACGGCTTGGCGAGTTCAGAGATAGACGCTGGGCCCATTGCTAGGCGCTCGACGACCTTGAGCCGGGTCGTGTCCGAAAGCGCGGCGAAAATCGTGGGTAGTTGAGGATGAAAGGTAGCCATTAGGCTATGTAATACAGATCAACTGCTCCGTCAAGTAAGATAGTTGTGTGGCTACCTGTTGGCGAAGAGTCGCGAAAATCCCGAAACTCGCGACAATCGCAGAATTGGGATTTTCGCGACGGGTTCCACCCGCTAGATTCGGACGGTGAGCATAGCAGCGAAAGCCCCCCTGCCCCATGATGATCGGATATGCCCGCGTCTCCACTGAAGGCCAGACGCTCGACCAGCAGCGCGCGGCGCTGAAAGCGGCCGGCTGCAAGCGCGTGTTCGAGGAAAAGGCATCGGGCACGCAGCGCGGCCGCCCCGGGCTGGTGAAGATGCTGGACCATTTGCAGCCGGGCAACGTGGTGACGGTGACGCGGCTTGATCGCCTCGCCCGATCGACGCGCGATCTTCTCGACATTGCCGAGCGGATCGGCCAAGCCGAGGCCGGCTTGCGATCGTTGGCCGAGCCGTGGGCCGATACCACGACGCCGGCCGGGCGCATGGTGCTGACCTTCTTCGCCGGCGTTGCCGAGTTCGAGCGTAGCTTGATCCATGAGCGCACGAGCGCCGGCCGAGCTGCGGCGAAGGCGAAGGGCGTTCGGTTCGGCCGCCCCCCTGCCCTTTCGGCCGAGCAGATCGCACACGCCCGCCAGCTCATCAGCGAGGACAAGAAGCCGGCCGAGGTTGCCCGGCTGTTGGGTGTGCATCGCGCCACGCTTTACCGGGCGCTTGAGAACGCAATAGCGTGAATACGCATTGACGTAACCACGTTTAGTTGCCGGCCCTAGAAGTAGTTCCTTCCTCGCCCCCTTACGCAAAGGGTTGCAGAATCGGGCGGTTTCGGGTCTTTCTAGTAACGATGAAAAGCGATTCTGATAGGATTCGGAGGGACGTGGCCGCGCACCGACAAAGGTTGCGAGAGGCTGGCCGCACCTTCGTAAACACCGATCTTCCCGTTGAGCTGGTCGCGCGACTTGACCGGATCAAGGAAGAACGGGGCGCGTCATCGCGCGCGCCGATCATCGAGGAAGCGTTGAGGTTCTATATCGAAGCGAAGCAAGGGACATAACGGCAAAACGCCCGACCGCGCCAACGGTCGAGCGTTTTTGTAGGCCGTCAGACACACCGTAGAGCCGGGGCCATCAAAGTCTCCCCTTATCTACGCTAGAGCACTCCAATTCGCAAGATTGATTCTTGCGGAAACGGGAAAGCCGTGCCTGCCGTCCGCGCCGTCATGTCCTTCAAATGGAAGGACGAGAGGCATGTTGAGGACGCAAATCGCGGCCGTGATCGGCTGCGCGCGCGGGAACGCGCTTGACGAGATCATGCGGGAGGTTTGGACCCGATACGGCGCGGGCCAGCTCACCGACGACGAGGCCGGGGAGCTTACGACGCTCGCCCATGAGCGCCGGGCCGCCCTGCGGGGATCAGGACAGACCGCGCTAGGTCTGGTCTTTCCGCCCCCGGCCGAGCGATGCCCGACGCCAGTTCGCCGGCATAGTCATATCCGGGGCCGATCGGAGGGCCGGATATGGCGGCCGACGACGCGCAAGGACGTTCAGGCGATCTTGAAGGCGGCCGAAATCTACAACGAGGCCGGCTTGCACGAGAAGGGCGAGCGCAGCGGCCCGCTAGGATCGGTGGCGCTCGACGTGCTGCGGCTGTTCGTCAATCTCATAGACTTCCGCACCGGCCGGCTAGAGCCGTCAATCACCACGATCATGGATCGGCTAGGCCGGTCGCGCGATACGATCG
>CALMZV010000179.1 GCA_937870755.1 uncultured Methylocystaceae bacterium
GCTCGATCTTCTTTTTGTCGTCGGGATCCAGCTTGTTGAATTTACGGAAGAACGCTTCCTTGACCACCTCTTCATCAGGCTCGGACGAATCATCAAGCAGGTAATCTGTGGTGACGGACAGGGCTTCAGCGATTTTCGTCAGCTTTTCCGCGGACGGCTTGCGGGTGTCACGGTTCTCCAACTCCCACAGGTAGCTCTTGCTGGAGTCCGTGATCTCCGCGAGCTTGTCCAAGGAATATCCCTTTTCTTGTCGATGCTTACGAAGCTTCTCTCCCAAGGATGCCATCTAACTCACCTCATGCGTTTCGCATTTTTCTGTTCGGTGTATGGCGAACAGGAACGTACTTGACAAGAGATTAGCGCGTGTGTTCGATATAGATCGAACGGAAACGTACCCATCAGGAGATTCCCATGACCAAACGTAATCCCGGAACACATCATGTCGTGCCCAGCTCCAACGGTGGCTGGGACGTTCGTCGCGGCGGCGCGGATCGCGCCAGCGCCCACTTCGACCGAAAGTCCGACGCGGTCGAGCGGGCGCGGGAAATCAGCAGCAATGCCCGCACCGAACTGAAGATCCACAACCAGGACGGCCGCATCGGGCAGTCCGATTCGCACGGGAACGACCCGCGCAACATCAAGGGCTGAGGAGGTCCGAACATGGCATCAGTGACGAGCTTCATCCGCAACATGCCTGCCTCGTCGCTGCAGGCCTATTTCGACCACACCGGCATCGCGTTGCCGACGACAGTCGACTGGACCGCGCCCGAGCCGGAGGTCGTCCGGGTCGCGCTCCGCGCTGTCGATGAAATGGACGACGAAGCGAAGGCTCGCGTCCTCAACGACGCCGAGCGCGTCAGCGGGCTCGCTGACGATGCTGGACAGACCGCGCTCTACAGCGTGGTCGATGACCGTGCCCTTCTCGACGTTCTCGCGAACGGCCATGCCCGATCGCTCTGGATGTTCTTGAACGCCCCGATCCTGTTCCGCCACGCCGAGGAGGTGCGGTTCACGGATGAGAAGCGGCGTGGGCGCAGTTGGGATGGCTTCATCATCGAAGCCGGCTGCACCGTCAGCCGCGATCCGGTCGCCATCGACGCATTCAAGGCGTCGCTCCGTACACGCTTTGCCTCGGCCAACGTCCACGTCGATGTTTTCGAGCGTGTGCGCGCCACCTTCGAGGGGGAAGACTGCGATCTGGTTCAGATCACCATGTACCGGGAAGGCCTGCCGGACGATCTTCTGGCATTCGACGACGGCGGCTCCCTCGTGCGGCGTGCCTATCGCCCCGTCTTCGAAGCCGCGATGACGTATGAGCCAGCGACCGGAGTGGTCGAGGTTGTGGCAAGCGACCGGGAGAGCCGCGCCGAGATGGCTATGTTCCTGGCTCGCGATCTCCTCGGCGTCGACTTTCAGAACGAGAAGGTGCCGGTTCGCCGCTATGATCTCGATGTTCTACTGTCGCCCTTCGATTTTCCGACCGACCTCGAAGACGGCATCGAGCGGGTCGATGTCCGCCTGCTGCGGCTGATGCCGCTCGACACTGTCGGCGAGCGCGTGACGCTTGAGTGCATGGCCAAGGCGGGCCGCACCATCTGGAGCATGGCGGAGGAGCGGCTCGGGCCGGGCAATCCGATCGATAGCGGATGGGTTGCCACGCAGGCCAAGCTGGCCATCAAGTTCCACCCCAAGGGTGACGCAAAGCGCGGCAGGACACTTCCGCTGACAATCACCATGCCGCATGGCTGCAATCTCAGGGACCAGACCGAGGAAGAGCAGTTGATCGGCGAGAAGTATCTCCGCCGCTGGGGAATCCTCGCCGATGACGCGCTCTCTCCGAAGTTCTGATCACGACGCGCTGGCCCTGATCTGCGCGATTGCCCAGACCCGTGATGCGCGCATCACCTCCACGGCCTTGTCGAACCACTACCCGGCAGCCGGCGCGCAGCTTCAGGCGCTCGGCGTGTTGACCCGTGTGGGCGATGAGACGGCGGCGACGTCCCTGGCCGATCATGAGGATACGCCGATCGCCCTTGTGCGCTCGCTTGATGGTCGTTCCTTTGGCTATTTCAGCCCGCAGGCGGGATGGGTCACTGCATCGCCGGACGATCAATCGGTCTTTGCCCTTAGTTTTGAGACCCTTCTGCCGAAGCTCCTTGATGGGCTCGACTGCCCGCTGGTCTCACGGCCAGTGCAACTGCTGCCCGGTTTGCTCTGGGAGGTCGGAGCCGTCCGACTGCCCGGGCGCGCAGCCCGCGTGCCTGTCTGGATAGGTCGCCGCCTTTCAGACCCCGCGACATGGGCCTTGCTTCTTCAGCAGTTCCAGCAGCGTCCATCTCCGGGATTGCGCATCGTGCTGTCGCTAACAGCCGAGGCGAAGCTCCCAAAGACCTATGTCAGCGGGCACGAAATCATCGCGGTTCAATCCGTCATCGATGCAAGCGATGGCTTCCGGATCGATCCGCAGATTCTCGCCGCGCGCCTGGCGCATGGGCGCGACGACGGCCAGCCCGTATCGATGGCTGCGGATGGGGCTTCGATCACGGTCAGGGGCAAGAGTTACGCGTTCACCGGCACGAAGCAGCGCGCCATCATTCGTCACCTCTTCGAGGCGTGGCAGCGGGGCGAACGCGAATGCCTGACAGCTGCTGTATTGGAAGCCGCCGACTCTGGTGACCAGGTCCGGACGCTCGGAAAAGCGTTCAAAGGGCGCGTGGACTGGCGAGAGTTCATCAAGGAAGAGCGCGGTCGATGCTGGATCGACGTCTGATACCCATCTAACCCATCGCTGAACCGCCTTCGGGCGGTTTTTTTCATTTCAGCGCACAGATTTGCGATTCCTCCGCGGGCTCCTCCCTTTCTCCTCCCCGGCTCCTCCCCACGGCAAAGCCATTCTCTCCGCAGGTTTTCGACACATACCCAAGGAGACGAATATGACCGTCAGGCATCTGAACCAGATCGAGCTCGCCGCTCGCTGGAACATCAGCCACCGCACGCTTGAGCGCTGGCGGTGGTCGGGGGAAGGCCCCCGCTACATCAAGATCGGCGGGCGGGTCGTCTACCGGCTCGAAGACGTCGAGGACTACGAGAAGGAACAGCTCCGCGCGAGCACGGCCATCAAGCCGGTCCCCACGATGGCGGCGGGGGCGCGTTGAGCATGATCCCCAACCACATCACCCTCGACGCGCTCCGGCAGATGCCGATCGGCGACATCGTGGCCTTGCCCGCCGAGCAGCTGGCGCTCCTCCATGAAGAGGCCGACGCCGCGCTGAAGGCAGCCAAGACCCTCAAGGACTGGCTCGATGGCGCCATCGGGCTCCGCTACGGCGAGCGCGCGTCGCAGGCGCGGATCGCCATGGCGAAGGATACCGGCACGGTCCGCTTTGCCGACGGCTCGGTGACGGTCGTCGCCGATCTGCCCAAGAAGGTCGAGTGGGATCAGGCGAAGCTCGCCGCGCTCGTCGAGACCATCCGCGCCGAGGGCGAGAACCCCACCGACTATGTCGAGATCACGTTCGGCGTCTCCGAGCGCGCCTACGGCGCATGGCCGGAATCGATCCGCCGCGCCTTCACCCCGGCCCGCACGCTGAAGACCGGCAAGCAGACTTTCCGACTTCTCCGCGACTGAAAGGATCACCCATGTCCCCGTTCGGCAAATCCAAACCCGAAACCCCACTGTCCGCGCTCGAAGCGCTGCAGAAGGCGCACTACAGCCTAGCCTCGCTTCCCGAGACGATCCGGATCCCGGCAACGCCGGAGCGCTCCGAGACTGAAGCCAAGCCGATCACCGAGGCGACGATCGACGACATCGCCTTCGCGCTGCGCGGTCTGGAAGCTGCGTCCAGCGCGCTCATCGATCAGATGTACGCCCTGCGCAAGCTCAGCCAGATCGCGCGCGATGCTGGCGCTCTAGGCGCGCACCGTGCCGTCGAGGCAGCGGCCCGCGCCAAGACGGAGCGCTGACCATGGCGCTCCCCATCATCACCGCTGACCAGCGGCTTGCGGAACCTCGCGGCATCAAAGGCACGATCTTCGGTAAGTCCGGCATCGGCAAAACCAGCCTGCTCTGGACACTCGACGCCGCGACCACGTTGTTCATCGACCTCGAGGCGGGCGACCTCGCCATCGAAGGATGGCCTGGCGACACGGTGCGTCCGCGCACCTGGCCCGAATGCCGCGACTTCGCCGTGTTCATTGGCGGGCCGAACCCGGCGCTGCGCGACGACCAAGCATACAGCCCCGCGCATTTCGCGGCGGTCAGCGAACGTTTCGGCGATCCCGGCGTCATGGATCGCTACCGGACGGTCTTCATCGACTCGATCACGGTCGCCGGCCGGCTGTGTTTCCAGTGGTGCAAGGGCCAGCCCGACGCCTTCTCCGAGAAGACCGGCAAGCCCGACATTCGCGGCGCTTACGGCCTGCATGGCCGCGAGATGATCGCGTGGCTCACGCACCTCCAGCACACTCGGGCGAAGAACGTCTGGTTCGTTGGCATCCTCGACGAGAAGCTGGACGACTTCAACCGGCGCATCTTCCAGCCGCAGATCGACGGTTCGAAGACCGGTCTCGAACTGCCCGGCATCGTCGATGAAGTGCTGACGATGGCGGAGATCAAGGACGACGCGGGCACGCCCTATCGCGCCTTCGTCTGCCACACGATCAATCCTTGGGGCTTTCCCGCCAAGGACCGGTCAGGGCGTCTGTCGCCCGTCGAAGAGCCGCATCTCGGTCGGCTGATGACGAAGATCCGCGGCCCCGTGAAGCCCGCCGCCGAGCGTCTGGCCTTCAGCCGGCCGGACGCCGCGAACCCCACCACTGACATCACCCATCCTGAAAACGCCTGAAGAGGAGCAACCAGCCATGTCTGGATCCTGGAACGACTTCAACGACGCCAAGCAGAACAGCAACATCATCCCGAAGGGCACGCTGGCCAAGGTGCGCCTCACCATCCGCCCGGGCGGCTTCGACGACCCGGCTCAGGGCTGGACCGGAGGCTACGCGACGCGTGGCACGACCGGTTCGGTCTATCTGTCCGGCGAGTTCACCGTGCTCGAAGGGCCCTATGCGCGGCGCAAGATCTTCACGCTGATCGGGCTCTACAGCCCGAAGGGTCCGGACTGGGCCAACATGGGCCGCAGCTTGATCCGCGGCATGCTGAATTCCGCCCGCGGCATTTCCGACAAGGATTCCTCGGCTCAGGCGCAGGCGGCGCGCCGCATCAGCGGCTTCGCCGATCTCGATGGGCTGGAGTTCGTGGCCCGCATCGATGTCGGGACCGACACCAACGGCGAGGAGAAGAACGAGATCCGCGCCGCCGTCACGCCGGACCACAAGGAATACGCGCCGCTGGCGGGCGCAGCGGCAAGGGCGACGGCTCCGCAGCCGCAACCCGCGCAGGCTTCGATGCCGCAGCCGGGCATTCGTCCCTCCTGGGCGCAGTGAGGGCCACACGATGTTGCTGCGACCCCGCCAGAAACTGTTCGTCGAGCGAAGCGTCAGCGCGCTTTCGCAACACGGAAACACGCTCGCCGTTGCCCCGACCGGGGCTGGCAAGACGATCATGCTCTCGGCTGTCGCGGGGCGCATGATCGTCGATCCCGACGCCAAGGCCTGCGTTCTCGCCCATCGCGACGAACTCACCGACCAGAACCGCGACAAGTTCCGCCGTGTCGTTCCCGGTCTCTCCACGTCCGTCGTCGATGCTCGCGAGAAGTCCTGGAAGGGACAGGTGACCTTCGCGATGGTTCCGACGCTGGCGCGCTCCGGCAATCTCGATGCGATGCCGGCACTCGATCTTCTGGTGATCGACGAGGCGCACCATGCGGCGGCCGACAGCTATCGCCGGATCATTGACCAGGCGCTGCAGAGCAATCCCGCCTGCCGGATCTATGGGGTCACTGCAACGCCCAACCGGGGCGACAAGCGTGGCCTTCGCGCCGTCTTTTCGAATGTCGCGGATCAGATCCGCATCGGCGAACTGATTGCCTCCGGCCATCTCGTGCCGCCGCGCACCTTCGTCATCGACGTCGGTGTCCAGGATCAGCTCACCAAGGTGCGGCGCACCGCCGACGACTTCGACATGAGCGAAGTCGATGCGATCATGAACCGGACTCCGGTGACCGATGCCGTCATTCGACAATGGCAGGAAAAGGCCGGAAGCCGGCAGACCGTCGTGTTCTGCTCCACCGTCGATCATGCACGCAATGTCGCCCGGGCATTCAATGGCGCGGGAATTCCTGCCGGGCTCGTCCATGGCGAAATGCCGGATGCCGAGCGCAAATCCGTGCTCGCGGCCTATGCGGCGGGCGATCTTCGCGTGGTGGTCAACGTCGCGGTTCTGACCGAAGGCTGGGATCATCCCCCCACAAGCTGCGTCGTCCTCCTGAGGCCGAGTTCCTACAAGTCGACGATGATCCAGATGATCGGCCGCGGACTGCGCACGGTCTCGTTGGATGAACATCCCGGTGTTCTGAAGACCGACTGCATCGTCCTCGATTTCGGGACATCGACGCTGCTTCACGGATCCCTCGAACAGGACGTTGACCTAAACGGCCGCGAGTCCACTGGCGATGCCCCGACGAAGGACTGCCCCGAATGCGGCGCGGTCGTTCCGCTCGCCACCACCGAGTGTCCGCTTTGCGGCCACCATTGGGAACGGGATGAGACCGGCGAGGCCACACCGCTCGGCGAATTCGTGATGTCGGAGATCGACCTCCTGAAGCGGTCGAGTTTCCGGTGGTGCGATCTTTTCGGCGACGACGCCGCGCTCATCGCCAGCGGCTTCAACGCCTGGGGCGGGGTCTTCTTTCTCAATGGCCGCTGGTACGGCATCGGTGGCGTCCAGAAACAGCGGCCCCATCTGCTGGCGGCCGGCGAACGCACGGTCTGTCTCGCTGCAGCCGATGACTGGCTGAACGAGCATGAGAGCGACGAGAGCGCGCACAAGACAAGGCGGTGGCTGAACCAGCCGCCGACCGACAAGCAGCTCTCGTTCCTGCCGCCCGAGTACCGGCAGGATTTCGGGCTCACGCGCTACCAGGCATCGGCGCTCCTGGCGTTCCGCTTCAACCGCGATGCCATCCGCTCGCTCGTCTTCGGCGCAGCGGACGCCGCTCCCGCCGACCTGATCGGGAGGGCTGCATGATGGAGCGCCCCCATGAACATGACATCCTCGGATCGTCTGCGCCTCTGGCATCCGCGTGGGACGCTCTGCGCCGTTTGCCGCTGTCCGACCCGTGGCTTTGGCTGGTTCGACCCGGTGCGATCGAGGCAGCCGCGCCCCTCGGTCTGGTTCTGCTCGATCGCCTGCCAAGGCTTCTGGACGCGCTTGGCGCGGGAGCGTTGGGCCATGGTTGACCTCACCGAACAGGAAAAGGCGGCCATCCGCGCCAGCATGAAGCCGATTGCCGAGATCATGGAGGAGATCGGCTGGGAGACGCGGCTCGCCGAGCTCTCGGAAGCTCAGGTTCGAACCCTGATCGAAGTCGCCGTCGGCGGATTTCAGGATGCCATGCGCGCCATCGCCCAAGGCTCTGCTGGAACGCGCGAGGATGCGGAGATCCCGTTCTGATGCTGGACTTCAATCACCGCTCCCTGATTGCCGAACGCATCAACTCGCTGATCGACAGCAGCCTCGTTGCTGCACGCGCCGTGACGCCGCCCCGGACCTATCTGGGTGGATCGCGGCTCGGGCAGCCTTGCGAGCGCGCGTTGCAGTTCGAGTTCGCCGGTGCGCCGAAGGACGACGGCTCCGACTTCGACGGCCAGACGCTGCGGATTTTCGAGATCGGCCACGCACTCGAAGATCTGGCCATCCGCTGGCTCCGTGGTGCGGGCTTCGATCTCTACACCCGCAAGGGCAATCGCGCGGACGGGGAGCAGTTCGGCTTCTCGATCGCCGGTGGCCGTGTTCGCGGTCATGTCGACGGGATCATCGCGGCAGCCCCCGGCCAATTGGGTCTTGCCGTTCCCGCGCTCTGGGAATGCAAGACCATGAACGCCAGGAACTGGCGCGAGACCGTCGCCAAAGGCGTCGTCATCGCCAAGCCGGTCTATGCGGCGCAGATCGCCCTCTACCAGGCCTACATGGAAGCAAGCGTCCCCGGCATTTGCTCCAATCCGGCGCTGTTCACCGCCATCAACAAGGACACGGCCGAACTGCACCACGAACTCGTGGCCTTCGATGCCGGTCTTGCCCAGCGGATGAGTGATCGCGCCGTTCGGATCCTGCAGGCGACGGACGCGGGCGAATTGCTGCCCCGGATCGCGACCACGCGCGACTTTCACGAATGCCGGATGTGCCCCTGGGGCCAGCGCTGCTGGGGCCTGCCGGCATGAGCGATCACAATGTCGTTTCCCTCGATGCCTGGCGCGACTTCAACGATGCGACGCCACAGGTCGATCCGTTCGACGTGGAGCCGGATGCTGAGCAGATCGCCGTCTTTCTCGACGTCGTGTTCAGCTATTGCGACGGCTGGGTGCCGCTGCGGGGCTTCATCGACAAGGGCCAGGGGATCGACGGTCGCCCGCACAATGCCTGGATCGAAGCCGACGTAAAACTGCTGGAGAAGGCGATTGCTTTCGCAGGTTGGGCGGCGCGGGAAGGTGCTGCTTTCTATGTGGTGCCAGGAACGGTGGCCGAGAGCGGCAAGGCCAAGTCCGCCGACGTACGCCAGATGCAAACGGTGCTCGTCGATCTCGATGCCGGCGACATCGCGGCCAAACTCGATCACCTGATCCGGCATCTGGGCGAGCCGACCCTGATCGTCGAAAGCGGAGGCCGCACGCCGAACGGTCTCGACAAGCTGCATGTCTGGTGGCGCTTGAACGAGCCCGCCGAAGCCGAGGACATCACGCTGCTGTGCCGGTTGCGCGGCGACATCGCGATCAAGGTCGGTGGCGACACGCATTTTCGTTCGGCGCACCAACCGATCCGTCTGGCGGGATCCGTTTATCACAAGGGCGGTTTCAAGCGCCTCGTCACCATCCGTCGCCACAACTCGCATATCGAGGTGGACCTGCGAGATTTCGCAGAACTGGTCGACGCCATGCCGCCTCTCGTGGGTGTTGGTTCAGAACCAGGACCAGCCACATCCAAGCCGTCGATTGCCGATGTTCTGACGACGCCGGTCCGGGAAGGCAGCGAGGATGCATGGACCCGCTTTCAGGGTGCAAGCGCCGCTATCGGCCATTTCATCCGGCTGGCCCATGAGGGGCGCATGGGCCGCGACGAGGCCTGGGAGGCGATCTGCCAATACAACGCCGCGATGCTGCGCCCGAGCTGGCCGCTGGAGCGGCTCGCGACGGAGGCACAACGCCTTTGGCGGTTGCACGAAGAACGGCACGGGCCGCCACTGGAAAGGCTGGCGGTTCCGCCGATGTCGCCACTGCCAACCTTCACGCTCGGTGCGCTCCTCGACGACAGGAGCCCGATGCCGGACGATATCATCGGGCCGCGCGTGCTGACGCCGGGTGGAATGCTCGTCCTTGGTGGCGCGCCCAAGGTCGGCAAGAGCGACTTCCTGATCAGCCTGCTGGTGCACATGGCGGCCGGCATCCCGTTCCTTGGCTTCGCGCCGTGCCGTCCCTTGCGCATCTTCTATCTGCAGGCCGAGATCCAGTATCACTATCTGCGCGAGCGGCTTCAGGGCATTCGGCTCGACCCGGCGCTGCTCTCTGCCGCCCGCAGCAATCTGGTGGCGACGCCAAAGGTCCGGATGCTGCTCGATGCGGGCGGTGTTTCGCGCGCCGTGGCCGCCGCCCGGGCGCATTACGGCCATGGCGCGCCCGACATCCTCTGCATCGACCCGATCCGCAACCTCTTCGATGGTGGCCCGGATGGCGGCGGCGAGAACGACAACACGGCGATGCTGTTCTTCCTGCAGGAACGTGTCGAGGTGTTCAGGGATTCGGTGGCGCCGGACGCCGGGCTGATCCTCTGCCACCACACCCGCAAGATCACCAAGAAGCAGCTGGCCGAGGATCCGTTCATGGCGCTCTCGGGCGCTGGAAGCCTGCGCAGCTTCTATACCTCCGGCATCATCATGCACCGGCCGGACGAAGAACGTCCGGAGCGGATGCTGCATTTCGAGCTGCGCAACGGCCCGGGCATCGAGCCGAAGATCATCGACAAGACCGACGGACGCTGGGTGGAAGTCGACCGTTCGGGCGAGCGGCTGGTGCGCAAATCGCTGGGCGAACGGCTCGATGCCGAGCGCGTGCGCAAGCACGATGTCATCCTCGGCATTCTTCTCGACGAAGCGCTCGCAGGCCGCCTCTACACCATCAACCAGTTCGCGGAGGCGTTCGAGAACCGCGGCGGGCTTGGCGGCAAGGACACGATCCGGGACCGCCTGAACGTGCTTGCCACCAAGGGCTTCGTGAAATTCGTCCGCGACGGCGCGCCCTACGGCTTTGGTCCATCCCGGTCTCGTTTCGGGTTTCTGTGCGTCGAAGCGATGGCCATTCCGACGGACGGCGAAGCAGTCGATCCCGAAACTGGCGAGGTCTCGCAGGCCACCATCGCGGTCCTGCCGACCCACTACAAATCGCCTCAGACGGGCGCGTTGCTCGAGGTCGAAAACCCGCATGTCTGGGTCTATCCGGAGGGCGAACCGTCATGATCGCTCTCTCGTCGCTCATCCCGCAGGCCTGCGCTCCGGCCAGATGGAGCCAGATGGGGCGCGGTTCCGAAACTGCCTCGTCATCACCGCCCGGAATTACGCTCCGCTCCTTCGAGACCAGATTGGGCGCGACGCCCAAACTGCTCCAGCGGAACTGCGCGCGCACCAGATTGGCTGCGCTGCAATCAGATTGGGGCGCGGACGCTGGCCAAGGCTCCCGAAACTGGAAATTCCTCATCATCGCCAATGCCTTGTTCTGGCCAGCAAGTTTAGGGGCTGAAAACCACCCCTTTCAGGGGTGGGGGAGACCGCCGCTGGCGAGGTCTCCCAGCCCCACCCCTGGGGCTTCGCGCGCGCGGCGTGCCGACACTCCTCCCAACGACACCCCAAATGAAGGATCGGTCCCCATGAGCATGATTGCGTCACCTGTTCCCGAGCCAGCATGTCTTCCGGCAGCTCTGGCTTCATCAACACGAAGCTCCGCCATCCTGGCGCTCGACCTTGGCACGACGACGGGCTGGGCCAGCCGGATCGGTGGCATCGTGCACAGCGGCACGGTCTCCTTCCGCCCCAGCCGCTACGATGGCGGTGGCATGCGCTATCTGCGTTTCCAGCGCTGGCTCGAAACACTCGCTCATGACACCGGAGGACTGGGCACCATCTACTTTGAAGAGGTGCGTCGTCATGTGGGCACGGATGCCGCCCATCTCTACGGCGGTTTCCTCGCCACCCTGACCTCATGGTGCGAGCGCGAACAGGTCGCCTATCAGGGTGTCCCTGTCGGCACCATCAAGCGCTTTGCCACTGGCAAGGGCAACGCCGGCAAGGACGCAGTGCTGACCGCCATTCGCCTGCGCGGGTATCAACCGGCTGACGATAACGAAGCCGACGCGATCGCGCTCCTGCTCTGGGCCATCGAAACCGAGGGAGGCGTGCGATGACGGAATGGACACCGAGCCTGGTCGAAGAGCGGCTAGCTGAAGCAGCCTATGTTCTCAAGCGCCTGCCCGAGGAGAAGGTGCAGGGCTATTTCAGCACCTGGCCAACCATGCTGTACGAGTTCAGCGATCTCGTCGGCCAGGAGCCGAAGCCGATGCGCGTGTTGCCATCGCCCGCCGCGATCAGCCGCATGGAGGAGACACTCAGCTGGACCGTGGGTCTCGACCCGATCGACGGCAAGATCATCTGGATGCGCGCCTATGGAGAACGTTGGAAGACGATCTGCTGGACGGTCGGGTTGCAGCGTTCTGCCGCCCACCAGCATTGGCTCTATGCGCTGTGCGTCATTGCATTCCGTCTTAACGGTCGGCGGCTCAATCGAAGCCATTCCAAGCAGAAAGTAATCGCGCTTGCTGGCGCGGCGAAACGTTGAGTGAACGGTAGAACTATGTCCGCCGGACAGTTTTCGCGCGGACAGAAAAGCCGGTTCAGGCTAGATTTCGGGCTATCCTCGGGAGAGGCGCGCGCAGTGAACGTCGCCATTCCTACCTGCCAGACGAGTTTGGTTCCTTCCCGGCCATTATCGTATGCGGGAGGGCGCGGCGCGAAACGTCGCTAGCGCCAGGCCGGATTTTCTGGGCAGCCACCCGGAGTCCAGCGCTTTTCACGGCCGCTCCGAAGTCCCTACGAACACAAGCTTTTCTGCCTCGTAGTCGCCCGCCATGCCTGAACCCTTCTCGGAGTCCAACCCGGCATCCGGCATCCAGCCGCCCATCGAAGGCGACACGCCCAGCCATCACCGGACATCATGACCCTCAGCTTCGCCCCCGAAGCGATCGAGACCTGGCCGCTCGACCGCCTGCGCCCCTATGCGCGCAACGCCAAGACCCATGGCTCGGACCAGGTCGCCAGGATCGCCGCCAGCATGGCGGAGTTCGGCTGGACCGTCCCGGTGCTGGTGTCGAGCGATGGCGAGGTCATTGCCGGCCATGGCCGGATCATGGCGGCCGCGCAGCTCGGCCTCACCGAAGCGCCCGTCATCGTGCTCGACCATCTGACCGAAGCGCAGCGTCGCGCCTATCGCATCGCCGACAACAAGCTGACCGAACTCGGGGCCTGGGACGAAGCGCTGCTTTCCGGCGAACTGCAGGAACTCGTCGCCGATGAATTCGACCTGTCGCTGATCGGCTTCTCCGATGGCGAACTCGACCGTCTGCTCGCGCTCGAACCGGGCGCCGAGGCATCCGACGGCGCGGGCGTCGCCCCCGTCGTGATCCCGGAACCGCCGCGCAATCCGGCATCTCGTCTCGGGGATCTGTGGATGCTGGGCGATCACCGGCTGCTCTGCGGCGACAGCACAAGTGCCGCCGATGTTCGCCGTCTGATGAACGGCGAGCGGGCGATCCTGTTCGCCACCGACCCGCCATACCTCGTCGATTACGATGGCTCGAACCATCCTACCCGCAATAAGGATTGGTCACCGTCCTACGGCGTCACCTGGGATGACAGCAGCCAGGGCGCGGAACTCTATGACGGGTTCATCGCGGCGGCCGTTGCCGAAGCGATCACGGAAGACGCCGCCTGGTACTGCTGGCACGCCTCCCGCCGCCAGGCGATGCTGGAAGCCTGCTGGGAGAAGGCGGGCGCGTTCGTCCATCAGCAGATCATCTGGGTGAAGGACCGCGGGGTTCTGACCCGGTCGCACTACCTCTGGAAGCACGAGCCCTGCTTCATGGGCTGGCGCCGCCCGAACCGGCCGCCGAAGGTGGCCGAGGAAACGCTGCCCTCGACATGGGCGCTGCCGAGTTTCGCCAAGGACGACCGGCCGGATCACCCGACGCCGAAGCCGCTCGACGCGTTCGGGATCCCGATGCGTCAGCATGTGGCGCGGGGCGGGCTTTGCTACGAGCCGTTTTCCGGTTCGGGTTCGCAGATCATGGCGGGCGAAGCCAATGGCCGCCGTGTCTTCGCGATGGAGATCAGCCCGGCTTATGTCGACGTCGCCATCGAGCGCTGGCAGGCCGACACCGGGCGCGACGCGATCCTCGACGGCGACGGACGGACCTTCGCGCAGGTGAAGGCCGAGCGGCTGGGCGACGGAGCGGTCAGTCCGCCCGACACATCCGACACCGACGCCACTCCTGAACCTGCGCGAAACCGCAAATCCGCCGCGTGACATGCATGACCTGGCTCTACATCCCTCCGGAGATGCTTCCGGAGCCGGAGACGCATGCCTCTTCGGCCTCTCCCTCTGCTCCGGCGCAGGCGGGATCGACCTCGGGCTCACCATCGCACTGCCCGGATATCGTTCTGTGGGCTATGTCGAACGGGAAACCTTCGCCGCAGCCATTATCGTGGCGCGGATGGAAGAAGCGTCCCTGGATCGCGCGCCTGTCTGGGACGACGTTGCCAGCTTCGACGGCAAACCATGGCGCGGCGCGGTGGACATCCTCTCTGCGGGCTATCCGTGCCAGCCGTTCTCCGTCGCGGGCAAGCGCCGGGGCGCGGCCGATCCGCGCCACCTCTGGCCTCATGTCGCCCGCATCATCGGCGAGATCGAGCCGCCCTTCGTCTTTCTTGAGAACGTCGCCCATCATCTCCGCCTCGGCTTCCCCGAAGTCGCCGCAGGACTGGTCGGTATGGGCTACCGCCTTGCGGCAGGCCTCTTTACGGCGGCGGAAGTCGGCGCGCCCCACAAGCGCGAGCGGCTGTTCATCCTCGCCATACGCGAGGGGGATGAGCTGGCCGACCCCGCGCGCCTGCTCCGGGACCCGGTCGAGTGGCGGGAATCGCACGGAACTTTTGCGGCTCTGGCCGATCCCTCGCGCCAGCGCCAACGAGAACCGTCAGATGAATCCGACGCCTTCGCAGGAAGCCGGTCAGCACGGGATGAATCTCGCGACGACGGCAGCGATGTGGCCGACGCCGCAGACCGACAGCTTCCGCAGCC
>CALMZV010000180.1 GCA_937870755.1 uncultured Methylocystaceae bacterium
CGTCGGTGCGCCGGCTGGGCCGCGACGACGTGCGTTTCATCGATCTCGACGAGCCCGAACTGAGCACGCCGATCATCATGAGCTGCCGCAAGGGAGACACGTCGAAACTGCTGACGCAGTTGATCACCCTCGTTCGCGACTACGATCTGTGGGAATCTCCGGCGGACAAAGGAAAAGGCGAAGACGGATCGACACGCGGGGCCTCATGATGCCCTCGCTTGCAGAATATGCACGGGGTCCCCGGGATACTGCGCCACAGGTAAAACCCGCCTCGGCGAGCCGCGCGGGCGGGAAGCGCTGCAGCCCCGGAGAGTTGCGGCCGGCGCGCCGGTCACGTCGCTGACGTTCAACGCGGCGGGGCAGTCTGCCCTGCTGGAGTGGAACGGGCGGCGCTGGGTCGTTCTGGACACCATCGGCGCGGTGCTGGTCTGACCCAGCGATTGATCATCTGCGGGACAGGCGCGGGAAGCGCTGCGATCGCGGAGGGTTGGCGGCTGTCCTTGGGCGGAAAGACGGCGGGCAGGACGGTAGACACGCGAAGCGCTCTATCCACCTCGATTGCCTGCCACAGCCTTTCAAAGCAAAAGACTGGCGTGTAGCCTGCGGTGGTTGCGAACAGGGGGGGGCGTGAATGCCTGATTTGGTCAGCGACATAGTTGGTCGTGTTGAACGGCTTCCGCTCAAGCCGTCCGAGACGAACGCACTGCTGCCGCTGATGGAGGCTTTCAGCAACGCTCTGCATGCAGTTCGAGAACGATTTGGCGATCGCACCGCCAAGGAAGGGCGGATAATGATCTCCGCTATCCGCGAAGCGACTAACATCATCGGCTTCACGATCGAAGACAATGGAGTCGGCTTCACGGATGAGAACTACAAGTCATTCCAAACGCCCGACAGCCGCCGGAAGATCGGTCTTGGCGGCAAGGGGGTCGGGCGGTTGTCCTGGCTTCGTGTGTTCGGCGGCGCGTCGATCGTCAGCGTGTATCAGGCTGAGGGCGGTTTTCTGAGCCGCGCGTTCGATTTCGTCCTCGATGAATCCAATCAGTTGCGGAACGAGACGAACGGTCAGGCAACAGGCGCGATTGGCCCGCGGACAATCATCAAACTCGCGCGCTATAGGAGTGAATATGTCGCTCGCTGCCCTGCAAAATCGGAGACGATTGCCCAGCGGCTGATCGCTCATTTCCTGCCCATCCTTGCCTCCGGCGAATGCCCCTCTGTGACGCTCTCTGATGGTTCTGATAGCTTCGATCTCATCAGTTATTTCAAAGAGAAAGTGAAGCACACGGAAGAGAGAGATGCTGTAATTGAGATCGATGAAGATCGCACTGTTACGCTAAAGATACGTCACATGAAGTGCGACAAAGACATTCGCCCGAGGGGGCAGCATTACAATTGGATGTTTCTATGCGCTCACGACCGGAGCGTGACCGAGCAGTGCATAGACGAACAAATTGGCCTTCGTCTTCTCGATGGAGAGCAAATTTACATTGGATGCGTCTCAGGCGCGCACCTCAATGACTACGTGAATCAGGAGCGGGACGGTTTCACTTTTCCCGCTGCCGAAGAAACGGCGATCCGCCGTGGCGTGGTTTCGAGCGTTCGCGAATACCTCGATAGCTACATAGCCATCTCTCGGAAAGAGATGGTTCGCAATACTCAAGCGCTGATCCAGGAGAATCCGCAGTTTTTGTTCCTCAAGGACGAGATGTGCGAGTTCGTCGAAGCTCTGCCCTTGAACAGCGCAGGGAAGCAGGAGGAGATATTCGTCTCGATGAGCCGTCGTCGCTATCGGCGGCAACGTGAGTTTAAACGGCTCTCGGATGAAATCAAGACTGCTCCCTCACATGCCGAAGAAATCAAAAAGAAAGTCGACGACTACATGAAGTATGTCGACGATGAAAAGAAGGGCGCATTGGCGGAATACGTCAGCAAGCGAAAAGCAATCCTGGATTTCTTGGACGCATTGACTGCCTACGAGGACGCCACTAAGCGGCGGCAGCACCTCGAAGAGTCCGTGCATGCCCTGATCTGTCCGATGCGAATAGACTCAACACAAATAGCAAGCATTGAAGATCACAACCTTTGGCTGCTCGATGACCGGCTGGCCTTCTTCAACTTTTTCGCATCCGACAAGGAAGCGCGGAACTATCTGGACACGGCGAGCGAAGAACGGCCCGATCTCGCGTTCCTCTACGACTCCTGCCTGGCGTGGCGAGAAGGCGCGCAGTCAGGAGACAAGGTGGTCCTTGTCGAGTTCAAGCGGCCTGGTCTTGAAGCCTATCGGGACGAAGACCCGATACGGCAGGCGCTGCGCTATGTGAACCTAATCAGGTCCAGCAAGACCTTCCGCGACAAGGACGGCCGCGTTGTCTCGAACGTAGGCGATCGGACGTCTTTTGATTGCTTCATCGTTGCGGATCTAACGGAAGGCCTGCGGAACAAGCTGATCGGCTTGCCATTGCAGCCGACACCAGACGGTGAAGGCATGTTTGGATACACCGATAATCCCAAGGCATTCGTTGAAATCATCCCCTTCGCAAAGCTTCTCAGGGACGCCAAGGCCCGCAACTCCGCTTTTTTTGCGCAACTTGGCCTGAACGGGTAGGGACAGGCAGCTCGCCGTCTTAGTCTTAGCCCCGTCTTTTCCGCCGTCCACAAAGACGGCGGCCGCGAGAGGGGCCAGCCAAGTATCCGTCTTTCTTGGAGAAAATGGCGCGCCCGAAAGGATTCGAACCTCTGACCCCCAGATTCGTAGTGGCCATGGAGTCGCCATCTGGGGACGGCGAACAACATCAGAAACTGATCTCAACGCCATGATTTCGTTTGCCTTTCCTCGCATCGACCTCAAGAGTTGGCGAGGACTGGCGCAGGCTGGCGACGCCCCAAAGACGGGCTTTTCCGCTCGCTCCGTCCTTCGAGCCGTCCTCAAGACGGCGGTGCGCGAAAGGACAAACCATGAACATGCAAGTGAAGGTCGCCCCGACCAACGTGGCGCTAACCGACCGGGCGGTAGAGCGGCTGCCCTATGCGGTCGAGGGGCAATACGTCGTCCGCGACGCCGTGGTGCGCGGGCTCTATGTACTGGTGGGCAAGCGAGCCAAGAGCTGGACCGTTCAGGGCGACCTCCGGCGCGGACGCGAGCGGCGCTCCATCCGGGTCAGTCTCGGCGCGACGACAGAGATGGGCGTCAAGGACGCGCGGGTGAAGGGCGCGGAGGTGCTCGACCAGATCAGGGCGGGCGTCGACCCCCGCGACCCGACGCGGCGCGCCGGCGCGGTGACGCTCAGGGACGCGGCGGAAGCCTACGTCAAGGTCATGGAGCGCAAGGGGCGGAGCGACCGCTCCATCTGGCTCGTGCGCGACCTGACTTCCCGCGTCATGGCGGGCTGGATGGACGAGACGCTTGTGGCGCTCGGGCGCGACCGCCGCCGCATCGTCGAGCGCCACGACGAACTCACCATCAAGCACGGCCCCTACGCCGCGAACCACGCCATGCGAGCGTTCCGAGCGATCTACAACGAGGCGATGCGCGTCGACCCCGACTTGCCGCCGAACCCCGTCCGGGCCGTCACCTTCAACGCCGAGCGGCGGCGCGACACGGGCATGGGGCCGGACGACTTGCCCGCTTGGTGGCGGCAGCTCAACGCCCTGTCGAACCCGATCCGCCAAGACTTCCACCTCGTCACGCTGCTGACGGGCTCGCGTCCCGAGGCGCTGCGGACGGCTCGTTGGGAGCACATCGACGTGCGCCGCCGCGTGCTGCGCATCCCCAAGCCCAAGGGTGGCGAGCGCCGCGCCTTCGACATCCCCCTGTCCCGGCCGATCATCCGCGCGCTGATCCGGCTCCGCCGCAATGGGCTCGTCATGCATCCGCGAGAGGCGAAGACGTGGATATTCCCGGCGGACAGCGTGACCGGCCACATTGTCGAGCACAAGGAGGACCGGGCGAAGCTCGCCAAGTGGGGCGGCGACCTGCGGCAGACCTATCGCAACATGTGCGCGCTCGCCGGCATCGACCCCCTGTCGTCTCGCCTCCTGATGAACCATGTCGTGGATCGCGACGTCCACGACGGCTACATCACAAAGGCGGCGCTGATGGGCACCTTGCGCAAGCATCAGGAGCGGATTTCCGGTTTCGTGATGAAGGCACTGGAAGCCAAGCCGCGCGGCGCAAGTTGACGCGTCGCGTCGGCGGCATCAGCAATTGCAGCGCAGGCCATGTTTACGCTTGCTTCAC
The DNA here is from genome assembly GCA_937870755.1 of uncultured Methylocystaceae bacterium. Lineage (GTDB taxonomy): Bacteria > Pseudomonadota > Alphaproteobacteria > Rhizobiales > Beijerinckiaceae > JAJXWB01. Next base: position 4,241 of record CALMZV010000180.1, read on the forward strand.
GGCGAGGGACGGTGCAACCATCTCACCGCGACCTGAAGACAGCAGCGATACTCCCGCTTCGCTGCGTCGGACGTCGCCCATGGGATGGGCGCGGACCCTGCACACGCGAAAACGCCCCGGTCGAAGGCTTTTGCCAGCTTGACGCGCTCTCGCTGAAAGAGGAGCGCATCAAAGCCGAGAAGGGGCAGTGACAGCCCAAGGGGAGCGATCGGCATCAAACGCACCGAAAGCGGTGCGGATGGTGCCCTATGTCATCCTCGAACGATCCTATCGACCATACCTCTGAATGGAATGAGCCCCCCGCGACGGAGATCACGGAGGGCTCGGAGAGTGCTTCTGAAAAGCGCGACCTCGACAGCAAGCAGGACTGTTCCTGCCTCGATCCTGCAACCCCGGCAATCACTTCTTGCCTTCAGCATGACGTCGGTGAGGCGGGCCGCTTCCTTGACCTCGCCTATTCCGGCTACCGCTATCTCGTCGCCATCCATCCCGAGACGCACAAGGTCGCGGCCTGCCGGCACAACCACAATCTCAGCCTGCCGTCGTGGCTCTCGAACCACGCCGCCTGGAACGTCTACTTCACCGTCAACGAGCCGACTGCGAGCTACCTCGGCGAAAAGAAGAGCGCGAAGGCCGACATCCATGTCGCGCGCTTTCTGCATGTCGACGTAGACCCCCGCGCGGGCGAGGACGTCGAGGCCGAGCGCCGCCGCATCCTGAGCCTGCTGACCGACAACGTCCCGGAAGGCGTGAAGCCGCCGACCTGTGTCATCGACAGCGGCGGCGGTTTCCAGGCGCTCTGGCTTCTGCGCGAGCCGGTCGTGGTCGGCGGTGATGCCGACGCGCTCGCCTCGGTCGAGGCGCGCTCCCGCTGGCTTGAGCGCCGCCTCGGGGCGGACAACTGCCATAACATTGACCGCGTGTTGCGGCTTCCTGGGACGGTGAACTGGCCGAATGCGAGGAAGCGCGCCAAGGGCCGCGTGCCGGCGATGGCGCGGCTCGTGCTCTGGGAGCCGGAGTGGGCCTATGATCTCGATGACTTCGCCCTCGTTCCGGCCGATGCGCCTACGATGCGCCTCGCTCCGGTCGTCGTCTCGGACTCCGTTCGCCGCTTGTCGTCGGTGGACGAGTTGCCGGAGGCGGTGCCGGATCGCATCAAGGTCATCATCGTGCAGGGTCGTCACCCCGACGAAGGGGCGAAGCCGGGCGATGACAGCCGCTCGGCTTGGCTGTTCGATGCCCTATGCGGCATGGCGCGGGCTGGATGTGACGACGACACGATCTTCGCCGTCGTCACCGATCCCGACTTCGGCATCTCCGCGAGCGTGCTCGACAAGGGCGCGAAGGCGAACGCCTACGCGATCCGCCAGATCGCCAAGGCGCGCGAGGCGGTCGCCAAGGACGTTCCGCGTTCCGAGCGTTCCGGTCATCCCCGGTGGGTCGCCGTGCGCGAGGTGAAGGCCACTGGCGAACTCGTCCCTCTGCCGACCTTCGAGAACACGCGCCTCGCCATCCGCGCGCTCGGCGTCGAGACGCGCCATGACGTCTTCCATGACCGCAAGCTGCTCGGAGGCCACGCCATCGGGCGGCACGTTGGAGAGCTGTCGGACGAGGCGTGCCTGTATCTCCGGTCGCTGATCTTCGAGGCCTTCGGGTGGGAGCCGAAGAAGGAGCACGTCCTTGATGCGGCTGTATCGCTCTGCATGGAAGGTCGCTTCGACCCCGTACGCGACTATCTGGACGGCCTCGAATGGGATGGATCGCCTCGGCTCGACGCCTTCGCTCCGACCTACCTCTTGGCGGAGGACGACGCGCTCAACCGCGCCATCGGCCGCAAGACGCTGATCGCGGCGGTCCGGCGCGTGCGCCAGCCCGGATGCAAGTTCGACTACGTGCCGGTGCTCGAAGGGCCGCAAGGCTGCGGCAAGTCGACGGCGGTGCGCATCCTGGCGGGTGACGAGAACTTCTCCGACAAGGGCGTGCTGCACCTTGAGGACCGGGCGCAGCAGGAGGCGGTGAAGGGCGTCTGGCTCTACGAGTTGGCGGAACTCGCCGGGCTCGGCAAGAAGGACGTCAACCGCATCAAGGCGTTCGTCTCGCAGCAGGATGACCGTGGGCGCGCCGCCTATGCGCGGTTCGTCACGAACGAGAGGCGGCGCTGCGTGTTCATCGGCACGACGAACGATGCCGAATACCTTCTCGACACGACGGGCAACCGGCGCTTCTGGCCGATGGCGGTCGGGCAGATCAACCTGTTCGCCCTGCGGCGCGACCGGGATCAGCTCTGGGCCGAGGCGGCGCGGGCTGAGGCGGAGGGCGAGCCGCTGGAAGTTCCCTCGCATCTCTGGCCGGAGCTTGCCGAGCGCCAGCGCGACCGGATGCAGGGCGGCGACTGGACCGACGTCCTGTCGGTGCTCTACGGCGAGCGCGTCGGCGACGAGTACCGCATCTCGGCCGAGGAGTGCTACCGCGCCCTGAACATCGAGCGCGACCAGTGGTTCGACTACACCCGTGGCGAATCCCTGAAGCGCGCCATGGCCTCACTCGGATGGACAAAGCGCCCGAAGATCCGCTTCGGCAAGCGGACCCTTAAGGGCTTCACCCGGTCGCTCGCGGCGCACGAGGCGGCGCTGGCGCGTCATGGCGAGAGTGGCGACGCCCTGCCGTTCTGACCGGTTCCGGGCGGGCGGCGGGCTCGGAACGCCTAACCGGCAGTGCCGGCAGGAGAGTTCCCAGCGTTCCGCCCGTTCCGGGGTTTCGCCCATAGACGACGAAGCGAGCCAATCCCGTGCCTCCGCAAGTCCCGCAGGCTGCGGCCTGCTCCCATAGACCTATCGACCGAAAAGTTGGGAACGCTGGGAACGGTGAGAACTTCGCTGGCGACCGGGAAGGTTAATGTGTTCCCAGACCGGAACGAGCGGAGGGACGCAAGGAACGCTATGGCCTGAAATCAGCCCTCGCGGCAACACTTGCCTCCTGCACTCGCATGCGCGTGAGCGCGAGACGCGCGAAGCAGACACAACGATGGGCCGTCGGCGGGCCGCGACGCGCAAGGCGCGGCGAAAGCAGGCGAACTTTCGGTGCATCGGCGCCAAGGACGGCCGACAGGGACGGCGGCGCAGCTTTTGGGCGTGTCGGCCCCTGCTTCCCCGGCAGTTCCTGACATCGCCGGAGTGGCGAAAGCGGTATGGAGAGGGCATGAGCAACGCCCGCCCCGACGCCGATGCCGAAACCCCGCCCGCCTACCTAACGCGCGGCGAGGCGGCGGCCTATGTGCGCGTCCACAAGACCTTCCTCGAACGGCTCGACCGCGAGGGGCGCGGCCCGCGCGTTCTGCGGATCGGCCGCGTCGTGCGCTACGCCCGCGTCGACCTTGACGCATGGATGGCGGCGCACGCCAAGCCGGGAGAAGCGGCATGACGAGCAGCTGCAATCCCGACGTTGCGATGGATTTCCTCACGGCGCGCCAGATACCGCGCTGGCACCTCTGCGGCCCGGCAGGCTGCGAGACCTTCCACGTATTCTCGGACGTGCGGATTCACGCCCGCCGCTGGCTCTGCGAAGGCCGGAACTTCGGCGCTGCGCTGCGCTGGTTTCCCGCCATCTGCGACGCGGGTCGCTGGCCTTCGGCGGAACAGGACTGCGTCTTCCCCTGGGCCATCGTCCACGTGCCGGCGAACGCGCCAAGATCGATCCTGGGTGACGCGCCGAAGCCCGATCTCGCCATCCGGTCGGAACGCGGGACCGACAATCTGCACGCCATCCGCTGGGCGAACTACCGCGAGGCGACCAAGCGCGCCTTCGAGTTCGCCGCGATGACGCCCTACGGCATGGCCGTCGATCCCTTGGGAGGCGTGCCTCTCCCGGGATCGGCGAGCGTGATGGAAATCCTTCTTCCCGTGGCAGCCGAGGGAGGCGCGCCGTGACGTCCCGCCATGCCCCGGCGACCACGGATCGGAAGGGCCGCGCTGACAAGTCGCTGGCGATGCAGGGGTCCGCTTCAGCCCCCGCGCATCGAAGGACGGCGATGAGGAAGGCGCGGCCCGACCCGGTCGCCTTTCGCGCCGCCCGCGACGCGGTGATTGCGGCTCGGCGCGCCCATAGCGCCCGCGTTGGGAGGGCGGCGGACGGCCTGCCAACGGACCTGATGCACACGCGCCGCGCCGTCATGGACGCCGAGCGCCGGTTTCGCGAGATCGCAGGGAGAGACTTCGATGACCGTCGCGCCTGAAGTGACCACCGCCGCTCCGCCGGACCTTCACCCCGATGCGCTTCTGCCGCACGCGGGCGCGCTGACCGGCGACGACGCGCCCGGCGCGCCAGCCTATCTGCACGCGCGCGAAGCAATGGGCGAACTCTACGCCTCCTATGGGCGCATCGCGGAAGCGGTGAAGGCCATCGAGGCGAGCGAGCACAGCGTCGTCTCGACACCAGCCGGTCTTCGGCTCGGACGGCCCGACCTCGGACCCTTGGTCGAGGCGGCGCAGCGCGCCTTCGAGCGGACGGCCCGCTTGGTCGATGCTCGGCTCGCGTCCGTGACCGGCGACCGGGACAGCCTCGCCAAGCGTCTCGACGCCACGCTGACCGAGCCGACGCGCAACGCACTTGGCATCGCGCAGGCCAGCGAGATCAGGACGCATCTGCGCTCGCTCACGAAGGCGAAGGTGATGGAGACGGTCCACGCGGCTGCGTCGTCGGGCGACCGGATGACCGTCGCGGCGGTTCTCACCGCGCCGCCCTACCTCTCCGGGCTCGACGCGGAGGCGCACGACACGTTGCGCAAGGCGGCGATGACGACGCTCGAACCTCGCGGGCAAGCTGCGCGTCCTTGCGCTTCTCTGCGGCTTCGACCGCGTTCCAGAGCTTTTCCCGGTCGGCAAATTCCTCGGGGGCACCTTCCGGCAACAGCACTTCGGAATGGACGACCCCATCCTTGTTGGTGAAATCATGGTCACGGTCGAGCCGTTCGTCGTGCAGCCGCTCGGCCCCGCGATAGGCTGCGGCGGCCACGGCGCTGCGCCCGCTCGACCGGCTGATGACTTTGACGGAGAGGTGGAAGATCGCCA
>CALMZV010000181.1 GCA_937870755.1 uncultured Methylocystaceae bacterium
CCTCGCGTCAGCTCGGCGTCGCGTTCGCTCCTAAACCGATGGCCTGCGGCCATCGGTTGCTTTGCGTGCTTTCGAATTGCTCGGGGATTTCGCGTTCGCATCGTCGCCGGTCAGGCGTGGCGGGCCAGAACCTCGCGCACCGCGTCCACCAGATTTTCGCGTGGCGTCGAAAACTGCGCGGGGCGCGCGGCTTTCCATTCCTCGTTCGAGGCAATGGAGGCCGCCGCGCGCGCGCCTTCGATCAGGTCCTTGATCTGGACCTCGCCCTTTTCCATTTCGTCCGACCCCTGGATGACGACGCAGGGGCTGTTGCGGCGGTCGGCGTATTTCATCTGCGCCTTCATGCCGGCGGACCCGAGATAGAGTTCCGCGCGGATGTCGGCTGCGCGAAGTTCGGCGACCATTTTCTGGTAGTCGCCGACCCGCGCTCTATCCATCACCAGCACGACGACGGGGCCTCGCTCGGGACCGGCGGCGACGATCGGGCTGTCGATCAGTTTCAGCGCCGCGAACAGGCGCGAGACGCCGATGGAGAAGCCGGTCGCCGGCGCCGGCTCGTTGCGGAAGCGCCCGACGAGTCCGTCGTAACGCCCGCCGCCGCCGACCGAGCCGAACCGCACGGGATTGCCCTTCTCATCCTGCACGCCGAACGTCAGTTCGGCCTCGAACACGGGGCCGGTGTAATATTCGAGCCCGCGCACGACGGCAGGGTCGACGATCACGCGATCCTCGCCATAACCGGCCGCGCGCGCGAAGGCCGCTATGTCGGCGAGTTCGCGCACCCCCTCGGAGCCTTGCGCCACGCCTTTCGCGGCCGCTTCGAGATTGGCGATGGTCGTGGCGTTGTCGACGCCGCGCGCGGCGGTGAAGGCCAGAACGCGCGCGATCTGTTCCGGCGCCAGCCCCGCGCCTTTCGTGAAATCGCCGCTCTCGTCCTTGCGGCCGGGGCCGAGCAGCAGTTCGACGCCGTGCGCGCCCAGCCGATCGAGCTTGTCGATGGCGCGCAACACGATGAGCCTGCGGCCGGCGTTCTCGTCGCCGCCGAGGCCGATCGCCTCCATCACGCCGTCGAGCACCTTGCGGTTGTTGACCTTGATGACGTAGTCGCCGCGCCGGATGCCGAGTTTCTCCAGCGTGTCGGCGGCCATCATGCAGATTTCGGCGTCTGCGGCGACGCTCGCCGCGCCGACCGTGTCGGCGTCGAACTGCATGAACTGGCGGAACCGGCCCGGACCGGGCTTTTCGTTGCGAAACACCATGCCCGCCCGATACGAGCGGTAGGGTTTCGGCAGTTTGTCGAAATTCTCCGCGACATAGCGGGCGAGCGGCGCCGTGAGATCGTAGCGCAGCGACAGCCACTGCTCGTCGTCGTCCTGGAACGAAAACACGCCTTCGTTCGGCCGGTCCTGATCTGGCAGGAACTTGCCGAGCGCGTCGGTGTATTCGATGAACGGCGTCTCCACCGCCTCGAACCCGTAGAGTTCGTAGGATTTGCGAATGGCGTCGAGCATGCGCTCGACCGCCTTCAGTTCGGCGGGGCCACGGTCGGCGAGGCCGCGCGGCAGGCGGGCCTGCGTGCGGAGGGATTGCGGGTCGTTCATGCGGCCGGGTTTAGGCAAGGCTCGCGCAAGGCGCAAGCCAGTCTATTCGGCCGCCGCCTTGCGCTCGCGCGGCGCATACATGCCCTCGCCCGTCGGCGCCATTTCGTAGCGGCGATCGTGCAAGGCGTTCAGCGTGGCGCGGTGGCCGATGGAGACGATGGTGGTCTGCGGCAGTTTCTCGGCGATGGTCCGATAAATCTCCGCCTCCAGCTTCTCGTCGAGCGCCGCCGTCGCCTCGTCCAGCAACAGCCAGTCGGGTCGCGCCAGCAGCGCGCGCGCGATGGCGAGGCGCTGCTGCTCGCCGCCCGACAGCCGCATGGACCAGGAATCGGAATCCTCCAGCCGCTCCACGAGGGCGGGCAGGCGTGCGGCCTGCAGCGAATCCCTGATCTCGGCGTCCGAAAACGCGTCCGGCTCGGCCGGATAGGAAACGGCCGCGCGCAGCGAGCCGTTCGGCAGATAGGGGCGCTGGGGCAGGACCATCACGCGCGCGCCTTCGGGAATGCGCACGGCGCCGCCGCCATAGGGCCAGATGCCGGCGATGCCGCGGAACAGCGTCGATTTGCCCGAACCCGACGGACCGGTGAACAGGGCCGAATGGCCGGGCGCCAGCGAGACCTCGCCCGTTTCGACGATTCTGCGGCCATCGGGAAGCGCGAGCGTGACGTTATCGAGCGTGAGCGCGCCGCCCGCGGGCGCGGGCCGCGGGCGCGGGCCGGCGCCGTCCATCGCCTGCGCGCGGGCGATGGACTCGTCGAAGGAGGACAGGCGGTCGAGCACGGACTTAAAACCCGCGAGCGAGGTGTAGTAGTTGACGAAGAAGGTGAGCGCGCCTTCCACACGCCCGAACGCCTGCGCGGTCTGGGTCATCACGCCGAGCTGGATCTTGCCGGCGAAATAGAACGGCGCGGTAAAGATGTAGGGAATGATCGGCGACAACTGGCCGTATGTGGCGGTGAAGGCCATGAGCTTCTTGCGCCGGTCGACCAGCTGCAAATAGTTGCCGATGACGGCGCCGAACCGTCGGCCGAGCGCGGACCGCTCGGCGCGTTCGCCCGCCAGCAGCGCCACCTGCTCGCTGTATTCGCGCAGCCGCGCCAGCGAGAAGCGGAAGTCGGCCTCCACCTTCTGGCGCTGGAAATAAAGCCCCACCAGCGAACGGCCGATGAGATGGGTGACGAGCGTGCCGAACGCGGCATAGGCGAGCGCGACCCAGAACAGAAAGCCCGGCACGACGATATCGGTGCCAGGAAAGGCGTAGTTTCCCGAAAGGTCCCACAGAATGTAGGAGAACGACACCAGCGAGGACAGCGTGGAGATGAGAAGGATGGAATAGGAGTAGATGCCATAGCCGTCCGTGCCGCCGTCGATGAACCGCGCCACGTCTTCCGCGATGCGCTGGTCGGGGTTGTCGGCCTCGCCGCCCAGCAGGTTCATGCGGTAGTGCGCATGGCCGCCCAGCCAATGGCCGACGTAATGTTCGGTCAGCCATTTGCGCCAGCGGATGACCAGCATCGATTGCAGCACGAACTCGATGACCGCGCTGGCGATGTAGGTGAAGGCCCAGGGCGTGAACACCCACAGCAGCAATTGCCAGAAGCTCGCCGCATCCTTGTTCTGGATGGCGTTGAACCAGTCGCGGTTGAAGAACGAGAGCCGGAGCGAGATGCCGACCTGCGTCTGGTTGATGAGGACGAGGCCCACGATCATCGCCACCGCGATCCGCCGCTCCAGCGCGCCGAAGGCGGGGAACGGCCAGACGCGGGCGATCCCGCGTTCATCATGCGCGAAATAGAGATCGGCGATACGCGTCATCTCGCGCACCACGCCGAATTTCGACACCGCGTAGACGAGGATGGAGAACATCGCCACCGTCAGCGGCAGCTTGTCGGTGAGCGCGTAGTCCTTCAGCCCCGCCGGCCACAGGCCGAGTTTGGCGGCCGCCACCAGAAGGCCGAACAGGACGGTTTCGGCCGAGAAGATCGCCACGAAAATTTTCAGATAGCGGGATATGCCGGCCGACAGAAAGGTCGTCAGACCGCACACCAGCGAAGCGATCGCCAGCATGTAGAGCACGTCGTCGCCCGCGGCCCGGCCCGCGAGCCCCGCCACAATCGCAAACAATCCGACCGCGACGCCCAGCGCTTTCATGCGTTCGTTCCCCGGTTTTCGAATCCGCCCTCGCCGCCAACCTATCGACCGTGCGGGGCGCGAGTTCAAGCCGCTGCGGTTTGACAACCCCCGTCCGCCGCCCCATTGATCTGAAAAAGGACGCCCGCGCGCCCCTCGCCATGGGGACCGACCGGGGAATGCGGGGGAATTTGGTCGTTTTCAGGCCCGCGCGCGCGCGGGCCGGAGGGAGCCCTGAATGAACCATATGGCGCGCGCGCCCGAAAGCGGCGACGGCGGTCGGCTGGATATCGCCGCGCTCGCCCGCGCACGCAGCGAGGACCGCTACCGGCTGCACAGCGCCCATCTGAACGAACAGATGGTGCGGGTGCTGCAGACGATCGGCTACGACGTGGCCTTCACGGCCGGGCGCGGCGCCTATCTGTTCGACCGCAGCGGCGACCGGTATCTGGACCTGCTGTCCGGCTTCGGCGTGTTCGCGCTCGGGCGCAACCACCCGGCCGTGCGCGCGGCGCTCGCCAGCGTGCTGGACGCCGACCTGCCGAACCTGGTGCAGATGGACGTCTCCCCGCTTGCCGGCGTGCTGGCGGAACGGCTTCTCAAACGCGCGCCGTTCCTGCAAAAAGTCTTCTTCGCCAATTCCGGCGCGGAGGCGGTGGAAGCGGCGATGAAATTCGCGCGCGCGGCGACCGGGCGGTCGGGCCTGGTGTGCTGCGATCATGCGTTCCACGGCCTGACCTACGGGGCGCTCGCGATGAACGGCGAGCCGCTGTTTCGCGAAGGCTTCGGCCCGCATCTGCCGGACGTGGTCAGCGTGCCATTCAACGACCTGCCCGCCCTCGAACGCGCGCTCAGGGCGAAGACCGTGGCGGCGTTCTTTGTCGAGCCCATTCAGGGCAAGGGCGTGAACCTGCCCGCCGACGACTATCTGCGCGAGGCGGCCGCGCTCTGCCGCAAATACGGCGCGCTGTTCGTGGCCGACGAAATCCAGACCGGGCTCGGGCGCACGGGAAAATTCTTCGCCTTCGAGCACTGGTCGGTGGAGCCGGACATGGTCCTCGTCGCCAAGGCGCTGTCGGGCGGGCACGTTCCGGTGGGGGCGGTGCTGGCGCGCAAGGCGATCTTCGACAAGGTGTTCAACCGCATGGACCGCGCGGTGGTGCACGGCTCCACCTTCGCCAAGAACGATCTGGCGATGGCCGCCGGCATCGCGACGCTGGAGACGATCGACGCCGAGCGGCTGGTGGAAAACGCGGCCACGCGCGGCGCCGACATTCTTGCGCGGCTGTCGGCGCTCGTTCCCCAATACGAACTGCTGAAAAACGTGCGCGGGCGCGGACTGATGATCGGCGTGGAATACGGCGCGCCGAAGTCGATGAAGCTGAAGGCGGCGTGGTCGCTGCTGGAGACGGTCAACGCCGGCTTGTTCTGCCAGATGATCACGATCCCGCTGTTCAAGGATCACAAGATTCTGACCCAGGTCGCCGGCCATGCGAGCCACACGATCAAGCTTCTTCCTTCGCTCGCGCTGACGCAGGAGGACTGCGACTGGATCGTGCGCGCCTTCACCGCGACGACGGCGGAGGCCCACAAGGTGCCCGGCGCCGTCTGGTCGCTCGGCAAGACGCTCGCCGACCATGCGCTGAAGGCGCGCGCGAGCGCCTGAAGCTCAACGCCGCAAGGTCACAGCGGCTTTTCGCCCGGCTTGTCGGCGTTGGTGTAGGCGGTGCCGAACACATAGTCCCAATAGGGCGCGGACACGCCGTAGCCGCGATCGGGATCGCGGAAATGGTGCAGAAGGTGCAGGCGGCGCAGCGTCATTTCGACCTTCGTGCGCGGCTTGCGGTGATGCACGTGGAAGTGAATCTCGTCGTAGACCACGTAGCCGAGATAGAAACCGGCCGCGACCGGAAAAGCGTAAGGCGCGCCGAACAGCGCAAGGATGACGAACCACGCAAGCGCCATCAGCGGCACGCTCATCAGCGGCGGCATGACCAGGCGCAGCGGATCGTTGGGATGCACATGGTGCACGCCATGCAGCAGGAAATGCAGACGCTCGCCGAACCGGCCCTTCATCTCCCAATGAAACAGCCAGCGGTGGACGACGTATTCCGACAGCGTCCACGCGAAATAGCCGAACACGAGCAGGCCGAGCGAGGCGGCGAGCGACAGGCTCTGCGCGCCCTTCACGAACAGCCAGAGCGCGAGCGGCAGGTAGACCAGAGGAAAGGTCCAGTGCACGCGCGACAGTTTGTCGAGGACGGGATTGTCGAAAATGCGGGGGGAGGCCGAGAGCATTTCGGCTTTCGACAGCGGACGTTCGGCGTCGCTCATGGCAGCGTTCCTTCGTTCAGTGCGCCATGTTCTCGGTGCGGGTGTGCAGCGAGAATTTCGGGTTGAAGATGAAATCGAAGAACAGTTTCGTCCACGATGTGTGGGCGTGGAGATTGTCGTAGTACTCCGGCGCCATCGCCTTCAGCCTGGGCAGCAGCGTCCACGGAATTTCCGGAAAGTCGTGATGCTCGTTGTGATAGCCGATGTTGAGCGCCAGCTTGTTCAGCGGCCCGTAGTAGTCGAACGTGCCCTGGTTGGGCCAGGCCGCGTAATGTTCCTGAATCCAGCGCGCGCCGACCGGATGCAGCCCGACCGAGAACCAGAACGACGCGAGGAGATAGAACAGGGCGTTCCCGCCCAGGAAATACCAGACGAGCGCGTCGTAGGCGACGATGGCGAGAAAATTGATCACCGTCCAGCGCGAGAAGAACGGCACCGTGCCCTTCAGGCGCGACAGCCGACTCAGCTGCACGACGGGGAAGAAGAACAGCCACAGCGCCTTGCGCCACCACACGTTGCCGACGAGCCGCGCCTCCCAGGCGCCCGGCACATCGGCGTCGAAATCGTAGGCCGACAGGTGCGAATGGTGCTTGATATGATAGCAGCGAAAGCCCATCGCCGTCGGAAATCCGTTCGGCAGATCGGCCAGGATGGCGTTGAACTTGTTGAGCGTGGGGCTCGCAAAGACCGTGTTGTGAATGGAATCGTGAATGATCACGAACATCGCGTGGTTTGCGAAGGCGCCGACGCAATAGGCCACGATCAGCGTGAGCCACCAGTAGGACGCGCCGAGCCAGCCGAGCCATGCGGCGATCGCCGTCTGCAACAGAAAGACGCCGGCGGTGATGTAGAACGTCGCCACATCGCGCACGAACAGGGTGCGCACCTCCGGATGGGCGGCCAGAATGGCGCGCCGGCGCTCGACATGCGAACGGTCCGCGCCCGTCTGGGCGGAAATGTCGATCGCGTTCGTCATCGTAGTTTCCCGCTGTTGTGGCTTGTCAGGCCGCGTTCAGTTTCTTTTCGTAGATGCGGTGCACCTTGTCGACGCGCGCGCCGCTCATCTCGATCGGCTTGCGCATGCCCGCATTGTCTTCCAGCACCCAGCCGAACTCCACCTGGTCGATGTTCAGCCTGCGGCTGCGCAGCCGCAATTCCTCGATCAATGTGAGCAGAATGAGGCCGCCGCGCGCGCTCCTGTGCAATGCCTTGCGCATGCCGAACAGCGCGAGACGGCCGGACGTGAAATTTCGCGCGCGCAACCGCGACACGAGACGGAACAGGCCAGCCGGCATCAGCCGGCCCTTCAGATCGCGCGTGATCTCGTGCAGGTTGGGGATGACGATGCCGAAAGCCACCGGTTCGCCGGCGAGTTCGACGACGAAGCCCCAATCCTCCGTCACGATGAATTTCAGGCTGTCGGCCATCGACTTGAATTCGTCCCGTCCGATCGGCGCGAACCCCCAGTTGCCGGACCAGGCGTCGTTGAACAGGTCGGTCATGAGCGCGACCTCGGCGTCGAGATCTTTCATGCGCAGCGAACGGAACGTCAGGCTTTCCCGCTCGCGCGCGCGCGCCTGAAGCGGGGCCTCGGCCGTGCGGTCGCGGTCGCTCACGTCGTAGCGATAAGAAACGAGATCGCGCGCCTTCTCGTAGCCCTGCCCTTCCAGCAGGCGCGCGAGATAGGGCGGGTGCCAGGGCATGAAGACCATCGGCGTGGCCGCGAATCCTTCCACCAGAAGCCCGCATTCGCTGTTGACCGACGGCGAGAACGGGCCATGCGCGACATGCGCCCCACGCGCGGCCAGCCAGCCCTCGGCCGCCCCGGTCAGGCCCGCAAGCACGTCGACATCCTCGATGCAGTCGAGCGCGCCGAACTGCGCGCGCGAGGCGCCGACCGGTTGTATATCCCGATATATCTGGGCGGCGATGCGGCCGACCGTCGCGCCGTTGCGGCGCGCGAGCCACTTCTGCTCCTCCACCCGCTTGTAGTGCGGGTTGAGCCTATGGGCGTAGAGCGTCCAGCGTTCGGCGTCGAGCGATGGCGAAAATCCTTCCGCATCCGCGTACAAATTGCGCGGCAGACTGCAAAAGCTCAGAAAGTCCCGCAGACCGGAGACGGGAACGATTTCGACGGGGCCGGGCATGGCGTGGCCTTACCACGGGCCGGGCGGGCCGCCAAACGGCCCGCGACCGCCTCAGGCGACCACGCTCGCCCCGGATTCGGCGCCCGCCGGCGCGCGCGGCGCGTCCACCACAGGACGCTCGACGATCAGCCGCACGACGTGGCGGATGTCTTCCTCGGTGTGGTTGGCCGAGATGAAGAAGCGCAAGCGCGGCTTGTCCTTGGGCACGCCCACCTGCACCACCGGCGGCACATAAACCCCGTTGGCGAGCAGATGTTCGGAGACCATCATCGTCTCCATCACCGAATTGAACAGGATCGGCACGACAGCGCGCCCGATCGCCGGCCCCGTGTCGAGGCCGGCGGTCTGCGCCGTATCGCGCAGGAATTCGGCGTTGTGACGCAGCCGGTCGACGCGCCAGCTTTCGGTCTGCATCAGTTCCAGCGCCTTGGCCGCCGCCGCCGTGATGACCGGCGACAGGCCAACCGAATAGACAAAGCCCGGCAGGGTGAATTTCATCCAGTCGATCAGGCCGCGCTTGCCCGCCACGAACCCGCCGCACGAGGCGAAGCTCTTCGACAGCGTGCCGATGATCAGATCGACGCGCGCGGGATCGACGCCCGCATATTCGCACAGGCCGCGCCCGCGTTCGCCCATCACGCCGATGGAATGGGCCTCGTCCACCAGAAGCCAGACCTGATGGCGCTCCTTGATCTCCACCAGACGCTGGAGATCGACCGTGTCTCCGTCCATCGAATAAAGGCTCTCGACGACGATCAGCGCGTTGCGGAATTTCTCGCGGTTCTCGGTCAGAAGGTGGTCGAGATGGTCGAGATCGTTGTGGCGGAAGACGATCTGGGTCGCGTCCGAATTGCGGGCGCCGGACGCCACGCTGTTATGGGACAGTTCGTCCAGAAAGATCGCGTCGCGCCGCGCCATCAGATGGGTGATGACCGTCAGGTTCGTCAGATAGCCCGACACCAGCGAGAGCGTGGCCTCCGTGCCGATGAACCGGGCCAGATCGTCCTCGAATTTCTGGTGGGTGGAGCGTTCCCCGCCCACGAGGCGCGAGGCGAGCGCGCCCACGCCGAATTCGTCCACCGCCGCGTGGGCGGCCGCCTTCACCTGCGGATGGTCGGCCAGACCCAGATAGTCGTAATTGGCGAAGCTGACGAAATGCCCCGCGCCGCCGGCCTCGATCTCGGCCTTGAGCGTGTCGGTCGGCGCGAAGAACGGGTTGCCGTGCTGGTCGAGAATGGCCTTGCCGGCCAGCCGGAATCGCTTCAGCGCATATTCTGAAAGGCTGTTGTGCTTTTTCGCCACGCTTCAGAGGTTCCGTTTGCGGGACGAGCAGCCCCTGATTGCCCTTGCCCCCCGGCCTGCGACGCTGGGCGACTGCGACCCATAGCACCTATCGCCGGCCGAAGGCCAGAGGCGGCCCCGCCCGACCGCCTTGAACGCGCCCGCCTGTCTCCCATATCATCGGTCAACCGCGGCGCGCCGTTCGGGCGCTGCGGAACGAGGCGCCTTCGAGAGGGCTTCCCATGTCGCGCACGCCTACGCTGAACTCGCCGTTCCTGCTCGGCTTCGACGCCATTGAACGGGCGCTCGACCGCGTTTCGCGCGCGGGCTCGGACGGTTATCCGCCCTATAACATCGAGCGGCTGCAAAAATCGGAGAGCGAGCCCGAGCGCCTGCGCATCACGCTGGCGGTCGCGGGATTCGCGCGCGACGAACTGGACGTGACTCTGGAGGAAAACCAGCTGGTGATCCGCGGCCGGCAGGCCGAGGAGACCGATCGGGATTTTCTCCACAGGGGCATCGCCGCCCGGCAATTCCAGCGCGCCTTCCTGCTCGCCGAAGGCATGCATGTGCTCGGCGCCGATCTCTCGAACGGACTTCTTTCGGTCGATCTCGCCCGGCCCGAGCCGGAGCGTATCGTCCGCAAGATCGAAATCGCCGCCCGCACGTAGCGGCGGCGTATTCGCGGGCGGCGCCTTCGGGGCTGTCCGGGAAAGCGGGTCCAGAAGGACCGCAATGGAGTGGACCATGGAAAAGACGCCTTTCACCAACGAGCAGTTTGCCCATCTGGGCGACGGCGCCATCGCCTATGTGAAGGAAATGAGTTCGGAGGAAATCACGAAACTCTTTCCCGAGGCGCCGGCCATCGAACCCGGCCTGAAGCTTTTCGCCCTGCTGTCGGCCGCCGGCGCGCCCATCGTGCTGACGGATTCGCGCGACACGGCGGTGGCCAGCGCGTGGGAAAACAAGCTCCAGACAGTGAGCCTGCATTGAAGTTGGAAGCGCCCGCAAAGGGCGGGCGCTTCGGTTCCTCGCATCAGCTCGGCGGCGCGGTCGC
>CALMZV010000182.1 GCA_937870755.1 uncultured Methylocystaceae bacterium
GTCCGTTCGGCTGCCTCAACCGCGCGCGCTACGGCATTTCGTGGGGCGCGATGGGGGCGGCCGAGGATTGCTTCCACCGCGCGCGCCAGTACACGCTCGACCGCAAGCAGTTCAATCGACCGCTGGCGGCGACCCAGCTCGTGCAGAAGAAGCTCGCCGACATGCAGACCGAGATCACGCTCGGGCTGCAAGGCTCGCTGCGCGTCGGCCGGCTGATGGACGAGCACCGCGAGGCGCCGGAGATGATCTCGATCGTCAAGCGCAACAATTGCGGCAAGGCGCTCGACATCGCCCGCCTCGCCCGCGACATGCACGGCGGCAACGGCATCCAGGCCGACTACCACGTGATGCGCCACGCGCAGAACCTCGAAACGGTGAACACCTACGAGGGCACGCACGACGTGCACGCGCTGATCCTCGGCCGCGCGATCACGGGGTTGCAGGCTTTCTTCTGAATGTCGCAGGTCGTCGCAGAGCAAGAGAAATCCATGTCCGCACCGCTCGAAGGTCTCCGCGTTCTCGAACTCGCCCGCATTCTGGCGGGGCCGTGGGCGGGGCAATTGCTGGCCGACCTCGGCGCCGACGTGGTGAAGGTGGAGCGGGCGGGCGAAGGCGACGACACGCGCCACTGGGGGCCGCCCTATGTGGAGAGCGAGACGGGCGAGAAGCTCGGGGCGTCCTATTTCTATTCGTGCAATCGCGGCAAGCGGTGCATCGCCGCCGATTTCGAGAGCGAAGAGGGCCGCGCGCTCGTGCGCAAGCTGGCCGCGCACGCCGATGTGGTGATCGAGAATTTCAAGGTGGGCGGGCTGAAGAAGTTCGGCCTCGATTACGAGAGCCTGAAGACGATCAAGCCGGACGTGATCTATTGCTCCGTCACCGGGTTCGGCCAGACGGGACCGTATGCGCCCCGCGCGGGCTACGATTTCCTGCTCCAGGGCATGGGCGGCATCATGCAGGTGACGGGGCAGCCGGACGGGCCGCCGACCAAGGTCGGCATTTCGATGGTCGACATCACGACCGGGCTCTACGCCGCCAACGCCATCCAGGCCGCGCTGATCCGGCGCGCGCGCACCGGCGAGGGCGCCTATATCGACTGCGCGCTGATCGACAGCGTGACCGCGATCCTCGGCTTTCAGGCGACGAACTATTTCATCACCGGCGCCGGCGGAAAGCGCATGGGCAACGCGCACCCGAACGTGACGCCCTACGACGTCTATCGCGTGGCGGACGGCGACGTGATCATCGCCACCGCCAACAACGGGCAGTTCCGCAAGCTGGTCGCAGCCCTCGGCGCGCCGGAGATGGCCGACGACCCGCGCTTTTCCGACATGGGCGCGCGCGCGACGAACCGGACGGCGATGGACGAAAGGCTCAACGCGCTGACCGCGCAATTCACCCGCGCGCAATTGCTCGCCAAACTGGATGCGCTCGCCGTGCCGGCCGGCCCGATCAACGCCATACCGGATGTGTTCGCCGATCCGCAGGTGATCCACCGCGGCATGCGGATCGACACGCCGAACCCGCGCGCCAAGGGCGGGTCCTCCCCCGGCCTGCGCTCGGCGATCATGATCGACGGCGTTCCCGCCGCCTCGCCCCGCCACGCGCCGGCGCTGGGCGAACACACGGCCGAAATCCTCGCCGACCCGGCCTGGGGCGGGGGCGGCTGAACCCGAACGCCCACTTGAACCGCGCCGCCCGATGGTCCACATAGACGCCGGGAGGTTGGCGGTGGACGCTTCACTCGCCAACCGGGTCAGGTCCGGAAGGAAGCAGCCCTAACGAGACCGAGCGGGTCTCTGTCCAACCTCCTACTTCCGCGCTTGGCGCCGCCACGGCGCGCGCGCGCCCCGCGAGCTGCCCGGTCGACGAGCCACTCGGTCAATGACGGACGAGACACCCGACGACGCGGGCGGCGCGCTGTTCGCCGACCTTCCCGCACAAAAGCCAGCCGCGCCGGCCGGCTACCGCGTGCTCGCGCGCAAGTATCGCCCCAAGGATTTCAGCGAGCTGATCGGCCAGGACGTGATGGTGCGCATTCTCAAGAATGCGTTCGAGCTCGGCCGCGTGCATCAGGCCTACATGCTGACCGGCGTGCGCGGCGTGGGCAAGACCACCACCGCGCGCATTCTGGCGCGCGCGCTCAACTATGCGCTGCCGGCGCGCGGCGACCGCCCGGCGATCGACCGCCCGACCGTGGACATGCCGGAGATCGGCGAACATTGCCAGGCGATCATGGAATCGCGCCACGTGGACGTGATCGAGATGGACGCGGCCTCGCACACCGGCGTCGACGACGTGCGCGAGATCATCGAGGGCGCGCGCTACAAGCCCGCCGTCGCGCGCATGAAGGTCTACATCATCGACGAAGTGCATATGCTGTCGAAATCGGCCTTCAACGCGCTGCTCAAGACGCTGGAGGAACCGCCCGAACATGTGAAGTTCATCTTCGCGACGACGGAAATCGAAAAAGTGCCGGTGACGGTGCGCTCGCGCTGCCTGCGGTTCGACCTGCGGCGCGTGGAGACGCCGGCGCTGATCGCCCATCTGGAACGAATCTGCGCGGCCGAGGGCGTGCGCATCACGCGCGAGGCGCTGGCGCTGGTGGCGCGCGCGGCCGAAGGCTCGGTGCGCGACTCGCTCTCGCTGCTCGATCAGGCGATCGCGCAGGGCGGGCGCGACCGCGAGATCGGCGCCGCCGACGTGCGCACGATGCTGGGCCTGGCCGACAAGAGCCGCATCGTCGAACTTTTCGAGGCGACGATGGCCGGCGACGTGCCCCGCGCGCTCGATCTGCTGCAGGCGCAATACGACGAAGGCGCCGATCCCGCGCAGGTGCTGCTGGAGGTCGCCGAATTCGTGCATCTGACGACGCGCGCCAAGGTCGCGCCCGATGCGCCGATGACCGCGCCCGCGGCCGAGGAAGCGGCCGCCGCGCGCAAGAACGCTGAAGCGCTGTCGATCGCGGCCCTCAACCGCGCGTGGCAGATTCTGCTCAAAGGCGTGATGGAGACGCGCGAATCCGCCCGCGCGCTGGCGGCCGCCGACATGGTTCTGGTGCGGCTCGCCTACGCCGCCGACCTGCCGACGCCGGACGAGGCGCTGCGCAAACTGGGCTTCGGCCTGCCGGGCGAGGCGCCCGCCCCGCTCGCGCCGTCGCGG
This sequence comes from uncultured Methylocystaceae bacterium, assembly GCA_937870755.1. Classification (GTDB taxonomy): domain Bacteria; phylum Pseudomonadota; class Alphaproteobacteria; order Rhizobiales; family Beijerinckiaceae; genus JAJXWB01. The sequence goes on from CALMZV010000182.1 coordinate 3,163, forward strand.
CCCTCGAACGGCGGCGCGCGGGCGGCGCTCGCGCCGCAGCCCGAGGTATTCGCCGAACCCGCGATCACGCCCGCCCCGCGCGGCGACAGCGAACCGCGCGCTCATTTCGCGCGGTTCGAGGATGTGGTGGCCAAGGCGGCGAGCGAGCGCGACATTCAACTGAAGATCATGCTCGAACGCGACGTGCGGCTGGTGCGGTTCGAGCGCGGGCAGGTCGAATTCTCGCTGGCGCCGGGCGGCTCGCCGCAGTTGGCGCAAATTCTCATGCGCAGATTGCAGGAGTGGACCGGCGAGCGCTGGATGGTCGCGCTGTCGCGGGCCGAGGGCGCGCCTTCGCTCGCCGAGCAGGCGGCCGAAAAGGCGCGCGCGCGCGAGCGCGGCGTAGAGGCCGACCCGCTGGTGCGCGCGGTTCTGGAACGCTTTCCGGGCGCCAGAATCGTCGACGTGCGCGCGGGCGGGGAGGCCGACGACGCCGAGCCGTCCGAGGCTATCCTGCAGAGCGCGGACGAGGACGACGAGGACTAGCCGGTCCCGGACCGATGTTGAGGAGCATACGATGCGCGACATGATGGGCCTGATGAAACAGGCGCAGGCCATGCAGGCGAAGATGGCCGAAATGCAGGCCGAACTCGACAACGTGATCGTGGAGGGCCAGGCCGGCGGCGGCATGGTGAAGGCGACGATGACCGCCAAGGGCGCGCTGAAAGGCGTGACGATCGACCCCGCGCTGTTCAAGCCCGACGAGCGCGAGATGGTGGAAGACCTGATCGTGGCCGCGCACGAGGATGCGCGCCGCAAGGCCGAGGAGGCGATGCAGGCGAAGATGGCCGACATCACCAAGGGGCTGCCGCTGCCCCCCGGCATGAAACTGCCGTTCTGACGCCATGTCGCAGCGCGTCGCCGGGCCGGAGATCGAGCGGCTGATCCAGTTGCTGGCGCGCCTGCCGGGGCTTGGCCCGAGGTCTGCGCGGCGCGCGGCGCTGCATCTCATCCGCAAGCGCGACGAATTGCTGGGGCCGCTCGCCGAGGCGATGCAGGTCGCGCGTGAGCGCATCGTCGTGTGCGGACAATGCGGCAACATCGACACGAGCGATCCGTGCGCGCTCTGCCGCGATCCGCGACGCGATTCCACGACGCTGGTGGTGGTGGAGACCGTCGCGGACCTGTGGGCGCTCGAACGCGCGGGCGCCATGGCGGCGCGCTATCACGTGCTCGGCGGCGTTCTCTCGCCGCTCGACGGCGTGGGGCCGAACGATCTCAATCTCGCGCGCCTCGTGGAGCGCGTGCGCGAGGAAGGGGTGGGCGAGGTCATTCTCGCGGTCAACGCCACCGTCGACGGGCAGACGACCGCCCACTACATCGTCGACATGCTGTCGTCGCTCGACGTGAAGGTCACGCGGCTCGCGCACGGCGTGCCGGTTGGCGGCGAACTCGACTACCTCGACGACGGCACGCTCGCTGCCGCGCTGCGGCAGAGGACGAACGTGTAGGGCCGCGCCCGGGCGCGGAGCATCTGGAAAATTCCTCGAAAACATCGGAAAATCGCCCGCGAGGACAACGACCGCCGCAGGACCGGACGCGGCGCGGGGAGGAAAAATGACATTCCGCTACTACGACTGGGTCGCCCATCACGCACGCGCGCACGGCCACAAGACGGCGGCGATCGATCTGGCCACGCAGCGCCGCTTCACCTACTCGGAATGGGACGAGCGCATCGACCGGCTGGCGGCGCATCTGGCCAGCCTGGGCGTGGCGCGCGGCGAGCGCGTGGGCGTGCTGGCGCCCAACACGACCGACACGCTGGAAGTGCAATTCGCCTGTTTCCGGCTCGGCGCCATCTTCGTGCCGCTGAACATACGGCTGACCGTGCACGAACTGGAATTCATCCTGACGGACGCGGGCGCCCGCCTGCTCGTCTACGATCACGAATTCGACACGATGGCGGTCGACCTCAAGGCGCGCTGCAACATTGCGCATCTGCTGCAATACGGGGCGCCCTACGAGCAGGCGATCGAGGCTTCGCCGCGCCTCGAACAGCGCAACGACGTGCAGATGACGGACGTCTCCACCATCATGTACACGTCCGGCACGACGGGGCGGCCGAAGGGCGCGATGATCACGCATCTGATGAGCTTCATCAATTGCATCAATCTCGGCCTGCCGGCGCGCATCACGCCCTCGACCGTGCATCTGAGCGTGCTGCCGCTGTTCCACACGGGCGGCCTGAACTGCTACACCAATCCGGCGATCCACGCTGGCGGCGCGGTGCTGATCATGCGCGCGTTCGACCCGGGCGACGCATTGCGCCTGATCGGCGACGCGAATATCGGCATCACCCATTTCTTCGGCGTGCCGTCGATCTACCAGTTCCTGTGCCAGCATCCGGCGTTCCCGCACACCGACGTGTCGCGCGTCGAGGTCGCGGGCGTGGGCGGCGCGCCGATGCCCGTGCCGCTCCTGAAGATCTGGCAGGAGCGCGGGCTTGCGCTCATGCAGGGCTACGGCATGACCGAAACCAGCCCCGCGGTGCTTGCGCTCGACCCGGAAGACGCCGCGCGCAAGGCCGGCTCCACCGGCAAGCCCGTGCTGCATGCGGATGTGAAAATCGTCGATGCGGACGGCGCGGAGGTGAAACCCGGCGAGATGGGCGAATTGTGGGTGAAGGGCCCCAATATCACGCCCGGTTACTGGAACCGGCCGGACGCCAACAAGACATCCTTCACCGATGGCTGGCTGCACACGGGCGACGCCGCGCGCATGGACGAGGAAGGGTTCTACTACATCGTCGACCGCACGAAGGACATGTACATCTCCGGCGGCGAGAACGTCTATCCGGCGGAAGTGGAGGACGTGCTCTACCAGCTGCCGCAGATCGCGGAAGCCGCCGTCATCGGCGCGCCCGACGAGACATGGGGCGAGACGGGCATGGCGATCGTCGCCGTGAAGCCCGGCCAGACGATCACCGAAGCGGCCATCGTCGCGCATTGCCGCGAGCGGCTTGCGCGATTCAAATGTCCGCAGCGCGTCGCCTTCGTGGAGGCGCTGCCGCGCAACGCCACCGGCAAGGTGCACAAGCCGACGTTGCGCAGGACCTTTCTGGAAGCGGCCGACGCGTAACGCGCGCGGCTGTCACGCGCGCGGCTGTCACGCGCGCGGCTTGGCCCGCGCGCCTTTCGGCCGCGCGAGATAGTCCTTCGTCTCGGGCCGGTCCTTCAGCCAGCCCGCCCATTTGTCGAATACTTTCGCCATGCGTTCGGGCGCGACGCCCAGTTGCGCCATCGCGACGCCGCCGTTCACGCTCTCGCGATAGTCGGCGATGAGACCGTCGCGCAGTTCGAACCGGCTCATGCCGTCGATGACGACGCGCCTGCCCGCAAACTCCGCGCGCGTGGAGGCGAAACTCGACAGCGACCACGCATAGCCCAGATCGCCGACGCAGATGGCGTCGATCATCTCCCAGCGATAGTCGGTCGCGTCGCCATGAAAGAGATCACGCATCATATGCGCGATTTCGGCGCGGCCCTTGTGATCACCGTAGATGTAGTCGTGATAGACGCCGTCGGGCGTGAAACAGGCCGCGAATGCCTCGCCGTCGCCGGCTTCGGCCGCCGCCTGCAAACGGTCCAGCAATGTGCGGAATTCGTCGTTGGTCATGCGCTCCTCCCTCTGCGCGCCACCATAGCGGCCTGTGATTTGTTCCTGAAATGTTCTTGGCAGGCGGCGCGCCTTGCGCTAGCGTGCGGTCGTGGGTTTGCGGGGGCGGCCATGGTGGTGCGGGTTTCGACGGTGGCGTTCGAGGGGGTGGAGACGCGCCCCGTCGACGTTCAGGTGCAATTGTCGTCGGGCAACGTGGTGTTCACGCTGGTGGGGCTCGCCGACAAGGCGGTGGCCGAATCGCGGGAGCGGGTGCGCGCCGCGCTCAACGCCTCGGGCCTGGCGCTGCCGGCCAAACGCATCACCGTCAATCTGGCGCCGGCCGACATGCCGAAGGAAGGCAGCCACTACGATCTGCCGATCGCGCTCGGCGTGATGGCGGCGATCGGCGCCATTCCGGCGGACGCGCTGTCGGGGTTCACCATTCTGGGGGAACTCGCGCTCGACGGTTCGCTCACGCCGGTGGCGGGCGTGCTGCCGGCGGCGGTGGCCGCCAACGCGCGCCGGCACGGCCTCATCTGCCCGGCGGCCTGCGGGCCGGAGGCCGCGTGGGCCTCGCCCGACATGGAGATACTTGCGCCCCGCTCGCTCATCCAGCTCGCCAACCATTTCAAGGGAACGCAGGCGCTCGCCCGGCCCCAGCCGGCGATCCGCGCGCCGGGCGTCGCCCTGCCCGATCTCGCCGAAATCAAGGGACAGGAGAGCGCCAAGCGCGCGCTCGAAATCGCCGCCGCGGGCGGCCACAACCTTTTGATGAACGGGCCGCCCGGCGCCGGCAAGAGCATGCTGGCCCAGCGCCTGCCCTCCATTCTGCCGCCGATGAGCCCGCGCGAGCTGCTCGAAGCCTCGATGATCCATTCGGTGGCCGGCGCGCTGGCCGGCGGCGCGCTCACCGACCGCCGCCCGTTCCGCAGCCCGCACCATTCGGCCTCGATGGCCGCGCTCGTCGGCGGCGGGCCGCACGCGCGGCCGGGCGAAATCTCGCTCGCCCACCATGGCGTGCTGTTCCTGGACGAACTGCCGGAATTTCAGCCGCAGGCGCTCGATTCGCTGCGCCAGCCGCTGGAGACGGGCGAGGTCGCCATCGCGCGCGCCAACCATCGCGTCGTCTATCCCGCGCGGTTCCAGCTGGTGGCCGCCATGAACCCGTGCCGCTGCGGCCATGCGCTGGACCCCGGCTACGCCTGCAAGCGCGCGCCGAACGCGCGCTGCACGGCGCAGTATCAGGCGCGCCTGTCCGGCCCGCTGATCGACCGCATCGACCTGCAGATCGAAGTGCCGGCCGTGACCGCCGCCGATCTCATCCTGCCGCCGCCGTCGGAGGGCTCCGCCGACGTCGCGACCCGCGTCGCCGTCGCGCGCGCGGTGCAGACGGAGCGCTACGCCGCCATCGGCCTGCCGCACATCTCGACCAACGCCGCCGCGCCGCCGCAGGCGATCGAGAGCGTCGCCGCCCTCGACGACAGTGCGCGCGCGCTGGTGCGGGATGCGGCCGAACGACTGGCGCTGACCGCGCGCGGCTACCACCGCGTGCTGAAACTGGCGCGCACCATCGCCGATCTCGATGGGTCCGAAAGTCTGGCGCGCGCGCACCTGGCGGAAGCGCTGTCCTACCGCTCCGGCCTCACGCATCACGCGGTCGCGGCGTGACGATCACGCGCGGCGCACGTTCTCCTTCTGGCTGCCGAGCGAGAGCGTGTTGAGCTGGCCGCCGCCGGCGATGTCGATCGCGGCGCCGTTGATGAATCCCGCGCCGTCCGAACACAGAAACGAAATGAGTTCGGCGACCTCCTCCGTCTCGCCGACGCGGCGCGCGGGCGCGGCGAGCGTCGCCGCCTCCAGTATCGCCGGCGGCATGGCGCGCACTTTCTCGGTCGCGATCAGGCCCGGCAACACCGCGTTGCAGGTGACGCCGTAGCGCGCATATTCGAGCGTGGTGTTTTCGGTCAGGCCCAGCAGCCCTTTCTTGGACGCCGCGTAGGCCGCCTGCAGTATCAGCCCGGCGCGCGCTGCGACCGAGGAAATGTTGACGATGCGGCCGAAGCCCGCTTCGGCCATCATCGGCGCGATCACCCGCGTCGTGTTGAAGGGTCCGCCGAGATTGACGGCGATTTCGCGCATCCACTTTTCCGGCTTCATCTTCGAGATGGGCGCGATGTGATCGACGATCCCCGCGCCGTTGATGAGCAGGTCGATGCGCCCGACGGCGGCGACGGCCTGGACGATCGCGGCCTCGACCGCATCGGCGTCGGCGATGTCGACGCGACAGGCGCGCGCCGCGCCGCCGGCCGCCACGATATCGGCTGCGGTCCGCTCGACCTCGGGCGACAGGTCGAACAGCACGAGGCTCGCGCCCTCTTTCGCGAATTTATGTGCGGTCGTGCGGCAGATGCCGCTGGCCGCGCCCGTGATGAGCGCGATCCGTCCCTTGTGGCGCATCGTTTCCTCCCTTTTTTGATGGGCCGTCGAACAGGCGTTCGAAAGCTTCGCCGGCGATTGTGGCGGCATGCGCCGTTCCGGACAGCACAGCGCCGGCGACCGCGCCGTCGATCAACACCAGCATTTGTTCGGCGAGCGCGCGTGGGGCTGGGGCGGCTGCTGCGCGCGCGATGCGTTCGAGCCCCTCGCGCAGCGCCTGCGCGTGCGCGTGCGCAATGTCGTGCAGGCGCCCGTCGGCGCGCTCGCGTTCGCCGAGCGCGGCGAACCACGGTCGAAAAAACGCATCGCCGTTTTCGAACCACAGGCGCAGGGCGGCGAATGCGTGCGCCAGCTGTGCGCGCGGCTCGCGGCCGGCGTTCTCCAGTTCGCCGAAGAACCAGGCGCGCCATTCGGCGGCGCGCCGCTCCAGCACCGCTTCCATCAGCGCGTCCTTGGAGCCGAAGATCTTGTAAAGGGTCGCCTTCGCGACGCCTGCTTCGGCGAGAATGGCGTCGACGCCGACGGCCGCCGCGCCATAGCGCCGGAACAGGTCGGAGGCCGCGCGGATCAGCCGCTCCCGCGCCGGCGCGCCCGATTCCGCCATCGCCATGTTTCCCCCGCCTCGCTTCGTCGAATCCCTGGCCGCTCAAGGCTACCTTGCGCCCGACGCGCGGCAAACCGGCGCCGGGCAAATACGAGGGCAAACAAAAGGCGGGCTTTCGCCCGCCTCCGGTTTCGCCGTCGATGCGCCGTCAGCCGCGCCACCAGCCGCGATGATGATGGCCCCACCCGCGGTCCATGCCGCGCATTTCGTCGCCCCAGCCGCGCATCTCGTGCTTGAAGCGGCGACCGGCGATATGGCCGAGACGGGACTTCTGCTCCGGGCTGAGCGTGGCGTAGAGCGGCGACACGCCGTCGAGAACTTTCTTCATGGCCTCGCCGCGCGCGATCGAGGCGTCGGCGCGCAGGCGCATCATCTCGATGGGATCGGGCGCCTTGCCGCTCGCGCGGATTTCCTCGCGCTTCTTCTGCATGGCGTCGCGCCGCGCCATCATGCCCGCCGCCATCTCGCGCACGGCGTTTTCGGCCTGCGGCCACAATTTTTCCTGCTCGGGCGTCAACGCGAGACCCGCGCGCACGGCGGCGATCTTGGCGTTGAAGAAGGCCTGCCGGTCTTCCGGCGACATTCGCGCCATCTGTCCGTAACCGCCCATGCGCATGCCGCCGGGACCCATCGGCATACCCATGCCGCCCATGCCGCCCATGCCCGTATTGGGCTGCTGGGCGAACGGCGGCGGGGGAATCTGCTGCTGCGCCACGACCGCCGTCGCGCCGAGCCCGACCACCGCCGCCGCAGCCAATGCCGCAAATGAATATTTGTTCATTGCCTGTTTCATGGCCTCGTCCTCGCGTGGAGTTTCCAATGCACAAGACGTAGGCGCGGCCGGGCGGCGTTTCAAATGAACGATTGGCAACCCGCCGTTCATGCGCGGACGCGCTTTATTGCGCGGCTTCCGCCTCTTCGTCGGGCGTGGCGCGCATGTCCTCGGGGCGCGGCATGGAGATGATGTTGTAGCCGGCGTCGATGTGATGCACTTCGCCTGTCACGCCGCCCGACAGATCGGACAGGAAATACAGGGCCGAACCGCCGATGTCTTCGAGCGTGACCGATTTGCGCAGCGGGGAATGGGCGCGCTGGAAGGAATACATCGCGCGCGCGTCCGAAATGCCGGCGCCGGCGAGGGTGCGCACGGGGCCGGGCGACAGCGCGTTCACGCGGATGCCCGCGGGGCCGAAATCTGCGGCAAGATACCGCACGCTCGCCTCCAGCGCCGCCTTGGCCAGACCCATCACGTTGTAATTCGGCATGACGCGGGTGGAGCCGCCGTAGGTCAGCGTGATCATCGCGCCGCCGTGCGTCATGAGGTCGGCCGCGCGTTTGGCGACCTCGGTGAAGGAGAAGCAGGAAATGACCATGGTGCGCGAGAAATTCTCGCGCGTGGTGTCCGCATAGCGGCCCTTCAGCTCGCGCTTGTCGGAAAAACCGATGGCGTGCACCAGAAAATCGATCGCGCCCCAGCGCGCCTTCAGCGCGGCGAACACGGCGTCGACGGAGGCGAGGTCCTCCACATCGCACGGCAGCACGAAATCGGACCCGACTTCGGCCGCGAGCGGGGCGACGCGCTTGCCGAGCGCCTCGCCCTGGTAGGTGAACGCCAGTTCCGCGCCATGCGCGGCGAGCGCTTTCGCGATGCCCCACGCGATCGAATGACCATTGGCGACGCCCATGATCAGGCCGCGCTTGCCGGCCATCAGCCGGGACTGAAGTTCGCTCTGCATGCGGCGTCCGATCAGGCGTCGATATGTTTGAAAACGAGCGTGGCGTTGGTGCCGCCGAACCCGAACGAATTCGACAGCGCCGCGCCGATCTTCGCGTTGTCGCGCCGCTTGCGCACGATGTTCATGTCGGCGAAGGCGGGGTCGATCTCCTCGATATGCGCGCTCTCGCACACAAAGCCGTTCTGCATCATCAACAGCGTGTAGATCGCCTCCTGTACGCCGGCCGCGCCGAGCGAATGGCCGGTGAGCGACTTGGTGGCCGAAATCGGCGGGCACCTGTCGCCGGCGCCGAACACGGCGCGAATGGCCTCGATCTCCTTGGCGTCGCCGACGGGCGTGGAGGTGGCGTGCGGGTTGATGTAGTCGATCGGCGCCTTCAGGGTCTTCAGCGCCATGCGCATGCAGCGCTCGGCGCCCTCGCCGGAAGGCGCGACCATGTCGTGCCCGTCCGACGTCGCGCCGTAGCCGGCGAGTTCGGCGTAGATCTTCGCGCCGCGCGCTTTCGCGCGCTCGTATTCCTCCAGCACCAGCACGCCCGCGCCGCCGGCGATGACGAAGCCGTCGCGGTTGACGTCATACGCGCGCGAGGCGACCGCGGGCCGGTCGTTGTAACCCGACGACATCGCGCCCATGGCGTCGAACAGCACCGACAGAGTCCAATCCAGCTCCTCGCAGCCGCCGGCGAACACCACGTCCTGCTTGCCGTATTGAATCATCTCCGCCGCGTTGCCGATGCAATGGCTCGACGTCGCGCAGGCCGACGAGATCGAATAGTTGACGCCCCTGATCTTGAACCAGGTGGCGAGCGTGGCGGAGGCGGTCGACGACATCGCCTTGGGCACCGCGAACGGGCCGACGCGCTTGGGCCCCTTGGAGCGGGTGGTGTCGGCGGCCTCGACGATCGCGCGGGTGGAGGGACCGCCAGACCCCATGATGATGCCGGTCATGGGATTGGAGACATCGGCGTCCTCAAGACCCGAATCGCGGATCGCCTGCTCCATCGCCACATGGTTCCACGCCGTGCCGCCGCCATGGAAGCGCAGCGCGCGGCGGTCCACGACGTCTTCGGCCTTCAGGGTCGGCGCGCCGTGAACCTGGCAGCGGAACCCGAGTTTGGCGTAGTCCTCCGCCGCCACCACGCCCGAGCGGGCCTCGCGCAGCGCGGCCACCACTTCCTGCGGGTTATTGCCGATCGAGGACACGATCCCCATGCCGGTGACGACGACCCGTCTCATGAATCCCTCCCGGCGCGGCCGGCGCGCCTCAGGCGCGCGCGTTGCCGCGCGAATGCACCAAAGATCAGGCGGCTTCCGGCCGGAACAAGCCGACCCGAAGGTCCTTGGCCTCGTAGATGCGCTTGCCATCGGCCTCCAGCCAGCCGTCGGCGACGCCGAGCACCAGCTTGCCCTTGAACACGCGCTTGAAGTCCACCCCGTAGACCAGCTTCTTCACGCTCGGCACGACCATGTCCTGCAGCTTGACCTCGCCCACGCCGAGCGCGCGGCCGCGGCCGGGCAGCCCCAGCCAGCCGAGGAAGAAGCCGCACATCTGCCACAGCCCGTCGAGCCCCAGGCAGCCTGGCATGACGGGATCGCCCTTGAAGTGGCAGCCGAAGAACCACAGGTCCGGCTTCACGTCGAATTCGGCGCGCACGAACCCCTTGCCGTTGGCGCCGCCGGTCTCGGAAATCTCGGGAATGCGATCCAGCATCAGCATCGGCGGCAGCGGCAATTGCGCGTTGCCTGGGCCAAACAACTCGCCGCGGGCGCAGGCCAGAAGATCTTCGTACTCAAATCGGGAGCGTCTGTCGCTCATATTTCCTCGTTTCCCGCGGGTTGCGCCATTTCGGCGTCTCGATCGTTCTGAGGGCTTCTAACACGCAAATTGTGGCCTCGAAAGGCGGCGCGCTTCGCCTTTCGTCGCGCCGGCGCGAACGGAGCCGGCACGTGGCCGAACCGACACAGCCACGCTTGCCGGCGCCGCGACATTCCGGCCGCCTGCTCGTGTTGCCTTGGGCCGCTTGCTTGCCTATTGTTGCGTGTAACGTATGCGCGCTGGCGCAGTCTGGTCCGTGACCGCACGACGGCGCGCGGATTGAAAGAGGTTCAGGCGACGTGAAGGCGCTGTATATTCCCGCTCGTCCCGGCGAGCGGACCGACCCGGCCGCCGACCATATGGCGGCCTGCCCCATCCACAAGCTGAAGGCCCGGCTGCGCGACGCCGGCCTGCGGCCGACCCGCCAGCGCGTGGCGCTGGGCTGGCTGCTGTTCGGCAAGGGCGCGCGGCACATCACGGCCGAAAAACTCTACGAGGAAGCGACCATCGCGCGCGTGCCGCTGTCGCTGGCCACCGTCTACAATACGCTGCACCAGTTCACGGAAGCGGGTCTGCTGCGCGAAATTCCGGTCGACGGCGCGCGCACCCATTTCGACACCAACACCTCACATCACCATCATTTCCTGATGGAGGACACGGGCGATCTGGTCGACATTCCGCTGGTGGAGATCGGCGTGGACGGGTTGCCCGAACCGCCCGAGGGCATGGAGATCGCGCGGGTGGACGTGGTGGTGCGCCTGCGCCGCAAGGGCGAAGCGGATTCGTAATTACTCGAACTTCTCGCCCGGATAGGCGCCCCAGAGCTGGGTCTGCTCGATCCAGCCGTCGAATCCCTCGCCGAGCAGCCGGCACCAGCCGCCGTCGCATTTCTTCAACTGGCCGATGACGCCGTTCTGCAGGCGCGCGACGAGCGCGGCGTCGGCCGACGGCCGGGCGCGCAACGCAATTTCCTCGCCCTTGCGCCAGGGCGCGACAAGCCCGGTGCGCCGGCCCGACAGCAGCGAGTGCAGCACCCAGCCTTCCGCGCCTTCCGAATCACGGATGCGCCGCCACACGTCGAACTCGGCGGTGATTTCCACCGGCAGGCCCGCGCGCTGGAAAATCCATGTGGTGCGATGATCCTTGGACGGTCCTTCGCGCAGATTCACGCGGTCGGATTTCAGGCTGACGAATCGCGGCAGCGGCAGCCCGGTGACGGCGCCCATCTGCTGGGCGGCGACCGGCGCGGCGGCAAATGGCGCGCACAGCGCGAGAGAGGCGGCCAGAAGCCGCAGAACGCGCGCGGGGCCGGTCAGTTTTCTCATCACGTCTCGACCCCGATCCCTCAAATCCGTCCATCCGCGCGCCGCGCGCGGCGTTCTTGTCTTTGGCTGGCCATCTGGTAGGTAAAAACAAGAAGCGCAGGCACGTCCGCCGCAGCGGATTTCATCCCAGCGTCGTTAACGGCGGGTGAATTGCGGAGGCTTCAAGGCGCGATCGGCGCAGGTTCGAGATTGGACCGGCGCCGGGTTTGCGCGAGGGTCGTGGTCGCGGAGGAGTCGAACCGGGTATGCCCAACAAGAAGCCGCTCGTGGTCGTCACCCGCAAACTGCCGGACGTCGTCGAAACGCGCATGCGCGAACTGTTCGACACGCGGCTGAACGTCTCGGACAAACCGCTCACCCAGGCCGAACTCGCCGAGGCGATGCGCACGGCCGACGTTCTGGTGCCCACCGTCACCGACCGGATCGACTCCGGCCTGATCGCGCAGGCCGGCGCGAACATGAAGCTCATCGCCAATTTCGGCAACGGCGTCGACAATATCGACGTCACCTCCGCCCTGCGGCGCGGCATCACCGTCACCAACACGCCGGGCGTGCTGACCGACGACACCGCCGACATGACCATGGCGCTCATTCTCGCGGTCGCGCGGCGAATCGCGGAAGGCGCGCGGATCATCCCCTACGGCGAATGGGCCGGCTGGTCGCCGACGTGGATGCTCGGACACCGCATCACCGGCAAGCGGCTCGGCATCGTGGGCATGGGGCGCATCGGCCAGGCGCTGGCGGCGCGCGCGAAGGCGTTCGGCCTGTCGATCCACTATCACAACCGCCGGCGCGTGGCGCAGGCGGTGGAGGAGCGGCTGGAGGCCACCTACTGGGACTCGCTCGACCAGATGCTCGCGCGCATGGACATCGTGTCCGTCAACTGCCCGCACACGCCGGCGACCTACCACCTGTTGTCGGCGCGTCGACTGAAATACCTGCGCCCGCACGCCATTGTCGTGAACACCGCGCGTGGCGAGGTGATCGACGAGAATGCCCTCGTGCGGATGCTGGAAGCCGACGAACTCGCCGGCGCCGGTCTCGACGTGTTCGAGCATGAACCGGCCGTGTCGCCCAAACTCGTCAAGCTCGCCAAGGCGGGCAAGGTGACGCTCCTGCCGCACATGTCGTCGGCGACCATCGAAGGCCGGATCGACATGGGCGAAAAGGTCATCATCAACGTGAAGACCTTCATGGACGGGCATCGCCCGCCCGACCGCGTGCTGCCGAGCATGCTGTAAAACAGGAAAGCCGCATCGAACGATGCGGCTTTCGTTTTTCCGGGCCGAGCTTTTTCGCTTCCGATGAAATCGGAAGCGATGCTCCGGTTTCCTGTTCTGACGCGTTTTCAGGCGAGCCGGCGTCCATTTCGCTCGAAAACGCCTCGAAGATCCGCGATCAGACGGCGACGAGGTTGCCGGCCGAGGATTTGCCCGAGCGCTTGTCGACGAGGATTTCGTAGGAAATCTTCTGGCCGTCGTTGAGCGTGGCGAAGCCGGCGCGTTCGACGGCGGAAATGTGGACGAACACGTCCTTGCCGCCATCGTCGGGCTGGATGAAGCCGTAGCCCTTGGTGGCGTTGAACCATTTCACGGTTCCAGTCTGCATGCGATGTTCCTGTATGCGTGTGCGTTCCGCCGCGCGATCATTCGCGCGACGACGCGTGTCGGTCGAGGGTGGGAGAAAATCGTCGGACGCGCGCTTCCCAATCGCCGCGCGAGGCCAAGTCCATTCGGCCAAAGCTCGATGGATGAGGAATAAGCTCCGCGCTCCGGCATTTCAAGGGCGAACAGGCAAGGAAGCGCGACGGCGCCCGTTCCCCGCGACGCCAAACGGCGCTAGGCTGCGCCGCCCGGAGGCCGCATGTTCGCGCCGAGATCAGCCTTTCCCGCCCGGGCGCCGCACGCGCAGACCGATCCCGCGCGCCCGGGACGCCGCCCCGCGGCGGCCGGCATGGTCAGCAACCAGGCGATGCTGCGCGCCGGCGCGCCGCTCGCCCCGGCGTTGCGCAACCGGTTCTCCGCGCATTTCCACGCCGATCTGTCGCAAACGCGCATCCACACGGACGACGCGGCGGCGACGGCGGCCGCGCGGCTCGGCGCGCGGGCGTTCGCGGTCGGCGACCACATATTCTTTGCGCGGAACCATTACGCGCCCGATCGGCCCGACGGATTGCGGCTCATCGCGCACGAACTCGCCCATGTCGCCCAGCAACGCGGCGCGACGGAGGCGCCGGCAAGCGGGGATGGCTCCGGCGTGCGCGCGAGCTCCAGCAGCGAAGAGCGGGAAGCGCGCCATGCCGCGGCGCAGGCCCTGGCGGGGCGCGACGCGCCGGTGCATTCGCGCGGCGCGCTCGCGGTCGCCTGCGAAAAAAGCGCGCACACCGACGACGATCTTTCCGACGTCATCATCGCCTTCAAGAAAAAGAACGATCATCTTTCCGGCGACCAGTTGCGCAAGATCCGCAACGCCGTCGTCTCCGCGACCTACAAGGCCGACACGTTCGAGGTCGCCTGGTCGTTCTTCGACTATTACTCGGGCTGGACCGGCCAGAAAATCTTCATCATGACGCCGGCGCAGGAAGAGGCGGCGCGCAAGCAGGACCGGCTCGCCGAAACGAGCCCCGGCGGCGACACCTATCTGCGCGCGGACGCGCTCGCGCTGCCGGAGGCGACGCTCGGTCCCTTGCTGCTGCACGAACTCGGCCACACCGGGCATGCGACGAATTTCATGGGCGCAGGCGACTATCAGGAAGGCCATGCCTACGGCATCGAATATTTCTACGCGGAGAAGACGGGCGACACGGCGCGGATGGCGAGGATTCTCGCGGTGATCGGCTCGGGCGCCGTCGCGCCCGCCACGCAGAAGCCTGCGTTGCAGGAACTGTTCAAGGTCGCCTACTGCGTGATGAAGGCGCTGCGCCGCCAGAGCCTGCGGGCCGACGCGACCGAGGCGCCGCTGAAGGGACTCTCAAGCGACGCGGCGCAATATCTCATGGCCGAATATGCCACGAGATTCGCCAGTCCGAGCGACCGTCTGGAGAAAATCATCGCCTATGTGAAGGCGCATCTGGCCAACTACGGGCCGCCGCCGCTGTAACAAAAAGCCCGCCGAAACGGCGGGCTTTTCGTTATCGGATCATTCGCCGGCCTCGGCGGCCTTGGCCTCGCGTTCGGCTTTCTCGCGGGCCTTTTCCTTGGCTTCCATATCCTCGCCGGTTTCCTGATCGACATAGCGCATGGACAGGCGCACCTTGCCGCGGTCGTCGAAGCCCAGCAGCTTCACCTTCACCTTGTCGCCTTCCTTGACGACGTCGGTCGTCTTGGCGACGCGGCCCTTGGAGAGCTGCGAGATGTGGACCAGGCCGTCCTTGGCGCCGAAGAAATTGACGAAGGCGCCGAAGTCGACCGTCTTGACGACCGTGCCTTCGTAGATCTGGCCGACTTCCGGATCGGAAGCGATCGACTTGATCCAGTTGATCGCCGCCTTGATCGACTCGCCGTTGGCGGAAGCGATCTTGATCGTGCCGTCGTCATCGATGTTGATCTTGGCGCCGGTCTTTTCGACGATTTCGCGAATGACCTTGCCGCCCGAACCGATCACGTCGCGGATCTTGTCGGTGGAGATTTTCATCGTCTCGATGCGCGGCGCGAATTCGCCGACCTCGGCGCGGGCGCCGGTCAGCGCCTTGTTCATCTCGCCGAGAATGTGCATGCGGCCGTCCTTCGCCTGGGCGAGCGCGACGCGCATGATCTCCTCGGTGATGCCGGCGATCTTGATGTCCATCTGGAGCGAGGTGACGCCTTCCGACGTGCCCGCCACCTTGAAGTCCATGTCGCCGAGATGGTCCTCGTCGCCGAGAATATCGGACAGAACGGCGAACCGCTCGCCTTCGAGGATGAGGCCCATCGCGATGCCCGCCGTCGGCCGCTTGATCGGCACGCCGGCGTCCATCAGCGCGAGCGAAGTTCCGCACACCGTCGCCATCGACGAGGAGCCGTTGGATTCGGTGATCTCCGACACCACGCGCAGCGTGTAGGGGAATTCCGCCTGCGCCGGCAGCATCGGTCGGATGGCGCGCCACGCCAGCTTGCCGTGGCCGATCTCGCGGCGACCGGGCGAGCCCATGCGGCCCGTCTCGCCGACCGAATAGGGCGGGAAGTTGTAGTGCAGCAGGAAGCGCTCCTTGTAGGTGCCTTCCAGCGAGTCGACATACTGCTCGTCCTCGCCGGTGCCGAGCGTGGCGACGACCATCGCCTGCGTCTCGCCGCGCGTGAACAGCGCGGAGCCATGCGTGCGCGGCAGAACGCCGACTTCCGACACGATCGGGCGCACCGTCTTCACGTCGCGACCGTCGATGCGCACGCCGGTGTCGAGGATGTTCCAGCGCACGACCTTGGCCTGCAATTCCTTGAAGGCCTCGCCGACCTGCTCCTTGGTGAATTTCGGCTCGCCGCCCTCGGGGAACAGCGCCGCCGTCACTTTCGCCTTCACCGCGTCGACGGCGGAATAGCGATCCTGCTTGACGGTGATCTTGTAGGCTTCGCGCAGGTCGGCTTC
Organism: uncultured Methylocystaceae bacterium; assembly: GCA_937870755.1. Classification (GTDB taxonomy): domain Bacteria; phylum Pseudomonadota; class Alphaproteobacteria; order Rhizobiales; family Beijerinckiaceae; genus JAJXWB01. Next base: position 19,275 of record CALMZV010000182.1, read on the forward strand.
GGCGACGGCGGCGACCGCCGTGGCGACCTCGGCGTTGTCGGGCGCGGCGAAATCGCGCGGGTCCCTGGCGGCCCGTTCGGCCAGGCGAATGATCGCCTCGATCACCGGCTGGAAGCCGCGATGGCCCATCATCACCGCTTCGAGCATGGTCTGTTCGGACAGTTCCTTGGCTTCCGACTCAACCATCAGCACCGCGTCCTGCGTGCCGGCGACGACGAGGTCGAGCCCCGATTCCTTCATCTCGTCGATGGTCGGATTCAGCTTCAGCGCGCCATTGACGAAACCCACGCGCGCGCCGCCGATCGGCCCCATGAACGGCGCGCCCGACAAGGTGAGCGCGGCGGAGGCGGCGACCATCGCCAGCACGTCCGGATCGTTTTCCAGATCGTGGCTGAGCACGGTGAGGATCACCTGCGTCTCGCATTTGTAGCCGTCGGCGAACAGCGGGCGGATCGGACGGTCGATCAGGCGCGAGACCAGCGTCTCGCGCTCGGAGGGACGGCCTTCGCGCTTGAAATAGCCGCCCGGAATGCGGCCGGCGGCGAACGCCTTCTCCTGATAGTTGACCGTCAGGGGGAAGAAGTCCTGCCCGGGCTTGGGAGATTTGGCGGCGACGACGGTCGCGAGCACGGTGGTCTCGCCCCACGAGGCCATGACGGCGCCGTCGGCCTGACGGGCGACCTTGCCGGTTTCGAGCACGAGCTTGCGGCCCGCCCAATCGAGTTCTTCGCGGTGAATTTCGAACATGCGTTTCTCTGGTCGTTTGGCCGGCCAGGCGAAGCGCCGAAAGCAAGACGGCGAGAGGCAGATTGCTGCCTCCGGCTATCCTGCCATGGCGCGACGCCCTGCCGGAAAGGCGCCCGACGGCCGTCGGGCCGTCGCGGCGGATACGCCCCCCGCACCGGGGGGCAACGAAAAGAGCCGCGCGTAGGCGCGGCTCGGGCAATGTCAGCGGCGAATGCCGAGACGTTCGATCAGCTTCCTGTAGCGCTGCTCGTCGCGCGATTTCACGTAGTCGAGAAGCTGGCGGCGCTGGGACACCAGTTTCAGAAGACCGCGCCGCGAGTGGTTGTCCTTCGCGTGCGTCTTGAAATGTTCGGTCAGGTTGGAAATGCGTTCCGTGAGAATGGCGACCTGCACTTCCGGCGAGCCGGTGTCGCCCGATTTCGTCGCATATTCCTTGATGAGCGCGTCCTTGCGCTCGGCCGTGATCGACATCGGTCTGTCCTTTTGCTGGAGATGAATATGGCCCAGCCGGGATGTCGTCCAGCAGGGTCGGGAACCGGCGTTCCGGGGAACGCCGCAGCCGGCCTTATACACGAAACGGGGCGGAAGGCCAGCCTCGCGGGTTCTGAGGCATTTCTTCGCTTCGCCCGCAAGCCGTCAGGGCGAATCGGACCGCAGCGGCCACACCACCCAGCGGAACCCGGACTTGGAGCGGATGAGGCTCGTGGAATAGCGCCGGTTTTCCTGAATGGCCCGATGGACCGCCTGCTCCAGCTCCGACAGGCTCTCGACCGGGCGCATCTGCACGTTGACCACCACGTCGCCCATCGACACGCCGCGGTCGGCGGCCAGACTGTCGGGCTTGACCGCCGTCACCACCACGCCCTTCACGTCTTTCGGCAGATCGTATTCGCGACGGATGTCGTCGGTGATGTCGGCGACATCGGCGCCGAAGTCCATTTTCATCGTATGCATGTCGCGCGAGGGCCAGGCGACCTTCGTTTCGGGCGTCGGCGCCTCGCCCGGCCATTCCTTCGGGGTCAGCCGCACCGTCTCGGAGCGGCCCTGCCGCCAAACCGAGAGCGCGAGCGGGCGATCGACGACGGCGGCCACCTCGCGATAGAAATCGCGCGCGTCGGCGACCGGCGAGCGGGCGACCGAGAGCACGATGTCGCCCGCGCGCAGCGCGCCGGCCGCCGGCCCCTTGGCGTCGACGCTGGAGACGATGGCGCCGCGCGCGACCTTCAGGTCCACCGCGGAGGCCAGTTGCGGCGTGACCGCCTGCACCTCCACCCCCAGCCAGCCCATTCTCGGGTAGCCGTAGGCGCGCAACAGATCGGCCACCGTCTCCGCGATCGCGGACGGAATGGAATAGCCGATGCCGATGAACCCGCGCTTTTCCACGCCGCCGCTGTAGTAGGCGGTGTTGACGCCCACCACCTCGCCCTTGCGGTTGAATAGCGGGCCGCCGGAATTGCCGTGGTTGATGGCGGCGTCGGTCTGGATGAACGAATCGAACATCGAGAACGACAGATCGCGGTTGAGCGCGCTGACGATGCCGGAGGTGACGGTGGTGCCGAGGCCGAACGGATTCCCGATGGCGATCACCTGCTCGCCCATCTGCAACCGGTCGCTGTCGCCGAATTTAGCCGCTTGCAGCCGCCTGTCGGGCTTGATGCGCAGCAACGCCAGATCGGTCATTCTGGCCAGGCCGACGAGCGAGGCCTTGTAGCCCAAACCGTCGGAGGTGGTGACGTCGATCTCGAAGGCATCCTGAACCACGTGGCGGTTGGTGAGGATGTAGCCTTCCTTGTCGATGATGAAGCCCGAGCCGAAACTCTCCTGCGTTTTCATGCGGCCGGCGGACGCCGCCTGCATGGGCGCGGCGCCCGAGTCCTTGACCATGGCCTTGGTCTTGATGCCGACCACGGTGGGAAGAACTTTCGCCACGAGGGCCGAGGTGTCGGTGAACGCCACCTGCGCGTCCGCGAGGGCGGGCAGGAAGGCGATGAGAAGCCCCAGCAGAAACCGTTCCATGGCGCGCCCCGAGATGCCAGGAAAAAGGCGGGGCCAGCGCCCCGCCCTCGCGAAATCGAACCGCGATTACTTGCAGTCGGCCGAAGCCAGCACGTTGCCCGAACCCTCGGGCTTGGCGGCGGAAGCCTGCACCGTGCCCGTGCCCTCGGGCTTGGCGG
>CALMZV010000183.1 GCA_937870755.1 uncultured Methylocystaceae bacterium
TCCGGAATGGCGCGCCAGTTCGAACTCAGTTCGAACCACTCCTGGATTCTGGGCGATCCATTCCTCCGGAATGGCGCGCCAGTTCGAACTCAGTTCGAACCACTCCTGGATTCTGGGCGATCCATTCCTCCGGAATGGCGCGCCAGTTCGAACTCAGTTCGAACCAATTCTGGATTTTGGGCGCTCCATTCCTCCGGAATGGCGCGCCCAAGGGGACTCGAACCCCTGTTTTCGCCGTGAAAGGGCGACGTCCTAGACCGCTAGACGATGGGCGCGGATTCGCTTGGACGGCGAACCTATACGGTGCGCCGCGCGGACTGGCAACGAGGAAATCGATGCGACGCTAGTCGATTTTCGCGATGTCGATCACGCGTGTCTGAACCCGTTCGGCGCCGCCGTAACGATCGAGGCTGAGCGCGACCGCCAGATGCGCAGGCTCCCCCATCAGGTCGCGGATCGCTTCGCCGAGCGGGGACTCCTGTGCGCGAAACGCGATGGCGTCCAGCCGCCCGCCTTCCGGCGTGGCGAGCGCCAGCCGCAGATGCGACGCCCCCACCGGTTGCGCCCCGCGGATGACATGCCGCGCCAGACCGAAGACCGGCTCGGGCGCGCCCGCCCCGAACGGACCCGCCCGCTCGATGGCGCCCACCAGATCCGGCCGCAGCGCCATGCCCGACACCGCCGCGTCGATCCTGAGCGCATTGTCCGCCCGCGCCGCCGCCACCGCGCCCGCCAGACGCTCTTCGAGAAAGGCGCGGAACTCGCCCAGTCGTTCCCGGTCGATGGTCGCCCCCGCCGCCATCCTGTGCCCGCCGCCTTTGGCCAGCACACCCGCCTCAACAGCCGCCCGCACCGCCGCGCCGAGATCCACGCCACCGATAGAACGACCCGAACCTACGGCATATTTTCCATTAATCCCAAAGGCGAAGGATGGCTTGTTGAATTTTTCCTTCAACCGCGCGGCGACGAGCCCCACGATTCCCGGCATCCAGTCGTCGCCGCTGACGACGACGACCGATGGCGTATCCGCGTCCAACCGCGCGGCGAGCGCCTCGGCCTGCGCCGCATCCACCGTCGCCTGTTCGATCGCGCGCCGCTCGCCGTTCAGCCGGTCGAGTTCGGCGGCGATGGCGCGCGCGGCGGCGGGGTCCTGCTCCAGCAGCAGCCGCGCGCCGAGCGCCGCGTCGCCGATCCGGCCGCCCGCGTTGATGCGCGGTCCGAGCGCGAACCCCAGGTGCCAGGCCTGCGGCGGGCCGGCGATCCGCGCGCTGTCGAGCAGCGCGGTGAGGCCGATCCGTTCGCGCCGTCGCATGACCATCAGCCCCTTGGCGACGAAGGCGCGGTTGAGCCCGGTGAGCGGCGCCACATCCGCCACCGTCGCCAGCGCCACGAGGTCGAGCATGCCGAGCAGGTCGGGCGCATCGTCCTCGCGCGCGAAATGGCCGGCGCCGCGCAGCCGCCGGTTGAGCGCCACGAGCGCCAGAAACACGACGCCAGCCGCGCAGAGCGCGCCCTGTCCCGACAGGTCGTCCTGCCGGTTGGGATTGACGACGATCGCATCCGGCAGCGTCTCGGGGGCGAGGTGATGGTCGAGCACGACGATGTCGAGGCCGAGCGCGCGGGCCTGCGCGAACACCTCATGTGAAGTCGTCCCGCAGTCGACGGTCACGAGCAGGCTCGCCCCCTCGCCCGCCATCGCGCGGATCGCCTCGATGTTCGGCCCGTAGCCCTCCAGCGCCCGGTCGGGAATGTGAATGGCGTGCGCGACGCCGCAATGGCGCAGGTAAAGCGCCAGCAGCGCCGCCGAACACGCCCCGTCCACATCGTAATCGCCGAAGATCGCCACCCGTTCGCCGCGCTCCACGGCGCGCGCCAGCCGCTCGACCGCCGGCTCCATGTCCTGCAGGCGATAGGGCTCCGGCATCAGGTCGCGCAGCGACGGCGCGAGAAAGAGTTCGGCGTCCTCCTGCGCGACGCCGCGCCCGGCGAGCACGCGCGCGAGCATGTCGGGATAGCCGTGGCGCTGGGCGAGCGCGAGCGCGCGCGCATCGCCCGCCGCGTCCAGCCGCGGCCGCCACGCGCGCCCGAGCGCAGAGCGGCGCACATCGAGAAAATAACGGTCGGTGAGAGAATAACGGTCGGTCGGCACCTGGCCCTCGCGCCGGCGGGACGAATGCGCTTTGTGCCGCGATTCACGCCGGAAACCAAGCGCGACGCTTTCGTTCCTTGATCGGCGGGCGCAAATGGGGCACAAGGCGCGCGCCCGCCGCACTCGGCGGATTTTCTCGTGTTCGGACGATTTCATGGGTGAGGCTTTGCGGGTCGGCGTGGCTGGGCTGGGCACCGTCGGCGCATCCGTCATTCGCATGCTGGAAACCCAGTCGCAGGCGCTGGCGGCCCGTTCGGGCCGCGCCGTCCGCGTGACGGGCGTCAGCGCGCGCGACAGAACCAAGGACCGCGGCGTCGACATCGCCGGCGCGCGGTTTCACGAAGACCCGGTCGAACTCGCCGCCTCGCCCGACATCGACCTGTTCGTGGAGCTGATCGGCGGCGACGAAGGCCCCGCCCGGCAGGCGGTCGAGGCCGCGCTCGACGCGCGCAAGTCGGTCGTCACCGCCAACAAGGCGCTGCTGGCCAAACACGGGCTGGCGCTGGCCGCGCTCGCCGAGGCCCATGGCGTCGCGCTCGCGTTCGAAGCGTCCGTCGCCGGCGGCATTCCCATCGTCAAGACCCTGCGCGAGGGCCTGGCCGGCAATTCCATCGAGCGCGTCTATGGGATTCTCAACGGCACCTGCAATTACATCCTCTCCCGAATGGAGACGGAGAACATGCCGTTCGACGTGTGCCTGAAGGAGGCGCAGAACCTCGGCTATGCCGAGGCCGATCCCACCTTCGACATCGGCGGCTTCGACACGGCGCACAAGCTCGCCATCCTCGCCTCGCTCGCCTTCGGCACCAAGATCGCCGCCGACAAGATCGACGTCGAGGGCATCGAACGCATCACGCTCGCGGACCTGCGCGCGGCCGATGAACTGGGCTACCGCATCAAGCTGCTCGGCGTCGCCCAGCGCACCGAACACGGCATCGAACAGCGCGTGCACCCGACGATGGTTCCCAAATCGAGCGCCATCGCGCAGGTGATGGGCGTGACCAACGCCGTCACCATCGACGCCGACGCGGTGCACGAACTCACGCTCGTCGGCCCCGGAGCGGGCGGTGCGGCGACCGCGTCGGCCGTCGTCGCCGACATTTCCGACATCGCCAAGGGCGTGCGGTCCGCGCCGTTCGGCCTGCCCTGCGCCGCGCTCGCAACGCCCACGCGCGGCGAGATGCAGCGGCACGAAGGCGGCTATTACATCCGACTGTCGGTGCACGACCGGCCGGGCGCCATGGCGGCGATCGCCGCGCGCGTGGCCGAGCGCGGCATCTCGCTCGAAAGCATCGTGCAGCGCGCCCGGCGCGGGGACTCCAAAGGCGGCCCCGTTCCCGTCGTGCTCATCACCTACGCCACGACCGAACGGCTGGTGCGCGAGGCGCTGGACGCCATCGCCGCCGGCGGACTGGTCGCCGAGCGTCCGCAGATGATCCGCATCGAACGGGAATGAGCGTTCCACACCAGCGTTACACCGACCAAACCGACCGCATCAGGAACTCCAAATGACCGACCTCGTCGTCACAGAAGAAAAGATCATCGAACGCATTCTCACCATGGAGCTGGTGCGCGTGACCGAACGCGCCGCCGTGTCGTCCGCCCGGCTGCGCGGGCGCGGCGACGAGAAGGCCGCCGACCAGGCGGCCGTCGACGCCATGCGCCGCGAACTCAACCGCCTGCCGATCCACGGCCGCGTCGTGATCGGCGAAGGCGAGCGCGACGAGGCGCCCATGCTGTTCATCGGCGAAGAGGTGGGCACCAAGACGGGCCCGGCGGTCGACATCGCGGTCGACCCGCTCGAAGGCACCACCCTCTGCGCCAAGGACATGCCCGGCTCCATCGCCGTGATGGCGATGGCGCAGGCCGGCACGCTGCTCAACGCGCCCGACGTCTACATGGACAAGATCGCCATCGGCCCCGGATATCCCAAAGGCGTCGTCGATCTCGACGCCAGCCCGATCGAAAACATCAACGCGCTCGCCAAGGCCAAGGGCGTGAAGCCCGGCGAGATCACCGTCCTGATTCTCGACCGGCCGCGCCATGCCGATCTCATCTCCGCCTGCCGCAAGGCGGGCGCGGCCGTCCGCCTCATCACCGACGGCGACGTGGCAGGGGTCATCTTCACGACGCAGCCGGACGCGACCGGCGTCGACCTCTATCTGGGCACCGGCGGCGCGCCCGAGGGCGTGCTGGCGGCCGGCGCGCTGCGCTGCGTCGGCGGACAGATGCAGGGTCGGCTCATCCTCGACTCCCAGGCCAAGATCGAACGCGCCGCCAAGATGGGCGTGAAGGACCCCAAAAAGAAATACGAAATGCGCGAACTCGCCTCCGGCGACGTGATCGTCTGCGCCACCGGCGTGACCGACGGCGCGCTGCTGCAGGGCGTGAAATTCGGCAAGAACGTCATCGAGACGGAGACCATCATCTATCGCTCGGTGACCGGCACCGTCCGCCGCATCCGCGCCGAGCACCGCGAACTGGCGAAGTTCAAGCTCGACTGATCGCCTCCGGCGCGCGCGGGCGTCCGTAGCGCGCGCCAGACTCTGGACAAAACAAGAACATTCACGTTACGTTCTCATCGACGGGAGTTGAGTCGATGATGAAGCTGTTCTGGGCGCCGAAAACCCGCAGCCTGCGGGCGCTGTGGATGCTGGAGGAAGCCGGCGCGCCTTACGAGCGCGTGAAGATCGACATAACCGCGCCCGGGCGGCCGCCGGAATTGCTGGCGGCCAATCCCATGGGAAAGGTGCCGGCGCTGGTCGACGGCGCGGCGCAACTCGCCGAATCCGCCGCCATCTGCGCCTATATCGCCGAACGGTTTCCGCAGGCCGGCCTGGCGCCGGCTTTGGGCGATCCGTTGCGGGCGCGTTATTTTCATTGGCTGTTCTTCGCCCCCGGCTGCATCGAGCCGGCCTATACGCAGAAATTCGCGGATGTGCGCCTGAATTCCTCGGCCGCCGGCTGGGGCGATTTCGACCGCGTGACGACGACGCTCGAGCGCGCGCTCGACAAGGGCCCGTGGATTCTCGGCGAACGGTTTTCGGCCGCCGACGTGATGATCGGCGCCGACCTCATCTTCGGGGTGGAGCGGTTTGCGATCGTCCCGCGCCGGCCGGCGTTCGACGCTTATCTGCAACGCTGCCGCGCCCGTCCCGCCCTGCAGCGCGCGCTCGCCATCGACGACGCCGGTTGATCTGTGTCGCGCCGGCCACATGCGGCTGGCAATCGGACCGAAGGTCAGGTCATCGCGCCGTCTCCCCTCGATTCGCCGCGCCGTTCGTGGCTAGATTGCCGAGCTTCGCGTGCGGACCGAGGGCGAAAGCCCCGTTTTTCCTCGCCGCGCGCGCCGCAATGCGAACGGGGACACGCGGGGGCGGTATCCAGCGCGAGCGGAATGGGCGCGCCGTCGGGCGCGCGCCGGCCAGGTTTCGACGCGCATGAGACCTCGCCGCGCCGCCGGGGCATGTCCTGCCTAGGGCTTGTCCCGCCTTGGCGGTGTGTCCGCCGCACGGAGGGGGACGGGATGAGCGCGGCAAAGAGGCTTTCGAACAGCCGGCCCGAGAGACAGGCTTCGAGCGGGCGCTCCCGTCCGCTGGCGTTTGTCCTCGCCGTGCTGGCGGCGTCCGCGCCGGCCGCCGCCCAGGCTCCGACCGACAGTCTCACCAGCGACTTTCTGCGCATTCAGGCGAACCCGGCCGACCACGAGGCGAGCTATCGCTATATCTCCGCCGCCGTCGCGGAGCGCGACTACGAGGCCGCGATCGGCGCGCTGGAAAAGCTCATCCTGTTCAATCCCCGGCTCACCCGCGCGAAATACGAACTCGGCGTCCTCTATTTCCGCCTGAAATCCTACGACATGGCGACCCGCTATTTCGAGGATGCGCTGGCGACCGGCGGACTGGAGGACGAAATCCGCCGGCGCATCGACATCATGCTGCCGGCGGCGCGCAAGGAGATGAGTTCCAGCCGCGTCTACGGAGTGTTGCAGGCGGGCGTCGGTTTCAACAGCAACGTCACGCAGGCGCATGGGTTCGGCCCCGTCCGCGCGTTCGGCGCCTGGGCGCTCAATCCCAACGCGGTTCCCCGGCAGAGCGCGGCGACCGGTTCGCTGCTCGGCGACATCACCCATGTCTACGATTTCCAGACTGCGCGCGGCGACACGTGGGAAACGCGCGTGCGCGGCATCGGCGCGCTGCCGACGAGCAGACCGGACTACACCGCCGGCTATCTCGAAGTATCGACCGGCCCGCGTCTGGCGATCTCGCCGGAATTCTATCCCGGCGCCACCGTGCGTCCGTATGTGATCGGCGATTTCGGCACGCTGGGCGCGGGCGAACGCTATCGCTCGGGCGGCGCGGGCGTTTCCGCACGTTTGCCGATGGGCGAGTTTTTCCGGCTCGAACCCGTCGCCGAATGGCGGCGCATCGACGCCGCCGACACCACGTCGCCGTTCGCCTCGCAGTTCATCTACAACACCGGCGCGTTGTGGACGCTCGGGATCGGCGCGCAATGGATGGCGACCGACTGGCTGACCTTGCAGGGCCGCGCCGCTTTCGTGCGAAACGCCTCGTTCGCCAGTTGGGCGAGCTCGCGCCAGATGCGGCTGGAAGGCTCCGCCAAGGTCGATTTCGACGCGCCGTTCCCGAACGTCGGCTGGCGCTGGTCGGTCACGCCGTTCGTGCGCTATGCGGCCTACAATTTCGACGGCGCCGATCCGCTGGTTGATCCGTGGATGGCCCGTCGCGATCGCCAATGGCGCGCGGGCGCGCAGCTCGACATGCCGATCACGCGCGACTGGGGCTTATCGGCGGTGGTGCAATATACGCGCAACGCCTCCAACATTCCCAATTTCTCGACATCTTCGTGGTCGGGCATGATCGGTCCGACCTACCGCTTCACCTCGCTGTTCGACCGGCCGCGCGGCGCCACGAGCGCCGGGAGCGACCGCGCGACGACGGCCGACTGGGCCGGCTTCTACGCCGGCCTGAGCGCGGTCAGCGCCTTCGGCGGCGATCGCACGGTGCGCACGGCCGCTTTTCCGTTCTACGAAAATCCCGTGTGGGTGACGGACGAAGCGGTCGTCTCGTCGCTGCTCGCCAGCGGCGGGCGCAAGGTCGGGGGCGCAGCGTTCGGCGCGGGGCTGCAGGCGGGCTTCAATCGCCTCGTCTCGCCTTCGATGCTGGCGGGGGTGGAGGCCGACATTCAGGCCTTCGCGCCCACGCGGCGCGGCGCGAGCTGGTTTGCGGCGGCCGGCGCGGGCTTCGGCAACACAATCCATTCGATCAACAACGTGACGCGCTCGGTCGATTATCTGGCGACGCTGCGCGGGCGCGCCGGCTTCCTCGTCGCGCCCGGCCTGCTCGCCTTCGGCTCGGCGGGCGTCGCATTCGGCGGTGTGCGCGCGGGCACAAACATCGCGCAGCTTTTTGATGGAGGATGGTTTCAGGACGTCTACCTCGCCAACGGTCGCAAGGCTGCGCTCAAGGCGGGCTGGACAGCCGGCGGAGGCGTGGAATGGATGTTCGCGGAAGGCTGGAGCGCGAAGGTCGAGCACCTTTATTACGATCTCGGCCGCGCGTCCCATGCGCTCTCGCCGCTGGTCAACGCCAACTGCTGGCAGAGCGTATGCTATGGGAACGCGGTGCGCGCGTCGGCGCGCTTCAACGGCCATGTCGTGCGCGCGGGCCTGAACTATCACTTCAATCTGGACGATCCGCCGGCGCTGGTCCGCTAGCGTCGATGTGGGAGGAACGCAGATGAAACCGGCGCACTTCTTTCTCGCTTCGGCCGCGTTGGCCGTGGCGGTCGCGGCGCCCGCCGGCGCCCAGACCGTCGGCAAGGTCTCGGCGGTCAACCAGAACGCCAAGGGCGCCAAGCCGGGCGCGGCCGCGCGCGCCCTGGGTCTCGGCGCCGACGTGTCCCAGAACGAGCGAATCGAAACCGACGCGCAGGGCTCCGCCCAGCTCGGCTTCAACGACCGCTCCACCATGAATATCGGCCGCAACTCGTCGGTGGTCATCGACAAGTTCGTCTACAACGGCGCCGCCGGTTCCGGCGAAATGGCGGTTGGCCTGGCGCGCGGCGCCATGCGCTTCGTCGGCGGTCAGGTCAGCCACACGACCGGCGCCACCATCCGCACCAACGCCGCGACCATCGGCGTGCGCGGCGGCGTCGCCTCCATCGTGCAGGGCGGTCCGGGCGGCCTGCACGTCATCCTGCACTACGGGACCGTCACCGTGCAGAACGCGGCAGGCCGGCAGGTCTGGAGCCGCCCCGGTTTCGAGGTCGTCGTCGCGGGACCCAATTCCCCGCCGGGCGCGCCGCAGCGCGTCAATCAGGGCTTCCTGCAGCAGATCAACGCGCGCCTCACGAGTCAGGGCGCGCAGCATGGCGGCGCCGCCAATCTGCCGACGGATATCGGCTCGGCCCGCTTCGGCATCGGCTCGCCGCGCCCGGAAACCAACACGCCGATCTTCGACCTTCCGGCGACGCTGGACGACGCCGCGCGCGGCGGTTCGGGCAATGCCAATACGCCGCGTCCGCAGCCGCCTGTCGATCAGGGGCGCGGATAAAAAAACGGCCGGCGTCGCGCCGGCCGTTTCGTTTGCGCGACGGCTTTACGCGGTCGCCTTCATCGGCACCACATTGTGGAGCGTGTCCGCGTTGTCGAAGAACTTGCGCAGGTTGCGCGCGGCCTGACGGATGCGCTGCTCGTTCTCCACGATCGCAAGCCGCACGAATTCGTCGCCGTGCTCGCCGAAGCCGATGCCGGGCGCGACCGCCACATGCGCCTTCTCCACCAGCAGTTTCGAGAATTCGAGCGAACCGAGCGACTTGAACTTGTCGGGAATGGGCGCCCACGCGAACATCGTCGCCGTCGGCGCGGGGATCGCCCAGCCGGCCTGCGCGAAACTCTCCACCATCACGTCGCGCCTCTTGCGATAGATGGCCCGCATCTCGTTGATGCAGTCCTCCGGCCCGTTGAGGGCCGCGGCCGCGGCCACCTGGATGGGCGTGAACGCGCCATAGTCGAGATAGGATTTCACGCGACCGAGCGCGGCCAGCAACCGCTCGTTGCCGACCGCGAACCCCATGCGCCAGCCCGCCATCGAAAACGTCTTCGACATGGAGGTGAATTCCACCGTCACATCCATCGCGCCGGGAACCTCCAGCATCGAGGGCGGCGGATTGTTGTCGAAATAGACTTCCGAATAGGCGAGGTCCGACAGGACGAATATGTCGTGTTTCTTCGCGAAGGCCACGAGATCGCGATAGAAATCGAGCGATGCGACCATCGCCGTCGGGTTCGACGGAAAGCACACCACGACCGCGATCGGCTTCGGAATCGAATGGATGATGGCGCGCTCCAGCGCCACGAAATAATCGGGCGTCGGTTCGGCCGGCACCGAACGGATGACGCCGCCCGCCATCAGGAAGCCGAAGGCGTGGATCGGGTACGAAGGATTGGGCACCAGCACCACGTCGCCGGGCGCGGTGATCGCCTGCGCCATGTTGGCGAAGCCCTCTTTCGAGCCGAGCGTGGCGATGACCTGCGTGTCGGGATTGAGCTTCACGTTGAAGCGGCGCGCATAATAGGCCGCCTGCGCGCGGCGCAACCCCGCGATGCCCTTGGAGGCCGAATAGCGGTCGGTGCGCGGCTTGCCGGCGGTTTCGACGAGCTTGTCGATGACGTGTTTGGGCGCCGGCAGGTCCGGATTGCCCATTCCCAGGTCGATGATGTCGGCGCCGGCGTTGCGAGCCTGAGCCTTCAGCCGGTTGACCTGCTCGAAGACATAGGGCGGGAGCCGCCGCACGCGATAGAAATCCGACATTGTCGTCCTCTGGTTGTCGTCCCGCGCCTGCGGGCGGCGGGTGTTCCGTGTTACGCCAATCGGCGACGTTCGAAAATCCAAAAATCGGCGCTGCGCGTCCGATTTGGCCTCACCGCGACCGCTTTTTCGGTTTCGGCGCGCCGATTGCGAAATCGCGGGCCGCCCGCGCCTTGTTCTGGGCGGCGGCGGCGTCGAGCCCGCTTTTCAGTTTGGCGAGGTCGTCCGGGCTGCGGCGCGGCGGTCCATTGGGCTGCGGCCCGGTGAGCGGCGCATAGCGCATCTGCTCCTGCGGCGGGCGACTCGCCCTTACGAAATCGGGGGCGTCCGGCTCGGGCGCGCGCGGGCGCCAGCGCAGCATGACCTCGAACGGCGTCTCGCCGATCGGCGCGCCCTGCGCGCTCGCTTCGCCCGCCAGCGCGACGAGCGACAGAGCCAGGGCGATGGATTTCGAAATCGACCTCACGGATGCCTCGCGGCGCGACGCGCACTGGGACGAAAGACAAAAGCGCGCGATGACGATGAATGTCGCAAAGAGCGATTAAATAGCTATTATGTTTGAAAAGCGACCGCCGGTTCGACGGCCTCGCCCGGCGTCGCCGCATGAAGATCGGGCGCAACCCGGCTTTTTGTTTTTCGAGGTGGGAGATCGAAATGGTCGACACAGCCGCGCACAAGCCAGCCCGTAAGACGGGCCGCGCTCGATCCAAACCCGCGGCGGCCAAATCCGCGCCCCCGGCCGAGGCCGCGCCCGTCCAGTCCGCGCCTGTCCATCCGCCCGCAAAGGCCGCAGCGCCAAAACCTGCCGCCCGGACGCCCGCGGCCGGATCCGCCGAAAAGTACGCCGCCAAACCGACCGCCAAGCCCGCCCCCAAGCCCGCGCCCGAGGCCGGCGCGCTGGACCCGGCCGCGCACATGCACGACATCGTTCCGCCCGCCGTTCCCGATTTCGAGAAGATGGCCGTCAACGCCCGCAAGGCCATGGAATTTGGCGGCAAGGCGATGGCCGCCGTCATGCAGCCGCTGCAGAAAGGCGAGACGCCTTCCCTGCCCGACGAGGTGACCGACGCCGTCCGCACGCTTGGCAAGGTGGCCGAATACTGGATGACCGATCCGCGCCGCGCCATTCAGGCGCAGACCGCGCTCAACACCAAATTCGTGGAGATCTGGGGCAACGCCTTCCGCCGCATGACGGGCGAGAACATCGGCCCCGTCATCCCCTACGACCCGCGCGACAAACGGTTCGCCGATCCGCAGTGGAAGGAAAGCCCGATCTTCGATTTCCTGCGGCAGGCCTACACGATGACGGTCGACTGGGCGAGCGAGCTGGTCGCGCGGCAGGAAGGTCTCGACGACATCACGCGCGCCAAGGCGGCGTTCTACGTGCGCCAGATCGCGGCCGCCCTGTCGCCGACTAATTTCATCGGCACCAATCCCGAACTGCTGCGCACGACCTTCAGGGAGGAAGGCGAGAATCTGGTGCGCGGTCTTAAAATGCTCGCGGAGGACATCGAGGCCGGCGGCGGCTCGCTCAAGGTGCGCCAGGTCGACAGCTCCAAGTTCCAGCTCGGCGTCAACATGGCCGCGACGCCCGGCAAGGTCGTCTTCCGCAACGATCTGATCGAACTGATCCAGTACGCGCCCACCACGCCGCAGGTCTACAGGCGCCCGCTGCTGATCGTGCCGCCGTGGATCAACAAATTCTACATTCTCGATCTCAACGAGGAGAAGAGCTTCATCCGCTGGGCGGTCGCGCAGGGCCTGACCGTATTCGTCGTCTCCTGGGTCAATCCCGACGAACGCCACGCTGACAAGGGGTTCGAGGCCTATATGCGCGAGGGTCTGTTCGAGGCCCTGAACAACATCGAGCAATCGACCGGCGAGCGGAAGGTGACGGCGATCGGCTATTGCGTCGGCGGCACGCTGCTGGCGACGTCGCTCGCCTATATGGCGGCGACCGGCGACGACCGCATCGACAGCGCGACGTTCTTCACCACGCTCGTCGACTTCACCGACCCCGGCGACCTGAAAGTGTTCACGGACGCCGAGATGGTGAAGGCGGTCGAGGCGCAGATGAAGGACAAGGGCTATCTCGACGGGTCGAAGATGGCGAACGCCTTCAACATGCTGCGGCCGAACGACCTCATCTGGTCCTATGTCGTGAACAACTACATGAAGGGCCAGCCGCCGATGGCCTTCGACCTGCTGACGTGGAATTCGGACGCCACCCGCATGACGCGCGCCAACCACTCGTTCTACCTGCGCGAGTGCTACATGACGAACAACATCGGCAAGGGGAAGATGAGCGTCGCCGGCGTGAAGATCGACCTCGGCGCGATCAGGATTCCCGTCTACGACCTCGCCGCGAAGGAAGACCACATCGCGCCGGCGCGCGCGGCCTTCAACGGGGCGAAGCTGTTCAGCGGCCCGGTGCGCTACGTGATGGCCGGGTCCGGCCATATCGCGGGCGTCGTCAATCCCGCCGGCGAGAAAATGAAATACCAGTACTGGACCGGCGAGAAGCCGCAGGGAAAATTCGAGGATTGGGTGAAGGCCGCGAAGGAGACGCCCGGCTCCTGGTGGCCGGACTGGATCGAATGGATCCGCGCGCAGGCGCCGGAAATGGTTCCCGCACGCGAGCCCGGCGGGGGCAAGCTGAAGCCAATCGTGGACGCGCCGGGCGACTACGTGCGGGTGAAGTGCTGAGCGAAGGCTCTGCAAGACATCGCATCGAATCGCCGGCCTCGCGCCGGCGATTTTTTTGCGGCCGCGCTTTCGCACATGCAGGAACTGATCAGCGGCGACTTTGGTTGACGACGGACCATGCGCCGTCCGGAGACCGCTTCGCGATCCGGCGAGCGTGTTTCACGGAGGTATGTGCTGATGAAGAGATTGACGATAGCGGCGGCTGCGCTCGCGATAGCGGCCGGCCCGTTGTTCGCCGCGCCGTTGACCGTTGCGCAATCGGGCGCCACGGGCGCCCAACCGCCTGCCCAGCCCGCCCCGCAGTCGGCGCCGAGCGCACCGCCCGCCGCCACGCCATCCGCACCCGCCCCGCGCGCCGAACAGCGCATGCAACGGGGCGCCGAGCGCATGGAAAATCGCGGCGACCGTATGGACCGACAGCGCATGGACCGACAGCGCGAGAGCCGGCGCGAACTTCGCGAACACCGGCGCTGGCGCCATGGCCATCCGGTGGTCCGCCATCATCGACATTGGCGCCCCTATTACGTCGGGCCGCGTTGCCGCAACATTGTCGTCAAGAAGGTCTACCGCAACCGCGTTGTCTACGAGAAGGTTCGCCGCTGCCGCTGGTGACGCGCGATCGCGAAAGGCCCCGGCTCGCGCCGGGGTTTTTTGCGATACGCCGAGCCAGGCCGCTTGAACGTGACAATGCGCGGAGCCAAGATCGCGCGCTTTCGTTCGCGGTGCGCAGGAGCCCAGCATGAAACTCGTTCGCTACGGCAAGGCCGGCAAGGAACAGCCCGGCGTGCTCGATGGTAAGGGCCGCATTCGCGACTGTTCCGAATATGTCGACGATATCGCGGGCGACGACCTGTCGCCGAAACATCTGAAGAAGATCGCGAGGGCGCTGAAGCGCGACGAGCTGCCGGTGGTGCGCGGCCAGCCGCGCATCGGCGCCTGCGTCGGTCGTCCGACGAACTTCATCGCCGTCGGATTGAACTACGCCGACCACGCGGCCGAATCCAACATGCCGATCCCCGGCGAACCGATCCTGTTCAACAAGGCGCCGAACTGCATCGTCGGACCCAACGACGACATCGTGCAGCCGAAGTCGTCGACCCGACTCGATTGGGAAGTCGAGCTTGGCGTCGTCATCGGCAAACGCGCGTCCTACGTGGACGAGGACGCGGCGATGGAGCATGTCGCCGGCTACTGCCTCGCCAACGACGTGTCGGAGCGCGAATTCCAGCTGGAGCGCGGGGGCAACTGGATGAAGGGTAAGAGCGCGCCGACCTTCGGGCCGCTCGGGCCGTGGCTGGTGACCGCCGACGAGATCGCCGACCCGCAAGCCATCGATCTTTGGCTCGACGTCAACGGCGAGCGCATGCAGTCGGGCTCCACGAATACGATGATCTTCCCGGTCCGCAAACTCGTCTCATACATCTCGCATTTCCTGACGCTGGAAGCGGGCGACGTGATCGTGACAGGCACGCCGCCCGGCGTCGGCTCGGGCAAGAAGCCGCCCGTCTATCTGAAACCCGGCGACACCATTCGCCTCGGCGGCGCGGGATTGGGCGAACACGCCGCGCGCGTGGTGGCGTGGGACGCGCGGGACTGACGTTTCACTCCAGCCGCAACCCGCCGGTCACGCGCCGCGCCTCGTCCCAGAAGCGCAGGGTCAGCGCGCCGGCGTCCTCCTCGCGCGCGAGCGCGCCGGCTTCGCCCGACCACACGGGCGAGAAATCGCAACTGCCGCTCTTCTCGGCCGCAGCGCGCAACGGCGCGACGGCGCCGGTCGCCAGCGGAAAGGCCGGCGCGTTGGCCGACATCGGCCCCTGCTCGCGCATCAGCCGCGTCAGCAGACCGCGCGCCGGCCGCCCCGTATAGACATTGGTGAGGCGCGTGGCGTCGTCGCGCGCGGCGCGCAACGCGGCGCGATGCAGCGGCGCGGTCGTCGCCTGAGGCGTCAACAGATAGGCCGTGCCGATCTGCGCCGCCCCCGCGCCGAGCGCCAGGGCCGCAGCGACCCCGCGCCCGTCGGCCACGCCCCCGGCGGCGATCACCGGAACGCGCACCGCGTCGACGACCTGCGGCAGCAGCGCGAACAGGCCCGGCTGCGCCTCTATGTCGTCGCAGAGAAACATGCCGCGATGGCCGCCGGCCTCGCGCCCCTGCGCGATGATCGCGTCGACGCCGCGCTCCTCCAGCCAGCGCGCCTCCGCGACCGTCGTCGCCGACGACCAGACTTTGGCGCCCGCCTGCTTCACCCGCGCCACGAGCGCGTCGTCCGGCAGCCCGAAGTGGAAGCTGACGACCGGCGGGCGCGTCTCCTCCACGATCGCACACAGCGTTTCGTCGAACGGCGCCCTGCCCGGCCCCGCCGGAATGGTCGCCGGATCGATCCCGAATTCGCGGTAGTATCCGCCGAGCGCAGCGCGCCAGCGCCGCTCGTCCTCCGCGCTCGGGGCGGGCGCGCGATGAGCGAAGAAATTCACGTTGAACGGCGCGTCCGTCGCGGCTCGGATTTTCGCGATCTCCGCGCGCAGCGCATCGGGCGCGAGCATGGCGGCGGGAATGGAGCCGAGGCCCCCCGCCCTGCACACGGCGATGGCGAGGTCTGCGCCTTGCGATCCGGCCATCGGCGCCTGCACGATCGGCAGGCGAGAGAGATGAAACGCGGTCATGCGGCCCTCCGGGTATGCAGGCGCGCGCTACGGCGCGGCGACGATTTCGGCCTCGCGCCCGACGAGTTTGGCGAGTTGTTTGACCCGGTTCATGAGCCGGTCGCTCGCCAGCGGCTGAAGATCGGGCGGCAGTTCGAGCGCCACGCTCTTCTTGCGCGCCATGAGCGCGGCGCGCGGCAACACCCCCGGCATGGCGGTCGAAACGATGAAGGCGACGCGCATCGCCGCGCCCAGAATACGCGCGCGCTCGAGATAGCGCAGCGGCGTGAGGCCGCGCATGCGCGCCGAAATGTCTTCGTTGAGGCCGATGTAGCGCATGGCCAGCGCGAGCGCGATGAACACGCGGCCCGGATGATCGACGCCGACGAGCGCGGAATTGGCGACGAGATCGAACGCCTGAGCGCCGCGATAATCGGGATGCGCGCGCCACGCGATGTCGGACAAGAGGCAGGCGGCATGGCGCAGCCGCGCATCCTCCGGCGTTTCCTCCAGGCCCGTGGAGCGAAAGAACGCGTCCGCCCACACGCGCAATTCTTCGGCGTGCGCGGGCGCGCGCGCACGCAGCTGGTTGAATTCGGCCGCCGCCGCCAGCAACGGATCCAGCGTGCGCGTATGCGCCGGCAATTGTTCGTAAAGCATGCCTTCGCGCACGCCGGCCGCCGACACGACGATCTCGGCGGGCTTGGCCTGTTTGATGATTTCGTCGAGCACGACCGCGCCATAGGCGAGCAGCGGCCGGCGTTGCGCTGAAATATCCTCGATCGCCTTCAGCTGCTCGGAATCGACGCTCTCCACCATCGCGACGAAATCGGCGGCCTCCGGCGCGTTCATCGCGTAATTGTGCATGACGCTCAGCGGATAGTCGGTCTGGCGCATGTGCAGCCGCGCCAGCGCGCGCCACGTTCCGCCGACCGCGTAGAATGTGCGCCCACGCAAATGGTCGAGCGCCGCCGCCTTGCCGATCGCCGCGCGTGCGATCTTGGTCGCCTGTTTGAGCGATCTGCCCGACGCGTCCATCAGCGCCAGTCCGCCCAGCGGCATGGTCTCGCCCTTGCCGAGCCGCGCGCCGCGCACATCGATCAGTTCCAGCGAGCCGCCGCCGAGATCGCCGACGACGCCATCGGGCTGATGCACGGCTGAGACCACGCCGAGCGCCGAAAGCTCGGCCTCTCGCCGGCCGGTCAGCAGCGTGATCGGCGCGCCGATCGCCCGTTGCGCGCGGTCCAGAAACTCCGGCCCGTTGCGGGCGTCGCGCGCGGCCGCCGTCGCCACCACCTGCAGATCGGTCACGCGCATCGTGCGGCATAGCACGCGGAAGCGCGCGAGCGCTGCGAGCGCGCGCTCGACCGCTTCGTCGGCCAGTCGCCCGGTCGTGACGACCCCGCGCCCCAGACCGCAGAACGCCTTCTCGTTGAAGATCGGCGTCGGCGCGCGCGTGCGCCCTTCGTAGGCCACTAGCCGCACCGAGTTCGAGCCGATGTCGACGATGGCGACGGGAGCGCCGACCGCAAGTCGTCCGGGCGCTTGCAACGCTTCGTGCATGCGTCACCGATTCTCGCTGCGACGCGACAGCGATTTCGGCCGCGACACTTTCAGCGCCGCGCCGCGGCCCGACAGGCTGGGATTGGTCATGAAATACTTGTGCGCGTTGAACGGCGGCTCCTCGGCCGGCGCCGTCACGCGCACGCTCGAACCGTCCGGCAGGATTCGATAGCTTTGCTGGTTGTCCATGAAATTGGCGAGCATGATCTGGTCCAGCACCTGCTGGTGCACGGTCGGATTGGTGATCGGCAGCAACGATTCCACGCGGCGGTCGAGATTGCGCGGCATGAGATCGGCCGACGAGATGAAGACGATCGCCTTGTCGTTGGGCAGCGCCGCGCCATTGCCGAACGCGTAGACGCGCGCATGTTCGAGATAGCGGCCGATGATCGATTTCACGCGGATGTTGTCGGAAAGTCCCGGCACGCCCGGCCGCAGGCAGCAGATGCCGCGCACCACGAAATCGATCGACACGCCCGCCTGGCTTGCGCGATAGAGCGCGTCGATGATCTCGGGATCGACCAGCGAATTGCATTTTCCCCAGATGGCGGCGGGCCGGCCCGTGCGTGCGAGCGCGATTTCCGCATCGATGTGCTCGATCAGTTTCTTCTTCAGCGAGATCGGCGACACCGCCATCCGTTCGAGGCCCGCGGGCTCGGCGTAGCCGGTGATGAAATTGAAGATGCGCGCCACGTCGCGCCCCGTCGCCGGGTCGGCGGTGAACAGCGAAATGTCGGTGTAGATGCGCGCGGTGATCGGATGGTAGTTGCCCGTGCCGACGTGGCAATAGGTGACCAGTCCTGCGCCCTCGCGCCGCACCACCATCGACAGTTTGGCGTGCGTCTTCAGTTCGATGAATCCGAACACCACCTGCGCGCCGGCGCGTTCCAGGTCGCGCGCCCAGCGGATGTTGGCTTCCTCGTCGAACCGCGCCTTCAGCTCGACCAGCGCGGTGACGGACTTGCCCGCGTCCGCCGCCTCGATCAGCGCGCGCACGATCGGACTGTCGGAAGAGGTGCGATAGAGCGTCTGCTTGATGGCGACGACATTGGGATCGCGGGCGGCCTGCGTGAGGAACTGCACCACCACGTCGAACGATTCGTAAGGATGATGGACGACCAGATCCTTCTGCTTGATCGCCAGGAAACAATCGCCGCCGTTCTCGCGCACGCGCTCGGGAAACCGCGGATTGTAGGGTTTGAACTTGAGGTCCGGCCTGTCGAGGCCGACGAGCGCCGAAAGGTCGTTGAGCGCCAGCATGCCGTCGAGCACGAACAGTTCGTCCTGCGCGACGTCGAGCTCCTCCACCACGAAGGCGCGCAGTTCGTCCGGCATATGCGCCTCGACCTCGAGTCGAATGACCGTGCCGCGCCGGCGCCGCTTCAGCGCCGTCTCGAACAGCCGCACCAGATCTTCCGCCTCTTCCTCGACTTCGAGATCGCTGTCGCGGATCACGCGGAACAGCCCGCTGCCCACCACCGTGCAACCGGGAAACAGTTTGTAGGAATGCATGAGGATCAGCGTTTCGAGCGGCATGAACCGCGCCGGCCCGCCCGTCACCGCCTCGGGAATGCGGATGAAGCGCTCGATCTTGTTGGGCATGCGCACCAGCGCCGTGCGCCGCTGCTTGCCGTCCGGCCCGAGCAGTTCGACCGCGATGGTGAAGCCGAGATTCGGGATGAACGGAAACGGATGGGCCGGATCGACCGCCAGCGGCGTGAGCACCTGAAACACGTTCAGCACGAAATAGTCGGTCAACCACGCCTTCTCGCGCGCGTCGAGATCCTCCGGCCCCACGATGGCGATTCCGGCCTCGGCGAGTTCGGCGCGCAATTCGCGCAGCCGCAGCATCTGTTCGTCGGCCAGCAGGATCATCCGCTCGCGGATCTTGGCGAGCTGTTCGGCCGGCGTCAGCCCGTCCTGCGAACGCTCCTGCACGCCCGAGCGCACCTGGCCGCGCAAGCCCGCCACGCGCACCATGGAGAATTCGTCGAGATTGTTGGCCGAGATCGACAGAAAGCGCAGACGCTCCAGCAGCGGATGGGCGGTGTTGGAGGCTTCCTCCAGCACGCGGCGATTGAATTCCAGCCACGACAGTTCGCGGTTGATGAACCGCGCCGGCGAGACGGCGAGTTCGGCCGGCCGCGCGGCGATGTCGCCCAACCCGTCCATGACGGCGATATGCGCGCCCGTCCGCGCGACGCCCGTGTCGTCGGCATGTCGGCGGGCGGCGGGACGTTTGCGTTCGCTCATCGGTCGTTCCTGGTTCGGGCGTCGTCGGATCATTTTATCGGCAATGACTGAAAATCCGCAGCCCCGCCCTGCGGTCAATCGCCGCCAGGCGGCGACCGATGGAATGGGATCGGCGTGTCACGATCAATCGCTGCGCGCCAGCCGCTCGATCATGTCGGCGGCCATGGGGCGGGTGATCTTGCGGCCGCGCGCCAGCGCCTCCTCGTCGAGCGCGCGCACCAGCGCCCGCGCGTCGTCCAGCGACCGGCCGATCCGCAGCGCCATGTAGTCGACAAGACTCTCCTCCACCGCCAGCTGCCGGTCGGCGAACAGCTTGACCAGCACCGCGCGCACCAGTTCGTCGTCCGGCGGCTCGATGGTCGCGCGCGCCGCCCGCCGCAGGCGGGACAGAAGGTCGGGCAGTTTCAGCCCCCACGTCTCGGGCGGCGCGCTGGCGGTGATGAGCAGCGAGGCGCCGGATTCCTGCACCAGATTGAACAGATGAAACAGGCCGCGCGCGTCGCCCACCTCATCGGCGTCCTCCAGAAGGATGTTGCGGCCGTAGAGCGCGCCCAGGCTCGCGTCCGCCCGCACCTGGTGGGGCGGGGCGATGACCGCCTGCGCGCGCCGCGCCCAGATCGTGGCCAGATGGCTCTTGCCGCCGCCGGCCGGCGCGATGAGGAGCAGCGCGGGATCGGGCCAGTCGGGCCACGACGTCACCAGCGCGAAAGCGCCCGCGTTCGACGGCGAGACGAGAAAATCCTCTTCGCCGAACCGCGGCTGCGGCGCGAATTCGAACGCCAGCTGGCGCACGGCTTCCGATTTCTTGTCGCTCATGACCGGCCGCTCACGCGCCGCCCTGCGCGCCGGGGTCGCCCGGCCCGCTCGCGGCCACGTCGCCCACGATCAACGTCTGCGGCGTGCGCCCGAGGTAGAACGGGCTGGTGCGGTAGCGCGCGAGCGCAAACCGCGACAATACGCCGATGGCCGCCGCCGCGGGCACTGCGACGATCAGGCCCGTGAAGCCGAACAGCGAGCCGCCGGCCAGCAGCGCGAACATCAACCACACCGGATGCAGTCCCACCGATCCGCCGACCAGTTTGGGTGACAGGAAATTGCCTTCCAGAAACTGGCCCGTTCCCACCACCGCCAGCGCCATCGCCAGCATTTTCCAGTCCGGCCATCCCTGCACCAGCGCCACGATCGCCGAAACCACCAGCGCCGTCAGCGAGCCGACATAGGGAATGAACGAGAGCACGCCCGCCGTCACCCCGATGAGGAACCCGAAATTCAGTCCGATGAGCGACAGGCCGATCCCATACCACAGGCCCAGAAACAGGCAGACCAGCGATTGCCCGCGCACGAAGCCGGCGAGCGCCCGGTCTATGTCGCGGGCGAGCGCGCGCGCCTGCGGCCGCAAACGCGGCGGCACCAGCGACTCCAGGGACTCCATCATGTGCCGCCAGTCGATCAGAATGTAGAAGGCCACGACCGGCGTCACGACAATCAGCGACGCGAGACCGAACAGCGCCGCCCCGCCCGTCACCAGCGATTTCAGGAGCGCGCCGAACCAGCGCACCCCCTCGCCCACCAGATCGCCGATCGACTTCTGCAGATCGCCCGAGGTGTCCCCGCCCGGCGCCAGACCGTATTTCTGCAACAGATCGCCGACCCAGGAATGAAGCAGCTTGCCGCCCGTTTCCGACAGCACGCCCTGCAGGCGCGCGACGATGCGCGGCGCATCCTGCGCGAAACTCGCGAGCTGGTGGCCGAGCGCCGGCAGGATCAGCACCAGCGCCACCACGAGCGCGATCAGGAACACCGCCAGGATCAGCACCGCCGCGCCCAGCCGGTTCAGCCCCATCTTCTCCAGCCGGTTGGCCACGGGATCGAGCAGATAACCGAGCGCGATGCCGGCGACGAACGGCGTCAGCACCCCTGAGAACATCCAGAGGAACAGGGCGATGGCGCCGACCGCGATCGCCCACGGCGCAAGCCGCCGCACGAAGGCGGAGTCGGGCGGCGGCGGCGGCGCGATCTGCGAAGTTTCGGTCATTCGATCCTACAGTCGCATGTGCCGGAACCAGGGCGCCAGATAGGCGCCGAGCGAGGCGAGCGTCAACGCCGCCACCCCATAGACCGCGACGGTAAAGCTGGCCCCGAGCGCAAATCCGAACGCCTTGGAGGCGAGCACCAGCGCCGCGAACGCAAGCTGCGCCGCCGTATTGACCTTGGAGACGAACAGCGGCCGGATTTCCACCGGATTGTCGACCAGCCAGGCCACGATCACGCCGCCCACGATCATGAGATCGCGCGAGACGACGAGAATGGCCAGCGCCGGCGGAATGGCCTGCGAGACGCCGAGCGCGACATAGATGGAAACGAGCAGCGTCTTGTCGGCGATGGGGTCGAGCACCGCGCCGATGTCGGTGCGCAGGTCGAACGTCTTGGCGAGCCAGCCGTCGAGCGCGTCCGAAACACCCGCCACGACGAAGGCGACGCACGCCTCCATCCACCGGCCGCTGGCGATCATGGCGATGATGACGGGCGCCAGAATGAGCCGCCCGAGCGTGATCATGTTCGGCAGCGAGCCGAAATTCCGCAGACTGAACTCCTTGCGCGGCATGATGCGACGGTTTGCGCCCCTGTTGCGCCGCCATTTGTCCCCGCGCGGGCCGAACGGGTCAAGTCGCCGACCCGGTCCCTGTCTGTCCCGGGGCGCCGTCCCTTGTCACGGCAGGCCGCAAAAGCTATTGCCCGCGCACGAGGTGAGCACATGACCGACAAGAAGCCGGGCGGCATGACCTATGCGCAGGCGGGCGTCGATATCGACGCCGGCGCCCGCATGGTCGAACTCATCAAGCCGCATCTGAGCGCCACCCGCCGCCCCGGCGCCGACGCCGAGATTGGCGGGTTCGGCGGCCTGTTCGACCTGAAGGCTGCCGGTTTCCGCGATCCCGTGCTGGTCGCCGCCAACGACGGCGTCGGCACCAAGGTCAAGATCGCCATCGAGAGCGGCATCCACGACACGGTGGGCGTCGATCTCGTCGCCATGTGCGTCAACGATCTGGTGGTGCAGGGCGCCGAACCGCTCTTCTTCCTCGATTATTACGCCACCGGCCGGCTCGACCCGGAAGAAGGCGCGGCCATCGTCAAGGGCGTCGCCGCCGGTTGCATCGAATCCGGCTGCGCGCTGATCGGCGGCGAGACGGCGGAAATGCCGGGCCTCTATGCGCGCGGCGACTACGATCTGGCGGGCTTCGCGGTTGGCGCGGCCGAGCGCGACCGGCTGCTGCCGCGCGCGGACGTGGCGGCGGGCGACGTGCTGATCGGCCTGCCCTCCTCCGGCGTCCATTCCAACGGGTTCTCGCTCGTTCGGCGCATCGTCGACAGGACGGGCCTGAATTGGGACGCGCCCGCCCCCTTCGCACCCGGCCGGACGCTCGCGCGCGCGCTGCTGACGCCGACGCGCCTCTATGTGAAGCCGCTGCTGGCGGCCCTGAAGGCGACCGACGCCATCGCCGCGCTCGCCCACATCACCGGCGGCGGCTTTCCCGAAAACATTCCGCGCGTGCTGCCGAAAGGTCTGGGCGTTGCGCTCGATCTTGCCGCCATTCCGGTCCTGCCGGTTTTCGCATGGCTGGCGCGGGAGGGCGGCGTCGCCGAAAGCGAGATGCTGCGCACCTTCAACTGCGGGATCGGCATGGTGGTCGTCGCGCGCCGCGCGGGGGCCGAGGAAGCCCGCGCGGCGCTCGCGGCCCAGGGGCTGGAGCCGGTCGTCATCGGCGAGGTCGTCGCCGCCGGCGGCGAGCGGGTGACGACGCGCGGAAAGCTCGCACTGTGAAAAAGAAGAGGGTCGCCATCCTGATCTCCGGGCGCGGCTCCAACATGCGCGCGCTGGTGGAGGCCGCCCGCGCGCCGGACTATCCGGCCGAGATTTCGCTGGTGCTGTCCAATCGCCCGCAGGCGGCCGGTCTCGCATGGGCGAAGGCGCAGGGCCTGGCGACGGCCCTCGTCGACCACAAGGCGCACGCCGACCGCGAGGCGTTCGAGCGCGCCATGCAGACGACGCTCGAGGCGCATGGAACGGAACTCGTTTGCCTCGCCGGCTTCATGCGCCTGCTGACGCCGTGGTTCGTGGAGAAATGGCAGGGGCGGATGCTCAACATCCACCCCGCGCTGCTGCCGCTCTATCGCGGCCTGCACACGCACGAACGCGCGATCGCCGACGGCGTGAAGGTGCATGGCTGCACGGTCCATTTCGTCGTGCCGGAAATGGACGAAGGCCCGATCGTCGAACAGGAAACCGTCCGTGTGCGCGACGACGACACGCCCGACGCGCTCGCCGCGCGGGTGCTGGAGCAGGAAAACCGCATCTATCCGCGCGCGCTGGCGCTGGTCGCCGGCGAACAGGTGGTCGTGCGCGGCAACCGCGTGCTGATGCGGGAGGGCCGCGAACCGGGCGCGCCTACGCGGGCAGGACGATCACCTTCGTCTTGACGGGCGTTCGCGAATAAAGGTCCAGCATGTCCTGCGTGAGCAGGCCGGTGCAGCCGCTCGTCATGCCGGTTCCGATCGTCTCGGGGTCGCTGGTGCTGTAGATCGTGTAGAGCGTGTAGCGCCCGTTCTGATAGAGGTAGAGGGTGCGGGCGCCGAGCGGATTGTCCGGCCCGCCCGGCATCCCGCGCGCATATTTGCGCGACTCCGGCTGGCGCTGCATCATTTCCTTCGGCGGCGTCCAGACCGGCCATTCGGCCTTGCGCCCGACATAGGCGTCGCCGCTCCACAGAAACCCTTCGCGTCCGACATTGGCGCCGTAACGGGTGGCGACGCCGTCGCCTTCGATGCGGTAGACGTAGTAGTTGCCGGGATCGACGATGATCGTGCCGGGCGCTTCCTTGCTCGGATAGCTTATCCTCTTGCGAAAATACTTCGGGTCGAGCTTGCTGATGTCGACGGCCTGGATCGGGAATTTGGCGTCGGGCGCCATCGCATACATCTTCGACGCTTCGGCGAGGCTCACGCCCTCGGTCGTTGCGCACCCGGCGAGCCCGAGCGCGCCGAGACCGGCGGCGGAGCCGAACAGAAACGACCGGCGGTCGAGCCCCCGCGACCGAGGTCCCGGCGGAACGTCCTCGTTGCTTCCGCAGGCCATTTCCTTGTCCAAGATCATGATGTCGGGTTCCCATGTCCGTCGGGCGGCCGCCAGGCGCGCCGCCGCGAAACCGCTGGAGGTCTGTCCGGCGGCCAGATTGCCGCCAGGGGGCGCCATTGGCAACCCCGGACGCCGGCGGCCTGAAGCGCCTGATCTTCAGCTCGCCTTCCGCAGCCACACCCGGTTGTCGTGGAATGCGGCCCCGCCGAACGGGGCGGCCGGGTCGGCGCCGGTCAGCACGTTGATCCCCTGCCCGTCGACGAACGCGCTGTTGGGCCAGATACCCTCGGCGATCAGCACGCCGCGCCGCACGCCGTCGAACAGTTTCGCATGCAGCCGGACGCGCCCGCGCGCGTTGCCGAGCGTGACGAGATCGCCGTCCGCCACGTCCGCCGCCGCCGCGTCCTGCGGGTGGACCATCACGCTGGGACGCATTTCCTTCGCGCGCGAGGTCGGCGTTTCGGTGAAGGTCGAATTCAGGAACTGCCGCGCCGGGCTCGTCGCCAGCCGGAACGGATGTTCGTCATCGGCCTCCTCGATCGCGGTCCAGTGATCCGGCAGTTTCGGCAGGTCGCGCCACGGGCCCATCAGGCCGTTATGCGAGAACGGCGTGCGCGCCCAATCCGGCTTGAACCGGAACTTTCCGTCCGGCCAGCGGAACCCCCTGGCGAAATGGGCGCTCTCGAAGGGCGGCTGGGCGTCGAGCCAGTTGACGCGCTCCAGCGCCGCGATCCCACCCCAGCCGGAATCGCGCAGGGTGACGTCGATCAGTTCGCGCGCGCTCATCTCGAAGCCGCGATGCGCTGCGCCGAGCCGCGTCGCCAGCGCGCAAATGACCTCGTGGTTCGAACGGCATTCGCCCGGCGGCTCGGCCAGTTTCGGCCCGAAGCCGAGATATTGATGCCCGCCGCCCGTGTAGAAATCGTCGTGTTCGAGAAACATCGTGGCCGGCAGCACGATGTCGGCGATGCGCGCGGTGTCGGTCATGAACTGTTCGTGCACGGCCACGAACAGGTCCTCGCGCGCGAACCCCTCGCGCACGCGGTTCTGGTCCGGCGCAACGCAGGCGGGATTGGTGTTCTGGATCAGCATCGCCGTCACGGGCGGACCACCCTGCAACGCCTGCGCGTCGCCGGTCAGAATGGCGCCGATGCGCGACTGGTCGAGCGCGCGCGTGGAACGGTCGATCAGGTCCGCGCCCTCCACCACCGCCTGATTGAGGTGGAAGATCGCCCCGTTGTTGTGAAAGGCGCCGCCGCCTTCGAGCGCCCACGCGCCCGTGACCGCCGCGATGGAGGCGGCCGCGTGCATGTTCGCCGCGCCGTTGCGGCTGCGCGAAAACCCGTAGCCGAGCCGGAAGAACGTGCGCTTGCGCGCGCCCACCAGCCGCGCGAATTCCTCGATCTCGGCGACGCTCAGACCCGTGATCGCGCTCGCCCATTCGGGCGTGCGGGTTTGCAGATGCGCCTCCAGTTCGTCCGGGGCGTCGGTGAATTTGGCGAGAAATTCGCGATCCGCGAATCCTTCGCGAAACAGCACGTGCATGACGCCGCAGGCGAGCGCGCCGTCCGTGCCGGGGCGCAGGACGAGGCCCAGATCGGCCTGCTGCATCGTCGCGTTGCGGTAGACGTCCACGACCACGATCTTCGCGCCGCGTTCCTTGCCCGCGCGCATGGCGTGGGTCATCACGTTCACCTGCGTGGCGACGGCGTTCGTGCCCCAGATGACGAGACAGTCCGTTTTCGCCATTTCGCGCGGATCAGGCCCCATCAGCCGGCCGACGCCGGCGATATAGCCCGGCCAGGCGAGATTGATGCAGATGGTGGAATAGAACCGCGAGTATTTCTTGGCGTGCGTGAGGCGATTGAGGCCGTCGCGCATGACGCGACCCATCGTGCCGGCGTAATAATAGGGCCAGACGGCCTGCGAGCCGTGGCGCGCTTCGGCCGCCAGAAACCGTTCGGCGATCTCGTCGAGCGCCGCATCCCACGAAATGCGCGCGAACGCGCCCGATCCCTTCGGCCCGACACGCTTCAGCGGATGGGTCAGGCGGTCCGGGTGGTGAACGCGCTCGGCATAGCGCGCGACCTTCGCGCAGACCACGCCGGCCGTATACGTCTGAACCGACGATCCGCGAATGCGGCCGATGCGCCCGTCGCCGCCGACCTCCACATCGAGCGCGCAGGCCGAGGGACAATCGTGCGGGCAGGTCGAGTGACGGATGTGCGGTTGCGCGCTCATATCGACAGTCCGGGTGGAAACTTCCGCGCCATACTTTCCATGCCATGCGGCCTTTTGTCGAATTTCGGACCCGCCGCCGCAGCCGGCGCAAAATTCCGCGATGTGCGCAAAAATACGGAACCATCGCCCTCGTTGCGGCATTGAAGCCCAATGGGGAGTCGGGTTATGTCTCGTTCATTCCTTTTTAGCCCGTTTGCGTTCGCCATGATTTCCAGACGAGTCATTTTCGCCCTTGGAACCCTGCTTGCCGGTTCCGCCCTGGCCACGCCAGCCACCGCGCAATCTCTGTTCGACATTCTGTTCGGCACGCAACGCCGCACGGTCGTCTACGCGCCGGCGCCGCCGTCCTTTCAGGACGAGCGGATGATGCGGCGCGAGCGCGTCCGGCGCGATGCCGCCCGCGCGCAGGCCGAGGCGCGTCGGCGCGTCGAACGCGCGGCCGCCCACGCCAAGGGCGGCGGCGTCGGCGGCAAGATGGAGGCGCTCGCCCCACTGCCCGGCGTGAGGACGGGGTCCATCGCGCATTTCGCGGCCGACCCCACGCTGCGCCCCGGCGATGTCGTGGTGACCACGAACGGCTTCATGGTCTATCGCGGCGGCCACAGCGAAAAATCCTTCGCGCGCATCGGCTCGGGCCGTCCGGCGCTCGCCACGCTCGAAAAAGCCAGCCGTGGCGCCGCGCCGCAGGCGTTCGTGGCGCGCACGCCGCTGGCCGTCAGCGGCGAGCCGCAGCTCATCAAGGCGGTCGCAACGCAGGCCCGCGACGAGGCCGAAGCCTCGGTCAACTGAACCGCCGACGGAGCCGGCCGCCTTTCCCGCGCCCCCGGCTTCAGGAGAGCCGGTCGAGCGCGCCTTTCCCGCGCCCCCGGCTTCAGGAGAGCCGGTCGAGCGCGCCTTGCAGCTTCTCGATGCGCGCCTCGGCGTCCGCGAGCCGTTCGCGATTTTCCTCCACCACCTCTTCGGGCGCGCGCGCGAGGAAATCGGCGTTGACGAGCTTCGCTTCGGTCTTTCTGGCGTCCGTCTCCAGCTTGCCGATTTCCTTGGTGAGCCGCGCCTTCTCCGCGGCGATGTCGATCATGCCGGCGAGCGGCAGCGCCGCGGTCATGCCGCGCACGATCATCTGCGCCGAACCCGCCGGCGCCTGGTCGACGAAGGAAATGTCGCCGAGCCGGGCGAGCCGCTTGAGCGTTTGCGACCACCGTTCGGCGCGCGCGCGCGTCTCGCCGTCGGCGCCGACCAGCGCCAGCGGCGCCTGCGCGGCCGCAGGCACGTTCATCTCCGCGCGCACCGAGCGCACCTCGCTCACGAGATCGACCAGCCAGCCGACCTCGCGCTCGGCCGCCGCGTCGCCCAGCCCGGACAGGTCCGGCCATTGGGACGTGACGAGCAGGGTCTCGCGCGCCGGCCCCGCCTCGCCCTTGATCGCCCAGAGTTCTTCCGTGAGGAACGGCATGAACGGGTGCAGCAGCTTGAAAATGATGTCGAGCGTCCAGGCCGTCGTCGCGCGCGTTTCGTCCTTGGCGGCGCCGTCGTCGCCCTGCAACAGCGGCTTCGTCAGCTCCACATACCAGTCGCAGAACACGTTCCAGACGAACCGGTAGACGGCGTTCGCGGCGTCGTTGAAACGGAACGCCTCGAGCGCGCTGGTCGTCTCGGCGACCGCGGCGGCGGCCTCCCCCACGATCCAGCGATTGATCGTCTCTTTGGCGCCCGCCGGATCGAAACCGGCGACGCGCGCGCAGCCGTTCATTTCGGCGAACCGCGACGCGTTCCACAATTTGGTGGCGAACGAGCGATAGCCGTCCACGCGCTGCGTCGACAGTTTGATGTCGCGCCCCTGCGCCGCCATCGCGGCCAGCGTGAAGCGCAGCGCGTCGGCGCCGTATTTGTCCGCAAGGTCGAGCGGGTCGATGACGTTGCCCTTCGACTTCGACATCTTGGCGCCCTTCTCGTCGCGGACGAGCGCGTGGATGTAGATGTCGCGGAACGGAACCTCCTTCATGAAATGAAGGCCCATCATCATCATGCGAGCGACCCAGAAGAAGATGATGTCGAAGCCGGTGACGAGCACGCTGGTGGGATAGTAGCGCTGAAGCTCGGGCGTCTCGTCCGGCCAGCCGAGGGTGGAGAACGGCCAGAGCGCGGAGGAGAACCATGTATCGAGCACGTCTTCGTCGCGCGTGAGGAAGCCGTCCTGCAGCTGCGGATCGCCGGCGATGCGCCCGGCCTCCACATCGTCCATGATCTCGCGCGTGACGGCGTCCGCGAGCGCCTGCGTGAGCGCCTCCTCCTCCGTCTCCGCGACATAGACGCCGCCCCACGACGAATACCAGGCGGGGATCTGATGGCCCCACCACAACTGGCGCGACACGCACCACGGCTGGATGTTTTCGAGCCAGTCGAAATAGGTCTTTTCCCAGTTCTTCGGCGTAAAGACCGTTCTGCCGTCGCGCACGGCCGCCAGCGCCGGTTCGGCGAGCGTCTTGGCGTCGACATACCATTGCTCGGTGAGATAGGGCTCGATCACCACGTTCGAGCGATCGCCGTGCGGCGCCTGCAACACATGCGGCTCGATCTTGTCGACGAGCCCGCGCGCTTCCATCATCTCCACCACCAACGCGCGCGCCTTCTCGCGCGTGGCGCCGTGCAGCGCGTGGATCGTATCGACGAGTTCGGGGCTTTCCTCGACGCCCTCCACGAAGGCCTCGTTGTCCTTCAGCGCCATATGCGCCTGCGTGTCGAGAACGTTGACGAGCGGCAGGCCGTGGCGCCGCCCCACTTCGAAGTCGTTGAAGTCGTGCGCGGGCGTGATCTTCACCGCGCCCGTTCCCTTCTCGGGATCGGAATAGGCGTCCGCGACGATGGGAATGAGACGCCCCACCAGCGGCAGCCGCACGCGCATGCCGTGCAGCGTGAGATAGCGCTCGTCGTCGGGATGCACCGCGACCGCCGTGTCGCCCAGCATCGTCTCGGGCCGCGTGGTGGCGACGACGATATGTCCGCCCGTCTCGCGACCCTCCGCATCCACGATCGGATATTTGAAATGCCAGAGATGGCCTTTCGTCTCGACCTGCACGACTTCCAGATCGGAGATTGCGGTCTGGAGCTTGGGGTCCCAGTTGACCAGGCGCTGGTCCTTGTAGACGAGCCCTGCGCGATAAAGCTCCACGAAAACCTTCGCGACCGCCTTCGACAGGCCGTCATCCATCGTGAACCGTTCGCGCGACCAGTCGCACGAGGCGCCGAGCCGCTTGAGCTGGCCGACGATGGCGCCGCCCGATTCCGCCTTCCACGCCCACACGCGCTCGAGGAATTTCTCGCGCCCCATCTCGCGGCGCGACGGCTCCTTGCGTTCGGCGAGCTGACGCTCGACCACCATCTGGGTGGCGATGCCCGCATGGTCCGTGCCCGGCTGCCAGAGCACGTCGTTTCCGCGCATGCGCTCGAACCGGCACAGAATGTCCTGCAACGTGTTGTTGAGCGCATGGCCCATGTGCAGGCTGCCGGTGACGTTCGGCGGCGGAATGACGATGGAATAAGGCTTTCCGCCCGGCCGCCTGCCGGCGCCGGCCCTGAAGGCGCCGGCGGCCTCCCACGTTTGCGCGATGCGGGCCTCGACGGCCTTGGGATCGAAAGTCTTGTCCATGCTCATGACGGCACGGTTTAGCCGCGTTGGGCGCGCGAGTCAGCCCTCGTCGCTCAGGATTTTCGCGTCGCAGAATGCGCCACGCGCCCCACCCTCCCCTTCATGGGGGAGGGGTGTCGCCGCAGGCGACGGGCGGGGTCCGGGCGTCCATCGGTGGATGCCGCAGCCCCTTGCCCCATCCGGTCGCCGCGCGACCGCCTTCCCGATGAAGGGGAAGGAGGCGCAGCGGGATCCGCGCTCTTACGCCAGCGCCTTCAGCGCCTCGCGGCCGGCGTAGCGCGCCTGTCCCCCGAGTTCTTCTTCGATGCGGATGAGCTGGTTGTATTTCGCCAGCCGGTCGGAACGCGCCAGCGACCCGGTCTTGATCTGCCCGCAATTGGTGGCGACCGAAAGGTCCGCGATGGTCGCGTCCTCGGTCTCGCCGGAGCGATGCGACATGACGGCGGTGTAGCCCGCCCGCTGCGCCATCTCGACGGCCGCCAGCGTCTCGGTGAGCGAGCCGATCTGGTTCACTTTCACCAGGATGGAATTGGCGACCTGCGCCTTGATTCCCTTCGACAGGCGATTGACGTTGGTGACGAACAGATCGTCGCCGACGAGCTGGCATTTCGCGCCGATCCTGTCGGTCAGCAGTTTCCAGCCCTCCCAGTCGTCTTCCGACATGCCGTCCTCGATCGTCACGATCGGATAGGCGCCGACGAGTTTGGCCAGATAGTCGACCTGCTCGGAAATCGACCGCGTCTTGCCCTCGCCTTCGTAATGATACGCGCCGTTCTTGAAGAATTCGGTGGAGGCGCAGTCGAGCCCGAGCGCGATATCGGCGCCGGGTTTGAAGCCGGCCTGTTCGATCGCTTTCATGCAGAAGTCGAGCGCGGCCTCCGCCGACGGCAGGTTGGGCGCGAAACCGCCTTCGTCGCCGACATTGGTGTTATGGCCTTCCTTCTTCAGCGCGGCTTTCAGCGTGTGGAATATTTCCGCGCCCCATCGCACGGCTTCCTTCAGCGAGGGCGCGCCGACCGGCAGGATCATGAACTCCTGAAAGTCGATCGGATTGTCGGCATGCGCGCCGCCGTTGACGATATTCATCATGGGCGCGGGCAGAACGCGCGCGTGCGCGCCGCCCACGTAGCGCCACAGCGGCAGGCCGGCGGCGTCGGCGGCGGCTTTCGCGTTGGCCAGCGACACGCCCAGGATGGCGTTGGCGCCGAGCTTGGCCTTGTTGTCCGTGCCGTCGAGCGCGATCATCGCCTCGTCGATGGCGACCTGATCTTCGGCATCCATGCCCACGATGGCGTCCGCGATCTCGCCGTTCACCGCGTCGACCGCGTTCTGCACGCCCTTGCCGAGGAACCGCTTCTTGTCGCCATCGCGCAACTCGACCGCCTCGTGCGCGCCCGTGGAGGCCCCCGACGGCACGGCCGCGCGCCCGAACGACCCGTCGGAAAGCGTGACGTCGACCTCGACGGTCGGATTGCCGCGCGAATCCATGATCTCGCGGGCGTGGATGTCGATGATTTCGGTCATACGGGCCTCTCGCAGGTGAATGGCGCGGCGCAGCGCGCGCCGCCTTTTACGCCGTCAAACGTCACCGCGAAAGGGTATAGGCGACACGCACGCGGCGGCCGGGCGGCGCTTGCATCCTACTCGGCGGCCACCAGCGTGCTTCGAGAGTGGTTGGAGTAGGTCGGCCAGTCCGGGCGATATTTGTCGTTCGCTTGATTTCCCCAACTCGTCCAGCCGCGCCTTTGGCCGCGAGCGAACAGCTCGATAAAGGGCCCGGGAGAGCAAGCTTCGATCAGCCCATACTGTTGGTCGGGCTTACGGGAATGCTCCCGCTTGCGTTCTGCGATGAAATTGACCTGTCTGCGGCCGGGAGCCAGCGTCCTCGCATTCTTTCCGCGAACTCCGAACAGGATGATCTCGGTCACATTTCTGAAATAGAACCCGACTCCTCGTCCATCGGAGCCGCCATCGAGCCGCGTCTTGTGCCAGATGAGATTCGACTTGTATGCGAACCCCCAAGCCCTCATGACCTCCAGCGCATCGGGCAGGAGCGCGTTGGGCGTCCACAAATATAGGTGCGAGGTCGGCGCTGCGATCTCCGCCACCGGTAGCGCGCAAATCTCTTCCAGCTTCATGGTGCCATATCGAGACAAGCGGCGATGCTCAGGCGCCATTTTCCCCGTGCGATTGACAAACTGCCAAGGGGGGTCCGCGAGAATGGTGGCGAACCGCTTCCCATGGGCCGCGTCGAGCAGATCCTTGCGCAAGTCAAGACTCAACGAATTTCCCCGTTCCTCAAGCGTTTTCATCATACAGCCTGGCGCTGATTCCGAAAACCAGAATTGGGCAGCCGCCGCCGCCGCCACCCTCTATGCGCGGCAGCAGCTTGCTCATGTGTGTGGTTGAATTGCCATAGCTCGGCCCTTTGCCAAGGGCGTTGAATATGGATTGCAGCTCGTCGCACCGTGTGACGATCACCCCGACGTCGATCGCTCTGAGGTCGAACAACAACCGAAAGTTGTTGAGATCGCGATCGTAGAACGGATCCTTGTTGTTCCATTCGATTTCGAGGGCGACCTGGTTCTTGTAGCAGTCGATCTTGTGTGTCGGAGATTCGACCGTTCGTTCGTCCAGCTTGATCGCCGTTCGGAATTGCTTCTCCACCCAACCGCGCTTGTGAAATGGCCCGTCAAGCGCCTTCGAGAGATCCGATCTGTTGCCGCCCGGGGCCATAATCTTGGAGCGCGGCAGCCTGAAAGTTCCGAGCACGTCCAGAATGTCCTGCCACTCGCTCGGATAGGCGGTCGACAGCACGCCGGCCGCATTGCGCCATTCGTGCACTTCGTAAAGGCTGGCAATGTTGGGCGGGACGAGATGCTTGGTCGACACGCGTCAATGATGATCGAAGGCGCTGATTCGCAAAAGCGCAACAAAGGCCGAAACGAAACGGCCCTGCCTGCGGAATAGCGCAGCCAACGCTAACATTCTGACTTTGCTGTTTTTTCGTGCGTCCTGACCGGAACCTCTCCGCCCCCGGCCGGTTTACTGGACGAGCGTGACGGCCGCACGCCGCGGACGTTCGCTGGCGACAATCTTATCGCTTTCGGATTCGTCGAACGCGCCTGGGCGCGAACGCTGGATCACGCTTTGACCAGGGAGAGGCACATGAATTGGGATCGCATCGAGGGCAACTGGAAACAGATGTCCGGCAAGATCAAGGAACAGTGGGGCAAGCTGACGGACGACGATCTCACCGAGATCGCGGGCAAGCGCGATCAGCTCGCGGGCCGGCTGCAGGAACGCTACGGCTACACCAAAGAGCAGGCCGAAAAAGAGCTGAACGACTATTTCGAGCGGATCTGAAGCGCCGCGCGCTCGCGCCGCACCAGGCGCGAGCCAGCGCTCCGTTCGTCCATCCATCCGAGGAAATCATTCGATGAATAAACCGCTTCTATTCGTGGCGACGGCCGCGCTCGGCCTTGCTTTGGGCGCGCCTGCGTTTGCGCAGACGAGCGCGCCGGCGGCCAACCCGCCCGCCGCGCCCTCCACGGCGCCCGCCGTCAATCCGTCGCAGGCCAATGCGCCCGCGGCCAACATGCCCGCCAGCGCCGGCGCCCGCGCCGTATCGGACGCCGAATGCGCGACTGCCTGGAAGACGGCCGACAAGAATAACGACGGCTTCGTCACCACTGACGAGGCCGCCCGCTACCTGTCGGCGTCGCGCGTCGGCGGCCGCACGATCGCCGGCGACCGGCTGGCTCAGGCCGATTTCATGACCGATTGCCAAGCCGGCCGCTACCTCGCCAGCGCCAACGATCCGGGCGCGCCGTTGAAGGGCGCCAACAGCTTCACCGAAGGCCAGGCCAAGGAACGCGCGATGGCGCGAGGCTTCTCCGATGTCTCGACGCTCAACAAGGACGGCGATGGCATCTGGCGCGGCACGGCCTCGCACGACGGCAAGAAGGTCAACATCGCGATCGATTTCAAGGGCAACGTCGTCGCCAACTGACGCGACGCTCCCCAACACGTGAGAGGGAATGAAACATGGCGGTTATCACCCGGGTCTATGACACATACGCACACGCCAGGCAGGTTGTCGCCGATGTCGAAACGGCCGGCGTTCCGACCGATGACGTGAGCCTGCTCGCCAACAAACATGTCAGCGACGCATATGACGACGTCGAGGATGTTTCGGCCGCCGGCAGCGGCGCCGGCGCGGGCGCGGCGATCGGCGGCGGCGCCGGATTGCTCGCCGGCCTCGGCATGCTGGCGATCCCCGGTCTGGGGCCGGTGGTGGCGGCCGGCTGGCTGGCGGCCACGGCCGTCGGCGCGGCGGCCGGCGCCGTCGCAGGCGGCCTGATCGGCGCGCTCGTGGGCGCGGGCGTTTCGGAATCCGACGCGCATGTCTATGCCGAAACGGTGCGACGCGGCGGCACGATGGTCACCGTGCGCGCGCCCGACAGCCGGGCGAGCGAGATCGAGGCCATCATGGATCGCCACGGTCCGATCGACATCGCCGCGCGCGGCGAGGCGTATCGCAGCAGCGGCTGGACGAAATTCGACCCTGGCGCCGAGCCCTATCGTCCCAGCCAGGCCGAACTCGAACGCATGCGCCGGGATTACGTTTGACGCGACAAGGACCGGCGCCCTTCAACGGGGCGCCGGCATTACGGGT
Source organism: uncultured Methylocystaceae bacterium (assembly GCA_937870755.1). Classification (GTDB taxonomy): domain Bacteria; phylum Pseudomonadota; class Alphaproteobacteria; order Rhizobiales; family Beijerinckiaceae; genus JAJXWB01. The sequence continues at coordinate 34,845 of CALMZV010000183.1, forward strand.
TGCACGGCTCGTGCGGGTAGGCGATCCTTCGCCCATTCTTACGATCCGGGGCCGAAAATGTCGCAAGCCGCGCAAGCCGCAACCACAGCGCAAACAACTCCCGCAACGCTCGCCGCGCCCTTGCTGCGGGTGGAGCGTCGCGCCGACGGCGTGGCGCTCGTCACGCTGGCGCGTCCGCGCGCGCGCAATGCGCTTTCCATCGCCATGCTCGACGCGCTCACCGAAACCTTCGCCGATCTCGGCGCGGACCATGGCGTGCGCGCCATCGTGCTGGCGGGCGAAGGGCCGGTGTTCTCCTCCGGGCACGATCTGAAAGAGATCACCGCCGCGCGGGCGAACGCGGACAGGGGCGCCGCCTTTTTCGAGGACACGCTCGCGCGCTGCGCGCGTTTCATGCAATCGCTGCTGACAAATCCCAAGGCGATCATCGCGGCGGTCGAAGGCGTCGCCACGGCCGCCGGCTGCCAGCTCGTCGCCTCGTGCGATCTGGCGGTCGCGGGCGATAAGGCGCGGTTCTGCACGCCGGGCGTCAACATCGGCCTGTTCTGTTCAACGCCGATGGTCGCGCTGTCGCGCAACCTGTCGCGCAAACACGCGATGGAGATGCTGTTGCTGGGCGACATGGTGGATGCGCTCGAGGCGCATCGCTTCGGTCTGGTCAATCGCGTCGTTGCTGAAGGCGCGGCGCTGGAGACGGCGCTCGCCATGGCCGCGCAGATCGCCTCCAAGTCCACGCACACCGTCCGCATCGGCAAACGCGCCTTCTACGAACAGGTGGAAATGCCCGTGCGCGAAGCCTATCTGCACGCCGGTCGCGCGATGGCCGAAAACCTCATGGCGCGCGATGCGGAAGAAGGCGTTTCGGCGCTGCTGGCCAAACGCGCGCCGGAATGGCGCGACTGCTGATGCGCGCAGCGTCCTGTCTCGCGGCGGCGCTGATGGCCGCCCCGGCCTGTGCGCAAAGCCCCGATCCTTCGCTTGTCGCGCTCGCCGGCTCATTGCGCGCGGCGGTCGCGGCGCGCGACGCCGCGGCCATCGAATCCGCCCTGTCCGCGCGTTTCGTCGCGCTCGAATGTTCGGGCGATCCGTTGAAACCCTGCGCGCCCGGCAAGGCGAAGACGCTCGGCGCGAAATCCCTGTCGCCGGCGGACCGGCTGCGCCTTGCGATCTGCTGCGACGGCAAGCCGGCGCCCGACACCCCGCGCGCCGAACAATACGAGACCCTGTTCGCCGTGCTCGGCGCCACGCTGTCTGAAAGTTTCGCGCCCAACCCGGACGACCGAAAGGCGGTCTGCTCGCCGGCCCTGCCGGCCTTCGACCGTGCGAAAGCCGCGAGGGCCGTGAAGGCGGCGGGCGCGGAGCCTGAAAATCTGCGCATCGCCGGCGCGGAGATTGCGCTGCGCGCGCAGCCCTCGGCCGAAGCGCCGGTGGTGCGCGCGCTGCAGGTCGGCGAAGTGGCGCCGCTCGTCACCGACCTGACGTCGCAGACGCCGGCCGGCTGGACCGCCGTCGGCGTCGGCGCCGGACGCGCGCTCTACACCAACGCGCTCGGCCTCGAGGAACTCACGCCCGCCGCGCTCTGCTTCGGCAAGGAAGGCGCCGGCTGGCGCATCGTCTACGCAATCCAGAGGGGCGGCTGATGTCGGACGACGAACGCTACGACGACGACTTCATCCGGCGCATTCTCGCGCGCACGCGGCGTATCGCGATGGTCGGCGTGTCGGCCAATTCCGCCCGGCCCTCGTGGTTCGTCATGAAATATCTCCAGGCGCGCGGCTTTCGCGTCTATCCGGTCAATCCGGGTCTTGCGGGCCAGACGCTGCACGGCATGGATGTCGTCGCGCGGCTCGCCGACATCTCCGCGCCGATCGACATGGTCGACATTTTTCGCGGCAGCGAGGCGGCGGGCCAGGTGGTGGACGAGGCGCTCGAACTCGATCCCCTGCCCCGCACGATCTGGATGCAATTGACCGTGCGCAACGATGCGGCCGCCGCCAGGGCGCGCGCGCGCGGCGTGGACGTGGTCATGAACCGCTGTCCGAAAATCGAATACGGACGGCTGTCGGGCGAGATCGGCTGGAACGGCGTCAACTCCGGCGTCATCAGCGCGAAGAAACCGGCGATGGGGGCGGGCTTCCAGAAATTCACGCTGCCTCGTGAGTGATTTCGAGACGGAATCGCGTCGCGCCTATCGCGGCTGGCGCATCGTCGCGGTCTGTTTCGTCGCGGCGGTGTTTTCGTGGGGCCTGGGCTTTTACGGTCAGTCGGTTTTCCTCGCCGAACTCATTCGCGCGCACGGCTGGTCGACCAGCCTCGTCTCCATCGCTTTCACCGCCTACTACCTTGCGAGCGCCGTCATGGTGGCCTTCGTGGGCGACGCGATCGCGCGCATCGGCGCGCGCAACGTGCTGCTCGTGGGCGCGCTGGCGTTCGCCGCCTCGACCGCCGCGCTCGGCGCGCTCGACCGGCCCTGGCAGTTGTTCGCCGCGCTGCTCGTCATGTCGGTCGGCTGGGCGGCGATGAGCGTGGGCGCCATTTCCGCCATCGTCAGCCTGTGGTTCCAGGCGCGGCGTGGACTGGCCATCGCCATCGCGCTCACGGGCGCGAGCGCCGGCGGCATACTCGTCGTGCCGCCGTTGCAGGCGCTGATCCACGCGGTCGGCTTTGCGCGCGGCGCGCTGATCGCCGCCGCCGTCATGCTGGCGGTGCTCGCGCCGCTGGCTTTCCTCGTCGGCCGGCCGCCGGCGCCGGCCGCGGCGGGCGCGGCGAGCGCGCCGGCCGAGTGGACCCGCGCCCGCGCCGCGCGCAGCCCCGCCTTCTGGTCGGTGACCCTGCCCTTCATGATCCTGTTCACGACGCAGGTGGCGTTTCTCGTGCACGAGGTCGCCGTATTCACGCCCCGTCTGGGCGCGACCGGCGCCAGCTATGCGGTGGCGCTGACGGCCGGCGCCGCCATCGCCGGGCGGCTCGTGCTCGGCGCGTTCATCGACCGGCTGGACGTCCGGCTGGCGGCGGGCGTGTCCGTCGCGACCCAGGCGGCGGCGATGGGCCTGGCGGCCTATGCGCAGGACGCCGCCGCGCTCTATCTGGCGGCCGCCGTCTACGGCCTGTCGGTCGGCAACGTGGTCATACTGCCGACCCTCATCTTCCAGCGGGAATTTCAGGCCGCCTCCTTCACCACGCTGATGGCCTTCCAGTCGGCGCTCTGCCAGTTCTCCTCGGCCTTCGGCGCGGCGGCGCTCGGCCTGCTGCGCGACGCCGCCGGCGGCTATGCCGGTCCCCTCCTGATCTCGGCGGCGCTCAATCTGGCGGCGGGAGCGCTCATCGCCGTCTGGCGGCCGCGCCTGCGATAAACCGGCTCGATTCCGCGCGCCGTTTCCGTTATGCAGCCGCCATGAATCTGATTTCCTCCACCGAGGAGCTGACCGCGACTTGCGAGCGGCTCGCCCGACATCCCTTCGTCACCGTCGACACCGAATTCCTGCGCGAGACGACGTTCTGGCCGAAAGTCTGCGTCATTCAGCTCGCCTCGCCCGAGGAGGCGGTCGCCGTCGACGCGCTGGCCGAGGGTCTCGATCTTGCGCCGTTTTTCGAACTGATGGCCAGGCCGGGCGTCGTGAAGGTCTTCCACGCCGCGCGGCAGGACATCGAGATCGTCTGGTCGCTGGCCAGGATCATTCCCGCCCCGCTGTTCGACACGCAGATCGCCGCCATGGTCTGCGGCTACGGCGATCAGGCCTCCTACGGCGATCTCGTGCAGCAGATCTGCAAGGTCGCGCTCGACAAGTCCTCGCGCTTCACCGACTGGTCGCGCCGCCCGCTGTCGGACGCGCAGATTTCCTACGCCATCGCGGACGTGACGTGGCTGCGCGACATCTACGCGTTCCTCGTGCGCAAGCTGGAAAACACCGGACGCATGGACTGGCTGGCCGACGAGATGGCCACGCTCTCCTCGCCCGCCACCTACGAGCAGAAACCCGAGAACGCCTGGGAGCGCCTGAAGGGCCGCGCGCGCAAGCCGCGCGATCTGGCCGTGCTGATGGAAATCGCCGCCTGGCGCGAGCACGAGGCGCAGACGCGCGACGTACCGCGCTCGCGCGTGCTGAAGGACGACGTGCTGGTCGAGATCGCGCTCGCCGCCCCGCGCGACGCCGAACAGCTGGGCGCGCTGCGCGCCTTTCCGCGCGGCATGGAGCGCGCGCGCGCCGGCGCCGAAATTCTCGCCGCCGTCGAACGCGGACTGGCGCGCGATCCCAGGGGTCTGCCGCGCATCGAGCGCGAGCGCCGGCCCGCCCGCGACACCGCGACCGTCGAGCTTTTGAAAGTGCTGCTGCGGCAGGTGGCCGAGCGGCACGGCGTCGCGGTCAAGATGATCGCGACGGTGGAAGACCTCGAGTCGATCGCCGCCGACGATCATGCGGACGTGGCCGCGCTCAAGGGCTGGCGGCGCGAATTGTTCGGCGAGCGCGCCCTGCTCCTGAAACGCGGCCGCCTGGCGCTCAGCGTGGAGCGCGGCAAGGTGATCGCGCTCGAATGGCGCGACGCGGCGGTGGACCCGGCCTCCTAGACGTCGATCGGCCCAAGGGCCGGCTCGCCGCGCAGCGCCGCCAGCACCGCTTGCGCCACGGGATCGTCGGCGTCCATCTTGTTGCGGCCGAACATTCTGTCGGTCATCGACCGCATCTTCTCCACCTGCACGGTGCAGGCGTACCCCGCCTCGTCCGGCTCGGCGCTCGCGCCGATCATGTAACGCTGGCCGGCGTTATCGGCCGCGCAGATCCAGCCCCAGTCCTCGCCGCTTTCCGGCGCGCTGAGGGTCGCCCGGTGCGCGCAGCGCTCTCGGAGCCAGACGAGGATCGCCCGCCCCTTGATGTCGTTGGGCGGGTTTGGCGGGTCGCCCGAAAAATCGAAAAAAGACGTGATGAACTGCGCGGCGACCATGGCTTGCTCCCGTGTCCGCCCATGCTGGAGCCAAACGATCAAAGGCCTCTTAACGCTCGGGCGCGGTTTAATTTTAGCCGGCCTATCCTTTCGTTTTTTGCACCCTCGCCATGCGCCTCGCGGTGGTCTGCGTTCTGCGCAAACCCCCTATGATCGCGCCGCAACAAAGAATCCCAAGGGAGTTGAAATCATGCGGTTTGGTATCGTCGCGCTTGCGACGCTTGGTTTTGTCGTGCTGGCCGGTCCGGCGCTGGCCCAGAAAAAATACGATCCCGGCGCGAGCGACACGGAGATCAAGATCGGCAATTTCGTGCCCTACAGCGGCCCGGCGTCGGCCTATGGCGTGGTGGGCAAGGTGCAGGCCGCCTATGCGAAAATGCTCAACGACAAGGGCGGCGTGAATGGCCGCAAGATCACCTACATCTCCTACGACGACGCCTATTCGCCGCCCAAGGCCGTGGAGCAGACGCGCAAGCTGATCGAGAACGACGAGGTTCTGTTCCTCTTCCAGACGCTGGGAACGCCCTCGAATACGGCGATCATGAAATACATGAACCAGAAGAAGGTGCCGCAACTGATGGTGTCCTCGGGCGGCACGAAGTTCGGCGACCACAAGGCCAACCCGTGGACCATGCCGTTCAACGCGCCCTATCAGGCCGAGGGGCGCATCTACGCCGCCTGGATTCTGAAGAACCATCCCAACGCGAAGATCGCCGCGCTCCTGCCCAACGACGACTACGGCAAGGACATCTACAAGGGCATCCGCGACGGGCTCGGCGCCAAGACGTCGATGATCATCGCGGAGGCGACCTACGAGACGGCCGACCCGACCATCGACTCGCAGATGGTGAAGCTGAAAGCCTCCGGCGCGGACATGTTCCTCAATCTCACCACGCCGAAATTCGCGGCCATGGCGATGAAGAAGATGGCCGAGATCGGCTGGAAACCGATCCACATCCTCAACAACGTCTCGGCGTCCGTCGGCGCGGTCATCAAGCCGGCCGGCTACGAGAACGCGCAGGACGCCATCACCGCCACCTACATCAAGGATCCGATCGACCCCGTGTGGAAGAACGATCCCGCGATCAAGGAATGGGCGGCTTTCATCGACAAATACGTGCCGGACGCCGACAAGGCCAACAGCCTCTACCTCTACGCCTACGCAGCCGCGCAGACGATGGAGCAGATCGTCAAACAGGCCGGCGACAATCTCACGCGCGAAAACATCATGAAACAGGCCGAGAACCTGAAAGGCGTGAAGATCGGCGCGCTCATGAACGGCATCACGCTCAACACCAGCCCGACCGATCACTTCCCGATCGAGCAGATGCAGCTCATGCGCTTCAAGGGCGACAAGTGGGAAATGTTCGGCGAGCTGATCGAAGGAAAGATCGTCGACTGACCGAACGACGATCGCACGAGAAGGGCGGGGTTCTCCCGCCCTTTTTCACGCGCGGATTTCGAGCGGTCCGCGTTCGATGATCGACCACGCCTGCTCGGCCATGCCCTGCGTGCGGTTGTGCGTATTGGTGACCGAGGAGGCGTTGCCGTCGAGCACGCGTTTGTAGACGCCCTGCCCGATCGAGGCGAGGCGGAACAGCGCGAAGCCCAGATAGAAATTCCAGTCCTTGATGCTGTCGCGGCCGACGCGGCGCAGCCACGACGCGACGAATTCGTGCTGCGTCGGAATGCCGAGCGCGCGGAGGTCCGCACCCTTGAGCCACCCCCACGTGCCGGACTCGAACTCCCACAGCAGCGCGTTGTAGGCGATGTCGGCGTAAGGATGGCCGAGCGTCGCAAGCTCCCAGTCGAGCACCGCGACGAGGCGCGGTTCCGTGGGATGGACCATCGTGTTCTGCAGGCGGTAGTCGCCGTGCGCGATGGTCGTGAGACCTGCGTCCTCGGTCGGGATATGCGCCGGCAGATAGTCGATCAGCCGCTCCATCGCCGGAATGTCTTCGGTCTGCGCGCCGCGGTACTGCTTGATCCAGCGGCCGATCTGCCGCTCGAAATAATTTCCGGGCTTGCCGAAATCCGAAAGGCCGATGGCGGCGTAGTCGACCTTGTGCAGTTTCGCCAGCGTGCCGACGAGATCGTCGTAGACGGCCGCGCGCTGCTGCGGCGTGAAGCCCGCCAGCTGCGCGTCCTCGAACACGCGCCCTTCGATGAAATCCATCACGTAGAACGTCACGCCGATGACGCTCGTGTCCATGCACAGCGCGCGCACGTTGGGCACGGGGACGTCGGTCGCCGACAGCGCCTTCATGATGCGGTATTCGCGGTCGACCTGATGGGCGCTCGGCAGCAGTTTGCCCGGCGGCTGCTTGCGCAGCACGAACTTGCGCGTCGCCGCGCCGTCGCGCGTCGTCACGATGAACGTCGGGTTGGAGGCGCCGCCGCTGATCTGCTGGATATGCGAGATCCTGCCGAAGTCCGCAATTTCGTCGGCGCACCATTGCGCGAACCGCGCGTAGTCGAAGGCGTGTTGCGGTTTCACCTCGGTGACGAGATCGGCAGCGATGGCGCTCATGTCGTTTCCTCTGGGATTTTTGTTGTCGCCCGTTTTATCCGCGCCGCGCGCAAACAAAAAGGGCGGCTCGAAAGCCGCCCCTTCAATGTATCTGCGCGAAACTCAGCGCTTCGAGAACTGGAAGCTCCGGCGAGCCTTGGCGCGGCCGTATTTCTTGCGCTCGACCACGCGCGAGTCGCGGGTGAGGAAGCCTTCCTTCTTGAGCGCGGGCCGCAGTTCCGGCTCGAAATTCGTCAGCGCCTTGGCCAGGCCGTGGCGCACCGCGCCCGCCTGCCCCGACAGACCGCCGCCGGCGACCGAGACCATGAGGTCGTACTGGCCGACGCGATTGGCGATCACCAGCGGCTGCTGGAGGATCATGCGCAGCACGGGGCGCGCGAAATACACGTCCAGCGCGCGGCCGTTGACGGTCATCTTGCCCGAGCCGGGCTTGATCCACACGCGGGCGACGGCGTCCTTGCGCTTGCCGGTGGCGTAGGCGCGGCCGAGCTTGTCGACCTTCTTTTCATAGCGCGGCGCTTCGGGCGCGGCAGTCGCCGTGGCGGCGACGTCTTTCAGATCCTGAAGGCTGGCCATGTCAGGCGCTCCGCTTGTTCTTGGAATTCAGCGCGCCGACGTCGAGCACGGTCGGGTTTTGCGCCGCATGGGGATGTTCCGCGCCCTTGTAGACGCGCAGGTTGCCGAGCTGCTTGCGGCCGAGCGGCCCGCGCGGCAGCATGCGCTCCACCGCCTTCTCGACGATGCGCTCCGGAAAGCGGCCTTCGAGAATGAACTTCGCGGTCCGCTCCTTGATGCCGCCCGGATAGCCGGTGTGGTGGTAGTAGACCTTCTGGTCGCGCTTGCGGCCGGTGAAGACCACCTTGTCGGCGTTGATGACGATGATGTTGTCGCCGTCGTCCATGTGCGGCGTGAAGGTGGCCTTGTGCTTGCCGCGCAGGCGCATCGCGATAAGCGTGGCGAGCCGGCCGACGACGAGCCCGGAGGCGTCTATCAGCACCCATTTCTTTTCGATATCGGCGGGCTTGGCCGAATAGGTCTTGCCGAACATGGGAACCCCGTTGGCGTCAAAAAACAAACCGGCGCGCCGCGCCGGTTCGGATGGCCGGGGAATAAAGCCGGCTACGTGCTTCGTCAAGCGCAATCGGCGCGAAAGGCCCGAAAAAACGCAAGTTTCCGGACACGGTATTAGAATACCTCTACCGCCGGGGCGGGGTCGAACTATCGCCGGGGCGGGATCGAATAGGTGCCGGTGGCGTGCGCCACCACGGTCGCATCTCCATCCGAGCGCAGGTAGACCTCGCCGACCGCCAGGCTCTTGCCGAGCTTGATCAGCCGGCATTCGGCGATCAGGTCGCGCTGGCCGGGCTTGGACAGGAAGTTGATGGTCAGGTTGGTGGTGACCGCCAGCGGAACCCAGCCGATGGTGGCCAGAATCGCGACATAGAGCGCGCTGTCGGCCAGCCCGAACATCGAGGGGCCGGAGATCGTGCCGCCCGGCCGCAGGTGGCGCTCCGCATAGGGCAGCCGCACGCGCGCGACCATCGGGGCGGCCACCTCGATCGCCAGGGCCCCCTGCCCTGTGAAATTCTGGGGAAACTCGTTCGCCAGGAGCCGGGTGAGTTCGTCCGGTCCGAGTTGCAACTGCCTTGGCGCGTTCATTCCGTCTCCGTCCCTTTCGCCGGATACAGCAAATAACCGCGCCGAAGGGAAGAGCCGCCGCGACGGGCGGCGAAATTGCCTCCCGCCAGCAACCGCTCTATGCACATCGCATGGTCCATTCCGCCGACGGCCCGCGACTTCTGGGCCAGAAATCCGCGCTGCCCGCTTCGCCCGACGAGGCCGAACTCGACCGCGTGCCCAATCCGCATGTCGACGCGCTCTATCTGACGCGATTCACGCAACCCGAATTCACTTCGCTCTGCCCCGTCACCGGCCAGCCGGATTTCGCGCATCTGGTCATCGATTACGCGCCCGACCGGTGGCTGGTGGAGTCGAAGTCGCTGAAGCTCTATCTCGCCAGCTACCGCAACCACGGCGCCTTCCACGAGGATTGCACCGTGCGGATCGGCAAGGATCTCGTCGGCCTGCTCGCGCCGCGCTGGCTGCGCATCGGCGGCTACTGGTATCCGCGCGGCGGCATGCCGATCGACGTGTTCTGGCAGACCGGCGCGCCGCCGGACGGGCTCTGGCTGCCCGATCCGGGCGTCGCGCCCTATCGCGGGCGCGGCTGAGCGCCTCTCAGTTGCCTGCCGGGTCGCGCGGGCCGACGCCGCCCGTGTCGGTCGGGAAGAACCGCTGCGAGGGCGCGCGGCGCGGCGCCTCCTGAATAGCGGCCGGCGGCGGCGCGACGGGCGCGATTCCGGGCTGCGCGGCGGGATCGATCCTGCGACGCGTCTCCTTCGGCTTCGGCGGCTGGCCGGCGCGCCGGCCCGGCACGTCGGCGTTCGGCGGCGGCTCTTCCTCGGTCTGCTCCTTGGGCGTCGCGATGATCTGCGTGCCGCCTTTGCAATCGGTCATCCAGGCGTCGTAGACGGGATGCTCCACGCCATGGAGGCCGGGACTGGCCGCGAACATCCAGCCCGAGAAGATGCGCTTGAACTTGCGGTCTTCCTGAATTTCGTCGACTTCGACGAAGCCGGTGGTCTGCGGCGTCTCGGTCGCCGGACGCGTGTAGCAGACGCGCGGGGTGATCTGGAGCGAGCCGAACTGCACCGTCTCGTCGATCGCCACCTCGAACGCGATGATTCGGCCGGTGATCTTGTCGAGCCCGGCGAACACGGCGGTCGGATGTCTGATCCTGTCGGCGAGCGCGGGCGAACTCGCCATCAGCGCCACGACGGCCGCGCCGAAAATCTTCGTCGAAAAATGCCGCATGTCGTTCCGTTCGTAACCAGGGCGCCCTGCTCTACCACGCTCACGCGGCCTCGCAACAGCGCACGCCCGGCTGTGCCCGGCGAATGCGGCGAATTTGGGCGAGCCCTACTGCGTCGCCGCGCCCCAGCGCAATTTGACGAACCGCTCCCAAGGGGCGAACAGCGCCTTGTCGGCCATCAGCCCGATGGCGACGATCACCAGCATCACGCCGATCACCTGCTCCATCGCGTTGAGTTCGCGCCCGTAATGCAGCAACTGCCCGAGCCCGAATCCGGACAGGATGGTCACGTAGATTTCGGCCGCCATCAGCGACCGCCAGGCGAAGGCCCACCCCTGTTTCATTCCGCTGACGAGAAACGGCAATGAAGCCGGCAGGATAACGCGCGTCCACTTGTGGATGCCGCGCGACCCCATCGTGCGCGCGACCTTGTCGTAGACGGCCGGCATGGTCCGCGCGCCCATGCTGGTGGCCAGCGCAACCGACCACAGCGTGCCCATGACGACCACGAACAGCATCGCTGTCTCGGTCTGGCCGAACCACAGAAGCGCCAGCGGAATCCAGCAGACGCTCGGCAGCGTCTGGAAGCCGAGAGCGAGCGCGCCGAGCGTGTCGTCGACATAGCGCGACGAAGCGCACAGGAGCCCGACCGGCAGGCCGAGCGCGACGCCGAGCGCATAGCCGACGACGAGGCGTTTCAGCGTCACCCACATCGCCTCGGCCATCGACCCGTCGAGGACCGACGACCAGAGATATTCGGCCACCTTCCACGGCGAGGGCAGGATGACCGGCGACCAGCGGCCCGACCGCACCGTCAGCTCCCACGCAACCAGCAGCGCGACGAAGAACGCGATGGCGAAGGCGATCCGTTTCATTCCGCGACGTCCTCGCCCATATAGTCTTTCAGTGCGACTGTGATGTCCGTCGCGTAACGCGCGAGCTCGGGGGAATTGACGTCGCGCGGGCGCGCCAGCGGAATCGCGAACTCTTCGCGGATCCGACCGGGCCGCGGCGACATCAGCACAACCCTGTCGCCAAGGCAGACGGCTTCGCGCACATTGTGCGTGACGAGAATGATCGTCTTGCCGCTTTCGGCGTGAATGCGCTGAAAGTCGACGTAGAGCTGTTCGCGTGTCATCGCGTCGAGCGCGCTCAGGGGTTCGTCCATCAGCAGCACGTCCGGGTCCGGCGCGAGCGCGCGGGCGAGCGCCACGCGCTGTTTCATGCCGCCCGACAATTCGTGGACATGCGCGCGCGCGAACCGCTCCAGGCCGACCAGTCCGATGTAGTGGCCGGCGATCTCCCGGCGTTGCGCGCGCGTGAGGTCGGGGCGCAGCTTGAGCCCGAACATGACGTTGCCCGTCACGTCGAGCCACGGAAACAGCGCCGCCTCCTGAAACATCACGAGGCGGTCGGGCCCCGCCTCGCCCGCCTCGTGACCGTCGCACAGCACATGACCCGAATCCGGCCGGCACAGCCCGGCCATGATGTCGAGCAGCGTGGACTTGCCGCAGCCGCTCGGCCCCACGAGGCACACGAACTCTCCCTGCCTCACGCTGAGGCTCATGTCGTCGAGCGCGTGCGTTTCGACGCGTCCGCGCCGGAATGTCTTGGATACGCGCTCGACCGAAAACTTGGCCGGAGCCGGATCGACCTGGAGCAGCATCATGGCGCCTCGATCAATCGCCCAAGATCGGGAACTGTTTTCATCAGCCCCGCCTTCTGGGCGTTTGCGACGAAGGATTTCAGTTCGCCGAGATCGGCGTGGACGGTGAGCGTCATGCGCCTCCATGCGCTCGCCACCAGGAGGGGCGAAATCTGCGCCCGCACTTCCTCCGACAGTTCCTTGCGTACGATCTCCTGCGCCTGCGTCGGATTCTTGACGATCCAGTCCGTCAGTTCCGCATGCGCATTCACGAATTTACGAACCAGTTCACGCCTGTCCTTGAGAAAGGCGGCGCGCACGACCAGAACCGTCGTCGGTGCGTTCGGTTCCTCGACCAGCGCCTTGCCGCCGGCTTCCGCCTCCAGCCCCGACACCCACGGCTCGACCGTCCAGACGCCATCGAGCTTCTTCTGTACGAACAATTGCAGTTGGTCGGGGTTGGCGGTCGGCAGAATTCTCACCTCGCCGCCGCCGAGGGTGAACTTCAGCCCGCCTGCCGCCAGCCACGCGCGCGCTGCGACGTCCTGCGTGTTGCCGAGTTGCGGCGTGGCGAGAACCCTGCCGCGAAAATCGGCGGCGGCATGGATGTTGGAATCGCGGTGGACGACGAGCGCCGAACCGCCGTTGACGGCGCCCGCCACGATGCGCGCCTCCGTCCCTTCCGATTTGACATAAGCATTCAGCGCCGGGCTCGGCCCGACATAGGTAAGATCGATCGAACGGGCGAAGATCGCCTCCATCGCGGACGGGCCGGCGTTGTAGACGAACCATTCGACCGGCACGCCCAGCCGCTCCTCGAACCAGCCCTTGCCCGTGCGCGAGAAATGATGCGCGACCAGCGCCTGCACGTGTGTGACATTCGGAAAATGCCCGACTCGCAACGGCTCGACCGCGCCCGAGGGCGCAAGCGACGCTCCGAGGCCGAAAATCGAGAGACCGACCAGCGACAAGATGCGCGCGATACGAAAGCGGCCGGCGAATGTGCGCTGCATGATCTCGTTCCCGGAGCGCCCGAGGCGCGGAAGCGGGAAAGCTATGCGGCGTCCGGCCTCCGTCAAAGCGCAAACAGGAGGCGCGCGAAAGAACGAAAGGCGCCGCTTGCGGCGGCGCCTTTTGTTGGAACGGAATTTTTCAGCCGCTTCCGAAAGGAGGAAATTTCGCCCGCCGATTAAGCGCCGGGCTTCCAGGCCTCATAGTCGCCGGTCGCGGGCGGGCGCTTGCCGGCGGCGAGCGTCGATCCCGGCGGGCGCCACGCGAGCGGCGTGCCGGTGCGATTCGGCTCGTAGGGCAGCTCCCATTCGCGGGCGCGATAGTTTTCCTGCGTCGGCGGCGTGTCGACCGTATGGTGCAGCCAGCCGTACCAGCCGGGCGGCGTGGCCGAGCCTTCCGATTCGCCGTTGTAGATCACCCAGCGGCGCTCGAGGCCGAGCGCGGGATCGATCTTGCCGCCGCGTGTGCGGTAATAAACATTGCCGAATTCGTCCTCGCCCACCCGCTCGCCGTGACGCCAGGTGTGGAACTGGGTGTTCCAGGTCTGCCCGTTCCACCAGGTGAAGAATCGCAGAAGCCAGTTCATCGTCGGCCTTCCAACATCTGTCGCGCGCGGCGCGAAAACGCGCGCGACTTATCGCTTAACCGCGCCCGCCCTGTCCAGCCTCGCGCGCCTCGCGCTCCTGTGGAGAGGCCGGCCAGGGCCATGGACGCCCTCCACAGGCTGCGCGCGCCTTTCCGCTTGCCGAATCGTCAGTTTCGCCCGAGCCTTGGCGCGCGCTGTCCCCAGCGAATCCCCAATCTTCACACCCAATCCCTACATCTAGGTAAACGCGAAATCGTGACCACTAGATGTTGACGTCGCGTCGAATCTGGCGCTAATTTTACACACGCGACGAGGGCGGACGACGGCGTGTGCGGGGGCGACCCCGAGACGGCTTTCGGACGCCGACAGATGCGCGACAGTTTCCACAGGCGTTCAGACAGACACAGGGGCCGCGAACATGGCCTGCGCGGGCGCGCCTGCGCGACGGGGATTTGAGAACATGCGGATCGACAGACGTTACACCAAGGCCGGTCGCAGCCCCTACGCGGCGCTGGAATTCAAGACGACCAAGAGCGAGATCCGCAATCCCGACGGCTCGGTCGTCTTTTCGCTCGACGGCGTCGAGGTGCCGGTCTTCTGGAGTCAGGTGGCGGCCGACGTGCTGGCCCAGAAATATTTCCGCAAGGCGGGCGTGCCGGCGCGCCTGAAGAAAGTCGAGGAAAACGACGTCCCCTCCTTCCTGTGGCGTTCGGTGGCGGATGAAGCGGCGCTGGCCGCCCTGCCCGAGGCCGAGCGGTATGTTTCCGAGCGCACCTGCCAGCAGGTGTTCGACCGGCTCGCCGGCGCCTGGACCTATTGGGGCTGGAAGGGCGGCTATTTTTCCGCGGAGGCCGACGCGCAGGCCTTCCTGGACGAAATGCGCTACATGCTGGCCGCCCAGATCGCGGCGCCCAATTCGCCGCAATGGTTCAACACCGGCCTGCACTGGGCCTACGGCATCGACGGTCCGGGCCAGGGCCATTTCTACGTCGACCACGCCACGGGCAGGCTCACCGCCTCCACCTCGGCCTACGAACATCCCCAGCCGCACGCCTGCTTCATCCAGTCCGTCGCCGACGATCTGGTCAACGAAGGCGGCATCATGGATCTGTGGGTGCGCGAGGCGCGCCTGTTCAAATACGGCTCCGGCACCGGGTCGAATTTCTCCAAACTGCGCGGCGAGAACGAGAAGCTTTCCGGCGGCGGGCGCTCGTCCGGCCTCATGTCGTTCCTCAAGATCGGCGACCGCGCGGCCGGCGCCATCAAGTCCGGCGGCACCACGCGCCGCGCGGCCAAGATGGTCGTGGTCGACATCGACCATCCCGACATCGAATCCTTCATCGACTGGAAGGTGAAGGAGGAGCAGAAGGTCGCGGCCCTCGTCGCCGGCTCGAAGATCGTCCGCAAACATCTGAAGGCTGTCATGCGCGCGGCCGTCAACTGCGAGGGTCCGGGCGACGATTGCTTCAACCCGGAAAAGAACCCCGCGCTGAAGCGCGAAATCCGCCTCGCGCGCCGCGCCGAGGTTCCGGACAACTACATCAAGCGTGTCATCCAGTTCGCCAGACAGGGCTATTCCGACATTTCGTTCGACACCTACGACACGGATTGGGATTCGGAAGCCTATCTGACCGTCTCCGGCCAGAACTCGAACAATTCCGTGCGCGTGACGGACGAGTTTCTCCGCGCTGTGGAGCAGGACAAGGACTGGACCCTCGTCAAGCGTCTCGACGGCAAGCCGCACAAGACGCTGCGCGCCCGCGATCTTTGGGAGCACGTGGGCTACGCCGCGTGGGCCTCGGCCGATCCCGGCATCCAGTTCCACACCACCATCAACGACTGGCACACCTGCCCGAAGGCCGGTCCGATCGTGGCGTCCAATCCGTGTTCGGAATACATGTTCCTCGACGACACGGCCTGCAATCTCGCATCGCTCAACCTGCTCCAGTTCCGCGACGCCGCGACCAACCGGTTCGATGTCGCGGCCTACGAACACGCCGTGCGGCTGTGGACCATCGTGCTCGAAATCTCGGTGCTGATGGCGCAGTTCCCCTCGCGCGAGATCGCGCAACTGTCCTACGACTACCGCACGCTCGGCCTCGGCTACGCCAACGTGGGCGGCCTGCTCATGTCGTCGGGCATCGCCTATGATTCGCCCGAGGGTCGCGCGCTGTGCGGCGCGCTGTCGGCCATCATGACGGGCGTGTGCTACGCCACGTCCGCCGAAATGGCGAAGGAGCTGGGTCCGTTCACCGACTACGCCCGCAACGCCGACGACATGCTGCGCGTGGTGCGCAACCATCGCCGCGCCGCGTATGGCGAGGCGGCGGGCTTCGAGAAACTGTCGGTCAATCCCGTGCCGCTCGACCACGCCGCCTGCCCGCAGCACGACCTCGTCGACCGCGCGAAGAAGGCGTGGGACGACGCGCTCGCGCTCGGCGAAAAGCACGGATATCGCAACGCGCAGGTGTCCGTCGTGGCGCCGACCGGCACCATCGGCCTGGTGATGGATTGCGACACGACCGGAATCGAACCCGATTTCGCGCTGGTGAAGTTCAAGAAGCTCGCCGGCGGCGGCTACTTCAAGATCATCAATCGCGCCGTGCCGGAAGCATTGCGCACGCTCGGCTATCGCGAGAGCGAGATCGCCGAGATCGAGGCCTATGCGGTCGGCCACGGCTCGCTCAAACAGGCGCCCGGCGTCAATCCGGCGAGCCTGAAGGCCAAGGGTTTCACCGACGAGAAGATCGAGGCGATCGAAAAAGGGCTGGCGTCGGCCTTCGACATCAAGTTCGTCTTCAACAAATGGACGCTCGGCGCGGACTTCCTCACCGGCGCGCTCGCCGTGCCGGCCGAGAGGCTGGAAGACCCCTCGTTCGAACTGCTGGCGCATCTGGGATTCTCGAAACAGGAGATCGAGGCCGCCAACATCCACGTCTGCGGCGCCATGACGCTCGAAGGCGCGCCGTTCCTCAAGACCGAACATTACGCGGTGTTCGACTGCGCCAATCCGTGCGGGCGCACCGGCAAGCGTTATCTGTCGGTCGAAAGCCACATCCGCATGATGGCGGCGGCGCAGCCGTTCATCACCGGCGCCATCTCCAAGACCATCAACATGCCGAACGAGGCGAGCGTCGAGGACTGCAAGGAAAGCTACATGCTGTCCTGGCGGCTCGGCGTGAAAGCCAACGCCCTCTACCGCGACGGCTCGAAACTCTCGCAACCGCTCAATAGCCAGTTGATCGCCGACGAGGAGGACGAGGCCGAGGACGCGATCGCCGACATCATCGCGTCCAACCAGCCCGCGCGCGCCGCGGCGGTGGCCGAGAAGATCGTGGAGCGTGTGATCGAGCGCGTGCATGTGATGCGCGAGCGCGAGAAACTGCCCGACCGCCGCAAGGGCTACACGCAGAAGGCGATCGTCGGCGGCCACAAGGTCTATCTGCGCACCGGCGAATACGGCGACGGCCGCTTGGGCGAAATCTTCATCGACATGCACAAGGAAGGCGCGGCCTTCCGCTCGCTGATGAACAATTTCGCGATCGCGATTTCGCTGGGCCTGCAATACGGCGTGCCGCTCGAGGAATATGTCGACGCCTTCACCTTCACGCGGTTCGAACCGGCGGGCTTCGTGCAGGGCAACGACGCGATCAAGAACGCGACCTCGATTCTCGACTACGTGTTCCGCGAACTGGCGATCTCCTATCTCCAGCGCAACGACCTCGCGCATGTGTCGCCGGAGGACATCGGCTACACCGCGATGGGCAAGGGCGAGGAGGAAGGCAAGGCGCCGGAAGGCGCGAAAGCGGCCCCCACCCTCGTCTCGCGCGGGCTGGTGCGCTCCAAGACCGACCGGCTGATGCTGGTGACGGGCGGCGCGCAACAGAGCGAACCGCTGGTGGAAGGCCGCTCGGTCTCCACGCCGACCGCCTTCGCCACGCAGGGCGCGACCGCGCTCAAGCCCGACATCGCGCACGAGGTCGCCGACGTCGCGCGCGAGCTCGACAAGCTGGGCTGGGCCGAGCCGTCGGCCGCCGACCTCGTGGCCGAAAAACGCGCGGAAGCGCGGATGAAGGGCTACGTCGGCGAAGCCTGCCCCGAATGTGCGAATTTCACGCTGGTGCGCAACGGCACGTGTTTGAAGTGCGACACGTGTGGATCGACGACGGGGTGTTCGTAAACGCGCGGCTTCCCTTCTCCCCGCCCGCGGGGAGAAGGCGGCCGAAGGCCGGATGAGGGGCGGCCGCGCCATAAAAGCGGCCGTTCGGCCCCTCACCTCACCCCTCCCCGCAAGCGGGGAGAGGGAGTCATACTCGCCCCGCATGATCGATGCCCCCGATGACCCCATCGCCGCGCTGGAGGAGCGCATCGACGCGCTGCACGACGAGATCGAGACCTGCCGCAAGGCGATCCTCCTCTCGCGGCTCGCGTTCGCCGCCGGCGCGCTCTGGCTGGCGGCGACGCTGTTCGGTCTCGTCCATTCGACGATCGGCGCGCTGCTGGCGGTCGCCGCCTGTCTCGGCGGGATGATCGGCGCGGGCGCGAACGCGACGACGCGGCGCGCCGCGGCGGCCGAACTCGCGCAACGCAGGGCCGAGCGCGACGCCCTCATCGACGCGCTGCGCCTGACCAGCCTGTAGAGCGGCTCGTCTCGCGCCGGGCCCGGCCATTGACAGACGCGCCCTCATTCGTCTTCTGGTGCGCGACGAAATCGGGGGACTCGCATTGGATTTGTTCGGCGCCAGGGCGCAACGCGACGGCAATCGGCTGGTCGAGTGGATATCCCACGAAATCAGGATGTTGCAGTCCAGTTTCTCCGATTTCGCGCAGGACCGGTTGCTGGCCGACAAGCTCGCGCGCCAGGGCGAGAAGATCGTCTCGCGCTATAACGCCCACATGTTCTCGCAGAATTTCGAGGACTCCATCATCGCCGAGATCGTCCAGCGTCTCGGTCCCGGACCGCGCACCTTCGTCGAGATCGGCACGGAATCGGGCGAGGAATCGAACACCCGGCTCCTGCTGACCCAGGGCTGGAAGGGCCTTTGGGTGGAGGGCTCCGGCGCGCACGTCGCGCGGGCGAAACAGGTGTTCGCGCGCGAGATCGCGGAAGGCCGGCTCAAGGTGGTCGAGGCCTTCGTCACGCGCGAGAACGTGCAGCGGATCATCGAAGAGGCCGGTCTCGGCGAGATCGACTTCCTGTCGGTCGACGTGGACATGAACACGTCGCATCTGTGGCGCGCGATTTCATCGACGCCGCGCTTCGCCTGCATCGAATACAACGGCAACCTGCCGCCCAATATCGAGTTCGAGCTGGACTACGACCCGTCCGCGATGTGGGGCGGCGACGCCTGGTACGGCGCCTCGCCGTCCACGAAATGGCGCTGTCGGACAGCGATGGCGCGGCCGAACTCGAGATTTCCGAAGACAACACCGGCGACAACCGGTTGTTTGTCGACTCGAGCGAGAACGCGTTCAACGAAAACGCGCGGGCCAAGATCGCGATCCGCACGTCGCGGCTCGATACGTTGCTGCCGGACCTGCGACCCCACGACTGCATCATCTGGATGGACGTGCAGGGCTACGAAGGCAAGGTGCTGTCCGGCGCGCCGGCGGCGCTGGCCGCCAGACCGCCGATCGTCGCGGAGTTCTGGCCCTACGGGATGCGGCGCGCGGGGACCTATGAACTGCTGCGCGACGCGCTCGCCCATTACGGGCGGTTCTGCGTGCTCGACGGACGCGGACAATGGCGCCCGATCGGCGAACTGGACGCGCTGCGCGATTCCATCTCGGGCCTGGACCACGTGGACATTCTGGCGCTGCCCGCATAGGCGCCTCGCCCCCTCCCCGCGCGGAGAGAGGACGAGGCTCGCGCTCAGCTCTTCATGCGCTGCAACGCGCAGATCTTGTTGCCGTCCGGATCGCGCAGATAGGCCAGATAGAGGCTGCGGCCGCCCGCGCTGCGCACGCCCGGCGGGTCTTCGATCGCCTTGCCGCCGTTCGCCACGCCCGCCGCGTGCCACGCGTTCGCCTGGTCGGCGTTCTCCACCGAAAAGCCGATGGTGCCGCCGTTGGCGTGGGTCGCCGTTTGCCCGTCGATCGGCTTCGTCACCATGAACAGCGCGCCGTTGTGGATGTAGAGAACCCGTCCCTTGTCGTCCTGCACGCCCGGCTTGCCGCCGATCGCCTGAAACAGGGCGTCGTAGAACTTCTTGGACCGCGTGATGTCGTTCGAACCGACCATGACGTGACTGAACATTTTCGCTCCCTTGCCCTGCGCAGTCGTCGCGCTGCGCTCGCGCGTGGAGTCTAGACGAACCGCGCGCCGCGAGCGAGAGGCCTTGAAACGCGCGCGTCCCTCCCCATTTTCCCGCGCGAACGAAACCGGACCCTGTCGATGACCATCGCCTATCACACGACCAAGACCCTCGACACGCTCAAGCGCCTGGAGCGGCTCGCCCGCCTGCTCGACGCTGAATGGCGCGTGCCGCTCATCAACCGGCGCATCGGCCTCGACGGCGTTCTGGATTTCGTGCCGGGCGTCGGCCCCGTGGTCGCGCAGGGCCTGGCCGCCTACATCGTCTACGAGGCCTACCGGCATGGCGCGCCCGCAGCCATGCTCGCGCGCATGGCGGCCCGCATCGGCCTCGACACGCTGCTCAGCGCCACGCCCGTCGTCGGCTGGGCGGCCGACTTCTTCTACAAGGCCAACCTCGCCAACATCGCCGACCTGCGGGCGCATCTGGAAGGCCGCGCTGTGCAGGCGCCCCGCGCCCACACGTTCGCGCGCGCCTGAAGGCGCCTCAGCGGCCGAGCTTGCGGCGCGCGTTGTCGATCAGGTCGGTCGCCGTCAGCGCGATCAGAACGAAAAACGCCGCCGCCGTGCCCGCCAACCCGAGCCCGATCGCCACCGGGTAGCCCACGAACCACAACAGCAGCGCAAGCGTGACCACGACGTTGAACGCGAAGAAATATTTCGCGTCCGGCAAACCTTCGACCGCGTCGCGCAGGAACCAGCCCAGCACCGGAACGCGATACAACATAGCGGCGGTCGTCATCGTCAACCTCAAAATAGCCAGCGGAAAGATTGACGGTCGCAATCGGCCGTCGCGCGCCTTAAGTCAATGTGGTCGCCTGCGACCTATTGTCAGGGAGGCGGCGGCGAGCGCACCATCCACCCCCTGCCACGGGAGCGCGTCATGATCCCAAGACTCTTCCTGCTCGCCGCAGCCCTCGCGCTGACCGCCGGCCCGGCCCGCGCCGAACTGAGGCCCGGCGCCGCCGCGCCCGATTTCACCATCGAGGCCGCGCTGGCCGGCAGGAATTTCACCTTCGCGCTGGCGGAGGCTCTGAAGAAGGGCCCGGTCGTTCTGTATTTCTATCCGAAGTCCTTCACCAAGGTCTGCACGGAGGAGGCGCACGAATTCGCCGAGGCGACCGACGAATTCGCGAGCATGAACGCGACCGTCATCGGCGTCTCCGCCGACACGCTCGCAACCCAGCGCGAGTTCTCCTCGCTCGAATGCCGAGACAAGTTCGCGGTCGGCGCCGATCCGGATTTCAAGGTCATCAGGGCCTACGACGCCGCCGCCGGCCAGACCGCTTACGCGCGCCGCATTTCCTACGTCATCTCGCCGCAGGGCCGGATTCTGTCCGCGCTCGCCGATCCCGGCGCCACGCGCCACATCCAGAACGCGCTCGCGACCGTCAGGGACTGGCGCGCGAAACAGCAATGACGACGCGCCGCGAACACGATCTGCTCGGCGACAAGGATGTGCCGGCCGACGCCTATTGGGGCGTGCACACCGCGCGCGCGATCGAGAATTTTCCGATCACCGGCGTGCCCATCGGCCAGTATCCCGATCTGATCGTGGCGCTGGCGCTGGTCAAACAGGCCGCGGCTCTCGCCAACCGCGACCTCGGCGCGCTCGACGCGCCGCGCGCCGCCGCCATCGTCGCCGCGTGCCAGGACATTCGCGCGGGCGCGCTGCGCGACCAGTTCGTGGTCGACGTCATTCAGGGCGGCGCCGGCACCTCCACCAACATGAACGCCAACGAGGTCATCGCCAATCGCGCGCTCGAACATATGGGCCGCCCCAAGGGCGATTACGCGACGCTGCACCCCAACGAACACGTCAATCTCTGCCAGAGCACCAACGACGTCTATCCGACCGCCATCAAGCTCGCGCTCATCGCCGGCATCGCGCGCCTGTGCGCGGCGATGGAGACGCTGCGCGGCGCCTTCGCCGACAAGGCGGTGGAATTCGATCCGCTGGTGAAGATCGGCCGCACCCAGTTGCAGGACGCCGTGCCGATGACGTTGGGCCAGGAATTCCGCGCCTATGCGGTCACGCTCGGCGAGGACATCGAACGGCTGCGCGAGGCGTCGACGCTGCTGCACGAGATCAGCCTCGGCGCGACCGCCATCGGCACCGGCATCAACGCGGTCGTGGGCTATACCGAGGCGGTGCGGGTGCATCTGTCGGACCTGACCGGCCTGTCGCTCGAAACCGCGCCGGACCTCGTGGAGGCGACGCAGGACGCCGGCGCCTTCGTGCAACTGTCGGGCGTGCTGAAACGCGTGGCGGTCAAACTGTCGAAAACCTGCAACGATCTGCGGCTGCTGTCGTCCGGCCCGCGCGGCGGGTTCGGCGAGATCGAACTGCCGCCGGTGCAGGCCGGCTCCTCCATCATGCCCGGCAAGGTCAATCCGGTCATTCCCGAAGTCGTCAATCAGGTCGCCTTCGCCGTCATCGGGCAGGACGTGACGGTGAGTTTCGCGGCCGAGGCCGGCCAGCTCGAACTGAACGCCTTCGAGCCGATCATTGCGCATTCGCTGTTTCGCAGTCTCACGCAGATGCGCCAGGCCTGCCTCGTGCTCGCCGAACGGTGCGTGCGCGGCATCAGGGCCCATCCCCATCGCCTCGCCGAGATCGTGGAGCGCTCGCTCGCGCTCGTCACCGCGCTCAATCCGAAGATCGGCTATGCGGCGGCGACCGAAGTCGCGCTGGCGGCCCATCGCGAAGGCAAAACCGTGCGCGACGTGGTGATCGAGAAGGGCCTCATGACGTCGGATCAACTCGACGCCATCCTCGACCCGGACGCGCTCGCGCGCGGCCGCAAGAAGATGTGAGCGGCGCCCTGGCGTCGCTCGTGGCGCAGGTCGCTCGGAACGACTGTCCGGGGGCCGGAGCTACATCATTCCGAGAGCGCGCGGCAGCCACAGCGACAGGTC
>CALMZV010000184.1 GCA_937870755.1 uncultured Methylocystaceae bacterium
TCGGCGGTGTGGGCGGGGCCGGAACGGGACGAGCATTTCGGTGCGCCCCCTTTGCTCTTCGGAAAGACCGAAGGCTCAACCCCGTTCCGGTTTTCCCTCCATGTCGGCGACGTGGGGCATACTCTAGTCGTCGGCCCGACCGGCGCGGGCAAGAGCGTCCTGCTGGCGCTCATGGCGCTCCAGTTCCGCCGCTATGAGGCTAGTCAAGTCTTCGCCTTCGACTTCGGCGGCAGCATCCGCGCTGCGTCGCTCGCCATGGGCGGCGACTGGCACGACCTCGGCGGTGGACTGACAGAAGGGGCTGAGGCGTCCGTTTCGCTCCAGCCGCTCGCCCGCATCCACGACACCTATGAACGGGCATGGGCCGGCGATTGGATCGCCGCCATCCTCATGCGCGAGGGCGTTGCCATCACGCCGGAGGTAAAGGAGCATCTTTGGACGGCGCTGACTTCGCTTGCGTCCGCGCCGGTCGAAGAACGCACCATCACCGGCCTTGCCGTGCTGCTCCAGTCGAACGACTTGAAGCAGGCATTGCGCCCGTTCTGCGTCGGCGGTGCCTATGGCCGGCTGCTCGACGCCGAAGCCGAACATCTCGGCTCGGCCGATGTGCAGGCGTTCGAGATCGAGGGCCTTGTCGGGACCGGCGCGGCCCCGGCCGTGCTCGCCTATCTGTTCCATCGTATCGGCGACCGGCTCGACGGGCGGCCGACGCTGCTCATCATCGACGAGGGTTGGCTTGCGCTGGACGACGAGGGTTTCGCCGGCCAGCTCCGCGAATGGCTGAAAACGCTGCGCAAGAAGAACGCCAGCGTCATCTTCGCCACGCAAAGCCTGTCGGACATTGACGGCAGCAACATCGCGCCCGCCATTATCGAGAGCTGCCCGACGCGGCTCTTGCTGCCGAACGAACGGGCCATCGAACCGCAGATCACGGCCATCTATCGCCGCTTCGGCCTCAATGACCGCCAGATCGAAATCCTCGCAC
The DNA here is from genome assembly GCA_937870755.1 of uncultured Methylocystaceae bacterium. Classification (GTDB taxonomy): domain Bacteria; phylum Pseudomonadota; class Alphaproteobacteria; order Rhizobiales; family Beijerinckiaceae; genus JAJXWB01. Next base: position 986 of record CALMZV010000184.1, read on the forward strand.
GGGCCACGCCCAAGCGGGATTATTACTGCCAAAGCCGCAGGGGCAATCGCCTGTTCGAGCTTGGCCTGTCCGAAGTCGGCCTCGCGCTCTGCGCCGCATCCGCCAAATCCGACCAGACGCTCATTGCGCAGATCGTCACTGAGGCCGGCCGCGACGGCTTCCTCGCCGCATGGCTACGGGCGCGCGGCGTCGATTGGGCGGCCGACCTGATCCCGAACCTCACCAATCTTGCCGACCGGCCGGAATCCGCCGCGCCGGCCCGGCTCGATACCCACCCCACACAGGAGATTCTTCCATGACCTATCCCAAAATCGTCGGGGCCTCGGCCCTCGCGCTGGCGCTTGCCGTGCCGGTCGCGCTTTCCCCAATGGCGGCGGCACCGGCCCATGCCCAGCTTTTCGGCCGGATCGTCTACGACCCGTCCAACTACGCGCAAAACGTCCTGACGGCCGCGCGCACGCTGGAGCAGATCAACAACCAGATCACCAGCCTCCAGAATGAAGCGCAGATGCTCATCAATCAGGCCCGTAACCTTGCGAGCCTGCCGCATTCCTCGCTCCAGCAGCTCCAGCAGAACGTCCAGCGCACGCAGCAGCTTTTGGGACAGGCGCAGAATATTGCCTTCGAGGTCGGGCAGATCGACCAAGCGTTCCAGCAGCAATATGGCAACGTCTCGCTTTCGGCGACCGAAGCCCAGCTTGTCGCCGATGCGCGTGGCCGCTGGGAAAACACGGTCGGCGGCTTGCAGGACGCGATGCGCGTGCAGGCAGGCGCGGTCGGCAATATCGACACCAACCGCGCCGAGATGGCCGCGCTTGTCGGCCAGAGTCAGGGCGCGACCGGGGCATTGCAGGCGACGCAGGCTGGCAATCAACTATTGGCGCTCCAGTCGCAGCAGCTCTCCGACCTGATCGCCGTCATCTCCGCCAATGGCCGGGCGAACGCTTTGTCGGAGGCCGAACGCGCGACGGCCGCCGAGCAGGGTCGCATCCAGCGCGAGCGCTTCCTGACGCCGGGCAGCGGTTATCAGCCGGGCAACGCACAGATGTTCAACAACGGCAACAACTGACCGGGAGGCTCGCCATGGACGGCAAGATGCTGGCCCGGCTCGGGGCCGTGGTGTTCATCGCCATCGCCGTCACGGCGACCGCAATCGACATGGCGCGGAAGGACGAACCTTCCGCGCCACCCCCAGCGCCGGCCCTCCAGCCGCCGGCCGATCCCCTGCGCGAAACCCTGCGCCGTTGCCAGCAACTCGGCGAGGCGGCGGCGAGTGACGCCGACTGCCTCGCCGCTTGGGCTGAATCCCGTGACCGTTTCCTCGGCCGTGACCGCAGCGAGGCGCGCTGACCATGGGCAACACGGGCGTCATCGACTCGTTTCTAGGGGTTTTCACCTCCTACATCGACAGCGGGTTTGGCCTGCTCGGCGGCGAGGTGGCGTTCATCGCCACCACCCTGATCGTTATCGACGTGACGCTCGCCGCGCTGTTTTGGGCATGGGGCGCGGATGACGACATTATCGCGCGGCTGGTGAAAAAGACGCTGTTCGTCGGGGTCTTCGCCTACATCATCTCCAACTGGAACAACCTCGCGCGCATCGTCTTCGAGAGCTTCGCCGGCCTCGGCTTGATGGCGTCCGGCACCGGCTTTTCCGTCGAAGACCTGATGCGTCCCGGCCGCGTGGCACAGACTGGCCTCGACGCGGGACGGCCGCTCCTCGACTCCATTTCCGACCTCATGGGCTGGATCGCGTTCTTCGAGAACTTCATCCAGATCGCGTGCCTGCTGTTTGCCTGGGCGCTGGTGGTGCTGGCCTTCTTCATCCTCGCCATCCAGCTTTTCGTGACGCTGATCGAGTTCAAGCTGACCACACTCGCCGGCTTCGTGCTGATCCCCTTCGGCCTGTTCGGCAAGACCGCCTTCATGGCCGAGCAGGTGCTTGGCAACGTGGTGTCGTCCGGCATCAAGGTTCTGGTGCTCGCCGTCATCATCGGCATCGGCAGCACCTTGTTTTCCCAGTTCACGGCCGGTTTCGGCGGGGCGACCCCGACCATCGACGACGCCATGGCGATTGTGCTCGCCGCGCTGTCGCTGCTCGGCCTCGGCATCTTCGGCCCCGGAATCGCCAACGGCATCGTTTCGGGCGGCCCGCAGCTTGGCGCGGGCGCGGCCGTGGGAACCGGCCTTGCGGTCGGCGGCGCAGCCGTCGCCGCTGGCGGCGCAACCATGCTCGCCGCGAAGGGCGGTGCCGCTGCCCTGTCCGGCGGGGCCGCGGCCGTCCGCGGAGGTGCCACCACCGCGGGCGCGGCGACCGCAGCCTATAGCGTCGGCTCGCTCGGTCAGTCTGGGGCGGCAGGCGTTGCTTCGGGCCTCGGCGGCGTTGCACGCGCCGCAGGATCGGCCGCCATCTCACCCCTGAAACGTGCCGCCGCGCGTGCCAGCGAATCCGTCAAGTCCAGCTTCACCGATGGGGCGCGCGCAGGCTTTGCCGCCGGTGGCGGCACATCGTCGATGGGCACGGTCGGCGGCGTGAGCGCCGCCCCGGCCTCATCATCCGCATCGGCCGGCCCCCCTCCCGGATGGGCGCAGCAGATGCGGCGCTCGCAGGCGATGAACCACGGCACGACCATGGCCGCCCATGCGGTGCGCTCCGGCGACAGCCACGGCTCCGGTTCCTCCATCAACCTTTCCGAAAGTGACCGCTCATGAGCATCTTCAAACGACCATCGACCCATTACGGCAAATCGCCGGAACCAGAGACACCCTATCAGAAGGCCGCGCAGGCATGGGACGAGCGTATCGGCTCGGCCCGCGTGCAGGCGAGGAACTGGCGGCTCATGGCCTTCGGCTCCCTGATCCTTTCAGCCGGCTTCGCGTCCGCCCTTGTCTGGCAGTCCGCACGCGGGACCGTGGTGCCCTGGGTGGTGCAGGTCGATAATCTTGGGCAGGCGCAGGCCGTCGCGCCCGCGAACGCCGATTATCGCCCGACTGACCCGCAGATCGCGTTCCATCTCGGCCGCTTCATCGAGCAGGTCCGCGCCATTCCGGCCGACGCCATCATTGTCCGCCAGAATTGGCTTCGGGCCTACGAGTTCACCACCGACCGGGGCGCGGCAGCCTTGAACGACTACGCCCGTGCCAACGACCCGTTCACCCGCGTCGGCCGTCAGCAGGTCGCCGTCGAGGTCTCGAGCGTCATCCGGGCATCTCCGACCAGCTTCCGCATCGCATGGACCGAACGGCACTTCGAGAACGGTCAGCTCGCCACGACCGAGCGATGGACCGCGATCCTCACCATCGTGATCCAGCCGCCGCGCAACGCCGAACGCCTGCGCGCCAATCCGCTCGGAATCTATGTCAATGCAATCTCATGGTCGCGGGAGATGAGCCAATGAGGACGATCACCCGCACGCCCGCCGTTGCGGCCATGCTGCTTTCGGCCACCGTGCTCGCAGGCTGCGCCACCAATCGCACGCAGCAATGGAGCTATGACGACAGCGTGCCGCCGCTGCCGACCGTGCAGGCGGCGGCAACCGACAACACGCCCCGGCCTCTGCATGTTCCGCCCGCGTGGACCGTGGCGCGCGGCGGCACCGCCGCCGCCACGCCCACCGGCCGCGTCGAGAACGCCAATGCCGCCGCCCGTGTAGAGCCGCGCCGCGAAGGCTACTACAATGCTATCCAGATTTATCCGTGGTCCGAAGGCGCGCTCTATCAGGTCTATGCCGCAGTCGGGCAGATCACGACCATTGCGCTGGAGCCGGGCGAGAGCCTGACCGGCGCGGGGCCGATCGCGGCCGGCGACACCGCCCGCTGGATCATCGGTGACACCGAGAGCGGCAGCGGTGCGAACCGCCGCGTCCATATCCTCGTGAAGCCGACGCGCCCCGACATTTCCACCAACCTTGTCGTCACCACCGACCGGCGCACCTACATGATCGAGCTTCGCGCGCGGGAATCGCTCTACATGCCGGCCGTGGCATGGGCCTATCCCACACCGCCAGCAGGCCAGCGCCAGACCGTCCCGGCCGCGCCGATTATCCCGGCCGAGGCCGCGCGGAACTATCGCTACGGCCTGACAGGCGATAGCCCGCCGTGGCGGCCGGTTTCCGTCTTCGACGATGGCCGCCGCGTCTATGTCGTCTTCCCGGCCGGCATCGTGCAGGGCGAGATGCCGCCGATCTTCGTGCTCGGCACGGACGGCGAACCGCAGATCGTCAACTCCCGCATCCACCAGAACGTCCTGATCGTGGACCGCCTGTTCGGCGCGGCCGAGCTGCGCCTTGGCAGCGGCAATCGCCAGCAGGTCGTCAGGATCGTCCGCATCAACCCGACGCAGGCCGCCGCCGCGC